>OY970230.1:0-1088247 GCA_963714095.1 Candidatus Gottesmanbacteria bacterium
ATCAACTGAGCTATCCGGTAATGTAAATTTTCTCCAATCTTCCTGTTGAAACTTTAGGTTTTTCTCGTGGTGTTTAGGTATTGGTATTTTTTTACCTAACTCATAATCCGTTGCTATAATGTCTGTTTTTCGATTTTCTCGCGCCATACCAATGGCAGCACTGCCACCGCCGCATCCGATGTCCATAACAGCAGTGTGTGGTTTAAAAATTTCATGTATCCCGATAATCGGCTTATCCACTGTCAGAGGCTGGGAGTTGCCACCATTTTCATCAAACGTCGTATGAGCAGGTGTAAACCAATATTGAAGCGACCGCCAATATTTAGTATGTTGTAATCGTCGTGCAAGTGCATAAGAGGGAATCGCGTCTTTATCGTCCGGAAATAGCCTCTCTTTGTACGTTTGCCACGACCTACTCCAAATTTCTATACCCTCGTCACTGACATCGATTGCCCCGCCTTCACTTACCATATAGTACGACATGTAACACATTTCGGGATAGGAGTCCAGAAAGAATATTTTACTGTTTTATTGTACTTGCAATCTAAATAAATCGTGCTATATATGTAATAGTCGACATTGTACTATGGACAACACAACACAGGATTATTCAAATCCGCCGACTGTTACGAAAAAAAGCAAACGGCCGATCATTCTGATCGCCGTGGTTCTTATTGTCGCCTTTTCCATAGGTGCAGTTCTTATCCGCAGGAATAAATCAAATAAGCCGACGGAAGTTGCGGTATCCGTCACTGAAGTACCCTCTCCTTCACCCACTCCGACACCAACAATTGACAAGATGTCTGTAACAATCCAGGTATTAAATGGCACCGGTATGCCGGGTCAGGCAAGCAAGGTGGCCGCGAGTCTAAAGACCGCAGGCTATAATCCCGACAATATAAAAACCGGAAACGCTCCGAATGACATCGCTGCCTCGTCCATTGCCGCTAAAGCCGGATTTGAAAGTGTTGCGGCGGATATGGAGTCGGTACTTAGCTCTGACTTTCCCGATATAAGCGTCTCCTCCACGTCTCTTGATACAAGCAGTAATTTTGATATCGTCGTGACGACGGGCGGACAACAGTATGTGGCTCCCACCGCTACCCCGAATCCTACAGACAGCGATACTCCGACTCCAACTCCAACCGGTACAGCAGATACCCCGACTCCGACACCCACAACGACAGACACTCCCACTCCGACACCCTGATCTAGTCAGTGAGGTTTTGCTTTGGTTCCCCTACGGGCCGCCATGCGAACTTGCTTTACGTCAAATAGGATGGAAGAGGAGGTGTTATGAGGAACGAGTCTCAAATATATAGAGAAGCCCTAAATTTTACTATTAATTTGCTTCAATCGACCGTATAAAAGTTTACGTTGCTCACGAGTCTTTTTACCGACATTCCCGCGTGATAGTTCTCGTAATCTTTTTTCTATTCGTTCCCGTTCTCTTAGGAGTTCATTTTTTCTATCCTCTCTTGTCGGACGGTAGGACTGAATAAAGGGCCGTACAGGATCTTTGAATATTACTCCTGAATTAGGTATATACTTTTGTTCGCCTGTTCGAGGCACAGATTTATTTGGTAGCTTTTCGGCTGTGGCTTGAGCCAAAGCAGTCCTGGCGAATTGATCAGTTGGTCCCAAATTTCCTGCTTCGAATGCGTGAAATCCGTTAGGGTCATCTGGTCCATTGAATTGTGGAAAGAAGAATGAACCTGTCCTTTGGCTTAACCGTTGGGCTGTTTGGTCATTAAGTTCGTTAAGTAATTGTTTGGGTATTGGCTTTGGTGCTTTTTCATCTGCCATAGCGACACTAATTTTATATGCGTTTTCTTTAATTGTCAAACTATAGGTTTTTAGGATTCACCTTCTGGACCATATGCGAACTAGTTTGAATTAGATCGCCTCGAGGTGGAGGTTTGAAGGAGGCGTATAGATCTTTAACTGGCATATTTTATTGTTATAACCTATAATATTGGTTTATGACTAGAGAATATCTTCCAGATCTTCTTCCAAGTGATTATAGTGCAATAGCAAAGGCATGTAAGCATGCGGAAGAAAAAATTATTGTCGAATCGTTAGCACATCAAAAATCGTGGTATATGCATTCATCATCACTTGATGCATATAAAGCACGTTTATTTGAGTTAATTCATCCTGATGGTCCAAGGGGAGTAGCTCAGGTGCGCAGAGAGAGTGGTGTTCCAGCAGTCTTTATAGACTTAATGGGATTTGGTGATGGGTTTGCGAAGTTAGCAAGGCAGGATTTACTTGATTGTAGTCTTTCTATTTGTCTGGGTGACGACCGTACGGAAAAATTAAAAATTCGGGATAGCAGGCATCACGTTTTTCGGGTTGTTGGCAACGTGTTTTATCAGGATACGTGGGATAACGCTCGCCAAACGCTTCAAGATGCCGGGTATTACGAGGGAGCGAGTGATATATTTTGGCTTCCTGGTGCTGGAACGATGCCTGCCTACATCACGGATTCCGTACGTGTTTATGACTGGCTCCTGCATCAGGCGTGGAGTTTATTGTCGGAGCACCATGGAAATCTGTACGCAGAGATTCCTTCTCATATTTATGACCATGTAACCGGCGTATATACACAGTGGTCATCAATGTTAAAGGGAATTCCTGTTAGTAATGGGGCAGTATCGTTGAGGGCATTGTATGATCAAAGTGATTTTTCTTCAACGGAAGGCATTTCCAGCAAACGGCATATGAGGATTGAAAAAGCTCCTGGTTTTACCGTACTTCCGAGTATGAGCGCACTGATTACAACGTAATTTGGTTTTTTTAAATTACCTAGTAACATGATCAGATAGTATGGTTGTTTGGCCGATTGATTTTCTAGGGTCCTTAATGATACCCAGTTAGAATCAATGGTGCGGGAGATGTTTCTGATGAGGACGATTTTTGTTTAGGGTGGTTTACATAAGTACTATAAGATTGACAAATACTTGGTTTAGAACTATATTCAGCTCGATATATGAGAAACAGGGAACAAATTGACGGAGTTGTCAGTACTTTAACCTATCAGGACGCTGTCCGTCAATTTCCATTTCTGAAAATATTGGAACCTTTTATCATCAAGTCTGACGTACATCTAACGGCGGATTCTAAGGAATTTAGAAATCACTCACTCATTGAAAATGAAAGTGAAGCGATAGGTCACGGGTCACTGCGTCAAGAGTTATACGTTCTTCGTGATAATAAACTTGAAACTGTCAATGTGCAAAGAAGCCCAGTACGAATTTACGGACCGGCGTATCTCCACCCTGATGTTCCTGATGATGAATATGGTCAAAGTGAGACAGTTGATCAGGCTCTTTCCCGTCAGGATCTCCATACTGTTACCCATGCAGTCCTGTATAGGCAGGGATCTGAGGGATTAATGGGGATAGGTAGATCCGCATCAGAAGGCTATTTTGATGAAGTATTTATTGTGCAACTTTCTCAACCTCAAAAATAGTTTCATTTCTTGGGTGACTGGCTGGACAACGTTCGTACCGCAGATTGGACTCAGTATCGGATTCCTTTTTTGCACTAGCTTGACTTTATTTTCTGATATAACTAGACTAATAACTAGACTGAATTTAGACTGATTCTATGGCAGAAACAACCATCGTTAAACCGTTTGCCTCTCCGTTCCTCTCCCAGTTTCTTCTGGTTCCTGAAATTCTGCCGTTCAAAGATAATGAAATCGTTTCGTTCGATACAGAACTATCAAAATACGAACAGGTATTTCTCAATCCTGAGGTTGAACGGTCGCTCATCAGCAAGAATGAGCTCTTGGCGTCCTTCGCTATTTCCAAAGCGGAAAACTCACAATTGACGATGAAAGAGGCCACTGACGTGTATAATCTTCTCCTCTCTGATCCCGCCTACGATTTTGTCGGAAAGAAACTTAAAGAAAAAGTAAAACTGACACAGAAAGACTACGATCAGCTGGAGTTTTTTAATATTGCTAAAACATTCCGTGCGATGAATCAGCAGCCGTTTTCAGTCAATGAAATAACTCCGAAACTCCTCTTGGATATTCATCGGCAGTTGACGCAGGGACTCGATATATTTAAAAAATATCTTTCGGATTTTACCGTATATAAATCCGGCACGTGGAGGGATAACGACCTTATCCGCGTAGGTGACTATACTCCGGCGCCATATACAGAGATTGAAGGTGGAGTGCAAGAACTCATCAGCTATCTGAACGCACACCAGACGATCACGGGAATTGCCGTCTTCCATACGGCTCTCTACGGTCTGCATCCGTTTAATAACGGCAACAAACGGATCTGTAGAATCGTGGAACACGTCCTGCTACGGAGTTTAGGACTGAATACCAAGAATTTATATAGCACGTCCTACTACTACCACACCCAGAAAGCACGATATTATAAATACCTCCTCTATTCCCTCGAGCGGAAAAACCTGAATCATTTCGTATCATTTGTGTATGAAGCGTTGTGCCTCTCCATTATTTCGGTTCTCAAAACAAGTTTAGAAGTGAAGCGGGGTGAATTTTTAGACAGACAGGAAATGGAAAATACGGAAAAAATCATCTTGAAACCCCTCATTAAACGTCATGAGGTGCAATTTAAGCATCTGGCGCGCTTCTCCAAGGGCAAAGTCGCACGACAAACCCTCGTGAATTATTTGCAGAAAGCAGTTGAAGACAACGTAATCACACGGAAAGAAGACGGACGGACTACGTATTATGGTTTAAAGTTTTCCGCACCGGAATATACGACACTTGAAACATGGTTAACCTTTGCCAAAAAACGGCTTCCGTTTATTCCTGATGATATCAAGTTGATTTAAATTAACGCTACTTATTTTTCCATTCTTTTCTGAAAGTCAGGGAAAGACGTATACAACTCAGCATGAATGCCGAATTCTTTTGCCACTTCAACGTTCCGAAGAGAATTATCCCAAAAGAGCACTTCCTCTTTCCGGACGAAGGGCAAATCGCTCATCACCTTCTCAAAAAAAATAATATCTGACTTTTTATGACCAAGGTGCGATGACGCATAAATTTTGCTGAATAACGTTTCAAACCCCATGTGCGACAGCATGTAGTTGGCTCTATTCCTCTCCTGATTGGTTGCCACGGAGCACGTGACACCTTTTTTCCTTAGTGTCTGAATGTACGCAATGAGGTCGCGGTCCAGTTTATGCTCTGACGTGAACCAGAGCGTCAAAAAATCATCGACGCTCTTTTTCCACCCCCATTGTTTAAGGTATTTAGGCAGTTCTTTTTTGATATCTGCTTCTCCGGTTAAACATTTTTGAAATTCGTTATCAAAAAATGGCTGAATGAAATCCTTACTAAGCCCAAAATGCTGTTGCAAATATGTGCTGAACATTGTACCCGTGAGGAGTACGCCATCTGCATCAAAGAGGATAACCTTGATCATATGTTTTACTGTGTCCCCTTTTTAAATATGTAATGGATGAGGTTATTAAGTACAATAGCTCCGTCAGGATGGTTTGTATCCATCTCCGGATGAAATTGAAATCCGTATTGCCGTTTCCCTTTTATTTCGATGATTTCGTATCCATCTGGTGACACAGCATGACAAATAACATTAGGATTATTCTTTAAACTTTTAATCGCAAATAAATGGTTTTCTATAACAGTCATGATAGATTTGTTATTAAACATGGGATGATTTGTTGACAGCGTAATTTGTAGGTCGCCCTGACGTTTTATAGGAAGTTTTTCCAAGGTGAGTCCATAAGCGGCGCCTAATATCTGGAAACCGTAGCAAATTCCAATTACAGGAATAGTTGTTGATTGAATGAGTTTTAATTCAGATCGGTTTTTATAGACGTTTATCAAATGCCCGTCACCTAGTATTACAAGTTGGTATCTATTGAGTTTGACTGTATCCAATTTTGATACAGGAATCACCGTCATATCGCACGATTCGAATATATGTTTATAGGCATCTACAGACGCCGTTCCATTGTCGATAAAAAGGGTTCTAATTTTTGGGTTTTGTGGGCATATAAGTAAGTCAACGTCACGATATTGGGGCCACGCGAGGTCTGCACTTGATCCCACGCCAAGAGTATGAACGGGTGTTCGCAATGCGTGTCCCACCAACTTGAGGTGATTAAGCAGTTTGGTTAAATACGAACGATCGACAGCATTAAGTCTATTAAGATAAGATTCCTGATTTACCTCACCAGTATAATGATATGAGTATTCACGCGGGATCCACCATTGATCTGGAGTTCGTGTCATAAGATGACAGCGAGTATATCAAACTTTGGAGCATTCTGGTAGTTTAAACACTTTGGGGTGACGTACGGGAGTTGAACCCGTTATGGCCTCCTCCACAGGGAGGTGCCTAACCGTCCGGCACACGTCACCAATGGGATAATTATATCATTTTTTACGGCCCGAAGAAGCGAAGGATGGCGGTCCACGGGGAAAAGCGGATGAGCGCAAGAATATCGGCAAACGTGAACGTGCCGTCGTTATTAAAATCGAGAGGCAAAAACCTCGCCGGGTACAGTGTGGTTATCTGCGGGCCAAGTGCAGTAATAGTTTGCCGCGGTAAGTACCCATGCACAAGAGTGACCACGCGGTATGGATTCCCAGGAATAATATTAGTAAGTCCTTCGGCGCGTACAACCCCGTTTTTCATAGTCAGGCCGGTAAATTTTTGCAGAAGTATATCGTTATCGTACAGAAGTATGGTGACGTCCGTTGCATCGCTGGTTTTTCTCCAGCCCAGATTTGCGTGCACCTCAGCCGACGGCGGAGGCACAAGGGTTATAGTACGCTGTTGCAATACGAATTCCTGTCCGTTGTGGTGAAGTGCCACAGTCAAAGGAAACGGTCTGGCCCGGCCCGGAGTTTTGAGATGGATAGTTATTGTGCCGGAACCATTAGGCTCCACAATAGGTAACGGATCAATAAAAACGGAAAGTGGGCTGCCGTCTTTCACAACCAGTTCATAGTCGTCTTTCGGGTCCAGTATCCCCTGTCCGTTATTTTCCACCGATGCGGAAAACGTATACGTGGAGCTCGCCACCAGTGTTTTGGGAAGTAAATCAGCAAGGAGTTTATACGATTCATGCTGTTTGGGCGTGCCCTTGGGTTTGACGATTGCCTGATAGGCATAGTATTGGCTGTAAAAAGCGTCGATCCCCAGTTGTTTAAAGGAAAAATGGTCAAACGGTGTATCCTGATAATTGAAAAGAAACGGGGTCACCGCTGCGATATCCGGGTCGCTCCATGCATTTTCGGCGGCTACCCGAAAATTTTCCCCCACCTGGTCGGACGAAAGCAAACCGGGAATAGTAGATTTTCCCTCGCTGTGCTCCCAGCCGGTTTCCGTGATAAATACCGGCAGCACCCGTGCAAGCCCGAGTGTTTTAAGGTACGAAAGTTCCCATTGGTAGGTGGTCAGCGTCCCCCGGCCGGTGGCGTAAGGTGAGCCGGAAAATCCGGGGTTTGGGTAGCTGTGCGACGTCCACCCGTCGATAATCGTGAGGATTTCGGGTTTTGCCCCGATCATACGCGTAAGGTACGCTGCCTCGTCCATATCCGTGCCGCTGTCGGCGGCAGATGCATCCAGACCCGCAGGCAGGATGAAAAAGTCGTTATTGGCTGCTTTGAGTGCTGTTGCGAATGTCGTAAGGTATTCCGCATATTCTTCGGGATTCAGGTCCCCGCCCCATTCATCGGCATGGTTCGGTTCGTTGTAAAGAATGACGTAGCGGTTTTCCGTCGGCCAATTGAGGCTGTTTAGCAGAGTAACAATTTCGTAAAACCTATCTTTTTGAGGTTTTACCCACACGCCGTTTTCTACGTGTGTTGCAAGGCGGATGATCGGTATAAGATGGAGCCGGCGCATTTGGTTAAAAATGTTTTGCCAATGGTCGTGGTCGCGCTGGTCATCGGAGAGCACCATGGTCACGTATCCCCAATCCCCGCCTGTGCTGTTGATCAGCGGCGGCACGTCGGGAATATCATTGGTGTCTACGATATGGATACCGAATTTGTTATTGGGAACACCCGTCGGATTGTAGATGGCGTACACCGGTTTGACGAAAGCACAAGCCGCAAGGATAAGGGAAATGAGGAAATACATGGAGCGGCATAGGGGAATCGAACCCCTCACATCAACTTTGGAAAAGTTGCGTTCTACCAATGAACTAATGCCGCGTGTGCATTATTATATCAGATTCGTTTCTTGATATAATACACCTGCGGCTCCTGTAGCTCAACGGATAGAGCAAGCCCCTTCTAAGGGTTAGATGAAGGTTCAATTCCCTCCAGGAGCGCATTAATTGGACAGTTCGACAAGGTCACCGGCTTTTATACCGACGCGGTCAATCGTACCGGCATTGACTTCCAGTACTTTATCCGCCGGGACACTCGGCGAGAGGCGTACCGGTTGAGCGGTCTCATTAACCGGTTGCGGAATATTACGCGAGAGATCCGCAACTTTGTTGCCGTTTATCCAGATAAAATCCAGCGGGAACCGCATGCCTTTCATCCAGAATTCGTAGCGATCCGGGTGATCAAATACAAAAAGCATGCCGCCATCGGCCGCCAAAGAGTCGCGGTACCCAAGTCCTTTCTCTTTCTCCCCCTCAGTGATTGCGAGCATAAGATGGAAAGTATGTCCGTTGATGATTGCCTTTTCACCTATCGGGTGTCGGACGTAATAGAGAACAGTAAAGAGAAGGAGAGCAACAATAAAAATGATAAGAATTTTTTTCATGTTGTTCGTGTTACTACAAAGTGTAGCAGATTTTGTAAAGTTTGTTTCGCTTGTTGGTGGATTGGTAAACGTGCGAGCGATTCTTCCGCTGATTTCGTATATGCGGCGATATCGAGATCAGTAAATGGATTGTTTTCATGATCCAACCGGTCATCCTGAATTTGGAAAAGGATACCGGTAGATACACCAAATGATTCCAAATATCGGAGCGTTTCTTTTGTTGTCCCTGCAAGCGTTGCCCCCAGCATCAGAGGAACTGCAAATGTATATCGGGCGGTTTTATATGTGTAGAGATTGAATAGTTCCAGTTTCGTTTTTGCCGCATGAGCGACGTCTGCCATCTGTGCAACGCCGACGGACTGGTATTCGCGTCCGACCAAACGAATAATTCTGCCCAGCGTCGTTGCATCGGTTTTGATTGAACCGAGCAGTTCAAAGGCCATAAAGAATAATACGTCACCTGCACATGTCGCGAGTGCCTCGCTTTTGTATTGCGCGTGCAGCGAAGGAATGCCGCGGCGCTCATCATCATGGTCCATAATGTCGTCATGGATAACCAGGGCGGTTTGAATAAGTTCCAGTGCTGCTGCCAGTTTGATGGCGTCCTCGGAGGGTTTTTCGTTGGTAAAACA
The DNA here is from genome assembly GCA_963714095.1 of Candidatus Gottesmanbacteria bacterium. Lineage (GTDB taxonomy): Bacteria > Patescibacteriota > Microgenomatia > UBA10105 > UBA927 > XYB1-FULL-47-11. The sequence continues at coordinate 9,380 of OY970230.1, forward strand.
ATAGGCGAGAACGGTGAGCGATCCCCGGATAGTTTTGCCCGCAACAACAATAGATTTCAATTTATCGATGAGGTCGCTTCCCAGCTGGTTGACCCCGGAAAACGCCTGAGACTTTTCCGATAAAAATTTCAGAAGATACGCATCAATACGTTTTTTGTATTGCTGAAAAATAGGATTCATACGGTAATTATAGCATTCTTGTTGTGGCGATATGATAAAATACCCTCGCATATGAGTGAGATTAACATGCAAGACCTCATAGGTTTTCAGATTGGCTACGGCGCATTTTTGTACGGGCGCCCACCGTCGTCGGGTAATATGGAAATGGATGTTGCAGTGATTATTAATGACGGAGATAATTTTGAAGAAATTAGACAGTGGCTTGAAGAATCTGCGTCCTTGTTCGAGCGATCACATGAGATTCATGTCGATGGGCTTCTTATGACGGAATCCAATTGGCTTGAGCGTCAGAGAAGAATTTTTGGGGTGCATCCCCATGAGCCTCACTTTGCCACAGTCGAGACATGGGATGGTGTTGCGTATGTGCCGATTTACAACGAGCGGTATATTACGGAAAAAATCGGGTTTTGCCGTGAACATCCGATTGATGAAGGATTAAAGGAAATTTCTCCGGAAATGCGGTTCGGGACCGCGGTTGAGCGAAGATAACTTGGTCGGGACGGGCAGACTTGAACTGCCGACCTCACGCTCCCAAAGCGTGCGTTCTAGCCAACTGAACTACGTCCCGGTGCCGAGGGCGAGACTCGGACTCGCACGAAGGGTTTTACCTTCACAAGATTTTAAGTCTTGCGCGTATACCATTTCGCCACCCCGGCAATCAGTCGTATTGTACCGCAAATCTGCTATAATTTACCAGAAGCCTACCTGATGGCAGGCAGGCCCGGATGGCGAAATTGGTAGACGCGTATGCTTCAGGAGCATATGGGGAAACCCTTGGGAGTTCGAGTCTCCCTCTGGGCACTTATGGCAAAGGTAGAAAAGAAACACTCATGGTTTTTCGGCAATTGGAAGATAGCTGCAATCGGAGGAGCGGTTGTGGTCCTCATAGGTCTGATATGGATAGCCGCACGATATCAGGAGGACAGAACGTACCGGAGGCTTTTGGGTGATGAACGTATAGAAGTGCAGCAAAACACGATCCCCCCTGACGTCCGTCAATGGATAAATCACGGTGGCGTGCTTGGAGTGAATACACAAGACACATTTATTGTCCAGGTGCTTCCGAAAAAGATCCGGGTGCCTATTCTTATGTATCATTATGTTGAATATGTGCAGGACAAAGGCGATACGATACGCCAGTCTCTCGATGTTACCCCGTATACGTTTGAGCAGGAAGTGAAAACCCTTATTGCAGCAGGGTATACGTTTATGACCAACGCCGAGGTGGCGGATGCCTTAAGCGGCAAGATTACGCTGCCCGCCAAACCCATCGCGTTGACCTTTGATGACGGATACCGGGATTTCTATACGGATGCGTACCCGATTCTCAAAAAATATCATGTTAAAGCAACGGAGTATATTATTACCGGGTTTTTAGGGTATCCGAACAATATGTCGGCCGCCCAGGTGAAGGAGATTGCCGACGGAGGCTTGGTAGAAATCGGCGCGCACACCGTGCATCATGCATGGCTCAAAGGATTGCCGCAAAAAGATGTGACCTTTGAGGTAGATCAAAGTAAAAAGACTTTAGAGGAACTTACGGGAAAACCCGTTGTGTCGTTTGCGTATCCGTACGGCGCGTATGATGTGAAGGCCATAGAGACTGTCGCGGATGCCGGGTTTACCAGCGCTGTGTCGACCATGCCCTGTCTGGACCAGTATCAAATACACCGGTATTTTTTCTGCAGGCTCAGGCCAGGCGGCAGAACGGGAGAAAGTTTGTTATCCTGGCTTTCAGGGGTCAATGACCAGATAACCATGTCTGGGTCAACGTTTAAATGAGTACGATTCCCCGGAGAAACCAACTGTTATAGTTTTATTCATTGTTTCGTCTATTACCTGCATTCCTTCCAGTATTGCAACGTCGCACGTAGCTCCCGACTGTTTGGAATTGTCCGGAAACCAGACAGTAGCCTCCTGGAAAAGGGTTTTACCATTTTTATGCTCGAATATTCCTTCAACCTTGCGAATAAGACTGGTCGGAAACGTTTTTTCAGGATACAGAAGAGTATATTTGTTTCCCCAAATGAGAATAAGTTTGCGGAATTGATGAGCCGTTTCCGGGTTTTTGGTATCGCTGATAAAACCGTATATATTCGGATGACCATGTGAATCCGTATCCAGAGCTAATGGAACGAGAAAATTTAGTGCAGTAGGTGCCTCAGCATTCATAGTTATAGGCTATCAAGTATAACAGGTTTAGGGGGATTGTCCAAACAGGGGGTTTCTGTTTTCTATCCGCTGTTGAAGATGGATGTAATCGTGTCCTTCAAAAAATCAATTGTCCCTTGGATAAAATCATTCAGCGAAGGACACAAATAATTTCTGGTTATTGACAATCGACTAATAATCGCCTATTATTTGACTAGATATGTTTGTTCCTAAGTACTCCATTACTGATCAACTACTGGCCAATGTTACCAAGATTAATGATCTCGTCAGAGGCCTTAATGACCGCAGATTTCCTAAAGTAGTATTAGTAGAGTTTGAAAAGATCGCTCGGGAGGTTTCCACTTATGCCTCAACGAGTATTGAAGGGAATCCACTTCCCTTGACTGAAGTAAAGAGGGTCCTTAAGTCAAGACCTGCCAATATCCGCGATAGCGAAAAAGAGGTATTAAATTACAATCAGGCATTGGAAAACTTAAATCAATTACTTGAATCTAACAAACTTGAAGTATCTTTAAAACTCATTCTTGACATTCACAAACAAGTTACAGATGGATTACTTTCAAAATTTGAATCTGGGAAGCTTCGACAAAAGCCGGTCGTTGTTAACGATCCAAGGACTGGAAAAACTGTATATCTACCCCCTGATTTTGAAAAGGTGGAAGAACTAATTACTGATCTTATTGCCTATATTAAAGAAAATAGTCAAAAAGTTGACCCATTAATTCTGGCCGGTATTTTTCATAAAGAAATGGTCATTGTCCATCCGTTTATGGATGGCAATGGCAGGACTACTAGATTGGCCACAAAAGTACTCTTAGCTAAAATGGGATTAAATACCTTTAACCTTTTTAGTTTTGAAAATTACTACAATCAAAATGTCACCAAATATTTTCAAACTGTCGGAGAATATGGGGATTATAACGAATTGATTAATACTATCGATTTTACTCAATGGCTAGAGTACTTTACTGGGGGTTTAATAGATGAGCTTTTACGGGTCAATAAACTTCTGCCGGAAATTGGTACCACGCCAGATACTAGACTGGAACCATATCATCTTAAAATTCTTGAATACATCAAGAAAAATGGTTTTATTGCTGATCGCGATTATGCAACACTAACAGATAGAGCAAAAGCAACCCGCACAATGGATTTCCAAAAACTTATGGAGCTTGGTCTTATTGACAGAAAAGGTAAAGCCAAAGCAACGTATTATGTCCTGAAAGCGAGTTAGCACCCCTCTATTTAGAAAATTAAGGCAATGAAAAAGTCTGAAAATAGTATCTGTAGAAATTGTAAAAGGACTTTTAGGTTTTCTTCGACTGGTCGTAATATATGTGCGAGTTGTGTAAAAAAGCATCCTTACTTTCTGTCATTTGTCGAAGAGGGTTTTATGGGTGTTACTGATAGAACGTTCGGGAGAGTTGAAATATATTCCAACACTGAGGATACACCTTACGCAACGGATGAGTTACGGTTTATATTTAAAGACAATAAACCCAAACTTAAAGAATTTCACAAATTTCGGGATAAATGGGATTTTAAAGATGTCACCAAAAAAGAATTTGATTTTGTTAAAAAGACTATTAAGGAAAACTTCTACAAAGCTGAGTGACAACAAATTTTGAATCTAATTTTGATAGGTTAATAGATTGTTTCATGTTGTTTCACAATTAGCACTTAATTTATACCAATCCGGAATCATGTTAAGAAGTGAAAACTTTATGAATGAAGAGAGGACTTGAACCAATTTGAAGCTAAAAGAAAATGAAAATATTAGAGGAAGACAAGACAGATCACTACCTATTTTATAAAAAGCCCGATTTATCAATCTATTTGCACCTTTAACAACGGTGCCATCTTGTCTTGTGCGGACGACAGGACTTGAACCTGCATGCCTTACGGCACAGTCTCCTCAAGGCTGCGCGTATACCAATTCCGCCACGTCCGCGTGCTTTACATTCTAGCAGAGTTTCTGTAATTTTGCGATGAAGAAGCCTTCGAGGTCATCGGTGGGGTCCACGCGGCCGGGTGAATGAAAGGTGAAGCCCGGAATTTGTACGGGAAGATTACCCACTGCCCCCTCTTTCAGTATTTTTTCAATGACCCCTTCGTTTTCCTCAGGATTAATCGTGCAGGTGGAATAAACGATTGTCCCTCCCGGCTTAGCACATTTTATGGAAGCTCGCAGAATACTAAGTTGGCGGGCGGGAAACGCAAGGGCATATTCCTGCGACCAGTTTTTGTACGATTTAGGATTTGTTTCATCAAACCTACCTTCCATGGTGCATGGTACGTCAACCAGGACTTTATCGAATTGGCCTGAAAATTTCTGCGGAAGCATTTGGGCTGGCATCTGAGAAATCGTGACATTCGTTACTCCCTGGATCCGTAGGTTTGCCTTGAGTTTTTCCTGACGCACCGGACTTATGTCGTTTGCAACGATGGAGCCGTAGTTATTCATGAGTGCCGCCATCTGCGTTGTTTTACTTCCCGGCGCGGCAGCAACGTCCAGGACCGACTCCCCTCCCTCTGGATTTAACACAAGCGCCGGTAGCATACTGGAAAGACTTTGGAGATATAATTTGCCCTGGGTAAAAACCGGTAAAGATGCTATCCTGCTGGCGCCCTGTGTTCGGACGATAAACGCATGCGTATTGCAGGGAACCGGCTCAACCCACCACCCATCGTTTGTCAGGGCCATCACAACGTCGTCGTTTGTAGATGTGAGTGTGTTGACCCGAAAAGTCGTGGGTTTGCGCGCGCGCAGTCCGTGCAAAATGGAGTCAGCCCGTTTTGGCGGGAACGCGAGGCGCAGTCTATCAAGAAATTCGGAAGGCAGCATGGTATAATTTTAGCACAAGCCCGCTTAGCTCAGTGGTAGAGCATTCGCTTTACATGCGAGTGGTCGGGGGTCCAAATCCCTCAGCGGGCACCTATGATAATTGATATTATTTTCTTTGTCGCGTCGTTTCTTTGCGATACGCTGGCGTATATTTTCTACCAGCGGTATGTCGACAGCCAGCATAAAAATACGGCGTTTTTCGTGTATGCAGTCGTAACTGCCGTACTCGTCTGGATATTTATTTTTAAACTGCAGGACCGCGGCCAGACGCTCCGGTTGTTTATCCCTATCTGGGCCGGCGGCAGTGCAATTTTCGGATATTTCTTTGCGGGACTGGCTACAAAAACTCCGTTAAAGGAGCTCGTCAGTGCGCAGGCGGTTTTCTGGGTTTTGTTGATCAGTGTCAGCATCTATTTCCTCAGCCGTTTATCCTTCAGCTGATCTTTGTGGACTCTGTCGTATGTGATGGCAAGAAGGTTTTCGATAAACCGGTCATATGTCCAGCCGAACGCATAGACGGAAGCAAGCGTCGCGTCCTGTTTATCGTAATAATTGATGCTTGGATTCATATTGACATCAATAATAAACGGAATTCCCTTTTCGTTGACTCTCATATCAAACCGCGCAATGTCACGGCACATGAATGTCCGGTATGCCCGCAGTGCCAGCGTTTTTATTTTAGCCTGAAGTACGTGCGGAATTTTTGCAGGTGCCAAGACGCGTGCGTCTGCGTATTCCCATGTTTGTTTCGCCCATTTTGCATCATACGTATAGACGTTCCAGTGGTTTGTAAACTTTCCTTTGAACCGTATTTCGCAGTATGGTAATACAATGACTCCCCTTCCGTTTCCGATAACTGTGACATGTATTTCCCGTCCGCTGACAAACTCTTCTGCAATTACTTCACCCGGATATTCGTGAATAAGGGATTGTATTTGGGCCGCGAAATTTTTTACATTCGTGACAACCGATTGTTGTGAAATGCCGATACCTGCATGCTGATGGGACGGCTTTATCATGACGGGAAACCGCAATGTTGCCGGATCAATGCGTTTTGAATGCGCGGAAAATATTTTAAAGCGCGGCGTATTAATATGTTTTTTTACCATCTCACGCTTCACGGGAGATTTTTCTATAGCGAATTTGAGTCCTGAGAGATCATGACCGAATTGTGCACGGTGTAATTTTTCCAATCCCTGGGCAATTTTTTCATAGAGGGTCCACTGCTCATCCTCGACGAAATTAAACACAATATCCCCGGGTATGTGCAGTGCCTTGAGCCAATTTTGACCCGTGACACTCATTGTCGCGACGGTGTGGCCAGTGCGCTTAAGCGATTTTTCGATTCCCCTGACCCCGTCGAGTGTGTCCTCGTCGTCTTCATGCGTTCCGACATAATAGAGAATGGCAACGGAAAGTTTAGTATTTTTATATGTCACGGTGAAGCGATTATATCAGAGAAGAAAGAAGAGACAAGATGACTCTTTGTCTACCAGCACCACCACAGGAAACATGTTTTCTTCGGAGCGGGTGTCGGTGTAGGAATGGGTTGAGTATAATTCGTTACGGGAGATTCGACGGGAACTGGTTGCGTTGTATTTACGACAGGTGCTTGACTGGGGGCCTCCTGCGTTGTATTTACGACAGGTGCTTGACTGGGAGCGGCCTGCACCGTATTAACTTTTGTCGTTTTTTTAACTGTTTTTTTAGGAACCGGAAGAGGTACAGCGTATGGTTTTTGAGAACCATTCTCATAAAAAGGAACTGCTTTTGAAACGAATCTTGCCTGAGTATTCACGAGCATACTATTACTCCAGGAGCCGGGCATGCAGCCGTTTTGACCGCGGACTTTAAAGTAATACGTCGTTTTGGCCTTCAGCAGTTGCACGGTAAAGTTTTGGACTCCGTCTGTGCCCAGCGTAATTTGGGCACCATGTTCTTCAGCTGATGGATTCGTAGAGTAACTTATATAGAATATGTTGGTATTGGAGATTGGGGTGAAAAAAAGCTTTGCCGTTGTTTTGTTTGCGTTGATTTGGAAAAGGTCAGGTGCAGTCGCGGGACGCGCGTCACCGCAGACAGGAGCGGAAGGTTGGGGGTTTGAAACGTTTGAGTTCGGACCAGGCGGAGGAGGAACTAGGGTTAAAAAACTCCCCTCGTCGCCGACGACCTCCGGAGATCCGTGCGAAACAGGACGGTAATAATATGTGGTTCCCGATGAAAGGCCGTTGATTGTCACGGAGTGCGAAGTAACTTTAGGAGAATCATCTGTTTCTCCTGTAGAGTTTGCGTACCCGTAGTTTGGGGCAACATCCAGGGAAGGATGTGAGACGGTATCGTAAATGACCCTACTGGTACTGGGATGGTCAGTATCCCACGTAATTGTGACGCTCGTTTGGTCAGGGGGAGTATTGGTTTGATTTGTAATGACTGGAGGCGGATTTACCGTAATCGTAACAGTGGCAATATTGCTGTCGTCTGTTCCATCGTTGGCTTTGAACGTAAATGAGTCCGGACCGAGATAATCTACATTGGGAGTGTAGGTAATTTGGTTATCCGTGATATCACTTAACGTTCCGTTCACCGTACCAGAAACAGTAGAAAATGTAAGCGGATCCCCATTAATGTCGCTTGCCGAAAGATCAATGGTAATTGGGTTATTTATTTGGGTAAAAACAGTGTCATCATCAGCCACAGGCGGAGTGTTAACGTCGTTTATTGTTATTGAAACAGTAGATGTATTACTGTCATACGTTCCGTCGTTTGCTTTAAAGGTAAATGAATCACTGCCGAAATAATGCGCGTTCGGTGTGTATGTAACCTGGTTGCCCGAAATAGTTCCCAGAGTACCGTTTGTCGGGCCTGAAACAATAGAATACGTCAGCGTCGTTCCGGGATCGATGTCACTGCCGCCTAGCGTAATTACCACAGGCACATCTTTATTGGTACTGGTAGAACCATCAGTTGTCGTGGGAGGATGATCTAATCCATTTAGAGCATTATATGCGTCTATTCGTTTTCCCGTGACCGTTTTTCCGCTAAGGGCGGCTATTGAATCACCGGTTTGTAAAATTCTGTCTTTTACCTGGGCCCATGTTAAATCCGGTTGATATTCCCAAAGTAAGGCGGCCAGTCCGGCCACATGCGGCGCTGCCATAGAGGTACCATCCTTGAAACCGTATTGTTCATCGGATCCGTCACCGAATTTAGAAACGCTTATATCGTCAACGATACAGCCAAGATACGCATTGTCTGACGAATTCGTTACCCAGCGGAGTCTGAATTGAAAATTTCCCGTTAGATATTGACTTGGAATACTGACATCCTCAAAAAAATACGACGGGAAACCGCCGGGATCGGTGAAGCCGTTTAAGAGGTCCAAAAAGGGCTGATTCCATTGAAAATCCTGACCGGTGTACGGATCAATTGCAGGGGAGAAATTAATGCCGTCAGAACTATATTCAAGTTCCATGTAATCGTTCCAGCTGCTCAGAGTATATTCCGTGTTGCATGCGGTATCGAAGCTGATAGTTGCGCCGTTTGCACCGGAGAGATTGTATTGGGCGGAAGTAACATTCGTATCTGCGTTGTTGGCGTAATCATAAGGCGCGCTCAGCGACGCAAGATCTCCTATCAGAACATTTCCCGCGCCGGCGCCGTCGTATACGGTACCCCAATTATTTCCGGATCCCCCTTTTGTCCATCCGCCCGGAATAGCCGGTGTTGTAACTTCTTCAAATGTTTCGTCTAACATTGTTGAATCGGCTAATGTGCTGTAAATATTTGTTCCGGGTGCGCCGACATCTATGGTGCTAGCACCGTAATTTGAAAAAGATGCCAGCGCATCATTCTGATCTGTCGCGGCGACTGAAATAACATTCGATAAATTGTCGCTTGCCGGATACATCGGCTCATTCTGGCTTGTACAACCATTTAACGTATAGCTGGATGCATCGCCGCAATTTCCAGCAGAAGAAATGAATAAACCATTAAAGTTGCTTATGGCAGTTTCTAGGACTGGATCATCTGTCGTTGATCCCCAACTTGCGTTGATGATTTTGGCACCGTTATTTTGTGCAAAACTGATGGCTTTTACTATTTCGGCGGTTGTCAAACTTGACTTGAGAGCCATGATTTGCGTATTGGGCGCCACTCCGATAATTCCTTTGTTGTTATTTATCGCTGCGGCGATAGTTCCTGCTATATGTGTTCCGTGAGAAGAGCTGTCGGGCAGAGGTATTTTATCGTTGTCTTCAAAATCATACCCATGGAGGCAACCACCGAGAGCCGCGCCGTTCTCGTCTACACAGTTTGTTCCGTCCCACATATTGGCGGCCAAATCAGGATGGTTGTATGCCACGCCGGAGTCAATAATTGCGACAATAATAGATCCGCTCCCCGTACTTATAGCCCATGCTTCAGGAGCATTAATATCCGCGTTGGCAGTTCCTGCAGTCCCATTGACTGTTTGACCGGTATTGTCCAAACCCCACAGCAGATTTCTATAGGTATCATTTGTTCCTATATCCGCCGGTGTATATATGTAGTTTGGCTGTACCGACTCTACGTCCGGGTCTGACTTTAACTCCGTCACCAGCTCATCTGTCGTTTTTCCCGATTGAAATACCTGCGTATTGGAATTTTGTATCTCATCTTTTTTTTGCAAAGAATAGTGCAATCCGAATACTAATGACTGTGCTTTTCCGAACAAACTTTTAATATCAAGTTTATCTTTTTTAAACCGCACAATTGCCTCCCCGGGAACGTAATTGAGCTTTTGAGGCCGTGAGTAATTGTGAATTTTAGCATTCAGGTTTGAGTTCAAATGCATTAGACCTTTGGATGTAATAGTTGATGAGGATGAGGCAATTGTGGCAGAGGGAGATGCCGGTGAAGGAGACGGGGAATTTATAGGAGGCACAAATATTTTTGATGATATCGAGGCATATTGGAACGTTGGGCCTATTAATTCTTGGGCATGCCCGGCGGCAGTAAAACTGAATATAAATATGAAGATTATGAAAAAGAGAACAGGAAGGTAAAAGAATGATTTTCGCTTCCAGAATTTTTTCTCTCCGCTTAACCGTATGTGATTCATGGGTATGTTTGAGTAACAATAAATCCTATAATACAAATCAGCAGAATTTTTAACTACTCCTAATTAGAGTATAATGAATACATTCTTACTTTAGCAATATGAGTACTCGGTTAAAAGGTATAACAATCATTTTGGTAGCCTTGCTGATACTCGTTGTGCTGATTGTTCTGTATCTTAAAACAGAACGGGTTACTCAGACTCAGTTCCTTTTTACAAGCCCTACCCCTTCCCCGGCGCTCTTTCTGAAAAAACCAGCAGGTGAGCGAGTTATATGTACTGCGGATGTTAAACGGTGTCTGGACGGCACGTATGTCGGCAGAGTGGCCCCCTATTGCACATTTGCCCCCTGTCCAAGAGTGACAACTATTCAGTGATTGAAAATACAAAGTACGTTGATCAAAGAGGGGTGTGATGACAACAGACGTAAAACTATCGTATAATATCAAACAGAAAAGCGCTAAAAAGGCTTTTAATTGTTTTGCCGAGATGGCCGAGGTAGTCAAGGCGCATGTCTGAAAAACATGTTATCTGGGTGCAACTCCTAGTCTCGGCACAGCGCGGCGTTAGTTCACCGGTAGAATGTCTCCTTGCCAAGGAGAAGGTAACGGGTTCAATTCCCGTACGCCGCTCAAAATAAAACCTCTTCATTTGGGAGATCGTTCAATGGTAGGACACAAGACTTTGGATCTTGGAATCTAGGTTCGAATCCTAGTCTCCCAGCCACGTTTTAAAAACGTCGTATGACAACAAATTTTTACGATAAAGTTGCTCAAAAATTCGGGGGTTATGGATACGGAACTGGGCCACTCTATAAAAGTGTATATCCGGTTGGTGATCCTGAAAAGGTTTTTAAGGAAAAGCTTTTACGATTGAGTTCAAAAGAGAAAGTAGCATTAGATATTGGCTGTGCTGATGGCAAATTTACTCTCTCCGTTGCTCCTTTTTGCAAAAAAGTATATGGAATTGACACTTCAAAAGTAAATTTAGATATAGCAAAAAGTTTCAATGAAGATCCAAGAAGTAAAAATGTTGAATATTCTTTACAAGATGCAAACCATACTTCGTTTGAGGACTTTTTTTTCGATATTGCATATTGTAGAAGAGGACCAACTTACTACGAAGAATATTACAGGATTCTTAAAACCAACGGGTATTATCTTGAGATTGGGATAGGAGAGATGGATACAGTAGAGCTCAAAAAAATATTTGGCAGAGGGCAAAATTATGGAAAATGGGATACTTCAACGTTGGATAAAAATGTAAAAGAGCTTCAAGAATTAGGATTTCAGGTTGTTTTTGCAGAGAATTATCATTATTTTGAATATTACCCTTCGTATGAAGATTTTGATTTATTTTTACAGGGCGTTCCTATTTTTGAAGATTTTGATTCAGAAAAGGATAAAGTAGTTTTACAAAAATATGTTAAAGAATTTTCAACTGACAAAGGTATTCAGCTTTCACGACACCGAGTAGTAATGGTAGTGCGTAAAGTTAGTTAGGTAATTTTCGTAATACGTTCCGACGTAGTCCAATAGTGCCGGCATTTGTTATACTAATACAGAAGGAGGGCATATGATGAAATGGATACGTAAGATTCAGTGGGGAAAAGTGCTTCTGGTCGGTCTTCTGTATACGATTATCGCCACCGTTGTCCGGCAGGTGGAAATCATCTGGACTATGAAATACTACACGATGCCGCAGTCTTTGGGCGTCTGGAGTAAATTCATGATGCCGACAGCCGGTCCGCCGCCGCCGGAATTTATGATTACTTCGACCATCCTCACATTTATGAGCGGTATGGCCCTTGCGATTATCTATTATTATCTGAAAGACTATTTACCGAAGGGCTTCTGGAGGCGGTCAACATTTTTTGCAGACGTTTTGGTTTCCACCTCCTTTGTGTTTTTTACCCTGCCGGTTTATCTTCTCTTTAACGTGCCGGCAGCGCTGTTGGGGTATTGGTTTGTCAGCACATTTGTTATTTTACTGTTGACGTCCCTACTGATCGTAAGGATTGCGTAGTTGAGACGGGAAGGCAGTCTGACGATGATAGATTTTTGGTATTTTGTTCCGAAATCCGGGATAGCCTTTATTTTTATCAGCGTTCTCCTTATCTCCCTATGGAATGGAGACAAGGGAACACTTCCGTACCCGTATGTCTGGATTTTTGTTGCCGAAATCACCCTATTTTTTCTTTGTTTCCTCATTGCCGACCGGGAGAGCGATACAAAGCGGAAAAAACGTGGATAACACATCTATGTTCCGCTTGATGCTTCGTGGGAATACGTGCGTATTTGCGGAATTGTAACCGCGATAATGCCAACGACAATCAGTGTCCCCAATCCCCCGATGGCAACGGAGAGCGGTCCGCCGACGGCAGATGCCAACAAGCCCGCCTCAAATTCGCCAAGCTGCGGTCCCCCGACATAAAAAATCATATTAACGGAGGTCATCCTGCCCCGGATATAATCCGGCGTCACGAGATTTCGTATAACAGTGCGGATAATGGAACTGACACTGTCCCCGACACCGACCATAAACAACGCGAAAAATGAGAGCGCGAACAGTGTGGAATACGCAAAAACTATGGTTGCAAGACCATAAACTGATACTGCAATCAGCAGTACTCTTCCTTGCTTTTTAATAGTACCGGCATGCGCAATCAAAAATCCTGCGAGGACTGCGCCGATCGCTTGTGCGCTGTAAAGAAATCCGTATCCGACAGGGCCCACGTGCAGGATACTGTGGGCATAAATGGGCAGCAGTGCCGTCGCCGATGCAAAAAACGTGCTGAAAAAATCAAGAAGCATTGTAGACCAGATCATGACTTTGCTTTTTACAAACACCAGACCTTCCCACATAGCCTTAAGTGATACAGGGGCACTGGCGCCCTCGATTTCTCCGCTTGTATGCATGAGAAGCAGCGCGCCGATTACCGCAAAAAATGATATGGCATTGAGAAGGTACGCGCCCCCGACGCCCAGTCCGGCGATAACAAAACCCGCAAGAGCTGGACCGGCAACCTGAGAGGCCTGAAACATAATCGTATTTAAGCTCATAGCATTAGGAATATGCTGGCGCCTCACGAGGTTTGGGATGAGCGCCTGCCGCGGGGGTGAGTCAAATGAAAGAGCAATGCCGGAAAGCGCAGTTATCGTGTAAATAATGAATTGGTTTACCGTATGATTGAGCGTGGTTACGGCCAGAATCAGCGATAATAGCGAGGGACGTTTGTGTTATAAGAAGTACTTTTTTTCTGTTATGCGCGTCAGCGACACTTCCGCCTACGAGTGCAAATATGCCAACAGGGATAAACCGGGCAAGCCCTACGAGTCCGAGAGCAACGGCTGAATGGGTCAGCACATAAATATGCCAGTTAACGGCGGCAAACTGCATCTGCGACCCGATATTGGATATTAAGAGCGCTATCCACAACAGCCGGAAATCGCGGTATTGCAGTGCGGGAAATTTTGAGCCGTTTATTTTGCCATTATCCATAGGAATGAGTATATCATTAAATAAAACGCAACCTTGCGCTCATGAAGAAAACGTGCAATCGTATAATGAGGAAGCTTTCTATGAAGAAAAAATTTGCGGGGATTGGTCTGTGGATGAAGGGTCTTTCCCGGACGAAAAAGGCATTTCTGGGGTTGGGTCTTCTTCTTGTTGTATTTATCGTGTATAAGGCGATTAAGGGAAATCAACCGCAGTATACGTTTGATACCGTGACCCGGGGAACGATTACGGAAGTGGTGACGGAAACCGGAAACGTCGCAGTATCAGGGGAATATGATATCCCTTCCCCCACTACAGGAATCCTTGCTGAAATTTATGTGAAAAACGGGGACAGTGTGGCGTCTGGTGCTAAACTCTTTAAAGTGACAAGTACCGCAACGCCTCAACAAAAACAGGCGGCGTTTTCCGCGTATCTTGCTGCCAAAAGTCAGCTGGACGCGGCTAATGCAGTGCTTTTTAGTCTGCAGTCCGCGATGTACAGTGCGTGGAAAGTGTATACGGATATTGCGGAAAATTCTACCTATCAGAATCCCGATGACAGCCCCAACACCGGAAACCGGGTGTTGACGCCCTTTACGACGGCGCAGGATGACTGGCTCGCGGCGGAGGCAAACTACAAAAATCAACAGAGCGTGATAGCAAGTGCCCGGGCAGCCGCGACCAACGCGTACACCGCCTACGAGGCAACGCAGGATACGGTTGTAACCGCGCCGGTATCAGGCACTGTGCACAATCTAGACGGCGTTGTGGGGACGCTGGTGAGTGCTGTCCCTCAGGTTATCGGCGGGGCTGCCGCGCCGGTTTCAATCATTTCCACAGGCCAGACTCTTACCGTGGAGGCGGCCGTTAATGAAGTTGATATCAATAAAATTAAAGTTGGAGATACTACCACCATTACGTTTGACGCAATTTTAGACAAAACCTTTACCGGGAAAATTATTCAGGCCGATGAATACGGGACCAATGTCGCGGGGGTTGTTAATTACAATATATTCGCCTCCGTGGATGACGGGACCGATCTTATTAAACCGGGTATGACCGCAAACCTTTCTATTACTACGGACAGGCATGAAAATGTACTGACCGTCGTCAACGCCGCAATACGCCCCTACCAGGGTGTCAAGGCGATACAGACGATCGATAAAAACGGTAAACCGGTATTTGTCAAAGTAGCCACGGGAATAAAGGGGGCAGACCGCACAGAGCTGGTTACCGGCGCGACTGCAGGGGAAAAAGTTATCCTGGGAGCTACATCAACTACATCGCCCCCGTCGCTCACCGGAAATTAAGGGAGCCGTATGCATGAAACACGAACCTCTTATCACATTTTCAAATATCACCAAAAAATATAAGACCGGAGACACATTTTACGAGGCGCTCAAGGGAATATCGTTTACCATTGTTCAGGGAGAATTTGTTGCAATCATGGGTCCGTCGGGGTCCGGAAAATCAACAACCATGCATATTATGGGTGCTCTCGATACGCCCACGACCGGCACATATATTCTGAAAGATAAAGATATAAGTAAATATACAGACGATCAGCTTGCTCACATCCGTAATCAGGAAATCGGATTCGTGTTCCAGGCGTTTAACCTGCTTCCCCGGACAACCGTCTATAAAAATGTTGAGCGGCCTATGATGTATGCAAATATCCCTGAAGAAGAGCGGAAAAAACGGGTTATGGCAGCCCTTGCGCTCGTGCATCTGGAAGACAAGGCACAAAATTTATCCAATAACATATCCGGCGGACAAATCCAGCGGGTGGCAATCGCGCGGGCGCTCGTCATGAACCCCGCAATCATTTTAGCTGACGAGCCTACCGGAAATCTAGACAGCGTTTCCTCGCATGAAATCATGGAGTTTTTCCGGGAATTAAATCGCCAGGGACATACAATCGTCGTTATTACTCATGAAAAAGATATCGCCGATTACGCCAAGCGTACGATCCATATCAGAGACGGACTGATTATATCTGATGAGGCAAACGTCAATGTAAAGAAAGAAAAAAACGTATGAATATAACGGAAATTTTCCGCACCGCGATTACCTCGCTGCGCAGCAGTCTCCTGCGCACTGCCCTGACGATGTTGGGCATCATTATCGGCATTATGGCAGTCATCCTCATCCTCATTATTTCTCAGGGGGCGACTGACTTTATCAACGGCCAGTTTTCTTCTCTCGGCGCAAATTTGCTCATTTTCGCGTCTACAGGTGTCATCAATCTGACGACCGGCGACGTGAAGGCTCTCGGTGATCCCGGACAAATTTCCAACGTTTCCGAAGTTGGCGCACGGTTTGCGGGAAACGAAACGGTCAGTGCAAACGGTCAAAATAAATCCGTATTTGTTCTGGGAATTTCCCCGTCCACGCAGGACATCCTGGGTATTGTGATGGCAAGCGGCAGTTATGTGGGCGATGATGACAATGCCAATATTTCGCGCGTCGCGGTCCTGGGACCTACAGTTGTAAAGGATCTCTTCGGCGACGGCGCGGATCCTGTCGGACAGAGTATTGAAGTCGGCACGAAGCCGTTCCGTGTCATCGGCGTCACCGCACCAAAAAATAGCCAGGAGGACAATGCGATCTATATTCCCATTTCTACCGCCATGCGGATTATATTCGGTGTGAATTACGTACAGGCAGTCTATGTCGATGTGAAAGATGCGCGTTTTCTGGACCAGACGGAAGCGGACGCAAAGGCGCTCATTTTTGAACGACATACGATTACGGATCAGTCAATTAAAGATAATTTTATTGCAACGAGTTCACGCGATATTCTTAAGACGATTAATAATGTCCTGGGGATATTGACCGTTGTTCTTTCGGGTATTGCGGGCATATCGCTTCTGGTCGGAGGGATCGGCATCATGAATATTATGCTTGTTACCGTAACTGAACGGACGAAAGAAATAGGACTTCTTAAGGCAATAGGGGCGACACGGCGGGATATACTTACACAGTTCCTTATAGAATCGGTTATTTTAACCGTCACAGGAGGTGTTATCGGCATTATTCTGGGGATCAGTATCGGGTATGTGATAGCTCAGGTCGTGCATGTGCCGTTTGGCTTGCCGGTTATCCCGATCGTCGAATCGGTAAGTTTCTCAGTTGTCATCGGTATAGCATTCGGCAGTTATCCTGCCTACCGGGCTTCCAAACTATCGCCTATTGATGCCCTGCACTACGAATAAGACATCAGTTGCGTTTCACCGTGTAGGATTTTGCGTAGTATAAAAATGCCGCGGGTACGTCTTCAGTGAGATACCGCTGGAAATCTGAGTAAATAGTTTTGCGTTTCGCTGTGTCCATTTCCTGCCGGCCGTCCTCGAGAAGCTTGTCAATTTTGACGTTTATATAGTTGGTGATATTGGTTTGGGTTTGCGTGCTGTGCCAGAGCGGATACTGATCCGGATCTGGAGGAACGTCCTGGGCGCTTAACAGTACCTGATACGTATCAGGTACGGTGTTCACGACGCGCACGTCGGTTTTTATTCCCAATGTTGTCCAACTGGCGGCTATCGACTGTGCGTCAGAAAGATACGGAGCAAACGTGGAAATGGTCAGATGCGCAGACGATGATCCCTCTTTTGTATTGCCGAATAGATTTCTGGCTTCAGTCATATTATACGTATATTTTTTTGTTTTGTCGGAATACGCCCACGATATTTTTGAAATTGGGGAGTAGGCACGCTCTAAGTCAGTTCGGTACGGGATGGCGTATGCCAACGCCTGCCGGACTTCTTTTTCTGATACCTGCGGATCGGTCGTATTAAAATAGACGGAAATAATCCTGTTATAGTTCGTCTCAGGAGTAACGGTTGTGCGTCCCCATTTGGCAAGATCTGCCGGGGTACTGAGGTCATCTATTTCATTGACATCTCCCATTTTAAACGCGAGGATCGCTTCTACTTCTGTGTCATAAAAACGGTATTCACGTTCGTGCGGTAAGACATTGTCTACAGGCACAAGTTTTAAATAGACGATTGAGTTTCCTTTGAGCTGGATGTTGGAAACACGGTACTTCCCCAGTCCCACAAGAGCGTTTAAAAACAGTGGTTTGGAGACAACGACAGGGAAAGGACTGTACGGTGCTTTCAAATTTGCCCGGAGTGTAAACTGGTCTATCGGAGAGAAGATGACATTACGGATATTGTAATTGATATCCGCTGCTGTTACCTTTTTTCCGTTATGCCACGTCGCATCCTCCCTAAGCGTAAATACGAATGTTTTTCCGCTGTCAGTTGCGGTCCAGCTGGTGGCAAGGCCCGGGGCAAGCGTTCCGTCCTCTTTCACGGTTGTTAACCCTTCACTGATATATTGTTGGATGGTAAGCGGGAGATTTGCCGGTGTAAAATTGCCGACCATGCCTATTCGGTCAATAGGAATAAACCATTCCTGTTTGATGAGGGGCAAGAGCCGGAAAAACCCGAGCGAAAGAACGAGGCCGCTGGCGAAACCGAGAACGAGTGCTTTTGTATATTTATGGCTCAGTTCCCGCGCGATTAAGAAAACTAGCCGGCCCTTCTGAAGTAAGCTCATACGTCGTTTAGCGGATAACTAGGTTGGCGATCGATGTTGCCAGAAACAATGCGGACATGACGATAGTTGCCGAAAATACGATACGTTCCGCTCCCCGCCGGCTTCTGTACATGTCGCCGCTGCCGACACCGCTTTGCAATCCTCCTTTACTGTTTTGTAATAAAATGAGGGTAATAAGAATAACGGTAACGATGATATGAATGGTTAGGAGTGCAATTTTCATATGCTGACCCCAGAAAGATACTCCAAGAGTATTGTAGCAAGTTTTTGTGAATCGTGCCTGATGAGGCTCCGAACGAGTGAATCGCTTTTTGATTTTAGGGTTTCCTGGCGGCTTGCAACATCGGCCCGGATAACAGTCAGTGACTGTGAAGGATCGATATCATCTTTCACCGGAAATTCATGATATTTTGCATAGACGGTCAGTGCTGATTTTTGCAAGGGCGCGGTGTTTATAACAACTGCGTCGACGGACTTGCCGATATATTTTTGTATGGTCTGCAGGTGGTCGGCGGCAGTAAACCCGTATGTTTGGCCGAATTTTGTCATGAGGTTCACGACGTAGACCTTTTTTGCTTTGGAGGAAGCAATTGCCCCGGGGATGCCGGTAACGAGAAGGTTCGGAATGACGCTTGTAAAAAGATCGCCCGGTCCAAGTACGATAAGATCGGCATTGGCGATTGCCTGCAGGGCTTCAGGATTGGGTACCGACACAGGCTTTAAATAGATCCTGGATATTTTTACTGTGCCATCATGGTGCGGTTCATCAATCAGATGCTCTTCGGTCAGTATTTGACCGTTTTCGTATTCAGCAACCAGATTGGTATTGGTGAATGAAACCGGGATAACTGTTCCCTGAATACGCAGTACTTTCCCCGTGGCTCGGATGGCGGCTTCCTGAGATCCTAAAATATCCGAGAGGGCTGCCATGAAAAGATTTCCGAAGGTCATGCCGCTGATGCCCTTCCCTTTTTCAAACCGGTACATGAAGAGCTTCCGCAAAATGCCTGCTCCTCCATTTTCATCGGAAAGAGCTACGAGGCACTGCCGCAGGTCAGATGTGGGCAGGAGTCCGAATTCGTCGCGGATCCGTTTGTTTGATCCACCCGAGTCGCTCATGGCTACGATGGCGGATAAATGATGCGGTGAGTGCTTTAATCCTTTGAGGGCGACAAACGTTCCGGTTCCTCCACCGATACAGACGATATGTTTACGAGTAGTTTCAAGAGATTTTTTTTGCATAAGGTTGTCCTTCGCTTCGCTCAGGATAACGCGAAGACGCGTTAATCCTCGCTGACGTAGTGTAGCACATCAGTAATAATAGTGATAAGGAGGCTGGATGCTATCATTGCGGTAAGATACGTAAAATGAATTGGCGGAATGATAAATCCTGCCCATGTTGCACCCGGAAATATCCAAAGACGGATGGAGATTTCCGGAACAAAGATGGTTAATAAATAAATGACTATAACGTTGATAACCCAACTTAACAGTCCGAACGTGAGAATATTGATCGGGATAAAAAGAATTTTGAGAATAGGTTTTACGATAAGCATCAGCATGGATAGGGTAAATCCGGCAAGAAGTACCGTTTGATACCCAGGCGGCACATAGAGGGTCGGAAGCAGCTGACTAGACAGCCATAGGGCAAAAACGTTAAACAAAAACACGCGGATAATATGCTTCATCTAAGGCCTAATGGTACCAAATGCCTTTTTGCGAAGCAAGCGGTGGTAGGTGATGGCGAAGCGGTGGGCCTCGTCGCGGATGCGCTCAAGAACGTGGAGAGCGTCACTGGTGTACGGAATTCGGATAATTTTCCAATCGTTTCCGCGAGGAACAACGATTTCCTCAAACCGTTTGGCAAGACCGATAATCGGTAAGGTGGGCATTACCGGAATGGCTGCTTTCACCTGAGGCTTGCCCCCGTCAACAATAAACAAATCCGGTGCTCTCCACTCCGGATGGGCGAATCTCCGCGCTACGACTTCTGCAATCATAGCCACGTCGTTCGGCGCCTGTTGCCTGCGTATTCGGAACCGTTTATATTGGTTTGTATCTTTGTGTCCGTCGGTAAGAACGACGAGTGAGCCCGTAGCCTGATTGCCCCCTGTATTGGAAATATCGATACATTCTATCCGGTGAAGCGGCGCCAAATTGGTAATATACGGGAGTAACGTTTGCCGTAGAGACTCAAGTTCTTTCTCGTAAATATTTTCCACTCCCGTATCTCCTGTCATGTACACCATAGGGTCATACTGTTTTTGCAGCATGTACCGGAGATTTTGGATATGATTGCGAAGAGCTGCTGCGACTTCAAAATTTTGCTTACGTGCTGCGGCATGCATGTCCTTTTCCAAATCACGAAGTACGATATCCGATTTTCCGGATAAAATGTTCTTTAGTCTGAAGATGTTCCTGCGGTATGCTGTTTTATCCGTGCCAAGGGTCGACGGACAGGGATCGCATAAGCCTAAATGTGAATAAAAACAGGGTTTCCCGGTTCGCCGCGTCTGCGTACAGAACGGAACGGTGTGCCGGAGTTGCCGTAAAATCGACCGGGCCATGCTTGCCGATTGGAACGGACCAAACAGCGCATCCTGTTTCTTTAATCGCTTGGGAAGGTCGCTCCGTCTCATAGTGAGAACATGCGGTAACGGTTCGGATAATGTGAGCAAAATATACAGGGGACTTTTATCATCCTTCAGAACGACGTTATATTTCGGTGCGCTATCATGGATAAGTTTTGCTTCCAGCAGTAGCGCGTCAAATTCGCTCGCTGTTACAATTGTTTCAATTGTAGATATTTGTGAAACGAGAAGTTTGGTTTTGGCGCCCACTGCATCATCGCGCTGAAAATACTGGGAGACGCGTTTTTTGAGATCTTTCGCCTTACCGATGTAGAGAATCGTTCCGTTGGTGTCACGGTAGATATACACTCCAGAGGAGTGCGGCAGTTTTTTTATCGTTTCTTTGGGTGTTTCCATAGTTGGATTTTTCGCGCTGTCATGATAAGAAGAATAATGAGTATACCACCAAAACATAACAGAGGGATAATAAAGTAGGCGGTAATCGGCTGAATAGTAAATATATACTGCTGTGTTTCTCCGTTTACGGCTACAGCAATTCTGCCGGTTCCGGCGTTAAAATAATTCGGAACGGTCAGAGTTATGGGATAGATCAGTTTTGCGTAGGGCGGAATATTTGTTTCCGTTTTTGCAAGAGCAACATCCACAGGCGCGGACTGTATGGTAATGGCGGCGGCGGGTACGGCAGATCCGATTGTATTTTCAACGGTTACGGATCCGCGTGCAGTGATGCCTGCCGTTACGAGTTTCGGAAATGAAATATTTGTCGTTAGTTTATTTGTAGGTTGGATAAACGGTGCGCTGGCGAACGTAACGCCGACGTCCTTCGTTGTTTTGCCGTTTTGGCGGTAAAATCCTGCAGGATATGGATAATCACTCGATTTTCCGTAGATGGCAAACACGATATGGTTAAAATCCAGTTTGTCAAAGTAATTAACGCCGCCGGTCGTATTTGCCCAGGTAGGGTCAATGCCGATCCACAGTTTGCGGTCTGAATCATAATATTCCGGCCATGCGTGGAGGACATCCGCAACCAGAGACAGCGGGCGCAGCCTGCTGTTTGTCGTATAGGCGTATCCTACGGCTTCACGCGCGGGGATTCCCGCAGCCCGTGCAATTGCGATAAACAAATCCGTAAATTCCATACAGATGGAGTTTTTCGGAGACGCGAGGGCAAGGAGAGCCCCTTTTCGAATCGGCGTTTGGGATACGCGTGTATAGTCATACGCAAGCGCTTGGGATACATAGGTGTAAATTTCCCGCGGTGTCGAATACTCCTTGGCCAATGCCTGAATTTGCGGGCTATTTGACTCCCAGTATTTTTGTGCCGACGTGTAAATTTGTTTATCAGGAGTACTGTCCGTATAGCCGTCTTTGGGTTGCAGAAGAAGATTGATTCGAAGGGAAGCTGTAATGGAAAGATGGGCGCCGGGAAGCAGTGTATATTGGGCAAGCCAGTTTCCGTCCGTATCGCGGGTTATAGTTTCGGGTTTTGGGTCCAGTGATTCGATAACGACTGTTTGATATGCCGTGTCGGGAGGCAACGCTATTTCCGAATGCGTCCCCGTGATTTTTGTGTTTTCCAGATAATACGACAGCTGTACATCAAAAGTCTGGCTAGCGCCGTAGGCGGCGCTGATACCCCCTGCCATCATTTGTTCACGGTTCCAGCGGCCTCCCGAGGCGGGAAGCGGGGTCATATAGGCGTTGGGACCGAACGACTGGGGTACCGAAACCGATACATTGTAACTTGCGATATCTGCATCTTGGGCAACGCCGGGAATATTTACTTCCCAGATGCTGCCGTTTTGTTGCGCAATGTCTCCATTTTCAAACCGGAGTGTAAACAGAAGCTGTTTCCCGAGTCCCACAACCTGGTCATTAAATGTAAGATCGATCTCCGTTTTTCCGTCTTTTTGGCTTATATCGGTCGGTACAATCTGGTTATTGTCGTAGGCAATGACGTTCTTAATTTTTGTGCTGTCGATGACGATCGAATATTTTTGCGGATACAGGTTCGTTTCCTTATTGGTAAGCGTGATATTTTGTGTGACGATGGTAAGTCCTGACGGGGCAATTGCGTACTGAACGTCATAATCCGCCTGGAACTCCCCCGCCGCAGACGTCGGAACAGGGAAAATAAACAAATAAAAAACTATGCAGATAAGCAAATAGAAAACGTTTATAAATTTCTTCATTTGATATTGAAGCATTGGTAGTATTGGATTATTTGTTTATTGTAGTATGTTCTTTAAAAATTGTCCCGTATAGGAGTGTTGAATTTTTGCAATATCCTGCGGCGTTCCCGTTCCGATGATCGATCCGCCCTTGTCTCCCCCGTCCGGCCCCAAATCGATAATCCAATCTGCATTTTTCACGACATCAAGATTATGTTCAATGACGATCACGGTATTTCCCATTTCGGTCAGGCGGTGGAGGACATGGAGTAATTTTTCCAAATCGGCAAAGTGGAGTCCCGTCGTGGGTTCATCCAGAATGTATACGGTTTTTCCTGTAGCTCTTCGCGATAGTTCCGTTGCAAGCTTCACGCGCTGCGCCTCTCCTCCCGAGAGTGTCGGGGCAGGCTGGCCTAAATGGATGTATCCCAAACCGACATCAACAATAGTTTTCAGTTTTTCCGCCAGACCCGGGTAGTGGGAAAAGAAGACAAGTGCCTCCTCGACGGTCATATCGAGAACCTGTGCGATATTTTTTTCATGATACAGTACCTCAAGCGTCTCTGCGTTGTATCTTTTTCCGTGGCAGACTTCACACGTGACGTAAATGTCGGATAAAAACTGCATTTCAATTTTTTTCTGCCCTTCTCCTTCGCACGCCTCACACCTTCCGCCTCTGACGTTGAAGGAAAACCTCCCGGTTTTATAGCCACGTTGGCGTGATTCCGACGTCATTGCGAATATGTCGCGGATAACGGAAAATATCCCCGTATATGTGGCAGGGTTACTGCGGGGAGTGCGTCCTATAGGCGACTGGTCAATTAAAATAACCTTATCAACATTTTCTAAGCCCGTTATTTCTCTGTATGCACCCGGTTTATCCTTGGTAAACGGATAAAAGTGAGTGAGTAGTGCCCGGTACAGGGTTTCAACGATAAGTGTGGATTTGCCAGAGCCGGAGACGCCGGTGACGCAGATAAAATTTCCGAGAGGAAATTTTACGTCGATGTGTTTGAGGTTATTTTGGCTCGCGTCGACGAGGGTCAGCGCGTCACGGTTGGTAAGACCGATTCGTTCCTGCCGCGGCCGAGAAATCGTCCGCTTACCGGTTAAAAACTGTCCGGTTATGGATGATTTCGTTGCTTTAATCTTATCTAACCCCCCCTGGGCAACGACGGCACCCCCGTGTTCTCCTGCTCCCGGACCGAAATCGACGATCCAGTCTGCTTCTTCCATGGTCTCCCTGTCGTGCTCCACGACTATAACCGTATTGCCGAGATCCCGAAGCATTTTGAGTGTATGGATAAGGGCAGAGTTATCTTTTTGATGCAGTCCGATGGAAGGCTCGTCCAATACATAGAGAACACCGGATAATCCCGATCCGATTTGCGACGCGAGCCGGATCCTCTGCGCTTCACCGCCGGACAGCGTCATCGCGGAGCGGCCGAGCGTCAGATAATCAAGTCCGACGGCATGAAGAAATGTGAGCCTCGCCTTGATTTCCTTCACGATCGGTTCCGCAATCGTTTTTTCCGTATCACTCAATGTTTTTGTGAGGAGCATTGTTATCCATTCCAGACAATCGGTTATGGAAAGTGCCGTTACGTCCGCAATCGAGAAGCGGTCTATGGAGACCGTGAGTGATTCTTTTTTTAAACGTTTACCCGCACACATGGCACAGATTTCCTCGCGCATATATTTCTCTATTTCCGCCCGAACGAAATCCGATTCAGACTCCGTGTACCGCCGCTTGAGTTCCGCGACAATGCCGATATATTTTTCTTCAATTGCCGTGTTGTCCCCGAAACGGTTTGTGCCCACGACACGGTAGAGCGCGTCGCCGGTGCCGTAGAGGAGTATATCCCGTTGCTTGGCGCTCATCAGTCGGAGCGGCGCCCGGGGGTTGATGCCGAAACGTTCAGCCACCGTTGAAATAACGCGCGAAAACCATGTGTCGTGGAAAAACATCCGTGCGAAGGGTAAAATTCCTCCTTCTGTGATCGAGAGTTCCGGCCGTATCACAAGAAGCGGATCAACGGTGAGAATGGTGCCTATTCCGCTGCAGGTAGTGCATGCGCCTTGAGGCGAGTTAAATGAGAATGAACGCGGTTCTATTTCGGCAAGTGAGATATTATCGACCGGACAGGAAAATTTTTCTGAGTAAATATGATCGCGGATTTTTTTTGGTTTCTCCGGTATCGTAAATCCCGCATCCTGTATTTCTGCCACATTGACGATCCCTTCAGAGAGAGCTAATGCCTGGTCAACGGCATCGGTAAGCCTGCCGCGGATTGTTGAAAACATAACCGCGGCTTTTGCATCCGTATCATGACGTTCGATAGCCTTCAGTGTTGCCCGATCGAAGCTTATTTTATCAACAACAACGTCAATGGAATGTTTATTGGTTTTAATAAGTACAAGATCCTCATCTAAATGAAAAAAGTGCCGGTCAATTCGAGCCTCACGGTAGCCCTTCGCACGGAGATTTTCAAATAACCCGGTGAATTCCCCCTTCCGGTCACGGACAACCGGGGATAAAATCATAAACCGGTATTGGCGCGAGGTATGTTCTTTGAGCACGCGTGCAGCTTCTTTAAGAATTTGTTCCACGATTTGCTGGCTCGATTGTTTACTGATTTCGCGTCCACAAATGGGACAATGCGGGTGGCCGATACGTGCATATAGAAGCCGCAGATAATCATATATTTCCGTCACAGTTCCGACGGTTGAGCGCGGGTTGTGGGAAGCGGATTTCTGGTCGATGGAAATAGACGGCGATAACCCCTCAATGCTGTCTACATCCGGTTTATCCATGATGCCCAAGAATTGGCGGGCATACGAACTCAACGACTCAACATATCTTCGTTGTCCCTCGGCATAGATCGTATCGAACGCGAGCGACGATTTGCCCGAGCCTGAAAGTCCCGTAAAAACGATGAGCTTATTCTTCGGAAGCTCCAGATTGATATTCTTTAGGTTATGTTGTCGAGCACCTCTAATAATAAGTTTATCCATAAGAAGACCCCAAAATCGCCCTCGGATGTTCCCGGGGCTTTGCTATTATACACGATATTCCAGGTTATGAAAGACTGGCGATAAGATCCCTCAGTTGTGCGGCGAGCTCGAAGTTGAGGTCGCGCGAGGCTTCCCGCATCGCTTTTGTCAATTTCCCGATATACTTCTTTTTATCCATCGGCGTCATGGATTCAAGAGATTTTTCATCGGTTCCTAAGAGTTCTTTTGCCGTTGCTTCGCGTTTCTCGATTTCTTTTTCTACTAATCGTTCGCGGATAGGTTTGTGAATGCTTTCCGGCGTGATCTTGTGCGCTTTATTGTAGGCTTCCTGTGCTGTCCGTCGGCGTTTGACTTCGTCTAGGGCAGCAGCAATGGAATCCGTAATGGTATCGGCGTAAAGAATGACTTCGCCCGAAACGTGGCGGGCGGCCCGGCCCATGGTTTGGACGAGCGATGTGCGGCTCCGCAAAAATCCTTCCTTATCGGCATCAAGAATTGCAACCAGCGAAACTTCAGGCAGATCGAGTCCTTCACGAAGGAGGTTCACTCCCACGACGACGTCATATTTCCCGCCCCTCAGGTCGGCTAAAATATCTGACCTCTCAAGAGTGAGTACGTCCGCATGAAGATAGTGGACGAGAATTCCCTTTTGCTCAAGAAACGCGGCAAGATCCTCTGCCATTTGTTTTGTGAGCGTGGTTACAAGTACGCGCTCCTTTTTGCTGACGCGGATTTTAATTTCCTTAAATAAATCGTCTATCTGTCCGGACACCGGCCTTACACTCACGATCGGGTCAAGTAAACCCGTTGGGCGCACAAGTTGTTCCACGACCCCATCGCGCCCGACCTGACCCAATTCCCAGTCGGCAGGGGTAGCCGAAACATAAATAGTCTCTGGCATCCCGCGCTGAAATTCGTCAAACCTGAGGGGTCGGTTATCAAGGGCAGCAGGAAGGCGGAACCCGTAATCGATAAGTGTTTGCTTGCGTGAGCGGTCGCCGTTGTACATGCCGCGGATTTGCGGGACGCTCATATGAGATTCATCGATAAAAAGTAACCAATCGTTACCCGCAGCTTCTTTAAAATAGTCCATAAGCGAATACGGAGGCTGGCCGGGTTGCCTCCCGTCAAAATAGCGTGAGTAGTTTTCTATGCCGTTCACGTAGCCCATTTCGTTTATCATCTCCAGATCATACGTCACTTTTTGTTCGATCCGTTGGGCTTCGATCAGTTTCCCCTCGGATTTAAATTTTTTAACCTGCGCGTGCATATCCGATTCGATTTCCTTAAATACGCTTTTGTAGGTCGCCGGATTGGTCATGTAATGTTTGGCAGGATATATTACCGTGCCTGCTAATACCTGCAATTTTTTCCCGGTCAGCGGATCGATTTCCTCCAGTGAGGCAACACCCTGCTCATCCATAAGAATACGGATCGATGTATCCATATATGCCGGGAACAAATCAATCGAGTTGCCGCGGACACGGAATGTGCTTCGGTGAAAACCATAATCGTTGCGTTCATACTGGAGTTGCACCAGCCGTTCAAAAATAGACTCGCGGCTCACCTTCATACCGGGCTTCAGCTCCAGCACAAAGTTACCGTATTCCTTGGGTGACCCGATGTTATAAATGCACGAAACGGACGCAACGATAATCGTATCCTTCCGGGTTAAAATATTCGTTGTCGCCGCAAGGCGTAATTTATCGATTTCCTCGTTTATTTCCGTTTCCTTTTCAATATAGGTGTCCGTGGTCGGGATATACGCCTCCGGCTGGTAATAATCGTAATACGAAACAAAATATGAGACCGCGTTCTCCGGGAAAAAGTCACGGAATTCCTGATACAGCTGGGCTGCGAGTGTTTTGTTGTGGGAAATGATAAGGGTGGGTTTCTGAACGTTTTGTATTACATTGGCAAGCGTAAATGTTTTGCCGGACCCCGTTACCCCCAAAAGAACCTGCTCATGCCTATCAGCTTCAAGGTTTTTGATAAGCATCTGAATGGCCTCGGGCTGGTCGCCGGTCGGTTTAAAATCAGAGGTAAGGTGAAACTTCATATTCGGTTAAACTTCTATTTTGATACACTTTTATCCGTATTATACACCTTGACAGTTCGGGTAAATTTTGGGATAGTGTATATATGCCTGCAACATTATACATCCGTGAACGCCAGCTTCTTGAGTTTATCACACAATTTATCCAGAGGTACGGATATGCGCCGACCCTTAAGGAAATAGGTGACGCGCTCGGTATGGGTTCCCCTGCCACCGTTCATGAACACGTGGACCGTCTCCGCCAAAAAGGGTTTATCCGCAAGTTAGACGGAACCGCACGTGGTCTTGAGGTAGTGGAATCCTACGCAAGGGCTGCAACCGGCAAGTCGGCAATTGAACTGCCCGTGTTGGGATTTATTGCGGCCGGTTCCCCGCTTGAGCCCTATACTGATCCGAATTATTATATTTCCGTTGCGCCGAATATGGTGTCGGGTGCAAAGCCGAGCTATGTCCTGCAGGTGAAAGGCACATCGATGATCGATGACGGCATCATGGATGGTGATTTTGTTGTTGTGCAACACCAGCAGGATGCCAAAAACGGTGATATCGTCGTAGCGCTTCTCCCCAATGGTTTTGCGACACTGAAGCGTATTTATTTTGAAAAAGAGCGCATTAAACTTATGCCGGCAAATGCCACCATGTCTCCAATATTTACGACGCACGTGAAGATTCAGGGGAAAGTCGTGGGGCTTATACGGAAGTTCGTCTGAAGTGTTTCAGTTTGTGCCACACATACCAAACGACAACCGCGACTACTGCGACTACGATAATAACATCAAATTTTCTGAAATATACCTCAAGAGATTTCCAGTTGTTTCCCAGAACTACCCCGATTTCGGTTAACACCGCGGTCCAGATAAAGCAGCCGACGACCGTATAAGTAATAAATTTCTTCAGCTTCATTTTTGCAACTCCCGCAGGAAGCGATATAAAAGTGCGAAGAACCGGCAGTATGCGTGAGGCAAACACCATCAGTTCCCCGTGATTTCTGAACCACCGCTCTGACCGGTCATATTCGTGTTCGGAGATCAAAAGATATTTTCCGTATTTTATTATAACTTTCCGTACGACCGCCTCCTGTCCCCATGCCCCCAACCAATACGATAACAGTGACCCCGTCAGATTTCCCAGTGTTCCCACAATGACGAGAAACCAGAAATTAAACTGGCCTGAGGCAATAAGCGAGCCGGAGAACGGCATTGTGACCTCGGACGGGATGGGAATACATGCGCTCTCCATGGTCATGAGGATGAATACCCCGAAATATCCGAGGGCACCAATAAAGTGTATAATCCAGGAGCCAACAAGTTCAACCATTGGTCTATTATATGGGAAACCTCTATATCGTATCAACACCCATCGGAAATCTGGATGATATCACCATCCGCGCGGTGAAGATTTTAACATCCGTTGATCTCGTTTTATGCGAGGATACCAGACACACAGGGTTGTTATTTCAGAAATTGAACATCCAGAAAAAATTAATGCCGTATTACGATGAAATCGAGGATAAAAAAATACCGGAGATTATTGACCTCCTGGAACAGGGGAAAAATATTGCATTGGTTTCAGATGCAGGGACACCGCTTGTCTCCGATCCTGGTTTTCGTTTGGTACGGGAGTCGATTAGGCGCGCGATTAAAGTAGAAAGTATCCCCGGCCCGTCAGCAGTCGTAGCAGCGCTTGCCAGTTCCGGTTTGCCGCCTGATAAATTCATCTTTTTAGGGTATCCGCCGGAAAAGCAATCGTCGCGTCTCGAATTATTTAGAAAATTATCGCCGAATATTACAACCATTTTCTACTGTGCCCCGCATAAACTTGTGCTGACGCTTGACGATCTTAAATCCGAGCTAGGTGATATAGATATTGTCATTGCACGCGAGTTAACGAAGATTCATGAGGAGATATGGCGAGGAAGTATTACGAACGCACAAAATTATTTTAAAGACCCAAAAGGTGAATTTGTGGTGCTATTTAATATTCTTCAAGCGTAGAGGTATCCCCAACCGGCAGGCCCATTTCTTTAGCTTTTAGGATCCTACGCATGATTTTACCGGACCGGGTTTTGGGGAGTTTATCAATAAATTCGATCTCGCGCGGGTATGCGTGTCCGGCCAAGTGTTTTTTTACGAATTCTGATAATTCTTTTTTCAACGCTTCAGTGGGTTTTGCGTTTGGTT
Organism: Candidatus Gottesmanbacteria bacterium; assembly: GCA_963714095.1. Lineage (GTDB taxonomy): Bacteria > Patescibacteriota > Microgenomatia > UBA10105 > UBA927 > XYB1-FULL-47-11. The sequence continues at coordinate 39,749 of OY970230.1, forward strand.
GAAGGACGACGAATGCCTTAATTATTTCTCCTCGCAGCGGGTCAGGTTTGCCGATGACACCTGCTTCTACGACCGCAGGATGCGCGACAAGCGCTGATTCCACTTCAAACGGTCCGACCCGTTCTCCGGACGTTTTAATAACGTCATCGGCTCTCCCTATAAACCAAAAATACCCTGTTGCGTCTTTCCATCCCCGGTCACCCGATATATACCAGCCGTTGACGAAATAACTTTTGTATTTTTGAGGGCGACGCCAGATGGTTTTCATCATGGACGGCCATTTTGGTTTTATCGCTATATTACCTTCCGTATTTATATTTACTTCATGACCGTCATCATCAACAATTGCAGCCGTGAGGCCGGGGATTGGTTTCCCCATAGACCCTATTTTAATATCCATGCAGGGATAGTTGGCAATACAGATGGCGCCGGTTTCCGTTTGCCACCAGGTATCGTGGAACGGCATCCCGAACGCTTTTATTCCCCATGTAATGGCTTCAGGGTTCAGTGGTTCGCCGACAGATCCCATATGACGGAGGTTCGTGAGATCAAATTGTTTAACCAGCGTGCTGCCGGCGGCCATCAGCATGCGGATTGCGGTTGGTGCCGTATACCAGACGGTGATTTTATATTTAGCCAGTAACCCGTACCAGCGTTTCGGATCAAATCGGCCGGCATACACCAGTGCCGCAACACCATTGCTCCAGCTTCCGAGTATTTCATACGCGATACCGGTTACCCACCCGGGGTCGGCCGTGCACCAGTAGGTATCATCATCCCGGAGGTCCAGTACCCATTTTCCCGTAATGTGTTCCTGAATGATTGCCCGGTGTGCATGCATAACGCCTTTGGGTTTGCCGGTCGTCCCGGACGTATAGAGCATAAATGCGTAGTCGTCCGGGTCCAGCTGTACGCCACGAAGCTCGTCACTGGCGTGTTCGACGCTTTTAGCAAACGACGGTTCATCAACAATAAGAATGTGTTTTAGTGCCGGCAACTTGCTGCGGATTTTATCAACGCGGGGTTTCAGCTCGCGGGTCGTTATAAGAATTTTTGCTTCGCTGTTGCCGAGCCTGTCCGCAAGCGCCTGTTCCTGGAACGCGCTGAACATCGTGCCTGCGATTGCCCCGATTTTAAGAATTCCCAAAAAACAAAAATAGAGTTCCGGAATCCGCGGTAAAAATAAAAATACACGGTCCCCCCGCGCTACATCAAAATCCTTCAGGATATTCCCGATCTTATTGGATAAAAGTGAAAGTTCTTCAAAGGTATATTTTTTTTCATTTCCTGCCTCATCCTCCCAGTAGAGCGCCACCTTATTTTTTCTCCACGTGTGCGTATGGCGGTCTACGGCGTTATAGGCGGCATTCAGTTTTCCGTCAAACCAGTCGATATCTCCGCGTGCTTTTGTCCATGTAAACTCGCGCGCCGCACGCTCGTAATCCTCCAGATTCGGGGGGAATTTCCAGTCCTTGGCAGTTTTTTTGTATACATCTACCTTCATGCGGCTTGTTTATCCTCGCGCTTCACGAACTGCGCATCCAGGCGTTTCAGGTTTTCCATGACGCCCGTATATTCCATCTCATCGGACGGACCCATGGCCGGATTAAAAAATCCCTGTGCGCGGATATCAAGCGTCTTGAGGGACGCTTTTTCCCGGATGACATCCCAGAATGGCTGGTCAAAGTAATCAACTGCCTCCGTCAATTTTCCTTCATGCACGCAGTACCCGGCAGCCGACATAATGGTCGGTCCGTCAAAGAATGAAATAATACTGTTTTGTTTAACCGGCATAACGGCCACGTGATGTGATCCGCGGTTGTCCCCCAGCTGGATGTGGGCAAGCGCCCACGGCGAGAGAATTTCTCCTGTTGACGGAAATTGTTTCTGTGTCCGCACAATAGCAACCGGATCATCTTTCCCCACGTATTTGCCTGCAATATTATGTAAACGACTGGTTGATGCAACGGCGGCAATAAGACCCGTTGCGTTTTCCGTTACGCTTTCCACAATATACCGGTTCGGATCGCGGAGTAATGTCGCGATATCGTAGTAATCGCATGGCACTTTCAATGTGATAACCTTATCATGCTCCGTGTGGTTAACGTCCATGATTGTATAGGTAAATCCAGCACGCATTTCCGGCGCCAGCAGTAGTCCTGCGTTATGATACGGATCTGCAAAACAGCTGAAGAGCGGATAGTTAAAAACACCCGGTCCGCATTTGTCGCCGGCAAACACCACGAAAGGTTCAGCCTGCCGTTCTTCAATTTCCATCTCAGCCGATCCCGGCCCCATACCGCGGACGTTTCCCGAAAATGCGTCTTTTAACAAATCCTGGCCAGCGCCGTATAAACCCTGGCTTTTGGCAATTTTTGTTGTTTCGACAAACGTATCCCATGCGAATTTATGGACATCCGAATTATCCGTGCCGCGCGCATGGATCATAAGGAGAGCAATGTCGTCACCTGTAAAGGTTACACGGGCATCGGAAAGAAGTCCGCTTGTTATTGCACCCGCGACACGTTCTTTGGCTTTTTCAACCATTGCGTTGCTCGGTCGGTTGTGACCGCCGACTGATCCGGTGTCTGCCTTGATGATAGAAATTGTGGTTTTCATAGAGTCTCCTTTATATCGGTAAATCTGCCAGCAGATTTTTTCCCGTCATCACCGCTGGTATGGGAAGATTACGAAACGCAAGAATTGTCGGGGCAATATCCCCGAGTTTTCCTTTCGGAAGAGCATGAGGTATTCTGGATAAATTTTGATCAATCATGATAAACGGAACCGGATATGTTGAATGCTCTGTGTCCATCTCACCGTTGGGGCCAAGCATCTCTTCTACGTTACCATGGTCTCCGGTAATGACGCAAGTGCCGCCGAACGACAGAATTGACGAAACGATCATCCCCACACAGGAATCAGTTGTCTCACACGCCCGAATAGCCGCAGGAATATTGCCGGTGTGCCCGACCATATCAGGATTGGCAAAGTTTACGAGAATAAATGAATAAATACCCAGGGAAATCCTGTCGACAAGGCGGCTCGTCAGCTCAGGTGCGGACATTTCCGGTTTTAAATCATAGGTTGAAACTTTCGGCGATGGGACGATGAGCCGATCTTCCCCGGGAAATGCAGCCTCTTTGAGCCCGTTAAAATAATAGGTGACAAACCGTTCTTTTTCCGTTTCTGCCGCGTGAAGTTGACGGAGGCGTAGTGACGAAAAAACCGAAGCAAGCGGTTCCAAAATCGGTTCAGGCGGATATGCAACGATGCAGGGAAGATCCCGTTCATATTCCGTCATCGTGACAACATAGATATTGGGAACTAGAACTGTACGTTTAAAGGGCTGACTGCGGCTATCGGTTTCGACAATATGTTTATGAAAATATTTCACGGCGTACGGGTCGAATGAAACAGTAGCGCCCTTTTCTTCGAAATCCGGCAGCACGAGTGCGCGTGTCAGTTGCCTCGGGCGGTCGATACGGTAATTATAAAATATTACAGCGTCGTGGTTGCCTATCCGGGGGAGTATAGCCCCGGATTCATCGGTGATTATCGTCGGCTCAACGAATTCGTCCGTTTTGCCTTCTTTGTATGATGCTTCTATGGCAGCAAGCGCTGATGGCGCCCTGCGTTCAATGGGCTGGGTAAGAGCACAATATGCCTTTTCCGTGCGTTCCCACCGGTTGTCGCGGTCCATACTGTAGTACCTTCCCATAATCGTTGCAATTTTTCCGATTCCTAGCGTGTTGCATTTTGCTTCGACTTCTGCAAGAAACCGTTTACCTGCAGTCGGGGAGGAATCACGGCCGTCGGTAAACAGATGTAAATAGACAGGAGACTGTGCCCCTTGTTGCTTCATAAGGATCAGGAGTGCATAGAGATGTTCACGGCTAGCGTGAACGCCTGAATCGCTCAAAAGCCCCATGAGGTGAATATTCGAATGGTGTTGTGCGGCGTAGCGGATAGCTCCTAGAAAGGCCTCATTTTTAAAAAATGAGCCGTCGCTTATGGCCATGTTGATTCTCGGTAGATCCTGATAGACGACACGGCCGGCTCCGATATTCATGTGCCCCGTCTCTGTATTGCCGTCTTCCCCGTCAGGTAACCCGACGGGAGTACCGGACGCGGCAAGTTCTGTGTGCGGATAATTATTCCAGTAACTCGGAATTTTTTTCAGTTTTGAAAGTGAAATGGCGTTGCCGGGCCCAGGCGGAGCAATACCCCACCCGTCAAGTACGATAAGCGCTATAGGTTTTATCATGGCTGATTACTTTATGGTTTTACCCCAAATAATTCCGATTCAATTTGAAGTAACCGGTTATATTTCGCAACCCGTTCCCCCCGTGCGGGAGCGCCGAATTTTACGTAATCTGACTGCACTGCAACCGCAAGGTCTGCGATAAACGTATCATTCGTTTCACCGCTTCTATGGGAGACGATGGTTTTAATATCGTTTTGTTTTGCAAGTGTGATGACAGCCAGAAATTCGGAGATTGTGCCGATTTGGTTGGGTTTGGCAAGAATTGCCGAGCATGCTTTCTCTGAAATTGCACGTAGTAACCTTGTAGGGTTTGTGGCAAGTAAGTCATCTCCGACAATAAGAATATCCTCACCTAATTTTCGGGTAATACGTACCCAACCGTCCCAATCGTCTTCATCCAGCGGATCTTCCAGAAGAAGGAGTCTATATCTTTCATGAAGATTTTGTAGGTATTCAATAAACTCAGCCGATTGAAACGGAATAGACCGGTCCTTAATTTGATATCCGCGCGAAGATTTAAAATGAGTCGCAGCAACATCGAGTCCGAAGAAAACATCAACGCCGAATCTGTATGGTGTTGTCTTTACCGCTTCCATGAGTATTTCCATTGCGTCTATATTGGTAAATAAATTTGGGGCGAACCCGCCTTCGTAACCGACGGAGTGCACGGCATTTCTGTAGATAAGAATTTTTTTAACCGCTTCATAGATCTCCGCACCCATTTCAAGCGCCAGATGAAAGACTTTGTTAGATGCCGGTATAACGTGAAATTCCTGAAAATCCAAATTACCGGCTCCGTGTTTTCCGCCGTTTATGATATTAAACAGTGGCGTTGGTATTCGAGACATGGGTTCAGGTTTTCCCCCGCCGAACAGAGCGTTAAGGTAGGAATACAGCGGCTTGTGAAGATGTGCCGATGCTGCGACTGCGGCGGCCATGGAAACACTGAGAATTGCATTTGCCCCAAGTCTGCTTTTATCGGGAGTACCGTCAAGCTCAACCATTGTTTTATCTATGAGACCCTGATTGGTTGCATCCATCCCCCGGAGTTTTGTTTGGATAATAGTATTGACGTTACGTACTGCATTCAACACGCCCATCCCGTTATACCGTTTCTCGTCGGCGTCCCGTATTTCAATTGCTTCATATTTACCGATTGATGTACCCGAGGGAACAGACGCAATGCCACTGTATCCGCTGTTTAATAAAACCCTCGTTTCGACCGTTGGGTCACCGCGGGAATCAATAATTTCACGGGATGTTATTGAGTAAATTCGTGAATCCATAGGCAGTTATCTGATCTTTTTTTTCAGGACGAGTTTTTTTTCCGCTTCATAGATAGTTTCACGCACGTGATCAAGCGCATCGGGATTGACCGAAACGCTTGTTATGCCCCACGATACGAGTTTCTCAACAAGTTCCGGGTAGTCCGACGGGGCTTGCCCGCACATGGAACTGGTGACGCCTCTGGCGGTACATGCACGGATAACCCGTTCGAATGCCCAAAGCAACGATGCGTCAAGCTCAGAAAAATCGTGGGCAACCTCGCTGTTGTCGCGGTCAGTCCCCAACATAAGCATGGTGAGGTCGTTGCTGCCGATGGATACGCCGTCTATTCCTATGTCTAAAAAGTCGTCGATCCTTATGACGTTTGTGGGAATTTCAACCATCAGCCAGAGTTTAAATGAGCTTGATCGCGTCAGGCCGTTGGCTCCGATAAGTTTTTTAACGTCCATCAGTTCTTTGGGTGTCCGCACAAAGGGGATCATCATGTGGAGATTTTTGTACCCCATTTTGTTGCGCACCGTTTTAATGGCAGCCAATTCCAGCTCAAACACGCGTGAATCGGCGATATACCGGGCTGCTCCCCTAAATCCCAGCATCGGATTGGGCTCCTCCGGTTCAAATGCCGCCCCGCCTTTCAAATTCCGGTATTCGTTCGTCTTAAAGTCCGTTGTCCGGTACACGATCGGGCGCGGAGCGAATGACTTGCAAAATACCTCCAATTCCGCGGACAGTGTATCAACGAAAAATTTTTGTTTTCTTTCTTCAATCAGTTTTTTCGGGTGCGTACCGATATCCGCTATCATAAACTCGGCCCGCAGGAGTCCTACGCCGTCTGCATTCATGGAAGCTACCGTCTCGGCTCTCCCGGGTTCAGCAAGATTGACGTAAACGTTTGTTGCGGTTTTGAGGTGTTCTTCTGCATGCATATTTTTCGTTTTCGTCTGTGTGATATGAACCGTGCCTTTAAATACCTCGCCCGTAGAACCGTTGACCGTCACAACGAGACCGTCTTTTACCAGGCTTCTGATATTCTTGACGCCGACAACGGCCGGAATTCCTAGTTCCCGCGAAACAATTGCTGCGTGTGATGTCCTCCCCCCCCGTTCGGTGACGATGGCGACCGCTTTGCGCATCGCAGGAACATAATCCGGATTGGTTTGCTCGGCAACAAGGATATCGCCGGGAGCGATTTTTCCGATTTCCCGTATGCTCATAAGTATTTTCACCGGGCCGCTTTGTACACCCGGACTTGCAGGATCACCTTTTGCAAGAAGTACGGCTTTTGTCTGCGAGGTGAATGTTCTCTGACGTTCTTTCCCTATGGTCGTAACGGGGCGCGTTTGGACAATATAGATGTGACCTTTTTCTATCGCCCATTCGGAATCCTGCGGGAAATAGTAGTGTTTTTCCAGTTTTTGGCCGATGGTGGCCAGAGTCTTAATCTGCCCGTCGGTCAATTTTTGTTTCGCGCCGTCTTTTTTCGACAATAAAATTGTTTGATTTTCTATGCCGTGTTTCTGCATCTTTTTTTCCTGCGTATGCACATCTTTTTTTATAATAGCGCCTGTTTGTTTATCAACTTCATAGTGGTCGGGAGTAACGGCTCCCTGGACTATCATTTCTCCGAGGCCGAAAATCGCCTCAATAACCACCTTGGATTTATCATTTGTTACAGGATCTATCGTAAACATGATACCTGATTCTTCAGACTCGATCATTTTCTCAACGGGAATTGCAATACCGATTTTAAAGTGATCGAAGTGGTTTGTGGCACGGTAAAATATGGCGCGTGCGGTAAACAGCGACGCCCACGCTTCTTTTACTTTTTCGATGAGATTTGCTTCACCCTGAACGTTCAGAAACGTGGCCTGCTGACCGGCAAATGACGCGCCGGGAAGATCTTCTGCTGTAGCTGACGAGCGGACAGCGACAACGGCGTGTTTTATCATCCCTCCTCCGAGCTTAAAATACGCGCGGATAATTTCGAGTGCTATATCCTTCGGAAACTCCGAACGCGTGATAAGTGACTGTACTTTTTTTGCAACGTCTTCAAGATTTTTGGAATTGTTGACGTCAACCGTACTTAACAGGGTTGATATTTTTTCTTTCAATTGAGACCGCTCGATAAACTCCGTGTATGCATGAACGGTAACGATAAATCCGGGTGGCACGGGGAATCCTGCCTGTGTCATTTCCCCGAGGTTTGCCCCTTTGCCTCCGACGATGCCTACGTCTTCTTTTCCTACATCACCAAACCAAACCACAAATTTTTTGGTCATAGATCTAGTATGAGGAATTCTATTCCTATGCGCAAGTGCTATTTCTTGTTTAGCTGGGCTTTAAAATAATCGACCCAGGGGATGGCAACGGGGTTTACGTCGTAAAGCATCCCGAGATAAAATGTTGTAAATCCTGCCAGCGTATACGCTTCCAGCGTCTGTGAGAGTTTATTGGGGCCAGTCAGCGGTATGTCGTAGGTGGAAACGTTTTGTTTTTCTACAACGTCTTTCGTAATAGCAAAACGTATTTTAATAGGTTCGCTGTAGCAATGGGACAAAAAGAACAGAAAAACGCCATTTTTATGGATACTTTCAGGATGAGAGAGTCCCTCTAACAAATGATGATTCAGTTCTGATATATACCGGTAATCCGAAATCATTTTGGCGGTTTCATTTATCTGGTTGGCGAATCCGTTTCCGAAGCCTTTGAGAAATTCGGCCGTGATAATAAACGGATGCTTGTCTTTTAAGAATCGGGCAAGTTGTTTAGCGGGATTATCCTTTTCCGGAACCGAGATTACGTATTTTTTCCCGATTTCCTTTGAAAACGCGATAGCTTCCTCGACATTATCTTTGATCGTAACAAAACCAAGAGTGTTTAAAAGTCCAAGATGACCTAACAAAAGATATCCTCCTCCGATTCGCGGTTGGCCGCACGGATTGAATTTCGGATCGAAAAAATAGACCGGGGCCTTTTGTTCTTTGAGGAATTCAGCAACGACACCGTTGTCCTTCATAATTCCTGCTAGTTTTGCACCTTTACTCAGGGCGTCACGACCCGCAGAAAGTACTTCTTCAGTCGTGCCTGAGTATGAAGACAATAGAACGAGCGAGTCTCCGTTTACGTAACCCGGCACGGCGTAATCTTCACAAATTTCATAGGGAACGGTAATGTATTTTCGGAATAGTGCGCCGATTGTTTTTGGTGTAAATCTTGATCCTCCCATGCCGCACACAATAATATTTTTTACTTTCTCATATTCTTTGGGAAATACAACCTTCCGGCTTTCTTCCCAGGCTTGTTGACACTGATCGGGGAACATAACCGTTGACCCCAATACATTTGACGGATCCTTCGTCTTCATTGCCGCAATATCATCAAGATTATTCATATATTTCCTTATTCCAATGCGCTGGTATTAACGCCCGATTTGAAATCAACTTCTGGATATGTATGTAAAATAGTGCTGACCTGTTTTTTCAGGTTGTCATACGCAGCCTGTGTTTTTCCTTCGAATTTTATCGTCAGATATGGGCCGTTCTGGCTAGCGCGGACAATCATCATCTCGTCAGTCGTATCCATTCGGACGCCATCAATTTCAATATATTGCGCATCAGGATATAATTTTTTTATTTCGGCGCCGATTTTTTGGGAAACAACGTTAAATTTTATATCGTCAGGACAGCCGACTTTAATTTCCGGACTTGAAAAATATTTTGGTAATTCAGCCACAGCCTGTTTGAGTGATTGTTTTTTCCGGGTTAAATATGCAAGCAACCGCAACGATGCGATAGCCCCGTCATCATGACCGTAAAAATTATCCACAAAGTACATATGTCCCGATAATTCTCCCCCGAACGGCGCCTTTTCATCACGCACTTTTGCTTTGATAAAAGAGTGACCGGTGAGCCACATGATGGGCTGTCCGCCGGCTGCTTTAATAACGTCGTCCACCTGCTTACTGCAAAGTGTATTAAAAACAATTTTTGCTCCAGGTAAAAACTCGAGAATATCTTTTGCGTATAGTGAAACAAGCGTATCGTTCCAAATAAGGGAGCCATCGCTGTCGACAACACCGATCCGGTCGCCGTCACAATCATACGAAAAACCAAGATCTGCTTTGGACGCAACGACGCCTTTGGCAAGACGCTCCTGCACTTCGCGTTCCGTCGGATCCGGTGTACCTGCAGGAAAATTTCCGTCGGGTTTCGTATTTTGTTCAATTACGTCACAACCGAAACTTCGAAGTATATCGGGTAAATAAATTCCGGTTGTTGCGGCACAGGAATCAACGACAACTTTAAATGAACCTATCACATCGACGCGGCGTTTAAGATCGTCCATATAATCCTGTTTAATATCCTTTTGAATATGATTCCCCTTGGGAATCCGTGAGACGAACGTACCGGATTTTACTAAATTACGGAATTCTTTAATATCTTCCGTAAGCATCGTTTCGGAATATCCTGTTCCGAATTTAAACCCGTTATATTCTTTGGGATTATGCGATGCGGTAATCATAACCATACCGCGGGTCCGGAAGTAATAACAGGCGAAATATGCAATTTGAGAAAGCGTCATACCGATATCGAAAACCGTAATACCGGAATCCGTGAGTCCTTTTACCAGGGCATCACGGAATTTCGGGCTTGAAAGGCGACAGTCGTATCCAACAACACAATCATAAATACGACGCTGCAAAAGCCATGTAGCGTACGCTCGACCCAATATCCCGACATTTTCGGAAGTAAGTTCTGTATCGACGAGGCCGCGCAGGTCATAGCCTCGAAATACGTGATCCGGAATTTGCGCACCCATAATTTTCCTTATAAATCAATAATAAACTGTTCGGTCAGTTGAGAAAGCGTAAACGGGCTACTACCGTTTTTAACGGAAAACTCCATTTCCAGTAGATTTTTGTACATAGATATGAGTCTATCCATGGTAAATAACTTTGCCTGTCTTGTCAAACGGGTCAGCTGCCACCCCGCGAGGCCTTCCGGTATAACGTTATCGCGTAACTGAATCAGCTGACGAACGCGCCGTACGATCATGGAGAATATGAGTTCTGCGGCTTCCGTTTGGTTGAGTGTTTTATAGAGCGGCAATACGCGGCTTGCAGCATCGGGCGCAACGCCGTCGAGCAATTGGAAAATGATGGAAGGAATTTTAAAAAGCATAATTTTTGCTTCCGGCAAGTTTTTGAGTACCGTGCCTCCGACCTCTTTATCTTCCCAGAGAACAATATCAACCGGGCTTTTATTAATAATTGCGGCGAGAGACTCAATGAGCTTTAATTTCCTGCCGAGCTTTCCAAAAAGATTCTCTATAAAGATTATCGTGTCACCACCAAAGAGAGAGTGTGACTCCAGTGCCTGTGTTAGGCTGGCAGAATCAATAGTACGCCCGTCCAATGTTCTGATTTCCTTATTTTTTGCTTCGTTTTTCAGGCGGACAAATTCTTTTCTAGATGTTTCAATAAAGTTTCCGTGTAACAGGGTAATCATAGGCTTTCCTTATACAGTCGGAACAACTCTTCTACCGTGCCGCGGTTAATGCGTTTATGAAGACCGCTATGGGGAACGAGTGCTCCGGAAAAATTTTTCGGAATATGCATAAGCTCGTGGATAATGACCCGTTTTTTATCATCATCGGACAGATGATCAAAATGATGGGAAAGAACCTCGATCACATAATATGGCGGTAGCTTTAGCGCCATCTGCCAGATTTTCGGGAAACTCCAGATCCTGGCCCTGGCGCGGCTGGTTGCACCATGGCTGCGCATGCAGACGATTCGACGGGAATCGACGTAGGCGGTAAACGGCAGTTTGGGCACAAGCTCGTTTACGATTTTTTTTATGTCGGGTGCTGGTGTAATGTCCATTGTTTTACCTGTACCAATAACGCTCTGTTTGTTTTTGGATACCCGATAACCTCAAGAGCATGATCTATGGGCATCCAGGTTGCGTTATGAATACCTTCTTCTGTCTGATTTATAAGATGTTCAGTTCCGTCTGATTGAAATAGAAAATAATGAACTGTTTTCTTCACGGGACCGCTTTTTGTATACGTATACTCAATGGGCCGAAACTTCCTGATCATTATGAGGCTCTTCATGCCGACTTCCTCATGGATTTCGCGTACGGCCGCTTGCTCCAGGTTTTCGTTTTCCTCAATTTTCCCTTTCGGAAACGTCCAGACACTATTCATGTCCTGAAGAACAAGCACCTCCCACACGCGTTTTGTGTACTTGAGAATGATTCCACCCGCAGAAACCTCGGTTTTCATTTCGTCACCAAGTATATCACGTCACCCTCACGAACCGGTTTATCGGTTTTGAGCGCGCCCGATTCACCGGGTTTAATTTTTGCAACCTTAGTATGCTCTACCTGTAATGACGATACTGTCTGATTGAATTCCTTGTCGTGTCCTGAAATTTTAATCACATCTCCGACTTTCAGCGGATGTTTCAAAACGGTAATAACCGCAACGCCGATTTTGTCGTAGTAGTGTGTTACCTTGGCAATCTGTATATCCACGTAGACTCACCCCCTTTGATAATATATTTTTCCTTTTAATTTTTCGGGAAGCAGACTGTCTTTCGTATATTTCTCGTAGCCCTTACCGTATCCCAAACCTTTCATAAGAGACGTTGGTGCATTGCGGATAACAAGCGGAATGGGCAAATTGCCGTATGCCGTAGCATCCGCAAGCGCTGCCATATATGCTTCATATGCACGACGGTCTTTTTTGGCCAGGCAAAGATAGACGACTCCGTGGGCAAGATTTTCCTGACATTCCGGATAACCGATTTTATTACAGGCATCAAATACGGCATTTGCAACAACGAGTGCCGTGGGCTGGGCCATACCGATATCTTCAGATGCGAACACCACCATTCTTCGGGCAATAAACAGCGGATCTTCTCCGGAGGCAACCATGCGTGCAAGATAATATAAAGCCGCATCCGTGTCACTTGCCCGCATGCTTTTGATAAACGCCGAAATCGTATTATAATGTTCGTCTCCCACCTGATCGTAGGCAAGCATTTTCCGCTGCGCCGCAACTTCGATATCAGGAGCGGTTAATACTTTCTTTTTTGCTAGACTCGCCGCAATTTCAAGAATAGTGAGGAGCGCCCGCGCGTCCGCGTTTGCGACCTCCAATAAAAACTGACGGCCTTTTGTATCGATAGATTTTTTAAGATATGTCAGTCCCCTGTCCGTAATCTTGGTCAGTTCCTGTTCACTTAATGGTTTTAACACCAGCACCCGGCAGCGTGACAGAAGCGGAGAGATAACTTCAAAGGAGGGATTTTCGGTTGTCGCGCCGATAAATATGACCGTCCCGTGCTCAACTGCAGGCAGTAGCGCGTCCTGTTGGGCCTTATTAAACCGGTGAATTTCGTCTAAAAATAATATGGTGCGGACGCCGGTTGCCTGTTTCCGTTCAACGGATTCCTTTATCACGCGCCGCACATCAGCCAATGTTGATGTGACGGCGGAATGGGATTCAAAAAAGCTGTTTGTGAGTGTTGCCAAAAGCTGGGCAAGTGTCGTTTTACCGCATCCGGGAGGGCCCCAAAAAATCATGGAGGGAAGAAATCCTGTTGCAAGAAGCTTACGGATAATGCCCGCCGGACCGACGAGGTGCTCCTGCCCGATAACCTCATCGAGAGTCGTGGGACGAAGTATGTCCGCAAGCGGCCGCTCATCTCTCATCACACCTATTCTATCACCGTTTCCCACGGGAAGCTATCGCGTCCGAAGTGGCCATACCGGGCCGTCTCACGGTAGATGGGGCGCCGCAAATTAAGACCTTCGAGAATTCCCGGTACGGACATGTCCAACAGATTCCAAGCGAAATCTGCGATAACGGAAAGTTTTTTCTTTTCCGTACCGAAAGTCTCAATTTCCCGGTCAATCGGTTCCCGTTGTCCTATGACATATGCCACACGCACTTCCACGCGATCGGCGAGCCCGGCCGCTACGATATTTTTTGCGATATACCGGCATGCATAGGCACCGCTGCGGTCCACCTTTGTCGGATCCTTCCCGCTGAACGCTCCGCCTCCGTGCCGCGCAAACGCTCCGTAGGTATCAACAATAATTTTTCTGCCGGTCACTCCTGTATCGGATGCAGGACCGCCTATTTCCCATCGTCCTCGGCTTCCATTGACGATGATATGGGAGCGTGTTGGCGTTTTAAAATGATATGAGGCGAGAACCGGCGTGATGACGTTTGCAATCAGTTTCGTCGTAAGAACAGTATTACTTATGTTCGGATCGTGCGGAACGGCAATAACAACGCTTTCAACTGACTTTGGTTTTCCGTTTTCATACAACACTTTGACTTCTGATTTACCGTCAGGGCGCAGGAACGGAAGCGTGCCTGTTTCACGAACCTCATCGAGACGTTGAACCAGCCGGTGCGCAAGAATGATAGGCATCGGCATGAGCTCGGTACATTCCCTCGTTGCATAGCCGAACATCATGCCCTGATCTCCGGCGCCGCCGATATCAACTCCTACAGCGATATCAGGAGACTGATGGTGAATATAGACCGATACAGGTGATTTATCCGTAAAGTTATAGATTTTTTTGGTGTAACCAAGAGATTTAATTACATTCCGCGCAATATGTTCATACGCAAGTTCTTTAGAACACGTAACCTCTCCTGCCATCACGACGCGGTTAAATGTGACGAGCGACTCCACTGCAACACGCGAAAACGGGTCCGCGGTGAGTGCCGCATCCAATACGGCATCGGAAATCTGGTCGCAAATTTTATCGGGGTGTCCTGCGGCAACCGACTCAGAAGTAAAATAGGTACTCATATGTTTCCCTCCTTCGGGCAAATCTCCGTCAGATGACGGACTTGTTGGGGCACCCTCTATGAGAAGGGTTGCCGGACGGATCATCAAGCAAGATCTCTCCCCGCCTCTCTTGATTTTTTATACTGCGCTCTAGCGTACCCCACCGAATGCAATCCTGTCAAGTATTCTATTTTCCATAGCAAGCATCCGGGCAGGAGTCACGGTAAATTCTCCCCAGCGGTCAGCAATAGTATCCAATGCGTGAGTAAGGGCACGTTTGCGGTCCGGTGAATCAAATAACTCCAGTTGTTCCTGTGTCTCATCCGATAAAAAGTAACATGACACTGCCAGCAGTTGTACCGGTTTTTTTGGCGCCTTGGCAAGAATCCGCAGAGATGCGTTGTAAAGATCACTGCTGACAAAAAGCAGATGACTGAGTTTCTCCCCGTGGTTCCAATACGTATGATCGGAAAATGCGGTCATAATACGGATACCTCCGGCGTTAAAATGTCCCTCCCGCAGCCTCCTGCCCATTTTTTCTACCAGTTGGGATAGAATTTGGTGTAGACGGACATCAAGGGGGAGGTATGCCCTCGGTAAGGCATAGGAATGCCCAATGGTTTTCGTTTCATTTCGATCATAAAGATCAGTTTCCCATCCGTGAAGCATAAGCCACCAATCGTAGCCTATTTTTGACCTAAATGCAGCTTCTAGAATGGTGCTGGATGCCCGATACATGGTAAGGGGAGAATCTATACCATAGCGGCGTAATCTGCCGCCATAGCCCTCTTTAATGCCTGTTAGATCTTCCAATTTTAATGAACATAAAATGTGTTCAATATTTTGAGCAGTAATTATATCCAACCCATCTGGTTTATGCAGGTTTGACGAAATTTTAGCTAAGTACCGGTTCGGGGCAATACCGATACTTACCGTAAGCCAATCCCCAATTTCGTCTTTAATTCGTTTTTTTATTTTTTTTGCAACAGAGAGTTGATTATTTGAATCACATAACTTTATAACCATCTCATCAATGGATTTTATCTCTATGTCTGGGCTGTATTCTGAAAGAAGAGTAAATAGTTTTTGGTTCACAAACCGGTATTTCGGAGGATCGGGCGGCAGGACAATAAGGAGCGGATATATATTTTTTCCTTCAAAGACGTGCATTCCGGTTTTTATGCCGAGTTTTTTTGCTTCATGCGACGCGGCCAGTATACATCCGCGGTCTGTCGTATAGGCAGCAACGACGATCGGTTTGTCGCGGTAGAACGGATTTGCCTGCTGTTCAATAGAGGCAAAACATGAGTTGAGATCGATATGCATGACGGAAGCGGGAGCCGGGTTAAAATCCATCTGCCACCTCCAGCAATTTCCATAAGAGTGTTTCCGTATTAAATTTTAATTTAAAAAAATTTATGCCGTCGGTGACGGAAAATATATGCGTGAGAACCCGTCCTTCGCGCAACGTATGATGAAATCCGACTGTAGTTATCCGATAGCGTATTCCGTGCCAATATAGGCTGTACGGCAGGATTTTCTTTGTGGTATGATTGCTCCACAATGCAACCGAAACGGATTCATTGATATCTTCTGCCATGATAAATTCATAATAAACCCGAAAATAAGACCCGTCAATCATGTGTAAACATGTATAACAATATCAAACCTACATAAAATAAACCGAATGAAAAAACAAAACGGATATTTGGAAGTTATAGCCGGCCCCATGTTTTCCGGCAAAACCGAGGAGCTGATCCGTCAGGTTCGCCGCGCAGCCATTGCCAGAAAAAAATTCCAGGTATTTAAGCACGCGATCGACACGCGCTACGGAAAAGACAAAAAACTTTTTTCCCACGCGGGGCTAACATTTAAATCACATGTAGTTTCTTCTCCCAAAGCAATTCTGAAACAGCTGAACGCCAAAACCGAAATCGTGGCAATTGATGAGGCGCAGTGGTTCGGGCCGGATTTGGTGCCGGTTATAGAAGTACTTCTTAAAAAAGGTAAAAAAGTACTTGTCGCCGGCCTTGCCCTGACCTACGACCGGGAGCCGTTTGCACCGATTCCGACCCTCATGAGTATGGCGGACAAAGTAACGAAGTTATCGGCGATTTGCTCTGTCTGCGGTGACGAAGCCGTCTATCACAAACGGATTGTACGTGACAAAACTGTTAATCCCCACAATGCAGATCCGTCACTTGTAGGTAAATTGGACACCTACCAGCCGCGCTGCCGTAATTGCTATTCTAAGTAATAGATGCTATACTGCTTTGTGCAGTTGTATTGAAACAATACATCTGCTTAATAGAGTCAGTTAGAAGTGTAAGAGAAAAAACGCCCCATATTTAATTGTATAACCTGCGTCTTTTCCCCATTTCGTACTATTTCATTTTAAGCAGTTTTATTCTTTTAATAGGTTCACCTATGAGGTATACAAACAACCGGTCATTCCATCAAAACAGGTTACGCCCAAACGGAGCCCGTGCTATAAAATCCGTGCCGAAACGCGAGCTTTTGGCCGCAATTGCCCAGAGCAAGCTCCTACAAACCGGCAGGCCTGATGTATCAGAGTCCATTGAATCAGCCGGAACGTTCAACGATTTTAGCCTGAATCCGGTTCTTCTTGAAAATATCCGTACAAAAGGTTTTTTGAGCCTTACGCCTATCCAGTCAAAGGTAATTCCTGCAGTCATAGCGAAACGTGATGTCATCGCTGTTGCCAATACCGGCACAGGAAAAACTGCGGCTTTTTTAATTCCGCTTATCCAAAAAATATCACTGGACCGCGTGCAACGCGTGCTGGTTATAGCGCCGACACGGGAACTTGCGTACCAGATTCATACGGAGCTCCGCGATTTCGCCCGTGGGTTGTCCATTCGAAGCGCCCTCTTAATCGGCGGTGCAAACGAGTGGAGACAGAAAACTGATCTGCAGTACGATCCGCATGTTGTTATTGCCACGCCGGGAAGGCTTAAGGAATTTATAGAGACACATGTAATCCGTTTATCGGGTTTTAGAAATGTCGTTTTGGACGAAGCTGACCGGATGGTAGATATAGGATTTATTAAAGAAATTCAATATTTTATCTCTCTTTTGCCGAGTGCGCGACAGTCACTCTTTTTTTCCGCTACAATTTCCGGGAACGCCGGCCAATTATTAGCAAATTTTGTAAAAAATCCTGTCAGCTTTTCTTTGAAATCTGAATCAACAGAGTCCCAGATTACTCAGGATGTGGTACAGATCGCCGCCAACACAACGAAAATCGATACGCTTCATGCATTGCTGCAAAAACGTGAATTTTCAAAAGTGCTCGTGTTTGGCAGAACGAAGCATGGTGTACAGAAAGTATCCGATGAACTTATACGCCGCGGTATCAAATCCGGGGCGATCCACGGGAATAAACGTCAAAATCAACGTCAGCATGTCCTCAACCAATTCATTCATAATGAAATTCAGATATTACTGGCGACGGATGTTGCAAGCCGGGGCCTGGATATACCGGACGTTTCGCATGTCATTAATTATGATCTTCCGGAGTCTATGGATGATTATATCCACCGTATAGGACGCACCGGAAGGGCAAACAAACGGGGTGTCGCGTTGACGTTTATTGAGTAAACGTGTATAGTAGATTTATAATCCAAAAATCGACAAACAGTAATTATTCTCTTCTAAACGAACGTGATCTTATATTAGATACTGCCGTTAATCTCACACAGATAGGCACATGGGCACAGAATAGTTTTTCCAAAGATAACGAGCGGATAGCATTGTTCCTCAGGCTCACACGTAAAAATCTTAATGCATTACTTGGGTTTCCTACCTGTCCTTCATTTGAGCCGTGCTTTCATAAATTCAGTAATTCATTTACCAGATTAGAAAAAGAATACAGCTCGGGAATCGTGGACCACACTATTTGGGGAACCCGGATGCTTACCTGGGCTTCGACTCTCACGCAAAACGTAAAACTGATATAACCTTCGTCTGTAGTATACTTTAGCTGTATGCTCGTCATCCTCATTTCTATACTCTTTGCGATCCTTGTATCCAGCCCGTACATTGCCGGTGTTTTGCAACAAGCACCGGGTACAACGTTTGCCGGTGTTGTTCATTATCCGCCGGATTACTTCTACTACCTTTCCTATATGGCACAGGGTAAATTCCGATGGTTGACGTCATTTTACCTGAGTACTCAGGAAGCAACAAAGCCTGTTTTCTACCATTGGTTCTATGTGCTTTCGGGCCGCATCTTTGCCGTATTGCATATTTCCGACATCGTCGGATACCAGCTGCTTGTTTTGGGATTAACGATTGTACTTCTTCTGGTTTCGTACCGTCTTATCCGTAAAGTTGTCCCATCCCCCGCCGGGCGTACGATTGCGTATATCCTTTTTCTGGCAAGTAACGCGTGGCCATATCTGGTCAATACGCCTCACGGTTGGACCGTACAATATTATACCGTTTGGTATAATTTTGGTGAACCGTTTATCCGCTTTTCCAGTATCCCTCATCACTTACTGGCGCAAAGCGTGCTTATTGTTGCACTGCTGCTGTTGACCCGTCTCCCGCATCCGGGACACTCACGTTTTTTGTCCACATGGTTTTTCATATTGATGTCAGGATTTCTCCTTGCAAGTACGCAAACCCCACTCGTGCTGGTCGTTGTGCTGACATACGGAATATTTTGGGTGAAAGATATCATAATCCGCTCGCGGGATACAAAAACGTTTTTGTCGGCTGCAATATCTTCTCCGGTTTTTCCCGCTCTCGTGTTTCTCTGCGCAGGAGCCGGCCCCTATATGATCTACCTGCGCATGCTGTTTCAGCAACCCGTCTATAGTGTGATTACCAGTTGGGAGCCAGCGCAGCAGGTACGCATGACTACGCTGCAATTTTTCCAAGTGAACGGACCCGTGATGCTTCTCGGAGTTGCTGGATTGCCTTTGTTTATTTCAAAACGTACAAGAGTTCGGAGCGTTATCATTGTCTTCACAATAATTTCCTGGATTATTTTTTTATCAAAAATACCCGCCTTTATTTCCGTTCTGAATGTCAGATTTCTTTCCGTTGTGCCTACCCTTACGATGGCCTGCTCTGCCGCCGCTCTTATTGAAGCCATCGGGAGGCGCGTCGCACCGCGTCTGCAAATGCCGATCACTATAGCGGTAACAGTGTTAATTGTCGGACTGACGCTTCCAGCAACTGTCCAACAAATTGTTGCACGCGCCACATTTGATCCGGTAAACGCGTACTATTTTTTACCTAATGGTGCAATGGATGTATATCAGCATATTGATAAGTTTATTCAACCGCAGGAAACGTGCCTCGTTATCTGGCCGTTTCACATATCATTTGCGGGGTTGACAGGCAGGAGGTCTTTTACTGCCAATGAATACGGGACAATCAATTATGGGGAAAAGGAACAACTGGAAGGTACGTTTTTCTCCGATACTACGCCGTTTGACCAGAAAGTCCAGATTTTAAAATCCAACAAACTATCCTGCGTCGTCACCTACTCATTCACACGAAATTTACCTATGAGCGTCCTTACGGCTGTTTACCAAAATAGCTATATGACGATTTATCGGGTAAAGGAGTGAGGATTTCTGACGTGTTTGGCCATGCGGGTTGCCCACTCCTTCGGATGGAAGTTTATAAGGTACAAAGCAATCAAAAGCCCCGTACCTATATAGAGGAAATCGAGAAACGACGGGTGAAGGGACAACTGAATCACTTGGAACGGCAGCATAATAATAGTAAGAGCAACTAACAGGTCCACGCCCCAGTTTTGTTTATACATGAGACCTATTGCGCCCGCTATTTTTGCTGCTCCCAACAGAATAAGATACAACACGAGAAACGTATGATGGGCAAGTACGTTCGGGATTACCCGTTCCGTTAAACGGACGAGTACATCGTGCGGATCCTCGGAAAGCTCGCCGGTAGCGTAGACCCGGTACCAAAGAAGGGCTTTGTGGCCAAAAAATGTAATGCCTATCCCGAAAACAAATTCCGCAAGTCCGAAAAGCATTTTGTAGACGATGATATACCATGAAACGTGGAACTCTTTTTCAATCCGTTCTTCTGTTCCGGGAGATTTCATAGGGTGTATGTATTATACCCCATACGGATTCCGTGTCGAAGCTTACAACCATAACTTTATCAAATAGGTAATATACTTACTGAGTATAAGTACCATTGTGGCGATGAAAATGTGTTCTATAATAATTTTTTGTGGGGCAACATGCCGCTTTTTTGCAACTAAATAACTGATCGTCGCAAGAATGAGAAAGCCATAGACGATGGAACAGACAACGGCTATCGTCGGGGGCAGAGCAAGGACAAATACGATAAAAATAAGGATGACTCCTAATCTGGTTCCGAAATTTGACAGAGTCATTTTCCATACGTCACGAAATGAAGAACGCTCCCCCTCCTTGTATATATGAATACCAAGGGTGTCAGATATATTGTCCGCAAGGGCTATAATACATAGACTTCCTACCAGCATCATCTTCGATTTCACGCTTGTATCGAAACTTGTGATGAGAGCCAAACACGTAAGTACTGCCGATACGGCTCCGAAGCTAAAATGTGACAACCTGTCTTTTTGTTGGTTGATGAAGCCAAGAAGATATCGGCGGATGGATTTAAGCATAGGATGCAATTGTACCCCGCTTGTCCTGAATTTCCAACAATTATTTATGACAGGGACATATTTTCAAGCAAATATTCGTTCAATGTTGCTAAAAAAGAGTTTTTAGTTTAAATAGAACATGCGTTTTCATTTTTGCGATATATTGTTTATAGTTAAGTTATGGGAGAACAACCGCCTATTGCTCCGCCGATTCAGGAAATAACGCTGTCCGAACCGATCTTTTATCCTGGAATAGCGAAAAATACGTTATTATTTCATGGAACTCGGAGTCAGGAAAAGCTCCAACAAATCTTAAAGCAGGGTCTTAAACCACCGGACGAAGCAATTTCACGCGATACCCTGGCAAGAAGAATAAGTTTTTGTGACGCCGAGCGTTATATCGGCCTGGGAGATGGTGCTATTATCGCATTTAAACCCCGCAAAGAGGAAGTTTCACCAAATAATCCTCATTTTGCCCGAACTCAACAAATAGCGCTTGGTATAAATCACCTGCCTCCTGAAAGAGCTATTTTTTATATTCCCGGACGTTCTCGACTTCCGCGAACACTGTTTGATTCCATGAAACAAGCGGTTACCGATTATTATATGCATGGTTTTAATAAGGAACCTCTTGTAAATTCGTTACAAGATATGGTCGTCATAGCAGAAAGGCAATTAACGCAGGAAGCGGTTTTTGTGAGCACAAAGCCAGTAGATACACATCAGGTAGCACATGAACTTGTCTGGAATGAATTATGCGGACGATTAACCCACGATTATGATGATGTCGAATATAATACGACACTCATAAGTAAACTGAGAGAGAAAGGCGAAATATCTTCGACGGGGCAATTAGTACAATTGATTCATGAAGATAACGATTTTAATACTTTTGATCCAACAATATATTTAAATCTTGTCAAATTACTTTCTACAGTTGACACGATTAACGGCTTGGGTTTTGAAGATATTCCGTATCAGCTAAACGAAAATGTTGTTGCAACAAGAAATTGGATAAGTATACTCCCCGAGAGTGTACAAGAGGCCCAGCCGGTGTCACCGAGAAATACCTTACGTAGACTGCTTAATAGGTTTAAAAGATAAGAAAAATAATGTCTTTCATCATTCGAGGCTAATATGTTGATATAAAGCCTATAATATGATACCATCACCTGATGTTTTTCAAAGGAGAGCAACCCAATCCGTTTAGATATGATTTTGTTCCCAGAGTCAATTGTATTGGGTATGTGTACCACGAGCTTAAAATCGACCCGAAAGAAAAATTTAGAGATCCGGGGTTATTAGAGTCGCTCCTGAAAGACTTTGATGAAGTACCCGATGTCACGCAAGCACAGGCGGTAGCTGTTGTTTACCCACTGGAGGATGGCAGTCTCTTTGTTGACCACTGTGCGATCATAGAGGATGCAGGAAAAATGACAATCCGGCACAGAGCAGGAAAAAATGCTGAAATCCGGCCTGATACCTTGTCAACAGGACTAGACTTCTATCTCAAGGCCAACAAAAGAGCCAAAAAGGTTTTTCTTACCAGAAAAGATCAATAATGTTGTTAAATAATAAAGTCTTACCTTTTACACGATCTCAAACAGATACTCTTTATGTTGCCATAGCTTCGTATTTTTGTTATTATGGATGTATATGAGCGAAGCTAAAGTTGGCTTAGATGCAGAAGTAGATACGTTCCGAACAAAAGACCTGCATACACAAACTATGGAGGCGCTGGCAGAAACACTACAAAAAGATCCAACCTTGATTGACACGTCAAGAAAAGTGTTTGGCGTAGCGCCAACTAAACGCCCATCAGAGTTGGTAACAAAACCATTGAAACCCCAAGCACCAAAGTAGAGCTACAACCACGTCAGGGTAAGTGGATCATCTATAAAAATAAACCGAATTCTCAGGCTTGCCCTTTATATTCATACGGTATATAAATATACAAGACACGCAGAATAGTCGGTTGTTTATAGTAACGTAACGGGTAAAGGAAGACTGTGTAAATCAGTCACTGTGCCGCAACGGTACACCCAATATGAATTGGGTAGAGTCCGGAACTTTCCGTTATATTCCCGAGCAGGAAGATATACGGCTGTTAGTTGTTTAGATGACGGCAATTCGTTGTTAGTACTGTTGTGATTTAGACAGTTAACGGCTTATAGATGTCCTCCCTTGGGATTATGGGGGGATTTTTTATGGCAGGTTGCATTCAGGAAAAAAGTTATCGGGAATCATACGAATCAGAAACAGCTGCAGTAAAACAATCATTTTCATATTTTTCTCCACATGACGTACGTGTTGAGGTGGCGCGCCGTTTTAAAATTCGATATGCCATAGATCATGCTAGTGAAACGAAAGATATAACTCCAACAGAAGAAGTGACTGAGAGTATTTCATTCACACTTCAAAATGGTCAGATTTTTTATCCAACCTATGGTGAACACGGAACCTACCTTGACTCTTTGCATCAAAATCAAAAAAACCACTCTGATACATACTCTCTATCGGATCACCAGACATCACGTCTTGCGGAGGAGGCATTTCGCAATGGCGCAACAAAAGCAGTATTGTCGTACGCAAGAGAGGGTGAGGCTAATCGGGACCTTCTCGTGATGACATATGATCCTAAAACTAAAGAAGGAAAAACATTTGTGGTGAATACTGCTTTAGATGGAAAACAACATTCGTATGACGCAATTATTGCAATTGGACAAAAACTATTTGAAAATTTGTCGCTAATTCAACCGACAAATACTTCTGCAATTTTGACAGATACCCTTCTTTCTTCTGACCATGCCCGTGAAGCGGTTACACGTCTGACGTTGGACTCCGAACGGATTATTTCGCAAACTCCCTACACGCATCCTGTATCCGAACGTCTCATTCCGGATTCAGTTACAACCGTAGAATATTCGGCAATAAAAATTGCTGGGGATATCCGTGAAACATGGGTTGATATCCGCGATTTCTTCAACCGAAAATTGTATGAGAATGAGAAGAAACGTAGGCAAGATATATTGCTACCCGAGTTTGGGCTACAAATAGAACAAACTCAGTCGGGGGAACAGAAAGAGCAATTACCGACAAAAGGAGACGTACAAACTGCTATTGTAATTCTTTCTGAACCACGATTGTTAACCCTCAAAGAACCGTTCGCGATCATAGGTGTACTTTTTGCACTTGATACAATTGCAAATACACAGGAATCTGTTCATGCGTTAGAGGAGAAAGAACAACCACAACTAACAGATGATGATGTAGAAACTGCAATTGCGATTTTCTCTGAGCCAACACTCCTAACCCTCGAAGA
This sequence comes from Candidatus Gottesmanbacteria bacterium, assembly GCA_963714095.1. Taxonomy (GTDB): domain Bacteria; phylum Patescibacteriota; class Microgenomatia; order UBA10105; family UBA927; genus XYB1-FULL-47-11. The sequence goes on from OY970230.1 coordinate 64,080, forward strand.
ACCAGTTGTAACCATAGGCATCCTTTTTGCAATCGATACGTTTGCACATATGCCGAAAGAATCCGTTCGTAAAGAAGACAGAGTAACGGGTGCTTTTGTAGCACATACAACTCGGGCAGAAAGTCAGAATGATAGGCAACAAATAGAAGTTATTCATCAAATCGGCGAGAAATTAACAGAATGCGTTATTTCTCAACATCCGTTTGAAGAAACGCTCGATATTCCTGACAGCGAGACCATGGGGTTTTTTAATCTATATCGGTTTTTTTATGGAGAGAAAAAGAAGTTGTCGCCAGAAGAACATGAGGTTCAGAAAGAAGAAGCGCGGGAAAGTATTAAACGGTTCTTGGCTCTCACCACACCGGAAGAACAACAAAAATATAAAACCCTTGAACGTTTTGCGCTTTTGTATATTGCTCTAGCGATGCGTTTTATAAAACCGGACGAAATAATATCAAAAAAGATTTTTCATAAACTACCCCCAACTTTTTCAGAGAAGAATATACAGAAAAAACTCGAACGGGACATGCCGATAGCACGTTTATCCCAACTGCTGACACTGCTTTTCTTATTTTCGTATGCATCGGTGTTTGACCGATTATTTCAAAATAACAAGGATGTTGATTTGTCAGGTAAACGTGTAAAAAAGCAGAACCCGGAGAAAAATATAAGTTCGCAGCTTGAACGGACACCATGGATTTTATTATCGATCATCTGGTATCTTGCAATGATTCGGGAACAGGGGGTGCGAACAAACAGTAACCCTCAAAAAAACAAACGCAAAAAGAAAAACATGCATTCGATATTGCCCGTTTTTGGTGTTATTTTTACTTTTTGAGTTAAATAAAATAGCTGCTCTACTATTTGAGGTTAAATCGAGGCTAAAATAATATGTACCCAATACTACACGATTTCGAACAGATATTTACTGGTTATAAGCCTATTTTTGAGCAAATTTTAGATAGAAGTTGCTAAAATTGTCGTACGTAGTAAAATAATCTATAGGAGGTAAGTTGCATGGAAATAAATAGTAGCGTTTTAGTCAAAAGCGAAAGACAGAGAGCCCTTCATTACATCCAGACTCTTATAGAAGTAGCTAGGGAACCATTTTTGATTCTCGATGAAAACCTTCGTGTAGTGATAGCCAATATTTCCTTTTACGAAACATTTCGGGTGGGCCAGAAAGAAACGGAGGGGAATTTTATATATGATTTGGGCAACAAGCAATGGAACATTCCTAAACTAAAAGAATTACTGGAAGATATTTTGCCCAAAAAGAAACTGTTTAGAGATTACGAGGTTACGCATACATTTCCGACAATCGGAAAACGAATAATGGCTCTAAACGCCAAGGAAGTGGATTCAGTCCAGTTGATTATTTTGTGCTTTGAAGATATAACGGAAAAAAAGAAAGTTTAAATTAACTTGTGAATGATACAAAGAGTCATGAACGGCGAATTTCAGTAAAACTTTTGAGACTAAATTGAGGCTGAGCGTGTACCCCCATCCGGATTCGAACCGGAGATTAATGGGCTGAAAACCCACTGTCCTAGGCCGCTAGACGATGGGGGCATATTTGTATTTTAGCAAAAAGTAACAATGTATTCCACTGAGCGGGTTATATCCTGAGAATTTTACGATACTCATCAATCACTATTCTTGCGCCGGATTCGAGTGTACCCGGCAATTCGTCTAAGGGAAACCAATGGTGGGTTAGAATTTCCCCATCCTTCGCATGAAAAATAGTTTCTGCAGGGATTGTCGGATCATCAGTAAATAGTAAACAAACACAACGATATTTATAGTCGTAACCCATCGTTGCTACGTAAGTACCATTCGTTTCACGATACGAACCTGGGATGTACCTAAACCACTCCTGCGGGGCGCTTAATTCCTCATTTAACGCACGCCGCAAAGGTTCTTTTATCCCAAAATCCAAGTTCGATTTCCAGGTTTCAGTCACAATGTTCCATACACCGGCTGGTCTGTATTGATCGGATGTCGCTTCAAGACCTAAAAGAACTTGACCGAAAGAGTTAAAAATTACTATGGCGAGGCCATGCGGCATACGCAATAGTTCCTGCCGGTTCGGGCTCGTGACCCGCGCCTCCAAAATTTCGCTCATATTCCCTCCGCTGGTATTGTCCAGATCAGGTTTTTAGGGTATATTCTCAGCCCAACCTATGTTGAGCACCCCGTACGTACACTTTCGTAAATCCGCGACATCGATACCGCAACGTTCGACCATTGATGCTCGGAAATCATGATTTTTGTTTGGGCAATAGGAAGCGTGTGTGAAAAAACTTTCTGAATCTGAGAAGCAAGCAAAAGCGGGTTGTTCACGCTGGTAATAAGAGATGCATATTCATCACTCATAAGACTTGATATTCCCGCTACATTGGTGGTGATAACCGGCACCCCGCACCCGATAGCTTCAAGGGCAGACATACCGAATGATTCATAGTGTGATGGCATAACCACGACGTCTGCTGCATTATAGTAGTACGGTAGATCGAGTTGTTTTTGTCTGCCGACGAACCGGACATTCGTCGTAAGGGATAACGTCTTCTGAAGACGCGATAGTTCCCGCAGTGTCTTCGGCCAATGGGCGCTATCTTCGGAAGTGTCTCCTCCAACAATCCATAAACAAATCGTTTCACCCGGATGTTGTTTTTTTAATATCTTGATTGCATACAAAAGCGTATCAATGCCCTTAAGCGGTTCTATACGCCCTACAAACAATACGATTTTGTGAGTCGGGTCGGCGCCTATATGTGCACGGGCCTGGTCCTTATTCAGAGGATGAAAAAGAGATGAATCAATGCCGGGGGAAATAACAGCGATCTTTTTATCCGGTACATCGTACAAATATTCCATATACGACCGGTCGTTTTTGCTCGAGGCGATGATTGCGCGTGCCTTTTTCATGAGCGTAAATTCTGCTTGTATGCGGCGCGTGCCCTCACGCTCCAGCGTATCCCGTGCAACAAGATTTTTCATAAGACCAAGTGTATGAAACGACATGACAAATGTCTTGTTTATTGCAATCGCAGCCAGCCCGGACTGATAGTAATGGGCGTGCAACACGTCGTACTTCAGTTGGTTTTTTTCTACAAACAATTGGTAAGCACGGACAAAATCAGGAATGTAATGTACAAGTGCCTTTTTCAAAATCTGCTCACGCGGACCGGCCGGAAGATGCATAATACGTAAATTTTGCTCCGGAGTTGTAACAAGCGCATCATTTGACTCATGCGAACGTGTATAGACGTCAACGCGGTGACCGATTCTGGCCAAAGCGCGGGAAAGCTCAAGTACATACACGTTCATGCCACCCGTTTCCTTCCCTTCAATCGAGGCTAGCGGACACGTGTGATAAGAGATCATTGCAATATTCATACCCCGTATAGTATAGTAAATTTCTATGGCAGACAATGATAGCGCACAAGTACTTTTAGAATTGGAAGCAACGATCAAAAATCATATTTCCCTCATTGATAAAAATAAGGCGGAACTTAAAAAGCAGCGCGAAATGCTTGAAAGCGCCCTGTTAAACGACGAAACATACAGAACCCATTCGGAAGAAGCGAAAAAAGCCGCGAAAACAAAAGCGCTTACAAAGTATCAAATCATGCAGCTTCCTGCAAACAAGGGGCTAGCAGATACAGTAAAAGAGCTTTCAGCGGCTACCAAAGAACTGGACACGGCGCTTTCTGATTATCTGCGCGAATATATGCGCATGAGCGGCACCAACGAAATTGAAACTGACGAGGGTGACGTTCGGGAAATTATTTACGTGGCGAAGCTGGTTCGAAAAACTTCACGGCCAAAATAATCCCCAATTCCTGATATAATAGCCTCATGATTGTCCGAGCAATTAAAACTCATATAGTGACGACGGGTGAGAATATTTTTGATGTGCTCGATACATATGTACCAAAGCTTCAAGAACGTGATGTTATAGCAGTTACTTCAAAAATCATCGGAATTTGTGAGGGACGGGTTGTTAAGATACGCAAAAACACCGACAAAAAGAGCTTAATTATCAAAGAGTCTGATTATTATATTGATGATCCCGGCATGAGCAAATATAATATTTTATTGACGATAAAAAACGGAAATTTAGTTGCCTCATCGGGAATTGATGAGTCAAACGGCAACGGATCGTATATATTTTGGCCGAAGGATCCTGATAAAACAGCAAGCGACATTTGGAATTATATCCGGGCTACAAGGCGCATTCGGCATTTGGGGGTTGTTATAACAGACAGTAAAACGACACCTCTGCGATGGGGAGTTACCGGTTTTGGCATAGCCTGGTGCGGATTTAAACCGCTGAAAAACTATACGAACAGTCCGGATTTGTTTGGCCGACCGTTCGTGTATGAACAAACCAGCATTGTCGATAGCCTGGCAGCTGTGGGGGCATTTGCTATGGGAGAAGGAAATGAACAAACACCATTGGCGATCATCAGCGATGTCCCCCATGTAATATTTACGAATCAAACCCCAACGCAGAAAGAGAGGGACGATCTGAAAATAGTATTTAAAGATGATATTTATGCACCACTGACCAATTCTCCCCTTTGGAAAAAGGGCGGGCAGAGATGAAACGCATTTTTTTCGCCGCACTCATTTGCTGTATTGCTCTTTTGATCTGGATTGCATTTCAATTCGTAACGATTAATTTTCACACGTATTCGCCTAATTCCGTCACATCTCCCATAACGGAACCGTCGAATATACCATCCTATCCAACGGTATCTGCAAGCGGCACCTCATATACCTATGAAATAATTGCTGTAGCAACGTCTTCTTCCATCACGCTCATTCCGAATTTTACCGAAAAACGCGAGGCGAAAGCTCTTGCCGACGAGAACAAGTGTCGCGGGTCAGTTAACGGCGGTTTTTATGATACGGCCGGGAAACCTCTGGGCTTTTTCTACACAGACGGGCAAACGTACGGGAAAAATATTCAGAGTACACTTATGAACGGCTATTTCTGGGCTGATACAAACGGCGCTGCATTCATTTCATCTAAACTCACCGGAAATACCACATACCGTTTTAGTTTTCAAACCGGTCCGATCCTTTTACTTGACGGACAGCGACAGTCCTTAACAATCCAAAACGACGAACATGCGCGTCGTATGGTTGCGGCAAAAACTGCCGATGGTCACTATGTTTTTCTTACGGTCTATTCGGCGGACTCAGTTTTTTCCGGCCCACTACTCTCAGAATTGCCGCAAGTAGTGACTTCTATTTCTCATACGGACAATTTAAACATTGAGGATGCTATAAATCTTGACGGCGGCAGCGCATCGGTCTTTTATAACGCTCAAACAAATTTAGGAGAACTGACACCTGTAGGAAGTATCTTGTGCATAAAATAATACGTTTATGCTAGTATAGCTGAATGACACGTCCGCTTTTACCTATTCTGTTATGAAAGAGAGCTATCTTGTTACCGGAGGGTCAGGTTTTATCGGATCAGTATTGGTACGGCGGTTGGTTGATCATCATAAAAACGTCCATTTAATTCTTCAAAAACATTCAAATCCATGGAGAATTAAGGGTTTGTTGCATAACGTGAAAATCCACGAATCCGATTTGTCTCAAATTTCGGATTTAACGGAAATCATAAAGGAAACAAAGCCAACCATCATTTACCATCTTGCATCAAACGGTGCCTATTCTCACCAAAAAGACGCCGACCGGATTATCTCGACGAATATTTTGGGGACGTGGAATTTTTTGAAAGCCTGCAACAGCGTTGACTACGATTTGTTTGTAAATACAGGAAGTTCTTCTGAATACGGGTTTAAGAAGCATGCCATGCGTGAGACGGATCTAGTCGAACCGGCTAGTTATTACGCAGTGACTAAATGTACCCAAACCTTACTTTGCAGTTTTATTGCCAAAAATGAACATAGGCCTATTGTTACGTTACGGCCGTTTTCTGTCTATGGTCCGTATGAGGATCCGACGAGACTGATTCCTACGCTTCTGAAATCGCTCTTATTAAAGCGGAGTATGAAATTAGTTGAGGCGGATGTCGCGCGCGACCAGGTGTATGTCGGGGACGTTGTTGATGCATACCTGAAAATTGATGAGATGAAACGTAACTGCGGAGAATATTTTAATGTCGGAACCGGCAGACAATCTACAGTTAGGGATATTGTCGAGTTGGCCGTCAAAATAACGGGGAAAACCATCCCGCTCCGATGGGGTACGATGAAAAACCGGCAGTGGGATACGACAAGTTGGGTTGCCGATATATCAAAAGCAAGACAATTGTTACACTGGACACCAAAAACTTTGTTGGAAGACGGCATTACGATAACCTGGAATTGGTTTCAAAAAAATTCTCGTTATTATTTATGATATGAAGTTGACTCCTGTTGCATGTCCTATCTGCGGGTTTTATGGGGGCGATACAGTCCTGTACAAAAAAAATTTCAGTCTCAGAGACCTAAATACAAATATTTTTTCCGCGCGGCGGATCCCGGATAAAATCCATTATCAAATAGTGAAATGCAAAACGTGCGGACTCGTCAGATCTACACCGACGGTTCGACAGATTTTTCTCTATCAACTGTATAAAAAAAGTCTTTTTACTTACGATGAAGAGGTTGGTAATTTAACACGTACGTACATAAAGGCGCTGAAACCGATATTACAAAAGCTACCCCGTTCTGCAAAACTATTGGAAATCGGATGCGGCAACGGGTTCCTGCTGAAAGCTCTCCATGACTTGGGATATCACAACGTCTACGGAATAGAACCCAGTCAGGATGCAATAAATAAAGCCCATACATCCATTAAAAGGACTATAAAGCACGGTGTACTGAAACCGGGAATATTCAGGGAGGAAACGTTCGATTGCATTTTTTTCTTCCAAACACTTGATCATATTCCCCTTCCGAACGAATTCTTAAAAGAATGTTACCGTTTACTGAAGCATAACGGTAACATTCTCTCTTTCAACCACAATGTCGACAGTGTATCCTCAAAGTTATTGAAAGAAAGTAGTCCCATAATTGACATTGAACACACGTTTCTGTACAGTCCGAAAACCATATCGTTACTTTTTAAAAAAAATAATTTTACGGTCGATACCGTGTACGCTCCTTTGAATTATGTATCGCTGCGGCATATTATATGGTTGTTTCCCATTCCGAATACTCTGAAAAAGAGCATTCTTTTACATACACCGAATATTTTAAATACAAGTATTCCTATAAACTTGGGGAATGTATGCTTAACAGGAAGAAAAGAATGAAAAGACATTTAACAAAAAACCAAAAAGATATCAGGCTCAGACTACTGAAAATTCTTTATAAAGGGCAGTCATCGCATATAGGATCGTGTTTAAACGTCATCGATTTAATTGACTGTATCTACGCGGTCAAAAAAAAAGATGATCCGTTCGTTCTTTCGAGCGGACATGCCGCCGCATCGCTTTACACAATATTAGAAAAGTACAACTATTTGAAAAACCCCAATATCAAAAAGCTTGGATTTCATCCGAAAAGAAACGTGAAATACGGCATCGACGTATCGACCGGCAGCCTCGGACAGGGATTGTCTATAGCTGTCGGAATGGCGTTGGCAAACCGACGCCGAGATGTCTATTGCGTTGTTTCGGACGGAGAATGCACGGAAGGCAGTATTTGGGAAAGCCTGCGTGTTGTACACGAATTAGCTCTCTATAATTTGAAAATTATCGTTTCTGCCAACGGCTGGGGGGCTTACGGTCCGATTTACGGGAAAGATTTACAACGAAGGATTCGGGGGTTCGGTTTCACTTTAATCCATGTAGACGGCCATAATACATCACGAATTATAAAGGCGTTGCGAACGAAAAATCACAAAGCGGTTGTCTTTTTTGCTACAACATCTTCTGAACAATTGTCCTTCTTACACGGTATTCATGCTCATTACCTCATCATGGATAGAACAAATTATCAGATTTCTATAAAGGAACTCACATGAAGGATTACTCTCAAAACCTACGACATCTGTTTGCCAAAACCATTCATGCATCAATGAAAACGGATAAACGGATAATTGTGCTGACCGGCGATCTGGGGTATGGAATGTGGGATGACGTGAGAAAAGATTTTCCAGCACAGTTCGTTAATGTCGGATCTGCCGAACAAGCGCTCATCGGAATATCCATCGGCCTTGCCCTTAAAGGGCTCACACCGATTACGTATTCTATAACACCGTTTTTATTATATCGTCCATTTGAGACAATACGGAATTATTTGAATCAGGAAAGCATTCCTGTTAAACTGATCGGGTCCGGAAGAGGCAGAGATTACCTGCATGACGGATTTTCTCATTGGTCGGAGGAAGACAAAAAAGTTATGAAGGTATTCGGTAATATAACTGCATGCTGGCCGGATACCCCGGATGAACTGACTAAGATTATCCCCAGAATGTTGCGCGACGGAAAACCCTGGTATATTAATCTAAAAAGATAAATGGAAATACCCAAAATTTCGGCAATCGTTGCCTGTTATAAAGATGAAAAGGCAATTCCTATAATGCACGCCCGTCTTACCGCGGTGTTTAAAAAAATGAAGGTCCATTACGAATTAATTTTCGTCAATGACGGAAGCCCCGACTCATCGGAGGAAGTGTTAAAAAAAATAGTAGCCAGGGATAACCATACAATAGCCGTTACTCATTCGCGTAATTTCGGTTCCCAAATGGCTTTCACGAGCGGTATGGATATTTCGACCGGCGACGCCATCGTATTTTTGGACGGGGATCTGCAGGATCCGCCTGAGGTTATTGAAAAATTTTATGAGAAATGGAGGGAAGGGTATCAAATCGTGTACGGCGTCCGCGAAAAAAGGGAAGCACCGTTGATTATTCAATTTGCGTACAAATTATTTTACCGGATTTTTCATAGCATGTCCTATATTTCCATGCCATTAGATGCAGGTGATTTTTCATTAATCGACAGAAGAGCTGTCGAAGTATTAAAAATGTTTCCGGAACGAGACAGATTTTTACGTGGATTACGGGCGTGGATCGGCTTCCGTCAAACAGGTGTTACCTATACACGGAAGGAACGGGTGTTCGGAAAATCTACAAATAGTTTGCTCAAAAACTTTGAGTGGGCCAAACGGGGTATTTTTTCTTTTTCATACGTTCCACTACAATTGGTGACAATGGTCTCATTATGTACGTTTATAGCCTCTGTACTGGCTATGTTTTTACAAATACTGTTAAGACTACTCCTGCCGAATCTTGCTCCAAAAGGCACAACAACGATATTAATAGCCGTATTATTTATCGGATCCATACAGCTTCTCTGTATAAGCGTGCTGGGAGAATATATAGGAAGAATTTTTGAAGAGGTGAAACAAAGACCAAAATATATTGTAAAGAATATCATGAGAAAGCACGATCGTGTATCATCCTCATAAAACATACGTGCGTTCCCGTCAGTTATTTACTGCAAATAAGCCGTGTTGTATCCGAAAAGACGGAGTACTGACCGCTTCCGGTATCTGCGCCTGCGACGGTCGCGTACGCATATCGGCCGTAATAGACAGTATTATTTTTGAATACGGCAGATACGGTAAGCGCATTTCCATAGGTGTTAACGACGTCACTTCCACCGTCAGCCGTGCCGATCTCAAGCCAATAGGAGGCGGCACCCGTAACAGACGGGAAATTTACGGTAACGTTCCAAGTATTTTGGTTCGGACCGTTGTTATACGTTCCGCAGGTAACATTTGAAGTTGCCGTCGGTTTTGTCAGTGAATAATAAGAATTTACGGTCAAAACGATAAAAGCCGCTGGTGCGGTAACCGCAACCGGCGCGGAAGAAGCGATATCCGTGTCAGTCCCGTCACTCTGTCTCTGTTTGAGTACGGCTATAACTGAATAGGAATTACCGGTAGTGGAATTATCCCATTCCCAGACGGTTCCGTTAACCGGAATAAGGTTGTCTACAGCTACCTGATACGATGAACCGCTGGCCAATTTTTGCAGAACGACAATCCGTGAATTAATCGGGGCTTCTCCGTGGAAGCTAATATTTCCTGAAAGAGCAGCAATAGATGGTGTCGGAGTCGCACTCGCAGTCGCGGGATTGCTTGCAGTCGGCGACAGAGGGATTGGTGCGGAAGAAGGTTCTCCGGTTGGTACGAGAGTTGGCGACGGCGCCTGGGAATTCACATTGAATTGGACATTCAGTGACGGAGCCGAAACCGTAACGATTTGTGATGTTCCGATTACTCTGCTTGTCGGATCCAGAAGCGTGACCTTTAAATCGTAACTGGTTTTACCCGTGGCCTTGGAATAAGAAAATATTTGATTTGATTTTGCGGGAAGGTTTTGCACAACAGTACTAAACTGTTGGGTTCCGGCTACCCGGGCTTCCACATTCATCGTGGAACCATCAGGAATAAACCCATTGATACTGATAGATCCCAAAATAGTTGCAGCAATTGTACCTGTAGGAACCGTAGATAGGCCCTCCGGAGTAAATTCTTGTGTAACAGGAGTCTGAGACACGGTGTTATGGCGCGGGTAGAAAAGCGTTGCATACAGTCCTGTGAAAAAGGCGGCTGCAAGAACAATGGCGGCTAGAATGGTAGATTTCACATTTCCAGCGTATCACGAGTATTTGCAGGTGACAATAAAGATTGTGAGCTGCTTATGGTACGTTGCTCCATATTTTCTACAATTCGTTCCGCAATAGAACCTATAGTTATGGTATAATCGTACAATGCCAGCCAATAACGAGTGTCTGCAATTACGGTTAGGTGAAAAAGTTCCGTGTCGGGGGGATGCCGAATACTATGCAAAGGAATTGATTTGTCCTTTTTTAAAATGCATGGCTGCCGTAGCCTTAAGTGACCCTTATGGTTTACTAAAAAATGTTATGGGGAATCAAGTTACGTTTCATGCAGCATCAGTCGTTCGAGAAGTTGTCTTCCATATGGTTTGTCCGGGATCTTTTAATCCTAATGCTGATGAAAATAAACTATTTGAGTATACTCCGGAAAAACCATTCATTGAATCGCCGGAATGGCTTAATCAATAGCACATTTCTGAATTTCCAAAACAAAGTGAGCGAGCTGTCCCGTAGGTGGAACACTATACTCCCAAGTCTCCTGGCCACGTACGAAAAACTTCAGAAACTCGGATTTACCTACTGTGACGGCAAAGTTACTGTTATTATACCCGATTTAAACGGGAAAAAAGGAGGATCATGAATAATCTTATTCTTTCCGGTGTTAAAAAACTGTTTCATCTGTCACCCGACCTCGTTCAATCTCAGCTTTTTAACGAGACCACGTTCTACAAACGGTTTATAACCGATCTTAAGCGCTCTAGAACGGAAGTTATCATCGAAAGCCCGTACATTACATCTCAACGCATGTTTCACCTGACAGAAGTCTTCAGAGAGTTGGTTCGAAGGAAGGTAAAGGTTTACGTTATCACCCGCGATCCGGACGACCACGATCCAAATCTCAAACGACAGGCAGAATGTGAGATCAGACAGTTTGAAACGATGGGAATCCAGGTTTTAATCAGTAATGAATATTCTCACCGGAAACTGGCTATTATTGACCGGAAAGTACTTTGGGAAGGCAGCTTAAATATTCTCTCCCATACCTGCAGCCGGGAAATTATGAGGCGGATTGACAGTGAAGCTCAAGCCAAGGAATGTTTCAAGTTTATTAACCTTGGAAAATACATTTATTAACAAACAATGGTAAATTGTGTATAATCGCACTATGAGCAAAATCGGCGGATACCAATTAAACGAAAAAGATATCGATGGCGTCCTTCGATTTCTGAAAGCTACCGATCCAGAACATGCCACACCGGAGATGGCTATGGCCTTACTGGCGCATCTTAAAGCTCATTATCACATAAAAGCTTATCTTGAACCTGAGGAACTCGAAAAAGAGTATAAGGAACTTCTACACGAGATAGAAATGAAGAAGAATTAAAACGAGAGAATTTCCGAAGATTTAACCCCAAGAGCTCCCAAAATCTTTTTAAGTGTAATGACAGATGGAATAGCATCACCGCGTTCAACTTTAGCGTAAAAATTACTGTTCAAACCGGCTTTCTTGGCTACGTCAGTTTGAAACAAACCTTTTTTGAGACGGTATTTTTTCAATTTCGAAGCGATGTCCTGCCTTGTCTTTTCATCCTGCGGGTTAAGCATATAGGGATAGTATACATCAACGGTCTACTTTTCTGGAAATATTTATTGGTGTTACTTTTCTATTTATGGCCAAATTTAGTACAATATGGGCATATTAATTGATATGGATATTAAACACTTTATAAGCGGGATACAAACAATTAACTGGGGTAATGTTCTTACTGCAATTTTAGGTATCTATGGGGCCATTTTAACAACTTATACGATTTACAAACAGCGAAAAGATAAAAAACCTAACGTAAAAACTTCTATATCAATGGGCTTTATGACTGGTGGCTTTGGAGCGAGTGAACTATTTCTTTTTGTTAAGGCCGCAAATCATGGTGAAACTCCGGTTGTTCTTAGTTCTTGGCAATTAATATTACCCCATAAAAGACAATTAATTTACCCAAATGCCAACGGACAATCACACTTACCGTTTGCTTTGGAACAAAACAGAAATTATCAAGTATGGGTACCAGTCAAGGTAATAGCACGATCTTTGAATAAGTATGGATATAAAAACAAAATAAATATAAAGGCGGTCTATTTTGATGAACTAGAAAATAAGTATATTAGTAAAGATTTTAAGTTCGATATTAAGGAGTGGTTAAAGGAATAAATACTATGACAGATATTAAGTCACCATTTTTAAGATTTAGACACGGGACACCACTACAGGTTACTCCTGAAATACAACAGTCAATAAAGATATTCGTTGACCAGTATAAAAAGGAAGGCGAAGCCGCATTTAAAACACTTACTGAGGATATTGCTGACGGCTCTGGTTGGGGCATTCACCCTAACTCAACTTGGTATCGGGCAATTTACGAACTCTTTCGTATATACCGTGAGTGGGATGAACCGAACAGACAAGAAGCGCTTAAAAAGATTGTTGAAATAATCGAAGCGCTCGCATCTGACACCAATCCTGAAACGATATGGGACAAAGTCGCTAATCTTATTAACGATAACATAGAAATTATTAGTGGATGGGAATACTCCCATATAAAACGGTTCAGCGAAGAAGAACATCTTATTAGAGACACTGACGGTTCTTATTACAAAGAAGAAAATGGAAGAAAAATCCAAGTCATCGGTACAAAAACCCTTGAAGAAAATAAGTTTGGTTATATTGAAGACAACATTACTCGTGAACACGGCAACATTGGCATGTTACTAAAATTTATCGAGGAAGTATTTATTTCCCTTGACTTTAAACAAAATCCAAAGCACTACCACAAACAACTACAATTCGCACTAAGTGAAAGTGATAATGACACGTGGTTTTTACATGGTTGTTGGCGCGTAAACTCCGCTTATGAGCTTATCCCTATCGCTTGGCATCCAAGATCCTGTTTTACCGATATTGAGTGGTTGAAAGCCGAAATGATTACTTTATTGGCAAACAAATGTCAGGTTTCTAAAGATGCTATCCCGGAAATAACTGTGGACGATGATAGTCTATTACAATTTCAAAAAGCTTTTAAAGGGTATCCCACTCAATATGAAGTTTCATTAGACACAAATGTATTACTTAGCAGTAATCCATTCGGAAAAACACCCCCAGAAGTATATATAGATTTTGGTGATAGAACTATCAGATGGATTAACGGAACAAAATATGTGTTTCCATCACTCATTATTCCATCAAAGGATGATAATTATGAGGACGCCCGACAGATTGCACAAAAGTTTGTTAACGCTATTGTATTTTCAGAAAAAATACCCATTAGGATTGTCTGGAGTGCCGGTTGCCCAAGTAAATTTCCACCATTAATAAGGCAACCAAGGTTAAGTATATTCATGGGTGTATCACAAGAAATACTGGGCTTACTAAGTCAACCTAAAAATGATAAAGAATGGGAAGCACTTTCCTATTACAAGGAAGCAGTTAATTCACAAAGTCCTTATTACAAATATGTGTGTTATTACAATGTCGTAAAACTAGCATTCCTTAATCCGAGCACAAATGATGAAGACAATACTAAAACCGACGATTGGATTAATAAACAAATCCTGAGGTCGGATATTACATCACTACAGAAAAAGCTAACCTTACAAAATAGAACATTAGGGGAATATCTTAGGCACGAGGGTGGCAGGGATGCTATCCTACATGTTGGAACTCTTACAAGAGGCGGAACGCATTCAACCTTAAAACCTGACAATCAAGTGGATAGGCAGAAAATTGAAGAAATAATACCAGTTGTCGAGGAACTAGCTATAAAAGTTATTGAAACAGGACTGTTGAAATAATTTTGAGGTTATTTCCTGCCTTGTCTTTTCATCCTGCAGATTAAGCATACAGGGATAGTATAGCAAAAATCGGGATCTGAGTCTGCAAAGTGTACAAATTGTTAATCAGTATCTATATTGATAGAATAAATACGCTTGACGTAAATTATCGAAGTATTTTATGACTATCTTAGAAGTAACAAGCATCGCTAATGTAATTATCCTGCTCATAACTGTTGTGGTAGCCGGAATTTATGCGTGGCTTACTCATGGAATAAGAGAAACATCCATCCAACAACTAAAACATAGCTTAATGCCATTTCCAATCGTTTATTTAAAGGGCAGAGATTTAAAGGGACATCTAAATACAATCTTTTTAGTTAAAAACATCGGAAATGGAACAGCGTTGAATATACAAATTGAGGATTTCAATTTACACATAAAGGACAATATTAACGGCAGAAAAATTGATGAGAAATATAAGATGACTTTAAAAATGAAAAATCCGAACATTTTAGAAAAGGGTGGAGAAAGTGAATTAATAACAGAACATTCTTAAATAACAAAAGTATGGGCCCTGGATATAGCTTATCTCCATATCTCGATCCAAGATTTTCAAATATGGAAATCCCTTTAACGCTCAATTATCTTGACATCACAGGCAGAAAATATTCAACTAAAATTAGTTTTGGAACAGGGAAATTGAATATAATCGAGCCCCCTCGTGAAGAAAAACTTAAAAAAGCAACTCAACTTTCAAGTGAACTACCATGATATTTCTTGAACAAAATCTTCAGTTAATAACTGAATCATATACTTATATTTGTCCAGTTAGATTATATTTTTTAGCCGTTGCCTTCAAAAAGTTGTCAACATCTTTCCCAAACCAACCAAAAAACGAGGCAAAATTGTAAGTCTTGCTCCTTTGCCTTTTTATATCTTCAATCGCCTCAAAGATGAACTTATCGAATTGTTCATAATTTAAAGAGTTGTGTTTATCTGTTACAAAATAATTTTCTAATTCTGAATAACCTTTTTGTTGATATAGAGTTATTAATCTTTCTAGGATTGGGGATACTTTATCAGAATTCAGGTTTAAGAAACTAGCAAAATATGCAAACGGCGACTGCCAATAATCATATTCACCGTATACATTGCTTCTTAGTTCATTAATTTTGTATTCCGCTGTCCCATCCGGTAGCTGTGCCTTCAATTGATTAAACTCAACCTCTTTTAGTTTTTGTTGGGCCACCCAATTATGAATTAGCACTTGCGAGTTAAGTTCCTTGATTAAATCAAAAGATGCTAACCAATTTTCTTCGTCATCGTCATCATCGAAAACATCAGGTATTAAATAATTTTCTTTACTGGAGTAGTTACTCTTTTCGACAAAGTAATTAATTAAGTTTTTATACGACTTTCCATCCGAAGTTCTTAGCTCAGCTATTCCTGAGTACTCTTCCTTGCCACTTGCACTTAAAAACATCATTAATCTGCTTTCATGTTCATCTTCCCATTTTGTTTTCAGGTTAATTAGTTTTGAAATATAACTTGAGTTACCTAATTTAGTTGCATAAGCTCCAAGTAGATTAAAAGCAGTCATACTCTCTAAAGATGGCAGGCTGAAAGATAAATTTTCATCCAAATATTTATGATTTTGGACAAATTGAATACCATAATTGGGTTTATATCCGTAGGCATAAAGCTCTGCTAAAATTTGTAGTAGGCGGTCGAATATTGACGGGTATGATCTTGTTTTGATTAACTGACTACCAAGCAGAACCAGTTTACGTACAGCTGGCTGTAGCTGACTGACTTTTGCATCATGAGTTAAATCAGTAAGTGTTTCTAGATCTTCAGGTTTAATTGTGTCGTGTTTGGTTTTCTTCCAAGAGCCTATTGTATTTTGACGTAAATTTTCAATTAGCTCCCGAAGATAGATCGACCGTTCGCCTAAAATTAACTGCTTTATGATATTAAGAAAAATTTCATCCTCCTTATAAATTAAAGACAAATCGAAATTTTCCGGTGAAATGAGTTCGTGTGCAAGTGTAGATACCTGTTTTGTTTTCAATGCTTCGCTTACCCTTATTTGTGTTCTTTTTTCAGTTAATTGTTCCACATATAAATCAAACATTTCATATAAGTCGTTCCTTGTAGCTCGCCGTTTTGAAGATGATCCACTTTTTCCACCGCCCTTGATCCAAATTTCACCTAGGTTTAGGTAAGCTTCTTTACCTTGCTCTTTCATCTCCTTCTTGATCAAATGCGGTGGGGTTAATTTATCTTTGGGAAACTCTATAACAATGAAGTGTTTATTATCTTTAGTAACAAAAGCGTGACTTTTAAAAGTTATTTCTGGATCAAAATAGGCTGAAAATAAGGAAACTAATTTTCCATCATCAAATTCCTGGTAATTAGATACGTCTTTAAAGGTTTTATTGTTTTTATTGTATCCAACAACCAAATACCTGATTGGCTCTGGGGAAAGGGAATTGCACAGACTTTGTACATCCTTAATAAATTCAGCTTTATTTTCCAATGTATTCCAATTTATTTGCTCTTTTACCTCAAAATGGGAATACTCACCAAGCTCTTCCTTTAACAGGTTTAGAATTTTTTGTTCTAGTTCTTCCATATATATTCCGATTAGGTTAATAAATCCACTTTTCGTATGATAACGGCATTTTATTTAATTCATCTTTGAACATTCTCCACTTCGGTATGTTTTTGTCCATCAATTTCAAAAAGGCGTCGTTGTGCTTTTTCTCTGTCAAATGACAGAATTCATGCACTAGTACGTATTCGATGCAAGCCGAGGGCTTTTTAATTAATTCTAAATTAAGCCAGATTGATTTTTTTTGCTGATTACATGATCCCAACGGGTCTTCATGTGCCTTATACCAACTTTATTTACTTTGACATTCATTTTCTTTTCCCATTTTATAATTAATTTATCGATAACTTGCTTTAGTTGAATCCGGTACCATTTTGAGAATTGATATCCTCTATTATCAAGAGATGTACCCTTCAAGATCTCCAAAATAATTTGTGTTTTACCTTTAATAGATATGTTGGATTTATCGTTAGTTTCCACAACTTTAAGTCTGTATGGTTTTCCTAAAAAGTAGTGACTTTCACCACTGACGTATTCACGAATCGATTGTCTTTTTTGGTTTTGAAATTTTATTTGTTGTTTCTTAATCCAAGAGGATCGAGAGATAATTGCCATCCTGATGGCTTCATCCTTCATTTTCAAAGGTGAGGTGATTCTTACCCTGCCAGTCGGAGGCAATACCGATACATGAAGATTCTTAATATTCTTTTTTATAACTTGAATCGGTATACCCCTAATTGAAATAGTCTGTTTATCATTATCGGTATTCATTTTGTTCTTTGACTAATGCAAAGATCCGATCAAATTCCTCATCGGACACATCTGAAAGGATCTGTCGTAAGTTAATTTTCACCATTCTTTCTTTGATTTTGTTCCCAATCCAATCATCTGGGCGGTTTCTCATACCGGTATCAACGTTTAAAGCTAATTCTTCGTCCTGATTCAAATTATCATATAAAGATTGTTTGGCACGTGTATTGACGCTAGCTGGATAGTGTCCATTTTTACTCGGATCGTTAACTTGTTTTGTTAAATCAGTAATTTGCCGTAAATACTCTTGATACTCCAACGCTTCCTGCCGTCTGTCCCTAACTAATTGATCAAGAATTTCCGACATTCTCTGGAAATATTTTGGGTTGGTCGGCATCTCATCAATAATTAATCGCCTGACATTATTTTCAATAGTTTCCGCCACCGCATCTTTATTTTTCTTCATCTCATCCGGTAGATTATCAACTGCCTCTGGGCCTTTGGAAGCTAACATATCAACTAGGGACAAATCATCAAAGGCGGAAAATTCTCTGATTCACGAGCGGTTATGTATCGGTCAATCAACATTCGCATATCTGGCTCATATTTTTTGAGATCGATGTAATCGCCGCTGGCTAGTTTGATCTCGGTCTTTACCTGGCTATAATGTTCAATTTCAATCCTAATCGCGTTTGCTTTCGATTCATCAAATCCTGCCTCAGTTAATTCGTTGGCAATTTCAGCAAATACCCGAACCAAGTGGGCCGTCATTCGATATAATTTAACCCGTTTAAATTCGTTTTCTTTAAGCGAGTAGGGATTTTCAATATCTCCACAGAAATATTTGATGTAATCAACACTTGTTTTAGGAGGGGCCACTGGTTCACAAAGCGCCCGAACCTGTTCAAGTGCTTCTTCCAAATCCTCCTTACCTTGTCCAAGACGATCCTTAAGAAGTCCCAAAACATCTTCCTTGTCATAGGCGGCAAAAGCTTCACTGGTATAGTCTGTAACAGCCTTTCCAGCTTCTTAAAAAGATCCCGATAGTCAATAATAAAACCATATTCTTTGTCTTCACCATGTAATCGATTAACTCGGCAAATAGCCTGGAATAACCCATGATCCTGCATGTTTTTATCAACATACAAATATGTTGCTGGTGGGGCATCAAATCCGGTCAGAAGTTTATCAACCACGATCAGAAGCTGCATCTTGGCGGGTTGCTTAATAAATAGCTCTTTAACTTGTCTTTCAAAAGCTTCGATTTCTGTTTCATTGGGCTTTTTGGTAATTCCCCCAAAGTTGTTCTTAAAGTTATCAAGCATCTTTTGGTAAATAGCATATTCGCGATCTTAGGTATTAAGAGCCCCAGCTTCATAAGAGGTCACAATCGCACAATTTTTAAATCCTTTGTTTTGGAAAATTTCATAATACTGGCAGGCTTCATAAATTGAACTGGCTACGAGCATGGCATTACCTCGACCGCTGGCAAGTCTTGGTTTCATGAAGTCATCATCCAAAATATCAAACACAACTCTTTCTAGCCTAATCCCGGAACTGAGTAATGTTTGCATCGTACCCCAGCGTTTTTTTAACTCTGCTTTGGCAACATCGGTGAGCCCTTGGGTTCGGTCTTCAAACCAGGCGTCAATCTTGCTCTGGGAAGTAATATCCTGATCCACTCTTCGTGCTTCATACCGTAAATCCAAAACAACCTTATCTTTGACTGCTTCGTCATACTTATAGGTGTGAATAAAATTCCCAAATGTGGCAATACTATTATGTTTATCGACAGACAAAAGTGGTGTACCAGTAAACCCGATAAAAGTGGCTTTGGGAAGTAATTCCAGCATGGCTTCATGCAACTTGCCGCCATGGGTACGATGACACTCATCAACAAAGACAAAAATATCCCCTTTGGCTTTGAAGTCACTTGGAAGATTCTTCTTTATTTCGTTGATAAACTGATCAACATCCTGATCGTTTGCCCCTTCTCTTGATCCGAATTTATGAATTAGAGAACAGATTAGCCATTTTTCTTCCTGATTGAGTTTGGTGATTAAGTCTTTAGAATTTTTAGTTCTGTAGATATTTTCTCCAACCCCCCTAAATACCCCCTCAATTTGTTCATCCAATTCCGTCCGGTCTGTAAGTATCAATACACGTGACGAAGTTATACTTTCCCTGATCCATTTTGCTAACCAAACCATGGTTAAACTCTTACCGCTGCCTTGGGTGTGCCAGATAATTCCACCTTCATGCCGTTTGACATATTCCTGAGCTGCTTTTACCCCAAAAAATTGGTTATGTCTGGCTAGTTTTTTACTGCCACTATCAAAGACTTCAAAGTCATGGATTATTTCCAGAAACCTTTCCTTTTCACAAAATTGGAGAATATGTTTATCCAGACGAATCTCGTCATCGAGTCCTTTCTCTTTCCAGGATAGGTAATATTCTTAGCTGTCTCAATCGTGCCGTAGCGCATACCCTCGGTATCATTACCAGCCATGAGTATTTGTATAGTGGTAAAGAAGTTTTTTATATATTCATTCTTCTGGTTGCCGATATTTGCCGGAGAGCTTCTGAAACCGAGACAATACTTCTTTTTAGTTCAATAACGCCTAAAGCAATACCATTCACATAAATCACAATATCGGGTCGCTTCGTCTTTTGTCCCTTTATAGTAACTTCTCGGCAATCGCAAAATCATTTGCTTGAGGATTCGCCCAATCAATAAGCCAAACTGTTTCTGTTTGTTCACCAACACCGGCTTTTACCTTAACTCCATAGCGAAGCATACTGTAGATGCTTTGATTAAGATCGTACAAGCTTTGGATTTGATTTGTCGCAACTCTGGTGAGCTCAAAAATAGCTTTGTCGATCAAATTATCGCTATAGCCCCGAGCCTTGAGGTTATTTCTAAGGAATTCTTCTTCGATATTACTGTTGCCTTCACGATCTTCCCAGTTACCGAGATAGTCATAGTGAAGTCGATCACGAAAAAGGGCGACTATCCTATTTTGCGTTTTACGTTCTATTTGACCAACTTTAGGTGATTGTGTTTCCATATTAATTTTTAATCAATCTAATTTTTCCGGTTAATAATACTTGCATTGCACCTTGCTTAATTTGATTATACTTATCAAGTTTCTGTTCTAGTTTTTCAATTTCTGAGTCCATGTTTATGAGATTTGCTATAGCAGCCTGTTCGGTCTTCTTGGGGGGCAATTTAACAAAGATTTCTCTAATTATCGAAAGATTCAATCCGCCACGACCCTCTCCACCAGTTGATAAACTTCAATTTCGTCGTAACGATTATCAAAATTGTAATAAAGAAAATCTGAATCATGGACATCTGACGGTAAAATTGCAGCAATTGATTGGTTAATACACAGATCGACTTTATTAATTGCAGCCGTGCCACGTGTTTTACCTTGACCAGCCAAGCCAATCAAGACACATCCGGCTGGAACGACTTGCATACTGGATTCTTGAACCCTTTTTCGGTTATTCGCCCTTCCACATTAAATATTTTTTTGTTGTTAAGCTCCCCTGAGCTCATCCATTTAATATCCCCACCCCAATAACTTTGAATTAAAATATTGGGAGTTCCTCCGGAAGTACAATCAGTAAATTCAATAATCTTTCTCACTTCCCATTTTCCACTAAACCCTGGAAGGCGTCGTTTGCCGGTCAGAAGTTCCTGCATCGCTCCTTGTTTTATCTCCTTCTTCTTGGCAATTATTTTTTCTAGATTTTCAATTAATATGTCAGTTTCTGAAAGAACAGAAGTAATTGCAGATTGTTCTGTTTTAGTACCTGGTACTGATAGTAATAATTTTTCCAAATCGCCAGCATATATATGGAAAACTGTTGATCCTTTTACAAGCCTTAAGACAGAATTTTTGTTTTGAGCTATATAGTAGCTAAGAAATAACCCATCGTATTCGGGTTGCAGCCTAACTACCAAAATTCCACCCCCAAGTATTATTCCTGATTCTTCTATACAGCTTGCAGTTGCCAAGCCTTTTGGTGTTACATCTGATGTGGGAACCAATACATCGTTCTTAACCGATAAAACATATCCTGTTCGTTTATATGTTCTACTTTTTACTTCTTTAATTAATTCTTTATACTTTGTGAATAACTCTCCATAATGAATGCATTTATAAGGGCCATAGTCACTTAGGTCTGATTTTGACAACCCTCTACCATGTTGAAATGTTAACACGATTTCACTTAACTGTTTTACATTCCAATCTCCAGGAATTACTCCGACCTCGGTCTGTTTATATCCCGATGGTATACTTTGTGTTCCTATGCCATTCATATTTAAATCTAAAACCCATTTTTTTTAAATGCTCATTAACTTTTTGCTCAAGAGTTTTAACTTCGGAGGCGATTTGTGGGAGTGTTTCATCGTAACGTTCAGCCAATTCTTTTACCCTTTCGGTTAGTTTCTTTGCAACTTTTTCTATTTCTCCAGTGATTGCTTCTTCTAACGCTCGCAACCATTTTTTACCAATAACCAATGTCTTTACCTCGTCAATTGAAAGTTTTGGATACTTCTCGATAACTTTCCTTTCAAGTAGGAAATATTTAGTTTTAATTTCTCTTTTTAGATCCGCTTCCTTATCCGATAAATTCTGGTATTTTTCCAATATCTCCAATTCATCGGCTGAATCTGGGTCGTGTTTAATTTCTTTTATCCGTTTAGTTAGAAGCCCTTTATTTACTTTTTCATTTTCAATTACATCGGCAAGCAATCCATCTTCACCACCGTGTTCTTCCTTTATTTCTTCCATTGAAGCGGTTGCTGTTTCCAAATCCGATTCCAACTTTTCAATTTCTGTCTTTTCAATTTGGAAGTATTCACTGATAAGGAGAGATGGAGGAATTAATCGACCCTCCAACCCTTCCAAGCCTTCAATGTCTTTCTTTTTCTTATCCTTATTTTCTTTTTGGAGTCGAATAACTTGATTTCCTGCCTCCCAACCATCTGCGACGAGTGTGTACAGGTCGTCCTGCATGGTTGACCCCCAGAAGTTCATCAAATGTTGATAGATGTCATAAGTGTCAATTAGTGGGGCAACTCTAAAAGCGGTAAGAATACTATCGCCAAGTTCACTGATAAATACTTTTGGATGATCTGCTATTTTAATGGAGAGCATTTTGGGTTTATTACTTTCCACCCATTTTTTGAATAAACCCATAATCGCAACTTGATATTTGCCGAATTCCTGATGGTTATAGATGGTATTGCGGATTTCATCTTTTTCGATATTGATCTTAAATGTTTTGGGCCTATCGCCTTTAACAAAAAGGGTATTTTCTAATGAGGGGAAACTATTCCAATAGGCCTGCAACGCCTTAACATCATGCTCCGGAATTCCACCTTTTAAATGTGATTCGATATCTTGGATGTCCTCTTCTTCCTGGGTATCAATATATCTGGGGATATTGAGGTTGTATTCATTTTTCTCTATTTCTTCATTGGTGACAAAACGAGAGAATTTTGGCACCTCTGATTGGCTATTGAAAACATCAATGATTTTTCGCATATCCTGTTCACGCAGCCGATTCTTATTACCTTCTTTGATAAATCCCTTAGAAGCATCAATCATAAAGAGACCTTTACGACTAGCAGCTCCTTCTTTATCCAAAACGATAATACAGGCTGGGATACCGGTCCCATAAAATAGATTTGCCGGAAGCCCGATAATTCCTTTGATATATCCACGCTTAATAATGTTTTGTCTGATTCCGGCTTCTGCATTTCCTCGGAATAAAACACCATGAGGCAAAATAACTGCGCCTTTGCCGGTACTTTTCATCGACTTAAGGATGTGAAGAAGAAAGGCATAGTCGCCATTTTTTACCGGAGGAATGCCGAAGCCGTCAAAGCGGCCAAATGCGTCATTGGATGGATCAAAACCAGTTGTCCAGGCTTTGTAGGAAAAAGGCGGATTGGCAACGACGTAGTCGAATGTTTTAAGTGAACCGTCAGGTGATAAATGAAGAGGACTTGATAGCGTGCTCTGACCCTTTTTGATTTCTGCCAGGGGGTTATTGTGTAACCACATGTTCATAATGGCAAGTGCCGCGGTGGAGTTATCCATTTCCTGACCATAAATGCTAATTCCTTTGGGAGTTTCATCGGCTACCTTGAGAAGTAATGAGCCACTTCCGCAAGTCGGATCGTAAACAGTATTATTTAATCCTTCAGCCTCTTCAGCTTTAATAATCCTCGCCATGATTAGGGATGCCTTTGCTCGGGGTATAAAACTGACCCTTACTTTTTCCGGATTCAGTTGCGAAGTGTTTCATGAGGTATTCATAGGCATCACCCAAAATGTCATCTCCATCGGCCCTATTTTTTGAAAAGTTTAAATCGGGATTTTGAAAAATTCCCACCAAGTTAGATAGACGATCGACCATATCTTTGCCGTGACCTCGTTTGTCCTCATCATTGAAATCTACCTGATCAATAACGCCTTTGAGTTCGTTTGCTTCAGCAAGTTTGGCAACTACTTTGTAATGCCTTCACCAATATCAGATTTACCTTTGAGATCGATCATGTCAGAAAAACTTCCGCCCTCGGGTATTTCGACGAGTGCGTGAGATTTTCCGGCATATTTATCCGAAACATATTTGACGAAAAGGAGAACTAAAACGTAATCTTTATACTGTGAAGCGTCCATTCCACCCCGAAGTTCATCACGACTCACCCATGGGGAACTGTAAAGTTGTGATTTTCTTAATGCCATAATTATTTCGATACAACTGAAATTATTTTGGTTCTGAATCACTGTTAACTATTATAGTACGTTATGGCTAAAACTGCTTCAGTCTAATGAATCGAGGGTCTTGCCCTATATTTTGTAACAGATAAAATTATCAATATGTTTCAGTATCTTCACAATAAAAGTTATTACGAGGATTTATACGACCTCCGCACCATTGAGGAATGCTTAAAGTGGTATTGGGATTTACATGACGAAATGGAACAACACCGGACAGAGATAAAAGGAAAAGAAGCTGAAATTGATTTTGAAAAAGCGTTCAATATCTGTAGCTTCACCGCAAATACCATAGCAATTGAACGATATCGCCATAAAAGAGCGACACTAGATGAATGGATGAGTAAGGACAGACGAATCCAGGAAATATTTGATAGCGCAACAGCACCTCATACAGATTGTGACAAATGTAATTCACCCATGAAAGTGATTGATAAGACCCTCCACGATGCTGATGACAATAATCCTAAAGTAACTTTTATGTATGAATGCGAAGCCTGCAAATTTCGAAAGATTCTATACTCAGACGGGTCAGCCTGGGATTACATCGCACCAAGATGCCCGAAATGTAGCTCAAAACTTAAGAATAAATATTCTAAAAAGGTAAAATCCTAACTGAAACAATTTCCTGCACTAAATGTGATTATAAAAATGTTGAAATAACTGATTTAAAGAAAAATCGACTAATTCAAGAAAAAGAAAGTGAACAGCGTGACCAGTTACTTAAAAAGTATCGTGTCCGATTTTGTCTTGATGATATCGAAGGACCTCAAGAAGTACTTAATTTGGATAATATCCGCAGATTTAATAATGAACAAAAAGAAAAAGATAAGAAGAAAAAGATTCAATCTTTCAAAAAGCTAAAAAACTTAATACTTTAAAATTGAATCAGCTAAAAGAACTTATTTCTAAGGCAATCATAGATAAAGGTTATGCTGATTTACAGTTTTCTCAACCTGAAATGGGTAAATTCGTCATAGTCGAATTTACCGCAACAGATAGTAAAGATGATCGGGTTGAATTTGATAGCACAAATACTATAAGGAAAACAATAATAAGTACGCTTGAGACGACTAATTGGCGACTAATGAGTGATGGAATACAGTACAGGTTAGGAATTGTGACCGGCAGACTCAAAGCTTACGAGCAGGAAATTGATCTCGTGCAATTAGTTCGAAACAAGGAATAAGAATACTGATCCTAGCCGACTATAGCCTTATATGTATCCGGCTTTGATAACTCTGTTACCAAAAAATCAATCCAGTTTTGATTATAAAGAAAATATTTGATCGCTTCCTTATAATCACAATATATTGAATCGTACTTCCAGGAGCCGTCTTTTTGTTTAGTTCGAATTTTGAAATACTTCCATGCTCTGGCATGGTGAGGATTTGCTTTAAACGGTTTTTTTAATCGATTTTGAACCTCACTAGCCACATCTGAAGCTCTATATTTATATGGATCATCATGTACGATTTTTTGTATAACTGATGCAGGTTTCAATTCACCGACCAACTTTAATGTAGGTTTACCATTTTTTTCAACAAATTGACCTTCTCTAATAAATTTCAGTTTGGGAATTAGTTCATCATCTATTAGCACTATTCCAGATGTGCCTTCGATTTTACCTCTTACTGTATCGAGAATGGCCGCATTGCTTGGACCAATTTTTACCATTCGTTCCAGATGCTCTTGCCATGCCCGTCGCTCTTTTGTTAATTTAGAATCTAAAATTTGTCTCAACTCAGAATACCTAATCTTTTGTGATCTGCCAGTATAACGATAGTATATCTCGCCATTTTTTATTTCCTGTCCACGTCCACCATCCTTGAGTGCAATTACAGGTTTATCAATAGATTCCGAGATGTAAATTATTCCGAATTGTTTCCCTGCAATATCAATAACTGATTTTTGCCAATCTATTGATGGAGCAAAATATTCGTTAACAAATCCCGTAATTTTTTGTTCATCTATTTTATCGAATGTTGAACCATCAATACCAGTCAGGGTGTGGGGTGAATCTTCTACACCAAATACCAGATACCCACCTGTATTATTTGAAAAAGCAGCGAAATCCTTCAAATAGTCAGCTATTTCTGCAAAATTAAAGTTTTCTTTGAATTCAAGTTTAGTTGATTCTCTAGTAAGCAAATAATTCCCAGATTTATGAATGCGAAATATTTGAGATTCAAGAATATTTTTATCGAACACATCATGATCCATAGGCCCTCATAAAATTCTACCGGTAATTATACGCCATATGTGGGGTAAGGGGTCTTGCCCCTCATTTTGCAAGGGTTTCCGTTTCACTCCAATAAACTGCGCTTCGCTTGCCCTTGCCCAACTCACCCCGCTTTAAGAATTCCAAGTATTGGAAGCATGGGCATGCTTCCAAATACATTAATTTTCCGGAAGCAGCAAAAAAAGGAGGTGAATAATAATGCAACTATTAACTAAAGAACTATTAAACAGATTCGAGAAAGTTGGCAGACAAGAAGAAGTCAGCGATCCGATTGTCATCGCTAAGTTTTTCAATCCTGCCGGAGCCGGTACCTGGTATGCGACGGAATACGATCCGAATCAAAAGAATTTTTCGGATACGTTTCCATCTTTGGCGACTGGAACGATGAATGGGGATCGTTTGCTCTTTCAGAGCTCGAAAACTACCGAGGAAAGTTCGGCTTAGGCATTGAGCGCGATAGATATTTTGGTGAGAAACCGATCAGTGAGGTAGTACCAAAAGCCAAATTGTAACGGTTAGTATAAACAGCCCTGTGAGTAATCATGGGGCTGTTTTATTCCACGTCTTCCCAAATCTCAGCCGTGACCCCGTCTTTTTGCACATCTTCCTTTTGAGCAAAACTCAAATGTATATTTTCTTCTTCAGCTTCAACCAGGAGTTTTTTAGTATATCGTTTACAGCGGATCAACAGCTCTTTTGTTTCACAGACAAACAGGATCTCCGGCGCTACCTTAATATGCCCTATCCATTCGCACTCTGTCAAAAATTCAAGATAGGTTCTGATCCTTTTTCTAACTCGATAGGCAGGAAGTTTGGTTGTAAGAATCTCCAAAAGATAGTAATTCATTTTGTTGTTTTTCTTTCTGGTAAAAACAAGGTGAGGATGAAGCTCCGATAGCATGCTGGAAAAATAAAAGGAAGATTTTGGGTTTGTATACTCGTTTTCGGTAGCCAACTCAAAAAATAGTTTATCGTTGGGTTGATTTTTCAAATCAAGACAAATATCAGCTATGAGTTGGCAGGTAGAAATAAAGGTATCCGACCGGTTTTTATCCCGATATAGTTTTCGTAATACTTCCGGATCGTATCCATCTTGTGTCTTTAGCCATCTGATTCCGTTAATCCCCAGGTAATAAACTGCGGGTTGGTTTTTTCCTAAAAATGTCGAGGGATCATAAATTCTATTCAAATATTCCTTTTTGACTAGATCTGGTAGCCAGATATTTATTTTTCCTTTACTTTTATGATTGAGGAATTTTTGAATTTGGGTGCTGTTGAGGAATCTGTATGTATAGTGTTGTCTTATTATTTCTTGTTGTTGATGTGTTAGTTTTGGGAGTGTCATGTTTATTTTTTATTTATTATTTTTTATTATTTTTTACTTTAATTTCTTATGCCACCCCCAACACACTCCGTTTCTTTTAAAGGTAGGTGACACAATATTTTAAAATTAGCCTCAAATATATCATATTTTGGTGATAGCCCGTTATCACTAATTTTGTAGGGATTTTCGGACGGGTTTGTGAGTGTTTTTTCTTCTTGATCCACCAGTTTTTCCGGTATTGTCCTTCATCTTTTTACCTGTCTTTTCTTCCGGTTCCTCACTCACCCCAAAGAGTATATTGAGTTGTTTTTCCACCACAGCCCTGGAGTTGCGTAATGTTTTCTGGTATTGGCAATAACAAAGTCCCTGATCCGATCAGAGCCTTTAATTTCAGGGGAACGGTTTCTCCGGAAAAAGCATCTTCCGAATCCTCATTGGTCACTTTCATAAAGAAGTGATGTGGTGGCAAGATTAACGATTTCTCCTTTTTCTACTTCCGGTTCCATAAAGGGAAGATAACTGCTTCATCATCCGGGCCGTTTTTAAAGAAATAATCGTTCCGGAATTCCCCAAGACCACCTTGGCGGTTTTAACATCCTCAATCTGGGCGACATTCTGATGGGAAGGAATGATAAAGACATGGAATTTCCGGGCTTCCGAGAAAATATCAGCAAAATGGGCATTGGCAAAGTTTTGAAACTCATCAATATACAGGAAAAAATCTTTGCGTTTATTTTCCGGTATTTGGGCTCTTTGATATGCAGCCATCTGGATGAGGGAGATGATGAGCGTACCAAAGAATCCGGACCGTTCTTCTCCCAAGTTTCCTTTAGACAGATTAACCAAAAGGACTTTGCCCTGATCCATAACGTCCGAAAACTTAATAGTGCTTTCTGCCTGTAGCAGGATATGCCGGGATAAAGGAGAGGTAATAAACTCACCCAGTTTATTGGTTAAAGGTGAAATCATATCTGCTTTTTGCATATGGCCAAACATTTTAAATTCATCAACCCAGAATTGTTTCAAGACCGGATCCTTGAGTGTTGCGGTTACACTTTGCCGATAGCCGGTATTAGTTAAAAGCTTTTGGATAGTCATCAACGTTGGAGATTCCGTTGTTAGAGCCGTCATCGTGGCATTTCGTAAAATATGTTCCATCCGTTGTCCCCAATTGGCTTTCGGAGTGATTTTCATGAATACTGAGATAACTGATCCGGTAATCCAGTCGGCTTTTTCTTCCTCATCCACAAACGTTCCTCCGGGATTGAGGATGTTTAACCCTACCGGCCAAAGTTTGTCTGTCGGATCAAGATAAATGACATCCTTTTTCCTTGATTCGGAATGACACTAATAGTTCCTTAATCATGTCTCCGTGAGGGTCAATGACTGCTACTCCTTTTCCGGACAAAATATCCTGATAGGCCATCTGTTTAATGATGGTTGTTTTCCCCATACCGGTTTTGCCGACAATATAGGTATGTTCATGCCGTTGGACTTGGGTTAACCCGACTGGAGTTTCTTCACCTCCATAGTTGTTTTTTCCAACTACTACATCGAGTTTGGTGGTGTCTTGTTTCAGTGATAACGGTGCCGGAGATCGCGGCTTTTAGATTTAACCAATCCTTCAGTTTTTGTGGTATCCATATATGGAAAATGGAAAAAATCTGAAAGTTCCGAAGCGGAAAGGATCGGATTAGGATATAGGGAAGAACTTTGAGATAACGCTCGTTTTTTGAATGACTGTAAACCAGATTGTATGCTGGGAGCAAACAAGCCGTGCTTCGTAACCAGCGATTGATATGAACTGTTAAGTTGACCAAAAGCAGCCATAAGCCCATTCAATCGGAGATTCACTTCATCACCACTATCCGCTACCACCAGAATCCGGATGGATGTTTCAAATAACTCTTGGTCAATCTTTCCTTTGACGATAGTTGAAAGTTCCTGCTCATACGGATTTAAAATCTGTTGAGGTTTAACTTTCGGGGTGGTATCAACAAAAACATGGGGAGTTTTTGAGTTTTCATTGGCAACCGTCACAATCATTTCCATAACAAAGTTAAATAGTCCCCAGACGATAATCCAGATAATCCTGATAACCATCCAAAATATCGAAATAACTGGCAGAGAGACGACTTTTTGCAGGAAATCCTTTTGCAGGACTGGTGTTAACGGTTCACCCTTCACCATTCTTTGCTTCAATGTCTGCATCTCTTTCAAATCTTTTTTGTGTGTTGAAGACAACAATGGCGTGGTTACAACCTGAAAGGAAATAAGTTCACCGGAGGCAAGTTTGGTCATGTTACCCGTAAGATACGAGATGGGATCATGTTCTTTTAAGGCTGTTTGTGTTTCCAGAGGCAGAGCAAAATGTCCGGAGAGTTTAAATTCTTCTAACCCCATACATTTCGGGTTATCGTCTTCATGTTTCAGATATGGATCAAGGTAGTCATGGACTACCCGAATACGAATACCTGGCAAATATGACCGTAAACTATATTGAATGGTCTCAATGACATTTGGTTCTGCTGCCAGTAGGTACCTAATGCCTTCATTCCGGGTAGAAACAATTTCCAATGAATAACCGTTTTTCCGTTGAAGTACATTATCCCAGAAGCTTTTTTGACGAGATAGGGTATGTAACAGGCGGTATAACTCTTCGGTCGCATACGCGGATTTTGTCGTATCGGAAGGAAATGTCAGTTCCAGAAATACTTTGGGTGGAACTTTTTGAAACTTTCCAATCCCATATCTCACACCGGCAAGGAGCTGGAAAACGAATAGCACCAGTATATATCCCAAAAGACACACCACAGCCAGCATGATCAGAGGATAAAAGTTAATGATAACCACCAGAGCTAGAGGTGAGAGTTTGATGTTAGCAAGAAAGGCTGCATTGTGACCAGAAAGAAAATTGTATATACCAAGTTTTGCACTAATAGGAATAACAGGCAGACTTAAAATGATACCCAAAATTAATGTGTTCAGAACCGGCAGCGTGTGGTTTTGGATCTGATGAAGCAGTTGGAGTTGTTCTGCGGTTGGTGTCATATTTGCCCTCCATTCTTTCGGAAACATTGAGGAGACTGCACCAGCTCACTGAAGAGAAGAATTATTGCTTTGTGACGAACAATTTGCCCTACCATAACAGGTTATATTTTGGGCAGAACTAAAATATATCGAAGTATATCAAAAACAACACGAAAGTAAAAGTTACGAAAACTTGAAATGAGAAACACTACCAGGTATAATTTCTGCCTAAGATGACCGTAATTGAAAATCTAAGTAAAAATGGAACAGATCCGGAGTCTTTCGTAGTAAGCACAGATAGACTTTTGGAAGCTGCCGTATTAGAAGGTGACCCCAATTTAGCAATTGACGTCGTAAGAAGAACAGCCAGATTGGCAGGTGTAGACACGCAGACGGCTCTAAATTTCGTCGTGGGTAGAATGTCGAGACAACTCGAAAAGGCAATAAAGATTGAAGAGTCAAGAAATAGCGGTTAATTTTCTATCAAATAACTCCCAGATATTTATATTTAAAAGTCTGATTTTATGCACGATCAAAGTTGTTCTACTTCCAGCAATTGCTTTGTTTACACGATCAGATTTACCTGATAATTTCCTCAAATAATTACCCCTTGACATTATGCCTATAGGGATAGTATATTATTCCTTATAGAGATAATATTAAGGCTAAAACCATGGGAAGACTAAAAGGATCAGTTAACAAGATTTCTTCAAAAAGACCAAAGACTTCGTCACTTTCTTCGGAAGATCGCATCAAATTCCTTGCCAATATTATTATCGACCGAATCCTTGAAGATCAGAAGAATGGACAGCCGTTATACAAACAAAATTAAGGAACAATATGGAGCCTGTAACTAAAATCGAAAATGCTGTTGCCGCTATCCGTGTTTCTTCGGTAAGACAGGGTGTTGATGGTGACTCTCCGGAAGCCCAAAAAGAACAAATTGAACGCTTCGCCCAAGTTCATAACATCCATATTAAAAAGTTCTTTATCTTCCTTGAATCTGCCTCAAAAGAAGAACAACCGGTACAGGAAGCCATTGATTACTGCAAGCATCCTAAAAACGATATCCAACTTTTCGTTATTAAATCTATCGACCGGTTTACCCGTGGCGGTTCCTTCTTTTATGAAGAACTAAAAATGCAGTTGGAGAAAAGCGGTGTCCAACTGGTTGATATTTACGGTGTCATCGGCAACAGCAGGTCAATACCTTGAGCATCTTAGGAGTAGCCTTTAATTGGAGTGTTTATTCGCCTACCAAAAAATCAGAAATGCTTGAGGCGGAACGGGCAAAAGATGAAATGCGCGACATCATGAGCCGGATGATCGGCGCTGAAATCCGCTATTCCCGATTAGGCTATTGGGTACGGGCTGCCCTTTGGGTTCATGAATGTAAAAGTTGAAACCCCAAACGGAACAAGAGTGATATTAAAACCTCATCCGATTGAATCTGCTTGGATTATCAAAATGTTTGAACTGCGTTGTCTTGGGAACATTGAGTGACCAGCAAATCGTTGATGAGATCAATAACTCCGGTTATAAATCACGGCATAATCTAGTCCGTGATCCCAAAGACCGAACAAAAATAGTCAAGGAAAGAGGCAATCAAAAACTGACACTAAAAGGATTCTGGCGATATCTAAAAATCCGATATTTGCAGGCATCAATCTTGTTAATTGGACAAAAGATAATCCCCAAAAAGGGAAAGTTTGACGGATTAGTTTCCATTGAAACCTTCAATAAGGCCAATAGAGGTAAGATTACTATTCTCAGAGGAAAATGGCGAGATAAAAATCTATCACTGGAAAGACCGCCGGAGTATCTAGTCAAAAAAGGGGTCCAGAACGCGGATTTCCCATATAAACGGGTCGTCTATGTGTCCCCATTGTAACCGAGCCACTTATGGTAGTGCCTCAAGAGGAAACTTAGGCAAATACTATCCGGCCTATCATTGTAATAAACGGGGACATTATTTTCGTGTCTCAAAAAAGGATTTTGACGAAACGATTAAGAAATTCGTTCAGAACATAAAACTTGCACCAGGATTTTCTGATGCTTTAGTTAAGGCGGTTTTAAACGAATGGGATAAACGAGAGTCAATGGCATACGGAACGAAACAAAGTCTTGATAAGCGGATTATGGAGCTGAAAGCAGAAGAAACGCAATACCGGTAGGCACACTTAAATATCTAACTTCTGAAGTTGCCGTTAAGTTCGTTGAGCAGGAGATGATAAAGATTGCCAGTAAGGTTGCGGAACTCATGGCGCAGACAGAAAAAAATATTCAATCAAAACCCACTGATATGCACATGGTCATGGCCTACATAAAATATTTTCTGGAACACATGGAAGATTTGTTACTTTCAGGCACGAATTCGGTCATGAAAGCTCAATATTTTGGGGTACTTTTTGATATGCGCCAACCTACCAAGAAATACTTTCTGGAACCCGAATATAGCCGATAGTTATTGAACTAAATGAGGATTATGCTATTCCCAAAACCAACTTAGTGAGCTCGCAGGGATCCGAACACGAATATCCAAGCTAAAAAAAATAGGAGTTACTGTTTGTTTTTCTTTGTTCGGATAATGAAATAGCCTACTCTGACTATGCAGCTAACATATATGATATACTAAGTATATGTCAAAAACCGTTCCGAAGCATTTATGGAATTTTTTCTGGGACGTTGACCCCCAGACGCTTGACCCCAACCAAAAAGCAAATTTTGTCATAGGAAGACTCCTCGAAAAGGGCAATGATAAAGCGGTTTCTTGGGTACTTCACAACTATCCTCTTAAGACTATTAAGCATGTTTTTAGCACCATCCGGGATTTTAGCCCGAAAACGGCTAATTTTTGGAGCATATACCTTGGTATTCCGGAGGACGAAATATTATGTTTACAGGAACCTTACCGGAGCCAGCGCAAAAGGCTCTGGCCGTATTAGGAAAAAATTTTTAGTTTCCCTACTCCTACGTATTTGGCCGGAGGGAGCTGGTTGGCATTATATTTAGGACATCGGATTTCGGTGGATTTCGATTTTTTTACACCGGTTAGCTTTAATCCGGAAATAATGGCTAAACAGCTTTCTAAGTTGGGAAGTTTTAGTGTAGCCACCATCGCTCCAAATACACTCCTCGGGGTATTTAATGAAACCAAATTTAGCATGTTCTGTTATGAGTATCCGTCTCTTTTTCCTACAAATAACGTCTGGGGCATACATGTAGCAGATAAACGGGATATTGCAGCGATGAAAATAGCTGCGGTCATGGACCGAGGAACAAAAAAGGACTTCATCGATCTGTATTTTCTTTCAAAAGAAGGTATTACGCTTAACGACAGTTTAAGCTACTACGATAATAAATATGGCTCTTTGGCAAATAATCTATATAGTATTTTAAAAAGCTTTACCTATTTTGTTGATGCGGAAGAATCGGAAATGCCAAAAATGCTAAAACTGGTTTCGTGGGATGAAGTAAAAACATTTTTTAGACATCAATCTACCCACCTTGCCGACACGCTTCTCAAATAAATGACAAGATATGACAAATAGTCCTCATTGTATTTTATGATGCTGATGCGCAGCATATATATCTCCCGGGAACGGGTAAACGATTATCGAAGCAGTCAAGTCTATACCAATCACCTGAGTTCAGAGTGATGCTCTAGCTTATTCTGACAATCTAAGTCTGTGAGTCGGCAGGGGCTCGAACCCTGAACCAACAGCTTAAAAGGCTGCTGCTCTACCGTTGAGCTACCGACCCGTGAAGCTATTATACCAAATTTCCGCATGAATTATGATATCGTGAAGACTTTGAAGTATTAAACAGTAGCTTCGTTTACCTTACCGGCCTCTTTTCCCTGTTTATCGCGGAGATAATACAATTTGGCGCGCCGTACTGATCCGATCTTTTTGACTTCAAGCTTTTTAATCCAAGGAGACACTAAGGGAAAAATACGCTCAATGCCTATCGCACCTGAACCGATTTTACGGACAGTAAACATACAGTTGACGCCGCTGCCTTTAATACTAATAACGATGCCTTCAAATGCCTGTGTACGTTCACGTGTTTCTTCCTTTACTTCCCGCTTTGTTTTACCGGCCACCTTCTCGTGTTCGATAAGTTTATAATGCACACGAACCGTGTCGCCGACATGAAAAAGAACGTCCTTTTTCGATTCAGCTTCTCCTGTCGACCAAATTGCAGTATTTGCCATAGCACGAGTAGTATACCATGAATCTGAGGCTGTTACAATGATTTTATGTACGCCAGAAACAGCGGGTGGGGTTTTAACGGCCTGGAACGGTATTCCGGATGATACTGCGTACCCACAAAAAACGGGTGGACACTTTTTGGCAATTCTATAATTTCTGCGAGATTCTCCACAACTGACCGGCCTGCTATAGCAAGGCCCGCATCTTCAACTTTCTTTGCATATTCATCGTTAAATTCATATCTGTGCCTGTGCCGTTCACCGACGATTTTATGTACTTCGTCATCGTAGCCGTGGTACTTCATATAGGCTGCATCAGCTATCGAATCTGCCTTTACCCTGCACTCCCAACGACCAAGCCGCATCGTACCGCCGTACGCACGGCGTTTAAGGATGTCCTCCTGCCCAGAAATCATATGAATAACAGGATGTGCGGTATCCGCGTCAACTTCCAGCGTGTGAGCGCCTTTAAGACCTAAAACATTCCTTGCGTATTCAACAACCGCAAGCTGCATTCCGTAACAGAGACCCAAATACGGAATTTTATTGACCCGGGCATAGTTAATCGCGGATATTTTTCCCTCAACGCCGCGTGATCCCCAACCTATCGGAACGATAATCCCATTTACACCATGGAGTTCTGATAGATCGCCTTTTTCTAATTTTTCCGCCTGTATCCACTTCACCGCAACAGGTACTCCGTCCGCCCAGGCTGCATGGTCAATGGCATCCATGAGGGCTGCGTAACTATCCCTGAGCTGATACTCACCTGTTGCAAAATATTTACCGACAATAGCAATGGTTTTGGGAGTACCTTTTGTTCTATTAATCGTTGTGACCATCTGTTCCCAATTCTTCATGTCCAACTCGTTGAGGGGCAAGCCCATCATCGTGAGAATTTTCTCATCCAGCTTTTGTTTCGCCAGATACGGCGGGCATTCATATACACTGGGGAGATCTACGCTGTCAATGACGTTTTCAGGTTCAACATTGCAAAACAATGCAAATCTGGCCCGACGCCTCGCATCCATCGCTTTTTCAGACCGTGTCACAATAAAATCCGGTTGAATTCCCATGGAATTAAGGGCCCGTACCGATAATTGTGTAGGTTTTGTCTTCGGCTCGCCTAAGTGCGACGGCACGGGAAGATATGATACGTGAACATGAATGACAGTATTTTTCTTATTCCGGCCCAAAATCCGCGATGCCTCGTAATAGAGCGCATTCTGATATTCACCGGCAGTCCCACCAAGTTCAACAACGACAATATCCGCCTCTTCCTTCTCACCCGCAGCTTTGATACGCTTGGTAATTTCATCCGTCACATGGGGGATTGCTTCAACGTCTTCGCCTTCGTACCCGAAATTCCGTTCACGGTCAATAACCGCCTTATAAATCTGCCCCATCGTAATAAAATTATGGCGGTACATGTCTTTCCCTAAAAATTTCTCGTAGGTTCCCATGTCCATGTCCGCCTCGGTGCCGTCTTCGCAGAGATACGGGTCGCCGTGCTCAATGGGGTTAATAAGCCCCGCATCCATATTGAGATAGTTTTCGCATTTAACAGGAGTGATTTTATATCCGCGGTTCTGAAGAAGGAGGGCGATAGAGGCGGTCGTTATCCCTTTTCCAAGGCCTGAGATAACACCACCGGAAACAAATATAAACTTCGTTACGGGCATGAGCTAAGATACCAAAAATTGTCCATTTCGTCAATGAGCCTTTTTGGCCTCAAGATACTTTTTGCCGTGTCCGACCGCCGTATTTATCGGTATTCCTTTTTTACACAGAGGACACTTAGACTCCTCAAATGACTCCGCTCTAAGTACACTGAGAGCCCAAAAAGGAACACCGAGGGCTTTGGCTGTCACGTGTTCCGGGTCACGGTTGACCATGACGGCAACGCTAATAACGTTGCCTCCTGCTGATTTCACAGCGTTGACAACTTTGTGTACAGAGCCGCCTGTTGTTGTGAGATCCTCGACTACAAGCACGCGTTTTCCTTTTACCAGCGTGTCATAGCCGCGCGTAAATATTTGATTTTTTTCGGAATCTTTCTCCGTATAGATACCCAATACCTCCTGATGAGTCAGGTGTGAAAGCCAGTATGCTGTCCACTGCGATAAAATAATGCCGCCGAGAGCTGGAGCTGCAATGACTTCTATACGCTTTTTTTGAAATTTTTGAGCAACCATTTTGCATATAAGCGACGTTTCCTTCGTATGAGGATAAACCGCATCTTTATTTATATACACGCTGCCGTGTTTACCGGATGTATAGACAAAATGATCATCCGTAAGGACAGCACCGACTTTTTTTAGTATAGAAATAACATCGTTTTTCATGTATTGCCTCCTATCGATATGTATTTATCAGATTTTTTAATTTCATCGCCTCGGCTTGTGGATTTTGGGAAAAAATGATACTTCGTGAGGCGTTGATAATGGCGCCAGCTCCCGTACTATCAACGCCAACTTTTACTGTCTTTTCTATATCACCGCCTTGAGAACCGATTCCCGGAATTAATATCGGCATGTCTTTGACTATACGTCGTACAATTTTAAGTTCCCTGGGGTAGGTAGCTCCTACCACAAGTGCGCAGTTATTATTAGTATTCCAATATTTTGACACATTTCCTGCGACTTTCTGGTAGAGATCGTCTTGAAATTCTCCAGCGCCCGGATTACTCGTACGGCAAAGAACAATACTTCCCTTCTCTTTTCTGTCTAAAAAGGGCTGTAGAGCTTCTCTGCCTAAATATGGGTGAAGCGTCACTGCGTCCACGCCCAAATAATCATAGGCAAATGAGACGTAGCCATTATTCGTATTTCCGATATCAGCGCGTTTTGCATCGAGAATGATGACAATATCGGGATGTGTTTTACGCAGATAGTCGCATGTCATTTTTAATTCCGCAATCCCCTTTTCACCGCGGGCCTCGTAAAAGGCACAATTGGGCTTGTAGGCGCAGACAAAATAATGTGTCGTGTCAATGACTGCCTTATTAAACGCGAATTGCGGGTATTTACTTTTTCGACTACTGTGTGGAAGTTTACTATAGTCACTATCCAACCCGACACAAAGAAGTGAATTATGTTTCTTCATTATCGCTGATAGTTTTTTATAGAACGTCATGGTACTACGTAAGTAGTATATTTCCTGAAAAGACCGGACCGTCGACACATGCGAGTTTGCCGTTAATACTGCAGCTGCCGCAGAGCCCCATACCACCGCACTTAAAGTGCCGCTCGACGCTTACCTGACAAAATATACCTTGATTGTGAGCCATTTGCGCTACTTTTTTCATCATTATTTCCGGTCCGCAGGTATACACGCTGTCTATTTTTTGTTCACGCACTATGGTCGCGGCTAAATCAGTTGAAAATCCCTTCCGTCCTGCAGTTCCGTCGTCAGTTGACACGAATACACGGCAACCGAGTGCTTTAAATCTTGAAAGAAACGGAAGATCCGATTTAGTTTTGGCGCCGATAACAACGCAAATATTTTTTCTGCTCGAGGCGGCAAATGATTGTGCTAATAAATAGAGCGGCACAACGCCATATCCGCCACAGACAAGCAAAGGATATTTACCCTGTATCTGAAACGGCGAACCATATGGCCCTCGGAATGTCATAGTATCACCGACTTTTAACTGGTGAACTTTTTGGGTAAACGTGCCGACTTTCGCGATAGATAGCCGTAAGGGATCGTTGCTCACGACCCCGAACGGCTTTTCATTGATCCCAGGGATCCAGAGCATCACGTACTGACCGGGCTTCGCCTTTATCGCCGTATTCAGTGTAAACGTCCGTACTCGCGATGTTTCCTTTTTGATACCGATTATTTTTGCAGTCTGGTAACTAAATTTCATGTACTTTTCCTTTCAACTGGCTCAGCCGTTTGTATCCCCGGGCAATCATCCAACCGATAATTTCCCTATTCACTTTAGAAAAAACCGAAATTCCTCTGTACTGAATGCCCGTTCCTATTTCAACCGCCACCGCTCCCGCCATAAACGCCTGAATCGCATCCTCGCCAGTCATGATGCCGCCGGTTGCGATAATCGGTATTTTAATAGCTTTGTATAAATCCCAGATACACCGGATGGTAAGCGGTAAAATTGCCGGGCCGCTCATGCCACCGACGCCGAATGCTAAAATAGGTTTTGCCCGTTCTATATCTATTTTCATACCGGGTCCCGCGGTGTTTCCCATATTAATGACATCGGCTCCCTCTGCTTCTGCAGCTTTGGCCACATCGGCAATTGCAGGAATCGAGGGCGAAAGTTTAACAAATAACGGCAATCTGGTTTTCTTACGTACGGCCCTGGTAATCCTGGCTGTAGCATCAGACGTTCCTTGACCTGCCAGAAGACCGAAACCGGGTGTATGCGGGCATGACAGGGCTAATTCGATAGCGGAGACAGGCGCTTCCTGAATTTTTTCCGCCAGCCGCGCAAACTCGTCAGCATCGCCTGCGACGATACTGCCGATAAGCGGCGCAGGGAATCTCCACTTCTTAAACTCCTCCACTCCCGCATCTATACCGACATTTGCATATCCAACGGCATTCATAAATCCACCGTTAAATTCAACCAGAATCGGGTTATTATGTCCTTGGCGGGGCAAACTCGTAAGCGACTTCATTGTTACCGCCGCTGCGCCTGCCTTTACGACACGGTACATCGTTGCACAGTCAAGACCAAGTAACCCTGATGCCAATATAGTGGGATTTGATAAATGAAGAGACCCAATTGTTACTGAAAGATCAATTTTTTTTGATTTGTTCATAGATAATGTTACCCCGCACGATAACTTTTTCTACTCTGCCAAATAGTTCCCAGCCGTCAAACGGGCTCCAGCCACACTTTGTTTGATAACCAAAATCTCCCATACGATACGGCTTTTGCGGATCAAGTTCAATATGGGTATTCTTTTGATCCGGAATGTGAAAAATTTCTTTCGGATTTGTGTATATGAGTCGGATAATATCTCTTTCCGTAAGTTTCTTCTGCTGAACTGCAAGAAACAGAAGCCCAAGCGTTGTTTCAAGTCCTGGCACTCCTGATGGAGGAGTGCTCAATTGTTTTT
The DNA here is from genome assembly GCA_963714095.1 of Candidatus Gottesmanbacteria bacterium. Taxonomy (GTDB): domain Bacteria; phylum Patescibacteriota; class Microgenomatia; order UBA10105; family UBA927; genus XYB1-FULL-47-11. The sequence goes on from OY970230.1 coordinate 104,571, forward strand.
CCTGCTTCGTATGCGGTGCATGGTCGCTTTCGATTATATCTATCGTTCTGTCATAGAGACCTTCCCACAAATATTTTTGATGACGATCCGGATCCATAAGAGGCTTTACTGACCCATACGGGCCCAGTTTTTTTAAATTGTTGGCGGATAAAAATAGATGGTGCGGTGTAACTCCCGCGGTGACTCGTTGTTTTTTCGCTTTTGCGAGACGTATAAGATCCACTTCAGAGGTTTGGGAAATATGGCAGACATGCAGTCGTCTTCCGTAAAATTGCGCAAGTGCAATTGCCCCGGCCAGATACATACCCTCAGCGTGAACGAGAATTGGTTTTTCAGACTTCCAAGCTGCAAAAATAGATTCCAATAATCCCAAATCTTCTATAAGAAGCTCGCCCGTTGTATGGTTACAATAAATTTTAAGTCCAAAAACCCGCGGGTTCTTAATGGCGACAGGAAACTCCTGAAGGTTATATCCATTTGTACCAAAGTGAAAACCAACATCGCAAACGGCGTTTTTCTTAGCACGTGCAATCTTTTCTTCCAACCGTTCTGCGGTAAATGTTTGCGGCTGGTTATTCGGCATGTCACAGATAAATGTAAAACCACCGGAAATAGCTGCCATCGTGCCGGTCCGGAAATTCTCCTTTTGTATTGAACCCGGATCACGGAGGTGCACATGTACATCGATAAAACCCGGATATTGTTTCAAAACCATACGTTTATCGGCGTAACACGAGCCGCAATAGTGCCATGCGCACATACATGCCGTTGCTCATCTGATCCTTTATATATACCGCACGTGGATCCCTATCCACGTCCTCAGTAATTTCCCCCACCCGAGGCAATGGGTGCATGACGATCATGGACTTTTTGGCAAGTTTAAGCACCTGTGGCGTAATGATGTAATAGTGCTTCAGTTGTTCATACAGATTCAGGTCGCTGAAGCGCTCTTTTTGTATACGCGTCACGTAAAGGACATCTGAGGACCTCAGTACACCATCCAATTTTTCATATTCACGGACTTTAACTCCCCGCTTTTTCACAAGCGCGGCAATTGATTCCGGAAGCCTGAGAATTTTCGGAGAAACGAGATTAATGGTTACACCCCGATAGAGAGAAAGCAATTTAATAAGAGAATGAATCGTGCGACCATTTAACAGGTCTCCTACCATAGTAACGGTAAGCTGATCCACATGTCCGCATCGTTCCTCAATGGTAAAATAATCCAAAAGTGACTGCGTGGGGTGCTCACCAACCCCGTCTCCTGCATTTATCAACGGTACGGGTGATGCAGCTGCTGCTATTTTAGCGGATCCCACTTCAGGATGTCGCATAACAATAAGATCACTATAACAGGAAAATGTCCTGACCGTGTCCGAAAGTGTCTCACCTTTTGATACGGACGAATAAACCACCCCCTGCAAGGGAATAAACCCTCCACCCAACCGTTGTATCGATGTTATAAATGATGCAAACGTGCGGCTGGACGGTTCATAAAAAAGTGCTGTCATTACTTTGCCTTTAAGGATATCTGTCGCACCTTCCTTTTTAACAAGTGATTTCATCTCGCGCGCAACGTCCACAACAATTTTAAGATTTTCTTTAGTGAACTGCTCAGAACTTAATATATCCTGTCCAAAAAACGGATTTTTCACCATATTTCTCCTTTTTTTAAATGTTTTTATAGTATAAATCTCAACGCCCGCCCATCGTAAGAGCAAGTATTGCTTTCTGTACATGTAATCGGTTTTCCGCTTGGTCGTAGACTACCGATTGCGGACCGTCTATAACCCCATCCGTCACTTCAACACCGCGGTCAGCCGGCAAACAGTGCATATATATAGCGTCTTTTTTGGCAAGTTTCATCATACGTTCGTTGCAAATCCAATCTTTGTATTTCGCTGAGATTTTCGTCGATTGCTTAGGATCGCTCGTCCATACAAGCGGCCCCCAGCTTTTTGGGTACACCACATCTGCATCTTTGAATGCCTCTTTCATATTATGAGTGACGGAAATTGATCCTCCGGACTCCTCAGTATTTGAACGTGCCAGCTTCATCACCTTGTCCATCAGCATAAATTCTTTGGGGTATGCAAGCGTAATATCAGCTCCAAATTTTGTAAGGAGCAGTAAAAACGACTGCGGCACTGAAATGGGTTTCGTATATGATGAAGCATATGCCCAAGACATGACAATTTTTCTTTTAACCAGCGTCTTTTTCTTCTCAAATATCGTCATGAGATCTGCCATCGCCTGGAACGGATGATGGATATCACACTGCATGTTGAAAACTGGGACAGTAGAATATTTAGCAACTTCACGAATATATGCATTCCCTTCTTTCCAATCACAGTGACGTATTGCAAGGCCATGTCCATAACATGAAAGAATTTTTCCTATTTCTTTCGGTGTATCCCCATGAAGAATCTGGAGCTTATCTGACGGCAAATCATGTGCGTTGCCTCCGAGATGGTCCATTGCGGCTTCGAAACTGGTTCTCGTTCTTGTTGAACTAAAAAAGAATAAAAGAAAGAGCGTCTGATGAAGTAAATACGGCGTTGGTTCTTTCAAAAGAAATTTACGTTTAAGATCCACTGCAACATCAAGCGCCGTTTCAAGCTCTTCCCGTGACCAATCCTGCTCAGAGATAAAATCCCGGCCAAAAAGTTGTGTTTTCAACTAATACTCCTTCCGCCACTTTGGCGTGCCAAATAGACCATAATTCCTTTTTGTGCATGTAGCCTATTTTCCGCCTGATCGAAAATGATGGATTGCGGGCCATCGATAACACTCTGCGCCACCTCATTCCCGCGATATGCAGGCATGTCGTGCATAAAGACTGCGTCACGTTTGGCAAATTTCATGAGCTCAGGAGTAACCTGAAACCCGCGGAACGTACGTAGACGTTTTTCTTTTTCCGCTTCATCGCCCATGCTTATCCATGTGTCTGTGTAGACGACATCAACGCCTGCGACCGCCTCTTGCGGATTAGAAAATTCACGGACTTGCCCATGGGACTTTTTTGCAAACCGGTTTGCTTCCGCAGCAATATCGCGGTTCATGGCAAATCCTTTAGGGTTGGCCACGCGGAAATCCATCCCCAACATGCCTGCTGCAATCGCAAGTGAATGAGTTACGTTATTCTCGCCGTCTCCAACAAAAGCGACAGAAAGACCTTTCAACCGTCCTTTATGTTCAAGCATGGTCAACAGATCAGCGGTAACCTGACAGGGATGCTCAAGATCAGACAATGCGTTAATAACGGGGACTGAAGAATATTTTGCGAGCTCTTCCAATGTTGCATGTTCAAATACCCTTGCCATGATGATATCTACATACCTCGAAAGTGTTGCTGCGATATCTGCTACTGACTCACGTTTCCCCATCTGAATATCATTGGGCCCCAAGTATATCGCGTGGCCGCCAAGCTGGGTCATACCCGTTTCAAAAGACACACGAGTTCTAAGAGACGGTTTTTCAAATATCATGGCGAGCGTTTTATCTTTAAAAATATGGTTATTCCCTTTCCGCATTTGATCTTTTTTTAACCGTACAGAGAGCGCGAGTACTTGAGTAAGCTCTGTCGGCGTTAAATTTGACATTCGCAAAAAATATTTCATACGTTTCCTTTCTTCAAAAAAAGGAGCCTCACGGCTCCAATAGTACCTTTCCTTTAAAAATATTTGTTGGCTGAAACGAAAAATCCCAGGTATTCATCTTATTCATCTCTTGTATACGTCCCTGGGTTTATAGTCTACTCATTTCATGATAAATGTGTCAAGAGACAATTTGCGGAGGCTGATGTCTCCGATGAAAAACTTTTAATTCCAAAACTGAACGCCGAAGTAGCGATTGGGCGGTTGAAAGTTCAACGCCGGTAACGTGTTTTGCGAGCGCTTCTTTCGCCGTAGCCTGGGCTTTCTTAATTTCTGCTTCATTAAGCTCATGCGCATGATATGCACTCGTAACCAAAATGGTAACACCAGTTTTGGTTACTTCCATAAACCCGCTGCCGATGGCGAGAAAATATTCTTTTGAGCCTGAGGTAATTTTTATTTCGCCCTCGCTAAGCGCGCTAAAGAGCGGCTCGTGAAGTGCCAAAACGCCGACCATACCGTTGGCTGTCGGGGCCATCACTGAATCCACTTCTTCGGAGAAAGCCTGCCGTTGCGGTGTTATAATTTCCAGTTTAAAAGATTTCATGGTAGGTCTTTCGTAAAACTCAGGATAAAATAATAAGAATTATTTTACCTCATCAATGCCGCCGACCATATAAAATGCCTGTTCGTTCTTTGCGTCGTGCTTTCCGTCAAGAATTTCCTTAAACCCGCGGACGGTTTCCTTAAGCGGTACGTATTTGCCCGGACGGGCAGTAAATGCTTCCGCCACAAACATCGGTTGCGTGAGAAACCGCTGGATTTTACGTGCACGGGAGACAACAAGTTTGTCTTCATCGCTTAGTTCCTCCATACCTAAAATGGCAATGATATCCTGCAGATCCTTGTACCTCTGCAGAATCTTCTGTACACCACGGGCGACGTTGTAGTGTTCTTCCCCCACGACTGACGGCTCTAAAATCCGTGAATTGGACGATAACGGGTCGACGGCAGGAAACAACCCCTGCTCGGCGATTGAACGCTCAAGCGAGATCGTACTGTCCAGGTGAGCAAAGGTGGCAACGGGCGCCGGATCCGTATAATCGTCAGCCGGCACGTACACTGCCTGCACGGATGTCACGGAGCCTTTTTTGGTTGATGTAATGCGCTCCTGAAGCGCACCCATTTCCGAGGCTAACGTCGGCTGATATCCAACAGCAGAGGGGATCCGGCCCAAGAGTGCAGAAACCTCACTGCCAGCCTGAGCAAAACGGAAAATATTATCGATAAAAAGAAGCACATCCTGACCCTCTTCATCACGGAAGTATTCCGCCATCGTAAGACCGGTCAGGGCTACGCGGAGTCTGGCCCCAGGGGGCTCATTCATCTGTCCGAACACAAGGGCAGTTTTATTGATAACCCCGGATTCCTTCATTTCACGCCACAAATCATTTCCTTCGCGGGACCGTTCCCCGACGCCGGCGAATACGGAAACACCTCCGTGGACCTCTGCCACATTATGGATAAGTTCCTGAATAGCGACGGTTTTCCCCACCCCTGCTCCGCCGAAAATAGCAACTTTTCCGCCTTTCACAAACGGGGCAATAAGATCAATTACTTTAATGCCGGTTTCCAAAACTTCTCGGCTGCCTGCCTGTTCCGTTAAGGGAGGCGCGTCCCTGTGAATCGGGTATGTTTTTGTATTTGTAACCGGCCCGAGGGAATCAATGGTTTCACCGATAACGTTAAAAAGACGGCCTAATGTCTTTTTGCCCACCGGCACACGGATTGGGGTCCCTGTTGAAATAACACTGTCCCCGCGCTTTAATCCGTCCGTCGGCCCCATAGCAACCGCCCGCACCCTTCCGTCTCCCAAGTGAGCTGCCACCTCCAGAACCAATATTTTCCCCGCTTCAGCGCTAGATGCATGCAGGGCATCGTAAATAAACGGAAGATGTCCCTCACTAAACTGCACGTCAACAACCGCGCCTATCACCTGAACAATTGTTCCTCTGTATTCTTTTTGCGATTCACTTTTATTCACACGAGTATTTTTCATGCTTTGTCTCCTTTGTATAGGTTATTCCGTTGCAAGCCTTGCCGTTACGATATCGGATATTTCATAGGTAATTTTTTCCTGTCTGGCTTTATTGTAGAGAAGCGTCAAATCATCTACAAACGAGAGCGCATTGTCCGTGGCATTTCTCATTGCAACCATGCGCGCACTGTGTTCACTCGCGTCCGCCTGAAGGACGGCATCCCGCACCTGATTCTCAAGATAGTGGGGTAACAGTGCTTCAAAAACTTCTGAAACACTTGGTTCAATAAGAAAATCCGGCCCTGCGGCCTCTTCCGGCAGTCCGTTTAACGTCAGAGGCAATAGAATTTTTTTCCGCGGAATTTGTTTTAATGCTGAAACGAATTCGTTGTAGACAATATCAACGCCGGTGATGCTTCCGGACAAAAACGCCTCGCTTAACAGTTGGGTTATGGGAGGTACGCTGTCAACAAACGGAATGTTGTCGGAAAAATCCGCTTTCAGCGCTCCGTGCATTTGAGTCACGAAATTGGTTCCTTTTTTACCAAGCGTTACAAACTCAAGGTTATCAAATGACGGATACTCTTTTATCATGGAACGGAACAGCGTAATGTTCAGCCCGCCGCATAACCCTTTATTGGTAGAAATAAGGATCACCAGCCGTTTCTTTGAATCCGTGAGAGGGGGCCGCAGAAGCGGGTGGTTGGTTATATCCGTGCGGGCAGCCAACCGAAAAACCATGCCCCGTATTTTTTGTGCGTAGAGTTTCCCAGATAGTGCAGCGGCTTGGGCCTTGCGCATTTTGGAGGCAGACACAAGTTCCATTGCCTTGGTTATTTTAGCTATATTGGTTGCGGATTTAATACGGTTTTTGATAAGACGGATATTTGCCATAGTTATTTGAATCCCTTTTTAAAATCTGCAACTGCTTCCTTGAGCTTCGATTCTATTTCCGGCGTCATCACTTTTTCTTTGGCAATGGCGGAAAGGGTTTTTTTGTACCGGGATGTCAGGAGCTCCAAAAAGCCTTTTTCAAACTCTCCGACTTTGGAAACGGCAATATCATCAAGATACCCGTTGGTGCCTGCCCAGATGCTTGCAATCTGCTCTTCTACCGGCATCGGTACAAATAGTCCCTGTTTCAGGAGTTCCATCATGCGTGCACCGCGCTCGATTTGTTTTTTTGTGACCTCGTCAACATCGGAGCTAAATTGCGCAAACGCAGCAAGCGACCGGTACTGAGCCAGGTCCAGCTTCAGCGTACCCGCAACTTTCTTCATGGCTTTAATCTGTGCCTCGCCTCCGACACGGGAAACGGAAATACCCACGTTAATGGCCGGCCGCTGCCCCGCGTTAAAAAGATCCGACTCCAAAAAAAGCTGACCGTCGGTAATGGAAATAACGTTCGTCGGAATATACGCGGACATATCGTTCGCCTGTGTTTCGATGATCGGAAGCGCGGTCAAGGACCCGCCACCATGCTTTTCATCGAGCCGGCACGCACGCTCTAAAAGTCTACTATGAAGATAGAATACGTCTCCCGGGTATGCCTCGCGGCCGCTTGGACGGCGCAGAATAAGGGAAATTTGGCGGTATGCCCATGCGTGCTTACTTAAATCATCGTAAATAATGAGTGCGTCCCGCCCCTTATCCATGAAATATTCACCCATTGCGCACCCTGCGTACGGCGCAAGATACTGATACGCCGCGGAGTCACTGGCGGAGGCCGACACAACAATGGTATGCTCAAGAGCCCCGTATTTTGTCAGATCCCGTATGACCTGTGCGATACGGGATGTTTTCTGACCGATTGCGACATAAATACATACGACGTTTTCTTTTTTCTGATTAATAATCGTATCCACAACAATGGATGTTTTTCCCGTATTGCGGTCACCGATAATAAGTTCCCGCTGCCCGCGGCCGATGGGAATCATTGCGTCAATGGCTTTAATACCGGTCTGAATCGGCGTTTTGACGCTTCGGCGGCTGGTAACCGAAGGCGCAACTTTCTCAATAGGATACATGGTCTTTGCTTTAACCGACGCACCTCCGTCAAGGGGCTCTCCGATCGGATTTACGACCCTTCCTAAAAACGAGTCACCGACCGGCATGGACAGAAGCTGTCCTGTTGCAGTAACCTCATCACCCTCCTTAATGGAAAGATAGTCACCCAGGACAATGACGCCCACGACACCCTCTTCCAGGTTTATGGCGAGTCCCGCAACCCCGCTTTCAAACTGAACGCGCTCCATGAGGCCCACCTGCGGTAAACCCGATACGCGCGCCACTCCATCTGCCGCTGAAATGACGTACCCGACCCGCTGGGCGCGGACTCCGGGCTCGTACGCTTCTATTTTTTTAACCAGTTCAGCTGCAATGTCTTTGGTATAATCGTTTTTCATAGAAAAAGAGATTGCGCAATATCTCTAAGTTGGGTTGTTAGGCTTGAATCAACAATCCAGTCTGCAACCTGGACTTTTAATCCTCCGACTAACGATTCGTCGATAGTATAATGACACTGAACCGTGTGCCCTAAAAACCGGCCGAGAACATCTTCGATCCTTTTTTTCTCAGTGCTCAGCATGGGAACGGCACTGGTAACAAGCGCGTTCTGCTCCCTTTTTGCCGACGCAGTGACTTTGCTTAAAAGCGACTGCACCTTAGGCACGGCCGTCTTTACGCGCTCGTCGCCGGTTACATACGAGGCGACTTCTTCAATAAATCCCCGTTCGTCTTTTGAAAGGGTTTTCATACACGCACCTTTTCCAGATCCGTCAAATGTTTTTGTATAAGCTTATGCTGGTCGGCAGACGTCAGTACCTGCGACAACAACTGTTTTGTCATCGCCTCCGCAAGACCGACCGCAGCACTGCGCACGTCCTTCTCCATATCCGCTCGAAGCGTAAGAACGTCATCTTTTCCTTTTGCTACAATCCCTCCAGCCTGCACATGGGCAGCCTCAACGATGTCATGAGCCTGGGCATCGGCTTCCTTTTTGCCTGCCCCTACAATTCCCTTTGCTTCACGCCTGGCATCCTCCAGCACTTTTTCTTTGCGGACGTTCAGTTTCTCCTCTTCAGCCCGCATTTTTTCGGTCAATGCAAGGCCAGCCGCAATCTCTTTCTTCCGTTTTTCCAGCATGCCGACAATCGGCTTATACAAAAGCTTCGAAAGCACGAAAAATATGATGAGAAAATTGACTATTTGAGCCAAAAGTAAATTCGGCTCGATACCTAACTGCTCCATAACAATATCCTTTCACCCGTTATACGAATTTAATAATTAAACCCGCAACCAATGAATAAATAGCGATGGCCTCGGCAAACGCCAGACCCAAAATCATCGTTGTACGGACCCCGTCTGCTGCTTCCGGATTCCGACCGATGGCTTCCATTGCTTTTGCTGCGAGCATTCCGATCGCCAGCGCCGGCCCGAAACCTCCGACTGCTACCGTAATACCTGTCATGATTAATTTTACTGTATTTTGATCCACTAGAACTCACCTCCTAACTCTCAACCGCATGCTTTGCGTGTTCCCCCTCACCATGGGATACCGCAACATTCAAAAATGCAGCCGTTAACATAGAAAACACTAACGCCTGGATAAATCCGACAAAAAGCTCCAGCGCCATAAACGGAAGAGGAACGATAAACGGTATAAGAAATGCCATAACAGTCAGAAGTACTTCTCCGGCAAATATATTCCCGAACAACCGGAAGGCAAATGATACGATGTCCGCAAGCTGGGATATAATCTCAAGTATGCCTAAAAAGAAATCAATGGGCCCTTTGAAATTTATAAACCTCGTACTGTAATGGAATCCGAGAGTTTTAAACCCGAAATATTGTATGGCAACGATAGAAATGATTGCTAGCGCCAGCGTCATATTGAGGTCTGCGTTGGGTCCCCGGAGAAGAGGTACAAACTTTCCCGCCTCATAAAACCCTACGGTACCCACACCGGGAAGCAGGCCCAGCCAGTTTGCCGTCACAATAAACAGAAAAAATGAAGCAATGAGCGGAAAAAACTCTTTAATATGCTTACCGGCAACTGACGTAAAAAAATCGTACAGTCCTCCGACAATCATTTCCGCAACAAGCTGAACGCCGTGGGGGATGAGCGTCATCTTGCGGGTTGCGGCCAAAGAAAAAACAATTAAGAATGCCATGACAACCCATGTCGCCAGAAGTGAATTTGTAATGGGAAAACCGAATATGAACCCAATTTTTTCCGCTGCAAGTGATATATTCATACGTCAATTATCATTGTTTTTGTACAATTTTCCTTATAATCCGAACAAACATAAGTGCAGATACCAAAAATCCTACCGCAATTCCCGTTACTGCCCCTGTAGGATACATCCCGAATCTCCGGTCAATAAGTGACCCGAGTATCGCTCCACCGGCAATTGGGATGGCAATAACGTATCCGATTTGCCCCACCAGTCCCAAATAATACCACGCAGAATCGCTGTCCGTTTTCTTTTGTACCGGTCGGTTCTTCGCTCCCCGGAACCCATCCTTCAGCGTGATATCGTATTGCTCTACCACACAAAACCCAAATCCTCATTCCAGACAAGGGTAACCATATTCTAGGAAATAGTCACCCGTAAAGTCAACATCTTTCTTTTTGACGGATTATTGCTATAATAAAAGATTAATACATCCGTCTAAACAAGCAATTTAACGGTATCAACTAAAATTGTAAGCCGGTCATCTTTTTGATCCAGTCTTCCGGTTAGTTCGACAACTCGGTCGGTTTTCCACAAATCAGACGTCAGAGCGAAAATTTTAGGGAAAACTACGACTTCTATCGTACCCGTAAGGTCCTCCAGACGGGCAAAGGCCATCTCATGATTCCCGGCCCTCGTTACGATCTTTTTAACATTCACGATGATACCGGCCAAGGCAACGCGTTCCCCGATGCGGTCTGAGGAGAGCTCCGTAATTTGAGTAAACGACCTCTTGGCCAGTGTTGCGCGGTGCGGTTCCAAGGGATGTGTCGTCAGATAAAAACCTAATAGCTCCTTCTCAAAACCCAGAAGTTCCGACTGCGTCAACTCAGGCACATCGGGCATGACATCGGAAAAAACCTGAGCCGCGGCATCATCACCAAATAACCCTACCTGCCCGGAAGCAACGGACTTTTTTTGTTTATGCGACTGTTCCAATAGATCACCGTAGCCGGAAAGCAGGGCAGCACGAGACCCGAAACTGTCCATACCACCGGCTTTAATCAGACTTTCAAAGGTTTTTTTATTGACCTTGGAAGTATCAACGCGGGAAACAACATCGGAAAGGCTCACAAATTTTGAAATTTTACGCGCCGCAAGAATGCTTTCTATTGCTGCCGACCCGACATTTTTCACAGCGGACAGCCCGAAACGGATCTTTCCGTCTTCAATGGCAAATTCAACACCGGATTTGTTTATATCGGGCGGAAGCAGGGTAAGGCCTGTCCTTCTGCATTCAGCAATCATGCTTGCGATTTTTTCGTCACGTGCCGGCCCCGTATTTGCGCGGGATTCAGCCGTTAAAACCGCTGTCATAAACTCCACAGGGTAATTTGCTTTGAGATATGCCGTCTCATAGGCAATGGTTGCGTAACAGGCAGCATGCGCTTTGTTGAATCCGTACCCCGCAAACGGCTCGATAAGTGTAAATATTTCTTCCGCTTTCGCTTTCGTTAACCCGTTTTTAACGCATCCGTCAATAAATTTTTCTTTTTGTTTTTTCATCTCTGTCGGAATTTTTTTACCGACGGCTTTCCGCAACTTGTCCGCGTCTCCCCAGGAATACCCGGCAAGAGTGATTGCAGTTAAAAGGACATCATCCTGATAGGCGATAATCCCGTAGGATTGTTTCAGTACATCCTTCAACCTCGGATCTGGATAGGAGATAAGCTCTCGATTATGTTTTCTTTTGATAAATTCCGGAATCGTCGCCATGGGCCCCGGCCGAAACAGTGCCACCATTGCCATGACGTCAAAAATATTCGTGGGCTGAAGTTCTTTAATGTAGCGGCGCATACCGGCAGATTCAAGCTGAAATACACCGGTCGTTTCACCGCTTGAAAGCATGTGGTACGTTTTTTTATCATTCAGGGGAATTTTTTCCAGATCAATAGTTTCTCCCCGGACGTCCGCAATAAATCTGAGGGCCTGTGACATAATCGTGAGATTTCGAAGTCCCAAAAAGTCCATTTTGAGAAGCCCGACACCGTCTTCCCCGACCGTGTACATATCATACTGCGTAATAATCCTCTCCCCTTTGCTTTCTTTCTGGAGCGGCGTGTACTCGACAAGTTCCTTATCCGAAATCACCACACCCGCTGCATGTACCGAGGCGTGGCGTGCAACGCCTTCCAGCCGGCGTGCGACATCCAGAAGCCGTTTAGTTTCCGGCTCGGTTTTGTAGGCAAGCGACAATTCAGCAGATTGCTCAATAGCCTTTTCAATCGTCATAGGACTGCCCTGAAAACCAGCGGGAATCATTTTGCTGATGCGGTCCGGGCCAGCATAAGGCATACCCAATGCCCGTCCGGTATCGCGTATCGCTCCCCGGGCCTCCATGGTACCGAAGGTAATAATCTGAGCGACTTTATCAGACCCGTACCGTTTCGTTACATACGCAATCACTTCGTCACGCCTGTCATCTTCGAAATCCAAATCTATATCCGGAGGGCTCGGTCGGGACGGATTTAAAAACCGTTCAAACGGCAGTTGAAAATATAAGGGATTCAGGCCAGTGATATTGAGAACATATGAAATAACAGAACCGGCCGCACTCCCTCGACCCGGACCAACCGCTATCCCGTTATTTTTTGCCCAATTGACGAAATCCTGCACAATAAGAAAATACGTCGAATACCCTTTTGCGTTGATAATACCCAATTCGTAGCTGATGCGATCCTTAATCTCCTGCGTTATCGCCGGATATTTTGTTTTTGCCCGCTCCCACACCATATTTTCTAAATGTTTTGCAGGCGTCTCACCGCCGGAAAGCGGATAGTGGGGCAAAATCCATTTCCCGACGGACAGCGTCACATCACACATATTGGCGATTTTTACCGTATTTTCTATCGCCTCAGGATATTGAATGAACAACCCCTTCATTTCTTCGGGACTGCGCATATAAAAATCCGGTGATTCTATCATGGACAGCGGCCTGTTTTTTTCCAATATCGTGTGCTGAGTCTGGACGCAGAGTAATATTTCCTGCGCCTCGGCATCAGCCGCGTCCACATAATGGATGTCGTTGGTAGCGACTAATGGCAACCCGAGACTTCGCGAGAGCGTTACAAGCTTCTCGTTCACCTCGTCAATAAGCGCAATATGCGGATGTTTCTGAATCTCAATATAATAATGGTCCGGACCAAACAGTTCGGCGTACTCACCTGCGACACGCTCCGCTTCCTTATCTTTCCCTTGTCGGAGAAGTGCCGCAAGCTGCCCCTGGACGCATGCACTCGTGCAAATGAGCCCTTCGTGGTATTTGGTTAATAACTCCCAGTCTATACGTGGTTTGTAATAATACCCCTCAAGATGCGCGTAAGTGACAAGCTTCATGAGGTTTCTGTAGCCGGCTTCGTTTTTGGCAAGAAGAATAAGATGATATGGATCGGTATCGATTTTCCCTTCTTTATCAAAACGGCTGCGGCGGGCAACATATGTTTCAACACCGATTATGGGTTTAATGCCGGCTGCTTTCGCTTTTAAATAAAACTTGAAACTCCCGTACATCGCACCGTGATCGGTTAAAGCAAGCGCGTCCATGCCGTACGACTTAGCCCGCTCAATAAGATGGTCGAGCTTCCCCAACCCATCCAAAAGCGAAAACTCGCTGTGCGTATGAAGATGAACAAAATCGCTCATAATTGTTTCATGTAGTCATCAATATGATCATAAATATATCTATTAACGTGGGCGATAAATTTATCCTGTAAATCAAGACTGCGACGATGCGCTCTCCGCTTAAATGAGTCTGATACATATTCATGCATCAAGGGTTGGGGATCTTGCGCAAGGCTCATTTCTTTTAACTGAGAATCATGTATGCCCCACGTAGCTTTCGCGCTAAATTGCAACAAACGCCTAAAAATTGAGGGGTCAGCTTGCTCCTGATTTTTTAATTTTGCAAGAAGAGCAATGCGCTTATACATCTTTTGCATATCTGACTTTGTGTCAGCCACCTCATCCAAAAATTTTGAACATCGCTCCACATCTCCAGATCGTTCTTCTCCTTTCTCAATATCAAAATTCATTGATATAAAATCATCTTTTGCTTTTTTGTCCAGCTGCGCAATCCCCCAGTCTAGTAGATCAGTTCTTGCAACGCCGAAACTCGACGGAAGTATATTAAGTAATGGAGTTTCGGCATTTTGAAGTTTTATTTCAATCTCATTCATATATTCAAGGACATCTCGATGGTTACCGCGAATAATAAGTGCAAATTCGTCTCCCCCCATAAGATACGCTTTAAAATCGGTGAAATGTTCATATATGTAGCGAACAAGTGGGTTTTTTGGATCAAATGTTGCTTTATGAAATGGATTAATTAATGTTTGCGCTATATATTGTTTGTACGCGTCTCCTCCGGAATGGCCTGCTTCAGCGTTAACACCGTTAAGCATCCCCAGATCAAAATGAATAACGTGAAGGGTGTCTGTATCTTCATCACGTAGACTTCGCAATGATTTACGTACTTCATTATCGAGTTCGCTCCAATAGCTTCCTTTTTCTTTAAGTCCAGTCGAAAAATCAACCGAAGCCCTCTGTTTCTCTTCAAGCTGAATGTAGGTACCAAGTTTTTCCTGTTCCCCTCGCCTATTCGCTTCTTCCATCCGTTTTACTGTGTTTGGTGATACATGTGAAATATCTGGTCCTAATTGTTCAGCAATGTTTTTAGATATTGACGTATCTAGCATTTTTTTTAATACGGGAGATATGTTTTCCAAATTCAAACCACTGTCGTTCATAAATATTTTTTCAAGGTGGATTTTAATACATCGATAGATATTGATGGGTATTTTCTTTTTATTTGTCCAATCAGAAACATAAGCGCTTGTTCTTTACCCTTTTTATAATCGTCCACTGCTTTTGTATTTTGACGTATAACCTGTTGTATCACTTTTTCCAACTCCGCATCGGAAATTGGTGAAACCGCTGACGCCTGAACAATGGATTTTACAAGTGTTGCGGGTAACACTTCATCAATATTCAATTTTTTATTAATAATCCAGTTAGCAAGTTTTTTTGGCGGCACTGCTCCGATCTTCACGCATTCCTCAAAATAATCGGCCAATTCCCGAGTATCAGTTAATAAATTCGCGTCATACTCATTCAACATGTAGTCCTTTTTAAACCGGGCAAGTTTTGCATTAGGTAATTCCGGTAAAGAAGATTTTATTCCGCTCACAAACGTACTCGTCCAGCGCATCGGAGGAATATCGGGTTCCGGAAAATACCGGTAGTCATCTGCCGACTCTTTCACGCGCTGTGACACGGTTTCATTTTTCCCTTCCATCCATCCGCGCGTTTCCTGCACGGGCGTTATTCCCTGTTCCAACAAAAGGTAGTGCCTTTTGACTTCATATTCAATAGCCTTTTTGACGAAATTAAATGAGTTGATATTTTTCACTTCTACTTTATAATTTGGAAGATCTTTCGATCCTACAGGGCGAACGGAAATATTTGGCTCGAGACGCATGGAGCCTTTTTCCATGTCGGCGTCCGATATTCCTATGTACCGGACAATCTGATACAGCTTTTTCAAAAACTCTTTTGCCTGATCGCCGCTTTTAATATCCGGCTCGGTCACTATTTCAACAAGAGCAACACCACTGCGGTTAAAATCCACAAGAGTGACCTTTTTACCGTCAATCGTTGTGTGAAGAAGTTTTCCAGTGTCCTCTTCTAAATGCACCCTGTGAATCCGGACATCACCAAGCTTGCCCGTGACCGCCAGCGGTTGGTCATACTGCGAAATCTGGTAGCCTTTCGGCAAATCCGGGTAAAAATAATTTTTTCTGTCGAATTTACTAAAAAGCGGAATCTCACACCCGAGTGCCAGCCCCAGTTTTATCGTCCACTCAATCGCTTTTTTATTTGGGACTGGCAATCCCCCGGGCAATGCAAGGCATACAGGGCACGTCTGCGTATTGGGTGGTTTGGCAAAATGATCGGCCGGACATCCGCAGAACATCTTACTTCTCGTTTTGAGTTCTACGTGTATTTCCATCCCGATAACAGGTTCGTACTTTGTCATATTATTTCCAGGAATTCCACTTCGTTGCCTGCTCAAATGCGTATGCGGCGGAAATCATTTTTTCTTCCTGCCAGTAATTTGCCATAATATTCAACCCTATGTATAAATTTGTTTTCGGGTCCCTATGGCACGGAACATTCATACCCGGCAAACCGGAAATCGAACTTGGCTCAAGTAAAATATCCTCAAGTTCTCCGTACATCGGGTTATCTTTCGTTGCGCCTATCTTTTGTGCATAACACGGACTTGTCGGTGAAATCAAAAGATCATATGTGCCGAATAAATCCTGGTAATTTTGAATATAGAGTGTCCGTACTTTTTGTGCAGTTACGTAATACCGTTCGGCGTATCCTTTGGATAATGTAAAAGTGCCCAGCATTATCCGGCGTTTCGCCTCATCACCGAAAAATGACCGGTCGGTGCCGTAACGTACCCCGTCGAAACGGGCTAGGTTACTGCTTACTTCACTTCGTTGTACGACCGTGTATACGGCAACGGAGAAATTCGGGTCAAAAATATGACCTTTTTCCAATTTTTTACTTACTGGCACCAGTTCGACTTCGGCGCCAAGCCGCTCGAAAACTTTTCCGGCTTCTGAAACGGCTTTTGCCGCATCAGATCCTATTAATTTTTCATGATCCGTATAACAGATGCCGATTTTTAAACCCTTGACGCCTTTTTGTACATTTTTTGTAAAATCCGGTACAGGCTGCGGTGATGTCGTAGCGTCATATTTGTCACTCCCGGCAATATAATTTAACAACGTCGCACAATCTTCAACCGTCTTCCCTATCGGCCCGGGGGAATCAGTGGAAGATGCCATTGCCACGACTCCTGCACGGCTTACACGCCCATAGGTAGGCTTTAATCCCACGACACCGCACCATGAGGAGGGTTGGCGAATAGACCCCGCCGTCTCGCTTCCAATGGCGGCAATACACATATCCGCGGCGACCGCTGCAGCAGACCCGCCGCTGGATCCTCCCGGCAAATATTCAGGATTTCTGGGATTTTTTGTTGGGCCGAAAGCCGATGTTTCGGTGCTGCTGCCGTGCGCCCACGCATCCATGTTCGTTTTTCCGGAAACGACCCCTCCCGCCTGTTTCAAGCGGGAAACGACGGTTGCATCAAAAGGCGGAATAAAATTTTTTAATACATTGGAGGAGGCCGTCGTTTTCATTCCTTTCGTCAGAAAATTATCCTTCACGGCAATCGGTACGCCTGCTAACGGTTTTCCTATTTGCTTTTCCGCATCTGCCACCGCCGTATTGTTACGGGAAAGATAAATATTGAATTCGGAATTTTTTTCGGCAATCGCATCATCAACGTCGCGGTACAATTGCGCAAGAGAAAACTCTTTGTGATGCAACTTTTCAATCGTGTCTTTCAGTGTCAGGGTATTCAGTTTCATACCTAATCATCTGCAAGTATCTGATCCACGACAAAATATCCGTTATGCTTGCGCGGCGCGTTGGCAAGCGCCTGATCCGGTGTAAACTCCCGCCCGCTGTCAATCTCGTCTTCCCTGAATACGTTTTCTAGCCCTGTCACCTGGCTCGTAGGATCGGCTCCTGCCACGTCAACCGAAAAAAGCGTATCGACGACCTTCATCGTCGTATTAAAACCCTGTGCCAGCGCCGTCTGCTCGCGGATTGTTATGGGAATATTGGCTAATTTCGCGATTTTGTGAACATCTTCCGATATAAATTTCTTTGTTGTTCTTGATGCCATAACTAGTGACATTCTAGCTGAGTTTGCTTAAAAAGGCTAGCGGCCTTATGATTTTTCGCATCGTCATGATATAGTATTTTCGTGGAAACGATTACTGCACCTAAATCGGCCTTTTTGAAAGAATTTGGCGGTATACAAATTCATTTCGAACACAAAACCCAGAATACTATCGCATCCGATGACCTCGCTGCTCTGAAAAATTTTCTTGATGTAGAACGCGATCAGATCAGCCAATATAAGCAACTTCCGTTATTTAAACCGGACATATATTCGCAAAGACTCTATGCTTTAGGAAATCATGCAACCGCTGTCAGAGAACTACGGGAGAATCTAACTAGCGCAGATATAGCAGGTGAAGACATTCAGTTGATTTTGGCCAAAAATCCTTATGAAAATATAGTAGGATTTAGTTATGTTTCTATAGATAAACAAATACCGGATGCGAAAGATCAAATAACATTTACATATCTTGGTGTTGGCTGGGAATATACGAACAAAGGTATCGGGACTGAACTTTTATTACAACGTTTTGATGATCTACGACACGTGGGTATTCCTTCCTATAAGACAAGAGTCTGGAAAGCGACCTTAGATCTCAATACCAAATTAGGACTGCAAATAGAACATTATGATCCAAAGGATTATAAAAAAATCCGTGTTACGTTCGAATAGTTCTATGCAGAAATATCAAACTATCTTCCAGCTGATGATCGATGAAAATAAGGAATTATTTGATAATTTTACGCTTGTCCACGAAGCGTTTATACTCAATTCTGAAGCGAATAAGGCACGGTTTAATCAAGTAGGATCTGAGGTTCTGGATGTCATCCGCCAGTATGAGCGGGTTCTCTGCGGAAAGACAGAATCAGGCCAGTACGGCAAATTCAGCAGTAATCTCTCCCAAAAATTCTGGGACGAAATCCGTAAAGTCTACCGCAAAATCGATTTTGTAGGGATTAAGTAAATCGCTGCAGTATCGCTTCGTGCGCACGCCATTCCAATGTATCATCCAGCGGATCCAATGAAATTTTCTTTTTGTATTTAACTTCGAGCGTTTTGGTGATCAGCCAGTCGGCGATGTGCGGGTTTTTCGGGAGGAACGGGCCGTGGGAGTACGTGGCGATGCAGTTTTTATACACAGCGCCTTCGGTACGGTCCTCGCCGTTGTTGCCGCAGCCTTTCACAACTTTAGCAAACGGTTTCACGCCTTTCCCCAGATACGTTCGCCCGCCGTGATTCTCAAAGCCAACGATAGTTTTACCGTCTGGAAGTTTCCCGATCGTGTTTCCTATACACCTCGGTTTCTTTTTGCCGAAGTGTTTACTGACCATGTCAAAAATACCAAGTCCCTCAAGCATTTTGCCGTCGCCTGTCATATAATAGTGCCCCAATAGTTGCGGCGCTCCACAAACGAATAATCCGGGAATCCCCATTTCAAACATTTTTTTCAAGACCGGCCCCTTTTTTACCCGCAGATCATCAACCAGTATTCCCTGCTGCCGGTCCTGTGCCCCGCCTCCAAAAATCAAATCGCACGATTCTATTTCCTTCGCTGTTGTTTTGAAATCAATCGGCAAAATAGTCACTTTTATTCCGCGCCACTGGCAGCGTTTCGTAAGCACAAATATATTCCCGCGGTCACCGTAGGTACTCATGAGCTCTGGATACAACCAACCGATGGTAATATCGTATTTCATAAAATTTTTCTTCCTGTCAAAGTCTTTCGTACATCCAGCATCGCGGAATAGTTTGCCAAAATCCACAACATATCTTCTTGAGGAATATCACTAACAATTGTGGCGGCAACACCTGCATATTTCAATCTGAGGGCCATATCAAGCGCCCGGTCACCACTGACATAATATTTTAGGAAATTTTTATAATCTTCAAAGTCCACATCCCAAATCCAGCTCACATCACGGCCATCCGGAATCCCGTCATTGAGAACCAACAGAACTGGCCCTTTATCCCTCGAAGCGGCAACAGTCCGCAGCGATTCGTTGAAACCGGTCGGATTTTTCGACAGCAATATCTTTATTTTTTTATTCTTATACATAATTGTCTCCATCCGTCCGAATGCGGGCGTAAAATGGGTCAGAGCCCCGCGGATATCCGATGCTCGTATGCCGAGAGTCTTCGTTGTTAATGCCGCCGCAAGCGTGTTGTATCTGTTGTATACTCCCTCCAGAGGACTGACGAAATCCGCAGCTGTAACGTCTTTTTTGGGTGGAACGAGGGGGCAGTGCCCGCATGCCCACTTCCCGAGGTGCGAGTAATAGACGCCGGCAAAGGTTAAACGCGCGCCGCAGTTCGGGCAATAAATCGAATCAGAAGCGTGCTGCATCGACGGCAAAAAGAGTGACGGGTCTTCAAGCCCGAAATACTTCACACTAGCCGAAATTTTTGATCCGATAAATGCCAAATGCGGATCGTCGGCGTTCACGATTACACTGGTCTGGCGCTCTAAAGCTGAGAGTGCTACAGTCCATTTTTCAGCAATCGTATCCACTTCCCCATACCGGTCCAGCTGGTCGCGGAATAAATTGGTGAGAACGATAACTTCCGGAGTTATATCCTTAAGAATATTGGGCAATGTTGCTTCATCAACTTCAAAAATATAATAGTCTGCTTTTTGATTTGCCAAAAACACAGAAACCAACCCGTTATCCAAATTGGCGCCACTTGCATTCCGTGTTACCCTCTTTCCGTTTTGCGTGAGAATTGTCTCAATCATTTTTACCGTCGTTGTTTTTCCGTTGGTGCCTGCAACCAAGATAATATGCTTCGCGTTGGCACCTAACGTCCGTAATATCCGTGGATTTATTCGTAATGCAATTTCCCCCGGCCACGTCGCGCCGGCTCCAATACGGAATGTTGTGCTAAAGAATGAAACAAATTTACCTAATACTATTGCAACTCGCGTCCGGAGGGTCATTACATGCATTATATCAGGGTTACATAGCACGAAGTATTTTTATCCGCTCCGCTATCGGCGGATGGGTGTCGAAGAGGCCGGAAAACCAGGCTCCGAAGTTTTTGCCTTTAAACGGATTGACAATAAACAAATGGGCCGTCGCGTTTGTCGCTGTCGGCATAACATCCTTATCTTTTGACAGTTTTTCCAAAGCACTGGCAAGCCCCTCAGGATACCGCGTCAGATAGGCGCCGGAGGCATCTGCCAGATACTCACGTTTGCGGGACACCGCAAGCTGAATCATGGTCGCGATAATCGGGGAAAGAATGGCCAGAACGATACCCACGATCATAAGAATTCCCTGCAGATTCCCATTCTCATCACGGCTGCGCCTCGCGCCGCCCCACCAGAGCGTCCGCATGAACATGTCTGCCAAAAATGCAATCGTGCCAACAAGTACAGCAACGACCGCCATAAGCCGCGTATCAAAATTTTTAATATGCGAAAGTTCGTGTGCAATAACGCCCTCAAGTTCCCGCCGGTCCAAACGCTCCAATATACCGCTTGTTGCACAGACGACGGCGTGCTGCGGATCGCGGCCAGTGGCAAATGCGTTCATCGCCGGATCATCGATGACATAGAGCTTCGGTTCGGGGATACCGGCTGCGATAGCAAGATTTTCCGCAACCGTATAAAAATCAAAGTCACGCCGGCGATCGGCTGGTCTGGCGCCGCTCATTGCCAGAACCATCTTATCCCCCCAGTAGTAACTGGCAAAACTCGCAATGACGGCGATAACGACGGCGATAAACATCCATGAGTCGCCGTACCCCAAGGCGTTCCCCATCACATACCCGACCAGAATCACAAACGCCACAAAAAGCGTCATAAAGACGTAGGTTTTTGTGACGTTACCACGGATCTGAGACGTAATCGTCGTTGCCATGATTACTCAAAATTAACCTTTACCGGTTGGCGGTCCGCATCACTTGCGCCGAAGAATTCCTTGTCCGTAAATCCTAAATTGGAAGCTACCAGAGAATTCGGGAACAGTTTAATTTTCGTATTAAACTCCATAACGGAACTGTTGTAATACTGCCTGGAGTAGGCGACTTTATCTTCCGTATCGGACAGTTCCTTTTGGAGCTGTATAAAGCTGTCGTTTGCCTTCAGCTGCGGATAGTTCTCGGCAATAGCCAGCAGTTTCCCGAGTGCCCCTGAAAGTGCATCGCTTGCCTTGGCTTTTGCCGACATACTTTCTGCTCCGAGCATTGCTTTATGTGCATCGGTAACCGCCGTCATAATGGATTTCTCGTGCTTCGCATACCCTTTGACGGTCTCGACAAGATTGGGGATAAGGTCCGCGCGGCGCTTGAGCTGCACGTCTATCTGACTCCATGCCTCATCAATGTGCATTTTAAGCGTCACCAGGCCGTTATAAAGAGACCATACATACAAAACAAGAACAACAAGGATAATGCCGACAATAACTAGTGGACTCATATTATGCTCCTTTCAAAAGCCATGTCTTAAAATCATTATACCGCAAACAGTTGAGAATGTCATGCTTCGTTGCCCATCCGCGCCGGGCAACCGAAACACCGTATTTCATAAAGTCCATACCCGCAACTTCGTGAGAATCCGTATCAATACAAAACTTCAACTTCTCTTTCACGGCATCATATACCAATACATCCGGCAAATCCAACCGCGAAGGCGACGCATTAATCTCCAATGCGATATCGTTTGTCTTACAGATGGAAAAAATTTCCGGCCAGTCAGCATCAACTCCTTCCCGACTGCCAAGGAGTCTTGCCGTAGGATGACCGAATATGCGTACTTTCGGGTGGTACGCTAACGCTCTGAGAATCCGCTGAGTTATTGTTTTACGGTCCTGCGTAAAACTTGAATGCAGCGACGCGATAACACCGTCGACAAAATCAAACGCCCCAGAGGGCAAAGCTAGTTTTCCGTCGGGAAGGATATCAACTTCGCACAGAAGAAAATAGTGAACACTTTTTTTATTCTTTTTTTGCCATGAGGAATATTTGTGTTCATACCATTCTTTCCGCCTTTTCATAATTTCAACAATTTGTTTTTCATTATGGTTTCCAATACTCGGGTTGTGGTCGCTTATCCCTATATAGTCGTACCCCAAAACCGCTGCGCGATCCAGATAATCGGAAAACTGGTCAACCCCAAGATCATGGGAAGGTTCAAGATTATAATCCGTATGGATATGAAGATCCCCCCTGATATCGGAAAGTTCCACAATCCGCGGCATGGTTCCTTTGCGGGCCGCTTCTATTTCTCCGTTATCCTCCCGCAGCTCCGGAGGAATATACGTAAGTCCAAGTGCTTTATAAAACGCTTCTTCTGTCGTAAACGAATCAATCTTCCCGCTTGAAACGTGCTTAATTCCGTATTCAGACAACGACAATCCGCGGGATAACGCAAAAGAGCGCAGTGCGATATTGTGATTTTTGCTGCCCGTAAAATACTGCAGCATCGCTCCGTACGTCGCCTGGCCCGCGACCCGAAGATCTACCTGCCGGCCGTTATGAAGCCGAAGGGATGCCCCTGTCGGGCCCTTTTCAATAATCTCCTGGTGGGGATACGCAAGAAAATGCGTAATAATTTCCTTGGGTTTACCGGTCACCACGGCGATATCAATATCACCGATCGTTGATACCTGCCGCCTCAGGCTTCCAAGTACATCAACACGTTGCACCGAAGGATCTTTTTTCAAAAACGCAATGACATCATCGGCAATCCCGTCCGCGACCGGCAGTGCCATACGGTTTTCTTTAATCTGGCCTTTCCGGTATATTTCAATATTCGTCAAAATATCCTCTTCAGACTTGTCACCAAATCCTTCAATCGGGGCGATCTTATGAGCTTTCGCCGCTTTCTCAAGTTCTTCGATAACCTTTTTTTCATTTCGAAGCTTCAATTCCGTCACTAATTTATACGCTTTTTTAGGACCGATGCCGGGAACCAGAAGCAAAGGAAAAACTGCGGCTGGTAATTTTGCCATAACGCTATCGAAATGTTTTGAATGGCCGGTCCGGAATAATTCGTCTAAATGAGATGCAAGGGTATCACCCACTCCCGGGATTTCCTGAAGTTTTTTATCATCCCAGTAATCTTTCAGTTCACTCGTCAGATGCTCAATACTGTCGGCAGCCCGCTGGTAGGCGATAATACGGAACCGGTTTTCTCCGAGGATCTCGTATGCGGCGGCGACTCTTCGTAATAATTCAGCGATTTCAAGATTTGTCATACGCTTTGCAGATTTATCCTAGCACAAACGTTGTACGGGCCGCAATTTTCTATTATAATGCGGCATAGTGATGGGATCGTAGCTCAGCCTGGTTAGAGCGTCTCCCTGTCAAGGAGAAGGTCGCCGGTCCGAACCCGGTCGGTCCCGCACACATCTCGTCAAAACAGATGACTGCTCTTTCACAACTGCCTGGAACGGAGGAAACAAATTGTATGTGGAAAAAACTCGTTAAACAATTTAACTCAACTGATTCGATAGTGTCACTCATCCTGGGACTGGCCGTAGTACTCGTTGTTGGTCTGACAATTTTCAATTACGTCAAGTCCAAAACACAACCTGCGGCAAGCACAACGCGTACGACAAACGAAAAACCCGCAGAAACGACTCCCTCCCTTCCGACAAAACATACGGTTATAGAAGGCGAATCGCTGTGGACTATTGCCGAAACGTATTACAAAAGTGGCTATAACTGGGTGGATATCCGGGACGCAAATAGTCTGGCAAATCCGAGCCTTATCGAGGCAGGACAAACCCTGACAATCCCGGACGTTGCTCCAAAATTAGTCTCAACACCGGCAATCAGTGCGGCATCCGTAAGCGCAAAACCCAAAGATGCCAGCTACACCGTGGTCGCAGGCGACGATCTGTGGAATATTGCGCTCAAAGAATACGGAACAGGATATAAATGGGTTGATATAGCGGCAGGAAATAAACTTGAAAATCCTGGGATCATCCATGCAGGAAACGTCCTGACGATGCCCTAAAATCGGTATTGTTTCGAAATAATACAGAGTACAATGAAAAAGGCACCGGGCTTTTTTCATTCGCGGGATTAGTACACCGGTAGTATGCCACCTTCCCAAGGTGGAGAAGCCAGTTCGATTCTGGTATCCCGCTCAGGAGTATAACCAATAGTATGGGAATACTGACAGAATATAATCCTGATTTGGCACTTCGTGCCTTTACTGAATATAAAAAGGGCAATCGGATGGTAGATGAATGCGTGCCTGAACAACTTGTCCGCGGAAAAATATACGGATTTTCCAAACGCGGTCAGAGAAATTATTGGTTGGAGGGAGAAATTCCGCTTCTTATCACAAAAGGCAACCAACAGCTCAGTAAACCAATCGCCAGTATCCGTATTCTCGAAGCAACTCATCTTTTGCTGAACAAAACTCCATGGACAAAAGGCTCATATAAAGTCATCGAGGTTTATAATAACAAAGATAAGCGGGTTCACTTTAATGGGTTTGCGAAAATTCAGCGTTCCGCAACAAAATGAAACTCTACAGATTTAGTCCTATCAAAAACAAATCCGAATTACTGAAGGCAATCACATATATCCATTTCGCATGCCATAGGCTTTGCAAACAATCATTCGGCAACTATCTGCCGATCGCCAGAAATATCGGCGTATTTTGCCACTACGATGAAGAATTTCTTACACTTACCAATCTTCGCAAGGAAATGTCGGATGCGGGAGATAATTGGAACAATAAGTATTTCCGCTTACATGAACCGATTACAGTTCCTGCAGAAAAAGGTATCCTCCAAACTACTTACACATACCTTTATATCCGAAAGCCGGATCCAACCCATCCTCAGGCGGGCGACCTTGATTTTTATTTAGAACCCTCAAAGTATGCCGAACTGAAAAAAACATTATTGACAGGCAATGAACTTAAAGGGGCGAGAATTCTTAAACGGCCTGATTTGGATTACGTGGAGCTATACGATCCGAATATTGACGCATATGGATACGTGGGTACACACAGAATGACAATGCTGTAAAGTTTACCCGCATGCCCTGCTCTGCTAAAATAGGACTACTGCCTCCTTAGCTCAACGGCCGAGCAGCGGTATCGTAAACCGTAGATGACAGTTCAATTCTGTCAGGAGGCTCATATGGTATATTCAAGACTTAACAGGGTTGCTGACCGCAAAGAAAAACGGAGGCTTGTGCTGGCAGTTGTCGGTATTCTGGCAATATTTACCCTCCTCATTCTTTTCGGCGTCAAGGCGCTTATCGGTTTTAGCCTTTTAGTCGAAAAAATAAAAGGCAACCCAACTACGACACCGACGCAACAATCTCAAACGTTTATTTTGCCTCCGACGATAGATCCGCCTCCCGTTGCCACCAACAGTGCCGCTATTCCCGTTACGGGCAAAGGACAATCAGGGCTCAGTGTGATTCTCTACGTCAACAACAGCAAATTTACGCAGCTTCCCGTCAAACAGGACGGCACATTCCTTATCTCCTCCGTTGCCCTTACCAGCGGCGCCAATACCATCAGCGCAAAACTGACGGACGCAAAAGGTAATCTCAGCGACCTGTCGAATATCGTTTCCGTCACCTACAGCAACACGCCGCCGAAGCTCGTCATCAGTGATCCAGCGGATAATACGACCGTTTCCGGAGATCCCAATACGGTTACCGTCAACGGCATGACTGATGATAATGTCACGGTCACCATTAACGACCGTGTGGTTGTTATAAAAACCGATGACTCATTTAGTTACAGTTATCCCTTAAACGAAGGAGATAATATACTGAATATTGTAGCAACCGATGCGTCCGGAAATCAGACAACCGTCCAGCGCAAAATCACGTACCACAAATAACGGCGCCCGTCAGGATCCATATCCATATCATCACCCACGGATAAAACAGACTGTTGACGAACAAACTGTGTACGAGGATGGCCACAACACTGACAATATAGAACATAGATTTTTCCCCAGCCCGAATCATCATAATAAGAAGAT
Source organism: Candidatus Gottesmanbacteria bacterium (assembly GCA_963714095.1). Lineage (GTDB taxonomy): Bacteria > Patescibacteriota > Microgenomatia > UBA10105 > UBA927 > XYB1-FULL-47-11. The sequence goes on from OY970230.1 coordinate 131,168, forward strand.
ATATATACGCGGCAAAACCGAAGACCCCTGTTGTTGCAAGAACAAAAAGGATGCTGCTGTCCAAACCTGAAGCGGATTTGGATATAATAGCCGACGGCGCCTTATTGAGATACCGAAGGGTGTCAAACCCGTAGCCGAAGAGCGGCGCTTTTGCAATCAGCTGCAAGCTATCCTGCCAATTCCCGACTCGCGCCTGCGACGAGTCCTGCCTCAACAGGCTCAGTGTACTCCCTGAAGTTCTTGGAAGAACAAAGACGAGTACCGCAAACGCAACAATACCCAATGCGATTTTCCACTGTTTCGTCCATGCGGCGAAACAGAGAACAGCTACGGCAAGCGCGGCGTAGCTACTCCGGGAATACGTCAAAAGTAAAGAAACAAACGCGACGATCTGTCCGATGATAAGGAGATAATTGTGTTGCTTTTTCTTCCACAAACCGAATCCCAAAAGAAGCGTCAGCACCAAAAGTATTCCCGCAAAATTAGGATCTAAAAGGCTGGAAAACAACCGATAATAATGCGGGTCCCATCCCAGATACATGAGATTCCGCAAGTCCGGGTACAGAAAAAACTGGAGAAGCCCGATAACGCCCAGTCCGACGCCGACTATATACAGACCTTGGAGCCAAAAATGTACGTATTTCTTATCCTGAACAACAATACAATAAAGCGCGGCATAAAACGACCACCGTACGAGGTATAAACTTCCAAATCCGATTTCGGGAAGGGGAAAACGGAATATATTAACAAACAACGAAAGCGCAGCGACTGCGATAAACAGTAGAATCGGCTTGGTGAGCTTTGAACCACGGAATTTACGAACAGAAAATAGAAGCAGGAGAACTAATACAATATCATGCACGTAAACGACGACTCCCGGAAAGGGTGATATTCCTCCCAGTTGTCCTGCCAAAAGGCTCGCAAGAAACAGAACGATAAGAATAGTCATTATTTTTCCTTCGGATGCCACAAAAGCCACAGCTTCGCGCGCGTCAGAAATGAATGAAAACTCATGGCTAACGCCAAGACTGCTCCCGCGGTACCGTCAAGAAATCCGAGGTACAGGACGTAATCCATAAAAAACTTGACCTTTGGATACGCGATAATATGCCACCACGACACGTGTACATTTTTGGAATAGAGGTACCGTGCATTGATCGTTGAATATCGATTTATATCAGTAATAAATTGTGCGACGTCTTGATGGGGGAAATGATCGAGAGGGTGTGAAAGCTCACCGATGCTGCCCCTCACATTCCACACCTCATGAACAGTTCTTTTCCATATGCCTGAATTCTTTTTGGCTAACCGCAGGAGACGGACTCTTCCCGTCTCCCCGTGGCGCAATGGCTTCCCGAAGAGGTAATCCGTGCGTTTTATGTAAAATCCTGCACAGTCAATTTCCAGAACTTTTTGAATTTCTTTCGCCAAATCCGTAGGAACGACCTCATCACTGTCCATAAACAGTATCCACTCCCCTGCTGCTTTTGCCAGTCCGAAGTTCCTCTGCGCCGCAAAGTCATCATTCAGGCGGTGTTGATATATTTTTGCATGAAAATTTTTCGCAATTGATACTGTCCCGTCTGTCGAAAAATCGTCAATAACAATAAGTTCGCCGCACCAGGTGAGACTGGTGAGAGTCCGGCCGATGGAATCTTCATCGTTGTGGGATAATACGATTGCACTTATCACACGTCCATTATATCATTGCCAGGAATGAAACTATTAGCGCGTCTATCGCCGGTATCCGTGTTCCTTTTCATTTGTGCCGTGTACATAACCGGTTTTTTTGCTCATGCGGAGTATCTTCACAAAACCGTCTACGGGGACGGCATGTATTACTACGCTTGGCTTACCCTGCAGCCAAACAAATTTTCAATAGGACCGGCACTCTTTTGGGTTCCTGCATATCTTCTGACACACAATCAGATAATCGTGGGATTAACAGATGTTCTTGCTGCTATTTTTTCACTTCTTCTCTTGTGGAATCTCCTGCTCAACTATTTCAATAAAACCGTCAGCATCATGACTGTCACCGCAGTTGCCGGAGCAAGTAACCTGTTGTTTTACGGATCCCTCGATGTGGTAAATTCCCACGCGTTGACCTTTTTTGCCGCGACGGTCTTTCTCTCACTTCTGTATTCCAAACATAAACAATGGATCGCCATCGGAGCCGCTCTGGGACTGCTTGGGTTAATGCGTACCCAGGATATCATTTACGGAATACTTCTTCTCCCGTTTATCACTAAAAAAAATATTCTGCCGATTATTACAGGTTTTTTTCTTCTGTTTTTACCGCAATTATGTGCATGGCAATGGACCTCCGGAAAGTTTTGGGTTAGCCCGTATCTTACGGACGGCGAGGGATTTACTTTCCTCCGTCCCCATATCATCGGGGTGCTTTTTGGCCTGCAAAACGGCCTCTTCCTGTGGACACCGATCACGCTTCTTGGCGCGGTCGGTCTCATAGCAAAAAAACGGTTTCTATTTTTATCGGTATTTATTCTTGAACTCTACACCGTTTCTTCCTGGAGCACGTGGTGGCAGGGGGCCTCATACAGCGGGCGGATGTTTGTGAGTTCACTCCCGGTTCTCTCATTCGGTGTTGCGTCCGTCTTTTCTTGGCTTTCACGGTACAAATGGACGAAGGCATATTTTCTTATTGCAATTATTATTCCGTTATCAGTGATAAACGCGATGAACATCGTCTACTTTCTTTTACGCACATAAGTTACGCGGTTTAAAATATCAGAATGCTTCCTCCCACAACCCCTACGACTGGCCGGTTCTCAAATTGCGGATCGTGATTATATCCGCAGTAATACCAGTTGGAAACGCTTATGGCGACCATGATTTTTGTTGAAGCATACGGTAAGTTGATATGATGGAACGCACAAATATCCTCAAAGCGGTGGCTCCCGTACGCAAAATCACTGACAAGACCATACCGGTCCCCGTTATCACGCCCGAAGTAGGAAAAGCTGACAAACCCGGGTCGTATTGTTTGTATATACCGCTCAAAATCCGGCAGACTTTGGCCCCAATCCAGGTTACTGTCCATCAATATCCGGTACCGTGACTGCGCCTGGCCGGCAAATTCATTAACATACGAGATGTAATGCGGAAACGCCGTTCCCGTCCCATAGGCAAACCAGATACAAAGAGTACCAACAAGAATTTTGCCGGCTGATCCTTTCAGACAGTACAAACTTTCAGACGCAACAACCGCAACAAACGGAATTACCGGTAACATATACCGGACCCAGGGCTGAATATTTACCGCGGATATAAGTACCAATACCGCGAAAACCGGAATGGCAAACAGCGCAATCCGTCTGCGGCGCCTCTGTGCACACAATCCGAGAATAAAAAATACCAATAGCGGAATGGGGACTTTTAACAGAAATGTCGTGACCATAAAATACCAGCGGGCAGACGGATAAAACTGTCCCAAAAAAAAGATCTTTGGCTGACGCTGTGGCCTGATGACGGTATTTTTGATGACCGCAAGATAATTTCTAAGCGGCAACTTCTGTGTTTCCGCGATCCGCAGAATTCCCGCGAGCGCCTTGTCGTTACGGGCAAGAGCGTACGCGTACAGGCGGCTCGATACCCTCCCGGCATCCTCACGGGATACTACAAGGACGTCTGAAGTGAAAAAATATGCTGCCCAAATGACGAATCCGGTTATACAAATAAAGAAAATGACATGAAAAATATTTGTGTATAATTTCTTGAACGCTTTTTTATACACCGATAATCCCGCAACGACTGTACTGATAACGAGAAACGGGATAGCAGTAATTTTTGAAGAGAACGCTAAACCCCAAGTAATGGCAACGACACCCAGGCGCCGTATTGAATACCGCTCCATAAGCCGGACAAACGCCATGTAGGCAAGAAAAACAAACAGTGTTACACCGGTATCCAGCGTCACGTAATGGCTGTTTGCCAGAAATGTGGGTTCCAGTGCCAGTAAAAACAGGGCAAAAACCGCCTGAGTGCGGCCGAAATACCGTTTGGTGAAAAAATACACGGCAATAAGCGTCAGCGCTCCGAAGAAAACGGTGACTGCACGCGGGGGCACAAGCGTACCCAGTCCCAGGACTGTAGGCAGCATGGCAAGCTCGCGGATAAGCGGCGGATTATTCGTGTCGATAAAAAACGTATGCCGGGTAAGTGCGTTCACACCTTCCTGCATGTGCACGATTTCGTCAAACGTCAGCGACTCCGCACGGGCACTTGCGAAAGATAACGCAATAAAAAGAAAAATGAGAATAACAGGCAACCATCGTTTCATCAAAATAATGAGGTGTAGAGGGCAGCAAGTTTTTTTGCACCTATCCGCGCATCGTGAACAGTTACCGCCCGATTACGGGCAGCTTGTCCGTACACGCTGCGTTTCCTGGGGCTCAGTATATAGCTTTTCAGTGCTTGTGCAAGTGCAGGGACATCTCCAGGATCAACCATGACACCGGCATCTCCGATATTTTCCGGTATTCCGCCGCTTCTTGTGGTGACAATCGGGAGACCCGCGGCCTGTGCCTCAAGGAGAGCCGTACAATACTGCTCCTCGTATGTCGGCGTGGGTTTACTCGGTGCGATAAACATATCCGCGCTGTTGTAGAACGCGTTCATGTCCTCGTACAAAGCACTCGTATGGACGAAATGCCTGCTAAGCCCGTACTGCTCTTCTAAATCCAGTAATTTTCCCCGTTGACTCCCGTTTCCCACAAAAACAAACGTGAGGAAATAGCGAGAAAGAGCCGGATCATGAATAAGTTTTTTTGCCGCCTCAACGATATCAAAAACTCCTTTATACCACTGGAGCCTTCCGGAAAATAAAATCGTCAGTCTCTTTTGTGCATGATTCCGGCGCAGGACCGAGTCTTTCGCAGGATAAAACACTTTTGTATCGATAAAATGGCTGATGACCGTAATTTTTTCGGGGTCTGCTCCCTCAAGAAGCAGGGCGGTTTTCGTTTTATTGGTAAGGGCAATAATGTGATCGAGTTCCCGTCTTGCCCTGGCTTTGTACGCCCTGCGGCCGGGGATTCCTTCATTATTAAACGGGACATTTTCCAAAACCGTTGCGATGACTTTCTTCACATACCCTTTCTTTTTAGCGTTTAAACACTGCTGCGTATACCGGAAATACGTTTCAGCCGTATGCACGAGATCAAAACCTTTCAGATTCCCTTCCAAACCCCATAAATAATGCGCATCGACAAACAGCCTGTTTAGCAGAGGCATTTTATACGGGAAATCAGGAAGGTCCATGGGAGACGGAAGTTTGACCACGGGAAACGCGAACCTGTCATGGAAACTTGTCAGCGAGCCGAACGCAGTCATATCGAACGACTCCGTCAGCGGCTCGAAAAACTGCATCTCGTATTTGTTTAAAAATTTTCCGCGGACGACGGCAACTTTCATATCTGCCCCACATTAAGCGCATCACGGATGTCGCGATACCATCGTAAAAATATATTTCCTTCATGTACCGACGTTTGCAGCGGCGACGGTATTGTCGTGTTGATATCGGTTGTATTCTGTTTATGTATTTGTTTGGTAATAAGCCAGGCGTCATTGCCTCCGGCCGTGTATGTTTCAACACTCGCCGCACGTTTTAACCGTTCAACCTGCTGCAATTCACCCGTGGTACAGACTCCGGCACAAACGAATATTGCTCGGGCAACACCGGGAAAAACGATACCGCGGGTCCAATCCGCCAGTTGCGTATATCCGATCGGCTGCGACGGATGAAAAAAGTAATTCTCAAATACATCACCGGGGAAATTCATAACACCGATCGTCTCAAAAGGCGCCAGCTTGGTATTCACTGCCCTGGCAACATCATATTTCCACAGCTGCTTTCTGACCTGCTGGATCTTTAAATAATTCACTGCGACACTAAAAACTATAATGATTGCAACCCAGAAACAGACCGCCCACGACTTTTTTTCTCTTCGCTCAAGCCACAGGCCGCCGGTCCAGGCAAAAAACGGAATAAAGTAATACAGAAAATAACTGTGTCCCCACGTCGCAGTAGGGAGAAATATAAGATTTAAGAGCCCGAACAGAAAAAAGAAAATGAGGGTAATGTCCGGTAACTTCCAGGATTCCCTGTGACCGATGAGTTTGACGATATAGATACCGGATACAAAAGCGAACGGAGAAAAATAAAGAAAAATACGTATGAGGGATATTACCAATAGCCGGACCGGCCACACGGATAATCCTGTCAGTTCCGCCGTATAGGAACGTGACCAAATGGCAACGGATAGCTCCCCGAATCCTTTCTGTAAGGCCAATACGCCGAAAAGAAAACTCCCTAAACTGACGGCGGTCGCCGCAAGATACACAACAATTGCGGGGAGCACGCGCTTCCCGAGCTTCGTAAAGAAAAAAATAATAAAGGGAAATAACAGATATAACACACCCCAGTCCGCAAGCCCGGAACATATAGTCGCGAAGAATATGGCAACAAGATACCGCGGCTTGGTATCCCGTGCAAAACAGAGAACGAAATAATAGACGAGAAGATTAAAAAATAGACTTGCCTGTTCAAACAACATGTATTTCCAGAAAAATCCCGTCATCGGAAATATACTCGCAAGCGCCAACGACCATAGTGCAACGGATGGATTCCACAGTTTCTTTGCAATCACGTACACCATTACCATGCTGCCGGCGGCAAAGAGTATCTGCGGCACGTGAACGACCCAGTTGGCCGTGCCGAAAAGAAATACGGAAAGCGCTTCCAGCCAAAAGACGAGAATCGGGTGATGCAGATAATACGGGTCGCCCGGCATAAAATGCGCCCCGGCAAAATAGGTCGGGAAAAATTTAAGCGTGGCGAACCCGAAGCGCAGATAATTTTTCGCCGCCAAACTTAAATAATTATTGTTCGTGTTGTAAATACCTACAAACGGATACATACTTCCCCAAAGCCATAAGGCGGCTCCGATGAGGATAAGAAAAAGGACAATGCGTTTCTGCCACAATAACTTCATGAGTCCGAAAGAATCCGATAGACGCTCTGCGCAAATGCAGCCCAGGTAAATTGTTTACTGCGCGCAGTTCCCATACCAGTTAATTTTTTCCGAAGAGCAGCTGATCCTGCAATCTCTGCAAGTGAACGGGCGGCGGCGGCTTCATCGTCTTTAGCAAATACCAAGCCTGAATCCCCGACAATTTCGGGCAATGATCCGGTTTTTGCGTACGCAACCGGACACCCTGAACGCATAGCCTCTGTTGCCGGCAGACAAAATCCTTCCCAAAGCGATGTCAAAAGAAGCGCGTTCGCGCCGCGGTAGTACGAAGGCAACACACGGTCAGGAACGTACCCGACAAGCTTCACACGATCCCACAGGCCCAGCTTTTCTATGGCCTGAGGAATCATTTTGTCCGCCCAATAATCACCGCCGACTAAAAGGAAATTATATTGTTTTTTGCTCAAATCCAAAAATTTTTTAAACGTTCGTATGGCAAACGGAATATTTTTCCCGCGCTTAAGCGCCCCAACATACAGGATGTACGGATTTTTTTCCTTGTGCTTCGGGCCACTTCTGGTAAACCGCTGGTCGACGCCGGGATAGTTAACCGTCACCCTGTCATTGTCGACCTTGTACGTGCGGATAATATCCGCTTTTGTGGATTTAGAAATTGTAACAATATGGTCGGATCGTTTTACCAGCTGCCTCGTCTGCATCTCAAGACGGGCAAGAGAGCCGGGATACGCCCCTGGATACCGTAAAAATCCGAGGTCATACACAAAACCGATATTCCGCGCGGCTGAAAAAGGAATCATCTGGGACACCCCCAAAAATACATCCACAGGATTCCGCCGAAGCTCAATAGGTAGTTGAATCATCGACCAGCCTATCACGGGGCGCACAACCACATTTTTCATCCGCGGCCCGAACTCTTTCATTTGCGCGGGATGAATGGGTAAAAAGGTGTAGAGTCGGTATTCATTTTTTTTATCAATTTTACCGAGTTCGCGCAGAAGATTCACCGTCACACGATATACGCCGACTCTCAACCTATCATCCCGAATGGACAATGCTCCCGCATCAACACCGATAATCATAAGGTTTGAAGAGACTGAATAAATTTCTTTGCTTGAATTTTGATATTGAACCTGTCTATTATATTCTCTCGTGCTTGCCTCTTCAACTCAGCCATCTTAGATTTATGAGCATAAAGGTCTTCAATACGTCTACTAATAGCTGTTATATCAAATTGCCTATAAAGAAAACCGTTTACACCATTCTTAACAATTTCAGGATTACCACCCATTCTGCTGGTTACAACAACCTTTCCCATCGATTGTGCCTCTAATATAGCCAATGGGAGACCTTCAAAATGACGCGTGGGCAAAAATAATATATCGATACTACCTAAATATTTACGAACGTCCTCAAGAAATCCGGAACACGTATAATTTTGTGCAATATTAAACTTCTTTAGAGTTTTTTGGAGCCAAGAATAATAGGGTCCATCCCCAATAACAATAAAATGGTAATTCGTATTCTTATGAATAAGCCGGCGCGATACATCAACAAAATCTTCTATTCCTTTTTCATTCGTCACTGTTCCTAAAAAACCAACGACGAACGCCTTCGGTTGAATATGCAGACGCCTTCGTATAGTTTGTATTTGAATGTGACTCAGCGGCTTGAATGCATTTGTATCAATACCGACATACAGAGGAATAATTTTATGCACAGATAGTCCTCCACGAACAAGATCTTGCTTCGTGTCTTTAGAAATCGTTAAAATTTTGCAAACGAATAAACTCGCTGCCTTATAAAGAAATGTAACGACTTTGGAAGTTTGCGTAGCGTAAATTGGTCCTAACTCAGTCCAAATTATCTTATAACCAAATAACCTAAGTAATGGAGTAAGAAATATTTTTTCTGTCATCGATTGTAAGCAAATAACATCAAAACGTACACCGTTTTCACGTTGATGAATGAGTGAAATATATCGGGGAAGAATAATTGGAAGCCGTACAAGAACAACCAATAGTTGTCTTTTTGTTCCAATCCCTTCTGCACCCCAGGAAATAACCGTCGTAGTTACACCGAATCGTGATGCGCGTCTCGCAAATAAAGCTAAATTAGTCAAAAAATATGTCTTTACCGACCGATAGTTACGAAACTCCGAAAACAAATTAATATCGTACGTTTCGGAGCCGCTGAACCTATCCGCGTTTCTAATAAATAAAATTTTCATTAAAAATTACTGCTTTTTTGCTACAACAATGTAGTTAATAACGCTGTACTGAGATTTAGTAAAACGTCCAGGCAAACTTGAAAAACCCTTCATCAACAATAGGATACCTAGCTGTAGAAGTCGTTTGGGGTATTTAAGGAAAAAACGATTAAATGTGGGTTCAAGATAAGAAATTGTCTCTTGCCCGATTGAAGTAATCCAATTTCCTTCACTTCGAATATAGACGATCCTAAAGTTCGCTTTCTTAACCATATATTCGAGACCAAATTTTGTGTACCGGTAATAATCATAAGGAACTTCATGCAAATATCCCGTAAACGGCGCCGTTAAAATAAGAATGCCGTTTTTATTAAGTATCTTGTTTATTTTATTTAAAAACTGCTGTGGATCGGGCGTATGCTCGAGAACTTGCGTACACAGTACTGTGTCATATGATTTTGAATGGAATGGATATCGTAAAAAGTCCTTTTTAATATCAGCAGCAGCACTATGTTTATCTATACCCGTATAGGAAATAACCTTTGACATAAATATTGACTTATATGGCATGAGTCCACAACCAACGTCTAATAATGAACCTCGAGTGTAACGCGAAGCTTTTTGCAAAGCATCCCACTGCAAGTCTTTAATAATTTTATCAGGCGAAAAAATTCCTACATTCGGATTGGACATATCAACTCAGAAGATTTTTGGCAGGAGCGGTTTTCATTAACTTCCATAAAATAATAAAATAGCTAATGGATGTTAGTGCTTCCGTTATAACAGTTGAAACACTTGTTCCCAAATAGCTAAATTGTGGAATAACAAATAAATTCACAACGAAATTAAATATGAGCGAAATAATCAATACCCCTAATATCCATTTAACTTTTGAAAATGACAAAAACAAAAAATAGAAGATGTTATTCAAAAATACTAGTGGTAAAGCAAAAATTAAGATTCGGAAAGGCAATATACTTGCAACGAAGCTCTTTCCACCAAGAATAGCAATTGCTAGAGGCGAAGCGATATACCCTACAACAAGTGTTATTAAAGAAAATAGTACAAGAATAATAAGCGATGTTTTTATAATCATCTTTAAATTTTTTACTTCTTCTTTATGAATATAGCCGGCCATTAAAGGATATGCACTCGCCATATAGAACGCCCAGAGCATAATAACGTTATCGAACAATTTATATGCAAGACTATATATGCCAACATCAACCGTTGTTTTCATCACGGAAAGCATCAATGTATCGACATTAAAATATAACATTGCTAATAAGGATGTTATACCAACGGGAAATGAAACTTTGACCACCTTTTTAAATAATTGCAAGGAAGGTTTTAATGTTATCTGATAAAAATCTGGTGCTAAGTAAATATTTAATAGTGTACTCACCATATTCCCTATGAGAACTGCAAGAATAATTGCGTATAGCCCCCAATGCAACAAAACAAATATAACGATCGCAACTACCGTTACGATTCGATTGATTATTTCCAGAAGTGCTACAAGATCAAGTTTAACCTTTGACTGAAATACAGACGCCCCATATGCATTCATCTGACCAACCCCGACAGCAAGAGAGCCAACAAGAATAGCCATCTTTATTGTTTGTGAGTAAGGGAAAAATATGAGTGCGACAAGAGCTAATAATATTGAAATAACGGTAAAAATTATTTTAAGTGAAAAATATGTAGATTTTAAATCATTCGATGACTTTAAATCATCCGACAAATCACGAACCAATGTAAGTTGAAGTCCAAAATCGGCGAACGTAGCAAAAAAAGCGAGATAGGCAAATACAAGATTATATATTCCGTACTGCGCAACACCTAAATATCTTGTTAAAAGTCCCACCGTAAGAAACCCAAGGATGACCGTTGTCGCCTTAGCGACAATCTGACTTGATGTGTTAACAAATATCCTGTGAAATACGTTGCTACTATTCATTATAGCCACATGCCTCTTGTTAGTTATATCATTTTTGAAGCTACAATGCGAAAATCATAATCAAACACCTGTTTCACTTTAGAAATCCTACTCGCACTGTAAACTTACATTTACGTCTGTAATTTTGATGAACAGAAGACGAACGAAGATATTCTCCGCTGATCCCAGTATAATACGGGTAAAGCTGTATGAAATCTTTCGTGTGGAAGCACCGGATAGCATTTTTATTTTGTCTATTTTTATTCCTCAGACTTTTGCTTCTTTTCCGTTATCCACCGTTTTCCGATGAATCGATTTATGTCCGTTGGGGCCAGCTGATGGTTCAAAACCCTATGATGCGGTGGGCTTCGATACACTACGTGTCCCGTCAACCGCTTGCCTTCTGGATTTTCGGTATTGGTTCACATATATTCGGTACCCCGTTCATCGGCGCACGATTAGCTGTGCTTATTATAAATGCGATCTCGTTTTTCTTCTTCGCGGACTGGGTCAGTCACATAGTAAATGAAAAGATATCGGTCATTGCGCTTTTCTTATTTGCTGTCACGCCGATTTTTGTTTTCTTCCAAACAGTCGCACTCATGGACGGGCTACTGGTCACCGCAATGGTTCTCCTTCTGTGGTCGCTATCGCGTAAGAATATTGTCGTAACCGCTTTCTCACTGGCAGTATCGCTCTGGATCAAATCAACGGGACTCATCATGGCGCTCGTGGCCATGGGCGCCATTACGTACGCCGACCGGAAACACCCCTTCACGGCGCTTCTCCGTATCGGTCTCTGCATGGGTATTACTGTCATCCTATTGTTACCGCTGCTTCTTCGCCCTGACCGATCATTTCTGTTCGCCGAACCGCATTCTTTTACGTATTCCATTCGTGAACTATTCACATTCCCATTTCCCATATGGGTAAGAAACATCGGGATAGTAGTTTTTGCTCTCCTCGTATATGTAAATCCGCTCTACCCCATCGCTATTTTTTTCAGTCGGAATCAGCTTCCCCGACGCTACTTTTATTTCCTCCTCTATTTCACACTCGCGACCGCCGGTATTGTGATTCTGACCGGAAAGTTATTTACGACACGGTATGTACTCATCTGTCTCGTGCCGCTTCTTCCGCTCCTTGCATCTGGAATCTATGATCTCTGGGTGAAAAAACGTCGGCTCATCGTCATCATGACATTAACTTTCCCTGCAATCTTTTCCGGGATCCTCATACTCAATGCTCGGTGGTATTTCTGGCTGTTTCCCGATCACACGCCCCTCACGCAAGAACGTAATTACGCGTATTATTGGACGTCTGGCTACGCATCTTCCGATGCCGCACGGTATATCCGTTCAAACATTTCACATGGGACGCCCGTTCTCCTGGCCGTTGCTGACACGCCGGACAACCCCTCAGATTATATTCTTGCAACATTTTATTCCAGCAGAACAATCGCCGTCATCTTTCTCAACTCGCAGGAAGATCTTAAAAACCAGGCGAAACTTATTCAAACGTATCCCACGTACTATATCGTGCGACGCGACACATCACCGCCGTTTCTTTTGCCGTATCTTACTGAAGTAAAAAAATTTCCTACCCCGGATGGTGCCGATTTTGTTGGAATATATGCGGTGCAGATTCCGAATAACGATGTTCAACGTTAGTGTGGGCGGTATAGGACTTGAACCTATGACCTTTTCAATGTCAATGAAACGCTCTACCAGCTGAGCTAACCGCCCATATTTCCTTCCTTGACGGTATTTATTATATCACGTAGACTTGATGTATGAATTGGATCAAACGGGCATTCACTTCTATATTCGATTTTTTGCAGGGAATCGTCGTCGTACTTGCCCTACTCGTTATGGTGTACCTCTTCATTATGTCCCCCCAGGAAATTCAGGGTTCTTCTATGGAACCGAACTTTCATGATGGTGAATATATCCTCACCAATAAAATTTTATATAAATTCCGCGACCCGGTACGGGGTGACGTCGTCATTCTCAAATCCCCGATGAATAAAGAGATTGACTACATCAAGCGTGTCATCGGTCTTCCGGGCGACACAGTGTCAGTCCATGATAACGCGCTTTGGATAAACGGCGAAAAACTTGTCGAGCCGTATCTGGCGCCCGATACACAAATTTTCGGCGGCACATTCCTTCCGGAGGGGCAAACCATCACTGTCCCGCCGGATAATTATTTTGTCTGCGGAGACAACAGGGCACACAGTTCCGATTCCCGCGAGTTCGGGACCATTGCAAAAGGGGATCTTATCGGGGTTGCGATTTTCCGCTATTATCCGTTCTCACTGATGGGACCCATCACCCGTCCCACGTATTCGATGCCGTAGCATTACGGAGATTTTTTCAGACCAAGATGTTCATGGATCGTTTTGAGGATTTTACTTGTGGTTTCCAGATTTCCCCGAATGACAAATACCAGTCTCGCTTCAACTTTGGACTGGGTGATTTTCACAAGACCGTTGACCGCCTGCGCCAAATCTTTAGCCATCGCATCCAGTTCATCGCTGTGGATTCGCTCTACCCGATGAATGGGTTTTTTATCCATCTGTGCTTTCAGTCTTCTGGCTAGATCTTCAGCGCGCCTGACCGAGGCGTTTTCCGACAGAATCGTCTTATATGCCTCCACCATCAGTTTCACTTCCCCTAACCCTGCAATAGCCCTCGCGTGCCCTTCTGTAATGGCACCGGAAATAAGCCCGTCTTTAATAGCATCAGGAAGTGCCATAAGCCGCATGGTATTACTTACATACGATTCGCTTTTGCCGACACGTTTGGCAATCTCCAAAACCGGAAGACCGAATTCCTCGATCAACCGCTGGAATGCCTGAGCGCGCTCAATGGGATTGAGGTCCTCACGCTGAACGTTCTCCACAATTGCCATTTCAAGCATACCGCGGGCCGTCGTTTCGCGAACAATCACCGGAACGGTCGATAGGCCTGCCTGTTTGGAAGCGCGCCACCGCCGTTCTCCTGCAATAAGCTGGTATCCTGCGGGAGTTTTGGCAACAACGAGCGGCTCAATGACGCCGTGCTCTTTTATGGAATTGACCAATTCCGTAAGCGATTCAGGTGAGATAAGACCACGGGGTTGAAGAGGGTTGGATTGAATAATATCGACGTCCAGATGCAAAACCTGTTGTGTGTCAGCCATGGTTTATGATTGTACAGGCAGGACAGAAACTACTTTTTTTCCTTCTTTCGTTGAAAAGTTGACCATACCCTTCTGTATCGCATAAATCGTATAATCCCGACCAAGTCTCACTCCTGTCCCAGGATAGACTTTCGTACCTTTCTGCCGCACGATAATGCTGCCGGACTGGGCCATCTGACCGCCGTAGACTTTCACGCCTAAACGCTTTGAGACTGAATCTTTGTTTCCTGCGGCCGTTCCGCCTGCTTTTACGTGTGCCATATTATCGTTTTTCAAAAAGGTAAAACATTCGTTTTACTTTAGCCCCCGGTCTACTATATTCTATGGGTCCAGTCAAAGTAGTATACCCAAGCGTTTCACACATGTCAATAACTTTTTTCACAAAGACTGTTTTTCCGTTTACGGCATACATGGGAAGTGCCATCATGACCATCCCGTGAGCCTTAAGAACGTGCCTCCAGTCCCGTAAACAGCCGATGTACAGTTTCTCCAGGCCTTTTATTGTATTGCGGACATCACCAATTTTTGTCGGGCCCATAAACGGCTCCGTCACAATTGCATCAATGGATTCCTTATCAACACAATCGGAAATATGAACTGCATCCGAAACATGTAAACGGTATGTAACTCCTAAATCTGAATATTTTTGACCCAACCATTGGAGATTCTTCCGCGCCTTTGCAACAGTCTCGTCCGAGTAATCGCTGCCTATAACATTCCATCCCATAACAAGTGCTTCTGAAAGAATTGTTCCCATGCCGCAGAAAGGATCAAGGAGTGTTTTTTGAGCAAGTACGGAGCCAATATCACGCCGTCTGTCGGCAATATTGACGGCCATACGCGACACTTTCGGCGGTAACATGCCGCTTTTGGGGTCCGCGCTGGGCCGACCATAATCTCTCGCATTCCATTCCTCAAATGGCTGAACTTCTATAGTTTTTCCCACATAATAGCCGTCTTTCGTTTGCACCAACACATAATCCTGCACATGCTGTTTTTGAATAACGACACTGGACAACTCATTTCCATTTCTCGATTCAACAAATCGTACGTGCTTTCCGCTCTGCGTGAGCATTGTTTTCACCTCTTCAAGGAGATCCCTCGAAGTCTTATAATTGCTAATGCCAAATGTGGCGCTGTCAATGAACGGTGCAAGATGTCCCGCTGTTACCGAGGGAATGGTCCCAATAACCTCAGCAATCTTTACTGTGCCTCCTAGTTTTTGTATCGGTATATTGTGCGAAGCGATCGCCACCCCGTTGCCAATGAGTACAACATCGGGGATGAATGTCTGAAGTTCAAGAAAAGCTAATTCCGGGGTACGCCCGAGAATAAATACATAGGATGTCATGGTTTTATCCGATGGAGACTATTTCAAGCTTTGTAACCAGTGGTCGGAATCCTGTGGATTTCCGGTATCGGACTTTCTGCTTATACCGGCGGACATTAAGTTTTTCTCCCTTTGCCTGAGCAACAATTTTTGCCTTAACGGAGACCCCCGCGACTGTCGGAGTACCGATTTGAGTTTTTTTGTCATCAGAAACCATTAGTACCCGGTCAAATGTCAAACCGTCGCCCTCTTTTCCTTCAATATATGAAGCGTTAATGACATCTTTTACCTGTACCCGATATTGTTTTCCCTGAATTTCTACTATTACAAACATATTTGGTCATTTTATCAGGAATGATGCGTGATTGCAATGCCGGATCTTTCATGATTGGTGCGTGCCAACGCCCAAAGTATGCCGAAGGAAATGGCTGTTGACAGGATCGAGCTTCCGCCGTACGACACAAACGGCAGTGTGATGCCCGTTATTGGAATAAGGCCCATATTCATACCGGCATTTATAAATATCTGTGAAAGTAACATCGCAAACAGGCCGAATGAATAGATAAACAAGCGCGTTTCCTCAACCGCCCCCGCGAGAATCGGCTCGATAACACGGTAGAGAAGAAATGCATACCCTGCCAAAATGAGCGTTCCTCCCACAAACCCCAATTCCTCCACCAGCGTTGCAAAAATAAAGTCCGTATGAAATTCCGGCAAAAACCGCAGGTGAGACTGGGTGCCGCGCCCGAGACCTCGACCGAACCACTGACCGCTGCCGACTGCAATCATCGCCTGCAGAGCGTTGTATCCAGCACCTTTCGGATCAAGCGCGGGATTTAAGAATGTAAGAACCCGTGATTGTTGATACGGTACAAGGTGCGACCATATAAAGGGTAGAAGTATACCGATTGCCGCGGCGGCAGATACAAAAAACCATACAGGCAGACCTGCAGCCAAAAGCATTGCACTCCAAAAAGCCGCATATACCAGGCTTGTACCTAAATCCGGTTGCCGGAAAACAAGAAAAAAGGGCAGAACAAACAAAAGAAAAAGTATCGGAACATTTTTTAAATACCTCGGCGGATATTTCGCCATAAAATGCGCAAATGCGAGCAGTAAAAACGGTTTAACGAACTCAGACGGCTGGATTTGAGCCCCGGCTATCACAATCCAACGCGTCGCGCCACGGATGCTGGGTCCAAGATACGACATCGCCAAAAATATGATAGAAAGGACATACCCGACCGGAGCAAACCACCAGAGAAGCACCGCATCGACAGAGGAAATGCCGAACAACAAAATAAATCCCAAGATAAGATACAGAAGCTGGGATACAAAATACGCCTGGCTGATCGTCAAAAGGATAAAAAGTCCGAACGATCCCAGGCACGTAAGAACGAGTGCTGTTATCCAGTCGATATGGTGAGTGCGTCGCCCCATGTTATTGTTTCAGTCAGTGTTTCTTTTTGTATGTACGCAATAAGATCAGCAGATAAAGACTGTTTATCCTTCGGCAGAGTGAGTTTAATATGCGCATCTATTGTACAGCCTTTTTCTTTGCGGAGCTTCTGAATATCGCGCACCAGTTCCCGCGCGGCGCCTTCCTGAATAAGTTGCGGCGTCAATTGTATATTCAAATCAACTGATAAATCCCCCACGCTATGTGCGACACTCTTCACGTTTACCTCTTCTGCTATTACCCGCTGAACATCTTCGGATAATTTTGCCGGTGTTGCGGCTGTAAGAACTGCCAACGGTTGCCGCACCTTCATCTTCTTCTCTTTCCGTATCGCATGCGCTTTTTCAACAACTTCCCGCGCACTCGTCATTTCTTCTTCTAGCGCCGTATCCGGCACACCGGCCATTGGCCAAGATTCCAAATGAACAGACTCTTTGCCGGTCAAATTCCTATACATCTCTTCCGTCACAAACGGAATAAGAGGCGCAAGAATTTTGCAATACGTCACTAGCACGTACCAGAGAGTCTGATATGCATTATCTTTATCTTTTCCCGAAGGCGCTGCCGGACCCACGCGATCTCGGATTCGGCGCACATACCACAAGGACAAATCCTGCATAAATTTCCACGCTACCCCCACAATGACCGGCGTATCATACAATTCATACCCCTTCTCCGTTATTTCCTGAATTGTGCTATCCAACCGTGAAAGAATCCATCTGTCCATAACGTGTACCGGTTTCACGGCATCCGTTTTTGGCGTCCATTGGTCAATCCCGGCATACGTCACAAAAAAGTTATACACATTCCATAAAAGCAAAAGCATTCCCTTCACCTGATTGCGGTATTCAAGTTCCGAAATCCTGATATCTTCCCCGTGCATCACCGGACACCCAAGAAGATATAACCGCAGGGCATCGCCGCCGTATTTTTGTAACATTTCCTTGGGATCCGGATAATTATTATAGTTTTTGCTCATTTTCCTTCCGTCGGTTCCCAATATGACGCCGGTGACCAGAACATTTTTAAACGCATGTGAGTCATAAATAGCAGTTGCGATAACATGAAGTACATAAAACCATGCGCGGATCTGTCCGGTATACTCAACGATAAAATCCGGCGGAAAGAAGTCGGTAAGCTTCACTTCTGTATTAAACGGAAAATGCCTTTCGGCAAACGGCGCGCTGCCTGCCTCAATCCAACTATCCAGTACCTCGGTCACGCGTGTTGCTTTTTGCCCGCATTCCTTACACGTTACCGTCACTGCATCAATTCCGGGTTTATGCAGATCGGTAATCTTTGTACCAGCCGCTTCTTCCAATTCTTTAATCGAGCCGGGGACGAACATATGTCCGTTTTTACATTCCCAAACCGGCACGGGGCTGCCCCAGTAACGAGAGCGGGAGATGCACCAGTCCGGCGCGTTCTCCAGGCTTTTGAGGTACCGGCCGTATTTAAAATGTGCGGGGAACCAATTCACTTTCTCATTCGTCGCCTTCATCTTTGCTTTCAACGACTGGATATTCACATACCACGCATCCTGCGGCGCGTACATAAGACGCGTGTGGCAGCGCCAGCACGTGGGAACCGGATGAGTATACTCGTCCACGCGGTAAATAAGTTCACGTTTTTTCAAATCTTCGATAACCAGAGGGTCCACATCCAGATAATATTTCCCTGCCCACTTGGGTACGTCCGGCTTCATCATGCCCTCTTCATCCACGTGCAGGACGATCTGAATATTCTCTTTTTGCATGACCCCTAAATCTTCCTCGCCATATGCTGCAATCGTCACGATACCGGTGCCCTCGTCTGCAGTCACGAAATCTCCCGGGATAATAACAAATGCTTTCTTCCCTTCATCGATTGTATAAAAGTTGTAATGCGGCACAAACTTCTTACCGACGAGCGTTTCCCCTGAAAATTCCTCAAGAACTTTATACGGCCTATCCGAAAGCATCTTCAGGGTCGTTTTTGCCAAAATATATTTGTCATCCCCCTGCTCAACCTTCACGTACGTTAATTTCGGGTTGACGGCGAGAGCGGGTGTGGCGATTTTATTCCACGGCGTCGTACTCCAGGCGAGATAATAGGTGTTCTTATCCTCATGAGACTGGTACATAAAAACTCCTGCGGGTTCCGTAATTTCCTTATAATTCTCCGGGTCCATGGCTACTTCAAAATTTGAAATGGGAGTCACGTCATGCGGACAATAAAGGGATACGCGCAGCCCTTTATAAATCAACTTTTTTTCAAACATTTGTTTAAATACCCACATCACCGTCTCCATGTAACTCGTGTCCATAGTCTTATAGGCGTTCTTAAAATCCACCCAGCGGCCGATATGATCCACATACCATTCCCACTCGCCGGAAACCTGCGACACATAGGATTTACACTCATCAATAAATTTCTGTACACCGATTGTGGTTTCTATATCTTTTTTCCGCTTAATATGGAGTTTCGTTTCCACTTTATTTTCTGCCGGCAGTCCATGGCAATCCCATCCCCACACACGCCGGACCCGATACCCCTTCATCGTCCAATACCGGGGAAACAAATCCTTGGGAATACTGGAGAGAAGTGTCCCGTAATGCGGCAACCCGGTAATAAACGGCGGCCCATCCAAAAACGTCCACGTTTTATTGGCCGGCCGGCTCTCGACGGATTTCTCAAAAATTTTATTCTCTTTCCAATATTTGAGTACCCGCTCCTCAAGATCGGGAAAGTTCACCTGCGCCGTTACCGGTTGAAATAAATGCTTTGCCATACTGATTTCTTTATTATATCAGGACACATGCAACAAATCATGGTAAAATAGTGGTTCGGATGAATTCTTTATGAAAAAACGACTGATCGCGCTCCTTTTTATCATTATTCTGCTTACCGGCGCGCTTTTTGCGATCTGGTACCATTCCGTCCACACGAAAGTGTTCATCACACGCCAAAAAACAGCCAGTGCTCCGCCCGATACCATACCGCAGCATCTTTCAAAAAAAACACCGTTTGACGTACTCCTTCTGGGCTACGGCGGCGGCACCCACGACGGGCCGTACCTTACCGATTCCATGATGGACATTCACGTCGATCCGAAAACTAAAAAAATATTTCTTATTTCCATCCCGAGGGATTTGTGGGTCAATATTCCTACTGCCGGTACATCCGAATCCCCGTCTAAAATTAACGCAGCCTATGCCATTGGGTTGGACGACACCATGTATCCCGATAAACAGGCACAGTTTAAAGGCCCGGACGGCGGCGGAAGGCTGGCGGAATATACAGTATCCCAGGTCATGGGACTGCCGGTAGATTATTTCGTCGGTATGGATTTTTCCGGTTTTGTAAAAACGATCGACACGATCGGCGGCGTTGATATAAATGTCCAGCCTGCATTTGATGATCCCGGGTACCCCAACGAAGCCAGTGCCGCGGCCACGTGCGGGCACTCGGATGAAGACATAAAAGCGTTTATCGCAACAGTCTCTGCGGAATCAGATATCTGGGCGTATTTCCCCTGCCGGTATGAAAACGTGCATTTTAATGCCGGACTGCAGCATATGGACGGAGATCGCGCGTTAATCTATGCCAGATCGCGCCACAGTGCCCAGGATGGCACTGACTTCGGCAGGGCGAGACGTCAGCGGAATCTCCTTATCGCAGTCGAACAGAAAATATTTACCGTCGGCTTTATTCCGAAAATCATTCCGTTTATCGACAGCCTGAAGGATGACCTTCGCACCGACCTGGCGCCATCGGATATCCAAACACTTATTCAGAATGCACCGGCGCTTGGCAAATACCAGATTGTCTCGCTTGCTCTCACCGACCAAAATTATTTAAAAGACTCATTTTCAAGCGATAACCTGGATATTCTCATCCCGAAAGACGGTCAGGGCAACTATACAAATATTCACGCATGGATTACCGACGTCATCTCAGGTAAACCGGAACCGTTTTCAGCAGTCGTACAGGTGCAAAACGGAACAAAAACAGAAGGACTTGCGCAGGTTGTAACAAATACGCTGGAGAATCTGAACATCAGGACAACACCGCCGACAAATACCGGCGGGATTATGTCGCCAAAAACAAGCATCATTGCCTTCGGTACCAATATTAACCCCTCAGATCTTGCCATACTTGAAAAGGAATTTAACCCAGTAAAAATTTCGTACCAGCCCGCGACAGCCAGCGCCTACAACATCCGTATTGTTGTGGGAGCAGACTATACTGTGCATCTGACACCAACACCCACTCCGTAACTTCTTTACCTCAATAACGCGGGGTTTATCAGGCATCAAAACGATAAAAATCGTATGCTATAATTCTTGTATGCCGAACTATTTGTTTAGGAAAATTCATATATCATTTGATGGTATTCTTTCAATCTTCCTTTTTTTCTTCACGTTTATTATCGCCGGAAGTTTTTCACGCATCGGTATTGAACCTCTTCATGACGGGCTTCAGTTAAAGCCAGCCCTGGATGTCGCACGGGGCGTCATGCTTTTCCGAGATACGTTCACCCAATACGGAGCATTGACTACGCTCATTCAGGCCGGCGCGCTGGTCATTTTCGGCAAATATCTTTTAACACTGAAACTCTTAACAGCAGCGTTTTATGGTGGAATTGCCACACTCCAGTATCTTATATATAAACGCATTCTTCCGCGGCCTATCGCCTTCACAACTGTCATTCTGTGGGTGTTTTGTGCCCCCTATTTTTTCTGGATATTTCTTGCTTGGTCGTCGGTGTATACTCTTTTCTTTCAGCTCCTTACAGCGTATTTTTTCTTCATTTGGCTGGAAAAAAAGAACGTGCGTGTTCTCTTTTGGGCCGGGGTAACAACAGCTATTGTCTTTTATTTTAAACAAACAATAGGAATATTCACAACGTGCGGCATACTCGTATTTTTTATTGTTCTCTCTCTGCAAAAAAATCCTGCTTTTGCTAAAGCAAAAAAAGCTTTGTTTTATTTTCTCTCAGGAATACTTATCATCAACCTTTGTTTCGCGGTTTGGCTGGGCGTCAATCATAGTTTTTCTGCTTGGTGGAAAGAATCATTTGTTGTTGGGTATGTCTATGGCACGCAATTTACATCAATCGGTGATTTCCTGCATCTGCTCAAAATCACGTTATTTCCGCTGTCGGACCCTACGTTTATAACCAGCCCGGTAGAATTATGGGTACTTCTTCCGTGTACAACAATTATTGTTTTTATTCGCTATTGTTTCTTTGGTAAAAAAGGTAATCAGATCCACAGATCTCTTATTCTCTTGCTTTCGCTTGTCGGATTATCATCATGGAGCCAATATTATCCGATTATAGACTACCGTCATGTGTATTGGGGCGGTACACCGATGTTCGGCATTCTTGCGTTCTTCTGTTATGAAATAATCCGATACGTCATCTCTATTTTTCAGAAGCGCCCGTCGTCTCTTGCAACCATACTGACGGTTGTGGGATTATGCATTCTTTTTTACCCCGACGTATCCAATAGAATTATCCTGGGAAAAGAAAAGCTCTCTGCGCCGTACGAAACGCTTGAATATCCGCCTATTTTAAAAGGTATGCAGGTCACCGCAGAAGAAAAACAATATATCATGGCTTTTGAAAATTCTCTGGATACATATTTTGCAAAACATCCGAACGGCACGGTCGCTAATCTCAGTGAACAGGGTATTTATCCGTCCTTATATGATCATATGATGTATATTCCTCCGTTATATGTCTATTGGCCTCAATTCTTCGGTTCAATCTTTCCAGACGTTTTGCCCCGTATGTTAACCTATATTTCACTTCATCACCCGCTCGTTGTTACATCCCGCACATCCATTCTTCCGCCTGGCTATTGTGCGGTCCAAAATTTAGATTCTCTCTATGGTTCGTACCTTGCGTTACCTTGCGGGGATTAACTTTAACTTTTTGCTCAAAAACGCAGGGTTTTATTTATCCAACAAGAATATTTTAAAAGAGATATCAGTGGAAAAAATCGGCGATCGCAACACTAAAGCACCTTTTTGTACGGGCTGTTCTGAAAGAATCAACCCTGTGGTCGTGCTAATCCATTGAATTTTTCCGTTTGCAGGAATCTTTAAAGATATTGTGCAATAGCTCGGCGCTGAATCCCAAATCCGACGAAAAACATAACCCAAAATTTGCTTTCCCGAGTCCATCGCGAATGCATTGGTAGCAGATGACGTAATCGGATGGTCAATAAGAGTAGTGGATAAATTTTTCGTAAACGTATTCAGAGCGGAAACATATTGTCGTTCGGTAGGGCCAATATAAAGATCGGACGCTCCTGAAGTAGCATCAACATTAGAGTACTGCATACGAGACGCATTCCAAAAAATAAAAAATATTTTGTTAAAAAAACCAGCCCATAAATGCACTCTCATTCTCGCCGCAGACTGGTCATCCCAGTTTGAATAGAAATTTCCCTGTTCACTGAAGACAAGGGGTTTATGAGTCTTTTTATCTAATCCGGAATTCAAGGTTACTTCATTAACGCACGTTTGATCACATTTACGGGAATACCAGTGAACAGAGGTTATGTCAACTGATGAAAGGTCGGGCCGCTCCCAACTGACGGTAACCGGATGATGATACGGGTCGATGGATTTAATGTAGTCAGACATGAAGGTTATGAGGTGACCATCCAGCTTTATTTCGTTAGCAAGTTCCCAAACATCGACATACGCGGCATATCGGGCAACAACATAATCGAGATAGTGTTTGATAACAGTTTGTTTTTGGGCATCATTTAACGACGCATCAAATGGCAATTTAAAGCTGAACAATGTCATCCAGACATGATAGTTATGACTGCGCAATGCGGAAAACAGAGTATCTGCCCATACCCCTTCATTGAGCGCATACCTGTTTCCCGAAGACGACAAGGTATTCCATAACGTAAAACTACAGTTTCCCGGACCCCAACGGAAAATATTGAATCCGCTTTGTGCATAGGTGGATAGGTAGGTGTTCATAGACACTGCCACTCTGGTGCCCGGCTTTATATCGATCCCCAAAAACCATTGGCTCAACGGCTCACCGTCATTTTTAAGATCCAGTATACAATCCTGAATTCCTATGGGGGTGAAAATTGTGCCGTTTTGAAGGGTAAATATACGCGGGTCCGTTCGTGAGATGGACAAAAACCCCGGCATATCTGATGGAAGTGCGGTAAATGACCCATGCTGAGACGCGGACGCCGTCCTAATTGTCCAGGTCCACCTTCCCGCCAACGAAGGCATAAAACGAAGTTTCCAAATGTTTTTATCATAATAAAATGCACGCACATTGTAGGTTTTCCCCTGGGCGTTTGAAAATATTCCTTCTATAAGCCCATCATCATATTTATTAGCGTATTGAGATTCATCTATATGAACAGAGATTTCATAGACGTCGTTGACGCGGATGGATCTGGGTGATGCATCAATTATTATTTTTTGCGAATTGGGT
Organism: Candidatus Gottesmanbacteria bacterium; assembly: GCA_963714095.1. Taxonomy (GTDB): domain Bacteria; phylum Patescibacteriota; class Microgenomatia; order UBA10105; family UBA927; genus XYB1-FULL-47-11. Next base: position 155,760 of record OY970230.1, read on the forward strand.
TTCACCGAAGCGAACGCCGACAACTGCTGAATAAAGTAAGTTACATATCCGTAAATTTTCGAGATACTATGAGAAGCATCGGAGATCATACGAATTCTTTTGCTTTGTAGAAATGGGATTGAGCTCTGGGTGTCTAACATAACGACGCTCTTTTTATCTTTCGAAACGAAATACAAATCATCGGTATACACTGCCATACTGTTAATGTTCACATTGTTAGATTGGTATACCCATTTGCGTAATCCGGAGTGTTTATCAAGATAGGAAATGGTCGTTTGATTAGGATTGTTGGATACAAGATATATACCATCGCTGGTCAAAAAAGAGATATTTCCAAACTGATGTTCTTTTACACACCATTCCTTCCCCCCGCCGATCTTGAATGCACATTGTGCATCGTCTCCTAAAACGTATACATAATCTACATCAAACAGAATGACATTAATTTTCCCGGCATTGACCTCTTCCGACCATTTTGTTGCCCCAGTAGCTGCGTCAACCATGGTAACGCGGTTGTAATCCGCTATCGCTAAAGAGCTAACACCTATTTCCTTCATGACCAGCAGTTGTGTGGAATTGGTCGGACGCGTCCAGAGAATCGAGCCATTTGATGAGTCTATAGAGCTAATACTATTTTTTCCCGTTGGCAAATAACTTCGGGCAGCACCCTCATAGACTTGACTGCGGGAAGCAAACCGTTTATATACCGGCATTCCAGATATTTTATCAATAATGTTGTATGACCCATCAGAATCAAAAAAGGCAATAGTTTTTGCAAATATGGTTGGTATTTGGGATAGATATCCATGGAGCGAAAACTTCCATACGGTCTTCCCCGTATTTTTATTCAACGCATATATTGTTTTGTCGGCTGCACTGTTAAGGTAGACGTTCAGCTCATCAACAGCGAACCGCCCGAATAGTAAATCAGGATGGTTAATTGTCGCGTCGGGCGAAAGTGACCACATGTCTACCTGTGATGTTTGAAACTGCCACTTGAGACTGCCCGTAGATGCATCCAGTGCATAGAGTATCCCGTTTCGGCTCCCGAAATACACAAAGCCTCCGGAAATCACCGGTCCTGTATCCGCCATGAACAGGCCGGGGGTAACAAATTGCCATTGTTCTTTTCCTGTTCGGGTATCAATGGCATATACCCGTCCGTCTAAGCTCGATACAAACATTACGTTATTTTCCCCGAATGCTGCAGGATAAATCGATGCCTTTTGCCCTTCATGACGCCATTGAAACACGCCTGTTATTCTATTTAAGCTATACGTAAATCCGCTCTGAACATTTATATATAGAGATGAATTATTTATCGAGAGCGAATTGTCCTCACGTGGGGATGCCGTCAATAAAGGAATTTCTTCAGAAAATGCATATTGCCACCCGTTCGTATACATCCACACGCCTACCCTGTCGAGAATCAGGGGTAAAAGAATGATGCACAGTCCAATGAGAAAGTAATCTCGAAGATGCAGCCATCCGCGTTTAAATGTCAGACACTTCTGGTCTTCATGCTTCATGAGTAAATTGTACCTAATGGAACCATGAGGAACAAGTCTATGCAAAGAATGCACAAAATGTCGGCGTTTATAAGACGCGTTTAACCAAAATGGCATCGTGCATATCCAGATCCTTAGGAAGGAAGTATCAAAAATTAGTACAAAACATGATATATTAATTAAATGAAAAAAATTATTATTTTAATTGTTAGTTTGACTGTTTGTTTATTACTATTGCTATCTCTCAGATATTATTCCTCATTTAAATCAGTAAATGCAAAGGTGTGTAACAAATGCAATGTAATTTTTATGTATATTGATACGCTGCGCGCGGATGAATTGCCTTGCTGGGGATATACATATGATACGATGCCAAACGTATGCCATTTTGCCGAAAACGCAGCAAGTTTTAAAAACGCGTATTCTCAAAGCTCCTGGACGTTGCCTGTTAATATGTCCATCATTACGTCACTGTATCCCTCCCAGCATAATATGTTAAGGGCTTATATCGATAGCCTGGATCCGTCGATTGTCACCATGCCTCAAACATTCCAGGCAAACGGGTATTATACTGTTTTTGTCGGACAGTTAGACAATCCGCATTTACCAATTGATAAAGGATTAGGTAGGGGTTTTGATGAAAAGATTAAGTATGAAACAATTGACGACTGGCATAAGGGATTATCAATTTTAGAAAAAAATAACGCCAAAGGAATCCCTAGTTTCTTATATATGCATACGTACTATGTCCATGATAGTTGGAAAGCAGCCGAAACTGATTCACTTGATTTCCATTTTGCGGGGGAAATGTCCAACCCCTATCACTATGATCCGCAAAGATTTAATAAAACCATCTGGGATACCGCAACGGCTTATTTGGAATATAATCCTGCTGATGTTCAAGGCGGAACTGAGTATGGGAAATTGGGCAAAGATCTTGAATCCGCAAAAAATGTAAACGCAGCCAAAATAATTTTCGATCAGCTGCCCGACAATACGAAGTCCATTATTAGGGATCTTTCAATAACGAAAGAATTGGACCCAACGAATCTAAAACTGATGCAATATCTCAGAAATTACTACGACGATTCCTTGTTTACGTTAGACCGACAAATAGGCATATGGTTAGAAGAATTAAAACAAAAAGGATTGCTTCAAAATACCATTGTGGTCATAGCAGGCGGAAACGGAGAAGCGTTTGGGGAACATGATGTGCTTGGTCATGCAAAGAATCTCTACGATACCGTAACGCATGTTCCTCTTATCTATTATTTCCCCAACATTCAGCCGCAAACAAGATATGAGTTAACTCAAAGTATCGATATCTACCCTACGTTATGCGGCTTAACAGGAATTAAATGCCCCGTTAACATTTCTGGTTCAAACTTTGCAAAAAGTCTTATGGGCAATTACTATGACAATCAAAATACGGGGCTGGTGAGCGAATTTGGTGATCAGAGTGAGCTAAAATCAATTCGAAATTTACGATGGAAATTTTATATTAACGAACAAACGAAAGATAAAGAATTGTATGATGTATTACTTGATAAGGGAGAACGGACAAATCTAATCCAAAAATACCCGCAAATTGCCGATCATATGGAGCAGATGCTGTATTATACTCTCAGCACTAAAAGCAATCTCCCTATATTCGCGCTGCCTCCAATTCCGGTCCAAATACCAACATTGAAATAGATAACAATATACATAGGTACGTCGGCGAGTGTTCATGATATAATTTCATCATACTATAGTAAAGTACAATGAATATTCAGAGACATATAAAACTATATTTTTTTATCCTAATCTTGGTGTGCCTACTCGCAGTTGTAGGAATTATTGTATGGAAAACCCGATTCACCTGTTCAACATATGAATGTCTGGTATTCCCCGAAAAAAATCTTTGGAAGATTCAGACTGTGTATGAAAAAGACAGTAACGTTTTTAGGGGGCTTTTGGAGCGTCCTGATTATTTCGTCCGGCTGGAACGGGTCTCGCTTTTGCAACAGCAACAAAGCGCTGACAACCTCACGAAGATCCGTCTCATGCAAATTCAGGGATTATTTGATACTGCACAGTCACCATATCCGGGTGTTATTACCGACAGAATTGTGTGTGCCGATACATACAAACCTAATCCCGACATCCTAACCACGGCGTCGGGCGTAGGCATCACGTATTTTTCCGCTTTTCTCAATAGTCGGCTCCAATACGGTATATGTACTGATGACCAAATTGTCTATAAGGTATATACAGCATTATTTTCCTGTCAACAAACGGACGATTGGTATTCGGTTGAACTTATTGTTCCGAAGGGGAAAGCTTCTAGCGATTCCGCGTATATTGGGCTCTTTCGGCAGATTGGTTGTCAACGACCATCTGTAAACCTAGTCAAATTTTTGCCTTGAACAAAACCCGGGATCGTAAATTGAAGTATATAGTAATATGAGAACATATTATCATGGATAAATCATTTGAAGGGCTTGTAGTAACCAGTCGATCATTAGAATCTTATACATCTAATCTTAATATCGATAAAAAAGTATTATTCGGCTCTACCGTCCTGAATGTAGGATCAGGCGGTTCAAATATTGGTAAGGAATTCCCAGGTGACACTGGTAAAAAAGTAGTCAATGTGGATTTACTTCATGATCCATATTTTAGTATCCTTCCTCTTTCACACTTACCCAGATCATTATTTGCCAAACTGGTTGAACGTGCTGATCCAAATAACGTACATCTTAAACGTCAAATGGCCGGAACAGAGGGAAGGACTATGGTTCAAGCGGATGCTTTTAAATTGCCTTTCAAGGATGATCAATTTGATTATGTATTGGCAAACTGGTTTACCCAACAGATTCCAGTAGAAAAAAGGAATGACGTTATCAGAGAATTAGTCAGGGTTGGTAAACATATCCATATAGCACCAGTTTTTGAAGTTGATATCCCAAATCTATTAGATATGCATAAAAATGGAGGAGTGACAATCGTGTCATGTACTGCTCAACCAACCATGATGGATCCCCCACCATTTACGATCGAAGATGCAAGTGATTACGCACGATATGTCAATGAACATCCAAAGTTATCCGAACGTGCTGTCATGCCACAAAGAACTGATGTATCTTTCAAAAAGAAGTTTGGCAGAATTGTTACAAACGCAACAGGTGGTAATAGTCTGATTTTGTGCAAGGATAAATATCTATAAGTCACAAATCTTAACTTCTCTGTCTCAAAAATGCGGGGATTTATAGGACAGTCGCTTATTTCGCTTCGATCTCCCTCACTACACCAAAATGGCACCGTGCATATCAAAGTCTCCAATGAAAATGTAACAGGGAAGTGAAATAAAATCAACACGAACAATTTCTTGAAGCTAGTTTATGGATTTAGACTAATTTATCTGACATCATTTCACAAACTTCTTGCTACGACGCTCTGTTTTTAGTATTTTGTAGTATAATACCTATATTCCTATGAAAGACATTCAAAACGAGAAAGACAAGCGGAATATAGCTCTTCAACTTGTGGGAATTAAAGACCTTATTCTTCCCGTTGTTATTGAAAATAAAAACGGAGAACCCGTCCAAATTTCTGCGACATTTAGCTGCTATACAGATTTGCCTTCCCATCAACGCGGCACACACATGAGCCGTCCCGCGCAACTATTACATACGCTTGAGGATAAACCGTTAACGCTATCCCAGCGGAAAGACATTGCAACACGCATTAAAGAATCGCTTCATGCAAAACTCGCACTGCTAAATTTTACCTTCACCTATCATATTAAAAAAGAATCGCCGGTATCAAAAATGAAGAGTTATATGTCATATCCTTGCGAAATGCAGACAGTTTCAAACGGAATAAAATCAGCAAACCGCACAACCGTTCACGTACCGGTACTCCTACTCTGTCCGTGCAGTAAAGCCATAAGCGAACAGAATGCCCATAATCAACGGGCAGTTATTACCATCCAAGTTGAATCAACAAATTCAGTGTTTCTCGAGGATCTTATTACCATCGCGGAAAACGCAGCAAGCAGCCCGCTCTATACAATTTTAAAACGTCCGGATGAAAAGTATGTAACAGAACGTTCATACGCGAATCCAAAATTTGTTGAAGATGCCGTAAGGGATGTCGCTTTAAAATTGAAAAAAATCAAAGCTATAACTGCCTTTAGTGTCGAATGTGAAAGCCAGGAATCAATTCATGGTCACAACGCATATGCACGGTTCTCACAAGGAGGGCTTCAATGAAATCTGCGATCGTGTATATCAATAAAGAGTTTACCTTTGAAGCGGCACATAAACTGAATAACTATAACGGAAAATGCGCGAATCTTCACGGGCATACGTATAAACTGCGCGTTACAACAAAGGGACCGGTTCACAAAAACGGCTTAGCTATTGATTTCGTTGATCTTAAAAAGATTGTGGAAGACAAAATTCTTATCCGGGTAGATCATACCTATTTAAATGACCTGATAAGCCAGCCTACGGCAGAAAATATTATCGTTTGGATGTGGCAAACACTGGACAAATACTTACCGCTCTATGAATTGTCTCTCTGGGAGACGCCAACCAGCTGGGTGACGTATCAGGGAAAGCATAAAATCTATGCCAACAAATGAATGCTACCAACCTACACCAGGCGAAATCCAAGCGGCTCAGTTGAAACCGAACCTACTTAAAGTTTCAGGCGATTCCACTTTTTTTACTATTCAGGGAGAAGGAGACAGCATAGGAAAACCGGCAGTATTTTTACGTCTGCATCTGTGTAATCTCACCTGCACTTGGTGCGATACACCCTACACATGGAAGCGCACCACTCCGGAATTCTGGCAGGAAAGCCAGGATTGGGATATAGATCGGGCAGTATCGGAAATCAGCATCTTCAATCAACATCGACTGGTTCTTACGGGCGGAGAACCCATGATGCAACAAAAAATGATCTCGCAATTACTGAAGCGTGTTCCTGATTGGGATATAGAAATTGAAACAAACGGAACAATCTCTCCTATTCAGGATCTTGCAGAGCGGTGCCAATTCAATGTGTCACCAAAACTCGCCAATTCAGGCAATAAAGAACGATCACGATTAAAACCAGATGTTTTACGTGCATATAACGCCTTACCCAAAACAACATTTAAGTTTGTGGCACAATCCGTTGATGATGTTCGGGAAATTGACGCAATTGTTGCAGAATGTGCTATTGACCCTCATAAAATTATTATTATGCCAGAGGGAAAAAATGAGGCATCAATCCGTGAACATGCACTCGCCGTAGTGGAAGAAGTAAAGAATCGCGGCTGGCGCCTGGTTCCGAGACTTCAGGTTACCTTATGGGGTAATCAGCGAGGTATCTGAGATATTGAACAACCAGGGCTCTTTGACGAATTCTTCCGAATACCCTTTAGACGACATCATCTGCTGAGCCTTTTGTTCAATTTTTATCAATAAAGAGAATGTTTGTTGAAAATTTCTCGAGTCGAATGATTCTAGCTCACGTATGAACGAGCTTTCTATTAATTTCTCTCTTCTTATAAAATACCATCTCCACTTAAATGTGGGCACGGGCTTATCATAATAGATAAAACAGAATTTTGATAACGCATCGAGTGTTTTAAACATAAACATCCATGATGTAATCAGATCACGCCGTTTCATTGTTTTTTCAAAATTGTAGGATTGAAACAATTCTTTGTATAGTCTGATGAGTATCCTTTGATATATTTTTTTATGATATTTATTTAACTCCAAAAACTTCTTCTTCAATATTTTTTGAGGGTCATACAATATATGAGCCTTCTCCCTAATCCAAAATTCATCCGTGTCGGGATCTGTTTTTTGTAATAGCTGACAAGAGGAAACTGTGTCTACTTCTATCTTTACCTCTTCGCTTTTGAACTGACTCATCTTAAATTCACTGTCTTCTTTATCACAAACGAGTTTAATATCAATATCAGCAAGAGCGTCAGATATTCCGTATGCGGTTGATCCAATCCAGATGATACCCTGAAGACCGGGGACATTTAAATACTTTTTGCTTACGTTTAAAGCAATTTTTTTAAAATCAGTAACATTTTTCATCATACGGGTATTCCGGTAACTCTTAGTATATCGCGCTTTATATCACCATGAAATCCGGGCTTATTCCATTGCCAAATCCAATAATTAAGACTTTCGAACGGTTTATAATAATTAACCTGGATTGTAATATCGTCTTTATTCATTTTTCCTACTGAAGCATATCCTTCGTGAAAAGCATCGCTTAAATCCATATTTTCCCGCGAATTTTCAAAAGCAGCACTCACTCTGGTTAAATCCCAACCGGGAATCCAATATTTCGCGAGTTCGAAATCTACAATACCGGCAATTCTCTGAGTATCAGGATTGATGATTATATTCTGTGGAGCAAAATCACCGTGACATAAGGTTGGTCTAACGCGGCAATGAGTAAGAATCGGACTTGTTAACCTATCAGTAAAATAATTAACGTGGGCTTGATGTAAAACACCTAAACTAAGTCCAAATTCAAGGTGTCTGAGTGTGTCTTGAGTAAAACAATCCTTCCAATCTGGAAATTTATCACCGGCATCGCCAACATCACCAAAATAGGGAGCGGTAATTCCGTGTATTCGGGATAAATATGTTCCTACTTCATGCGCGATTGCCCGTAAACTATCTCTGGAAAAATTGGATCCATTCATTAACGTATCAAAAGGTACTCCCCTAACTTCCTCCAAAAGTATTGCTGCATATCCCGACTTATCTTTTCCCAGATAAGTTGATTGAGAGGTATGTATACCCAAAGTCTCCCGAATCAATCGGGAAACAATCAACTCTCTTTGAACTTTCAGCTCAGGTAATTCTCCCATTTCATCCGGCGTATTCGGAAAAATTTTTAAATAATATGATTTCAAATACGGAGACGCGTCGTGAGAAAAATATAAAAGGGTGTTTTGACTCGGTCTATCAACGGATTTAAACGAATACCCTTGATATGCTTCACCAACTTGCACTACGTGTTGAAAATATTCAGCATTCATTGCTACCATCCTATTTGCACTATTCCTTTTGGATTTGCTACAGCTTTATCCATTCGTTGAAAATCTTCCATATATTCGCACACCCGACATTTACTGCCCGGCGTCATATCCGGAAAATGACCTTTCCTGAACTCAGAATATTTTTTACCTTCCCAAATATCTGCAAATCGCTCAGACCTGATATTGCCCATAATAAATTTATCTCTACTTGTATCAGCAAAAGGACCATTATCATCATAAAGATATAAACAGGGTCTGACGTTACCCTGGGGATCTATCATGACACTGTATTCACCGATATGGCACTGAGGGTGATTTTGAGTCTTCAAATATGAAGAGGGCGCAAGTACATTGTTATCGAAATCTTCAACCCGGATTAAACCGTGTGCAGCATATTTTATTGCAGATGAAAGATCCACTTCAGTGACAGGATGTAGATTTTCCAATCTGGCGATAAAAGACTTTAATATATCGAACGCTGAGTGGTTAAGCTCGTATGATCCGGTTCCATGAACGAGCGCCATCCTGAGCGTATCAACCCCGATATGATCTATATCCTCTGCAGTAACCGCGGTCAAATCCCGAATATTACCTTTTTGAATAGTAAAGTTTGCAGATATTCTTACGTGATTCGCATCTAACCCCCATTCATCACGTGCTTGTCTTAATCGATGGATTGATTGTAATGTTCTCCCAAATGCATCAAAGGTTCCGTCAGGCATTCTGATTCCGTTATGGCTATCCTTATTAAACCCATCAACTGAAAAGGCAACATCAGTTTCCGTATCAAGTACCGCCTGTATAACAGCATCATCTAATTTTATTCCCGCAGTATATAACTCCGGTTTTATTCCATTCGTCCGTATATCAGTCAAAATTTGAGGCAAGTCTTCTCTCATAACAGGCTCCGTCCCGACGAGGGTTATCTTTCTTGTATGAAGCGTTTGTAACTGATCCATCAAGTCATCAAGCTCGGAAGTATTTAATGCGTTCTCCGATGGAGCACCTGAAGAAATCCACTTGTGCCGATCGCACATTTGACACCTCAGATAACAGGCATAATTAATTTGTAAAATTACGTTATTCGGACCGATAGTCGCTGGGAGTTCACCGCTTCTGGATAAATCCTGATATACGCGTTGATCGACCTCTTTAAGTGAATAAGGGTTATAACGAAAAGCTTCATTCATAATTTGCGTTTAAATACAAAAACAGATAGTATTATATACTAAATTAGGTTGATATGACAATAAAAAGCTATGGTCAAGCATGAAATGTTTTTACCAATTGAAGCCCCTGCATTTATCCGACACGCGCCACTGGATTTGAGCATTGTCATACGTTGCGGCAGAGACAAAAACGGACTAATCCGTTTTCTTACATCAGTTAATGAAAACGTTGAAGTAGTCGTAAGCGCAGCAGAAGATGCTTCATTTATTCACGAATTTCAGGAAAAAGGGTACAAAATTGCTCCTCATACATACGGAAACTGGAGCAGCGCCGCACAGGCGGGAATAAATGCATCTACCAATAATGACGTTATTATCATGGATTCTGATTCAGTTTTTGGTGAGGGCGCAATAAATACGATTGATAAAGCACTTAAAGACGGTCACTTATTAGTACAACCAAGAATTATCTTTATGGATAACGGAACGCCGTTAAGTAAAATAATCGCACAGGCAAGAACCTATGAAAACAGAAGAGTACCCAAATCATATTCTCCGGGTTTAGGATTGAAAGTGCAGGAATTGACTGAAAGAATCGGAGTCGGAGGAAACGTATATAACTTATCGGTTGCCTACGGAGATGACGGAGATTTAGATCAACGAAGAAGAAATGCAGGCATAGACGTATATGTTGCGGAGGACGCATTAATATATTCAGATCCGAATACGCTTGAACATGAATTAAAAACAGCGTATCGTTTTGGAATCGGAGAAAGGCAATCGCAACAGGGAAAAACGAACCAAAAAAATATCGTTGATATCATGAATGAGGAATTCTTTTCTAAAGAAGCTAAGGAATACTATATGAATCTTATACGACAGTTTGGCATACCAACTGCCATGTTTATGATGTTCTGCAGATCCGCCTATGTCACTGGGTTTCAAACGGCGGGCAATATAAAAACTACCCTATGAACGAACGACTACTATCAGGTCCCGTTGCGTACGCAGCCACACAATATAAAGAATATAACACTACTGATCAGGCGAGTAAGCTTGAGCATTTAGATTCGGTTGGCAGAGCGTATATCGAACAAGGTCACGCTCCCTTTTATGATGCACAATTTCTGGAACATCATATTGCGAAACTAAGAGAAGAACAAAGAGGTAACAATTTTTCTTTTACATGGATGCCGGAAAATCCCCACGGTAACTTTTTAAGGCAAAATACCCATCGTGATGGGTACATCATGCCCGAACCAGCGACGATTGAAAGTATCGAGAAGCTTATTCATGATGAACCGGATATACGAAATATTGTTTTTGCTGTATATTCCAACGGGTATAGTATTTTCAGAGATATTGCAACACATCTTCACAAAGAACATCCGCAAATCGAAATCGTCGCGGGAGCAGTAGGATCGTTATATCGCGAAACACAACAATTAGCTCAGCATATCCTTGGGGGTAACCAGATTGATGATATGCGGAGATTACTTGGTGAACCGGTTTTAAATCCTCTTCACATATCCACTGCCCCATCTCATACGTCTACCACATATAACGGTGCTACGAAACAAAGCACATATGGAGTTATGATAAGCAGCTACGGTTGTCCATATCGATGTGATTTTTGTCCGACTACAGCACAATATCAGGGTAAATACAGTACTCCGCATAGTGCGGATGAAATTGTGAAAGCCATACATGAAGCACACGATGCTATCGCTCCTGATAAACCAATAATGTCACTCAGTATTGCTGACCCACAGGGTTTGGGCGATGTTCCTGTATGGAAGGAGGTTTTTCAAAGATGCCAAAATACGGGTTTCATGGTAGAACTGGCGACAACGACATCTTCAAAAATATTAGAACAGTATTCTCCTGATGAACTAACGCAGGGAGATTTATACCTTTCGTGTGTGAATATAGGGGTTGAATCTATGATATCACCCTATGTAAAAAACCGCGGAATAGATTTGAGGAAAGAAATTGAAAAGTATCAGTCTGCCGGGATACGTATAGCTGCAACATTTATCGTTGGGCATGATTGGCATAACCAAACAAATATTTGGGAGGACGTTGATAAAATTCAACAGTTAGGAGCGTCCGGCTATATCGTTTCCAATATGATGATGGAACGCGGGACAACTATTTTTAGTAAAATGCAAGCTGATGGAAGACTATTGGATGTGCCGCCTGAATTTGAGGCGACATACGGATATCAGTCATTCAGACATCCGAACTTTGAACCGGGTTTCAATGCCATGGTTCCTATCCTTTCACAAATTGAAGCCAAGCTAAATCAAGGAATTGATGTTTTTACCGGTGATGAACACTTCTATCTTCAAAGGGTTAATGCGCGAATTACAGAAACTCAAACTCAATTAAGAACACGAATGAAAGAAATAGAGAGAACTGTTATGGCAGATAGTTCATTGCATCCGGATGCAAAAACTTCTGAAATCAAAAAACAACAGGTACAACTATACTATGATACTATTTTCAGGAATATTGACCTGTTTCACCCATATATAACCTGGAATGTCTAACGTCGTTCAGGTTGTCATTACGTGCCAAACTGTAGTAGAATCAGCCAAGGAATTACTATGGTACGGAATCTGGAAATCGAACCACGCAGGCTTATCGAAAATCAACGTACGTTGCCACCGATATGGTGGGACAGTTTGAACGGACTTACCGACCCTCATAAAGTATTATTAGTTACTACTCCTTCTGCAGAGTTGCAGTTTAATCCAGTCTCAGCTGGATTTAATATTGTTGACCATCTGCACGTGGCAGATGAAACGCAAAAAACAGCAGACGAGATGCTACTCTACCCCGGCGATACTATTGAAAAAGTTTTCGCTGTGGGCGGCGGAAGAGCAATAGATATGGCAAAACTTATAGCCCACCGATGGGATAAAGAATTAATTGCCATTCCGACGATTCTTTCGACCGATGCGTTTCTGGTAAATTCTACGGGAGTGAGAACTGACGGATGCGTCAAATATATTCAATCTAAACAACCTGATCTGATACTTTTCGACATGGATGTATTAAAACAAGCACCCTATGTATATCATGCTTCCGGTTGTTGTGATGTTCTCTCCATTGTTACCGCCGTATCGGATTGGAAATTGGCTCATGACAAAGGTAAATTACTTCCCGATGAACCATATATCGAATCGGTTGCACAAACATCAAAAGCGATAGTGAGCTATCTATTTGAAAATGCTGAAAATATTTCTGCAAAAACTCCTGAAGGGCTTACTGCCATCATCAATGCTCTTTCTATGGAAGTTGAGTTATGTAATCTGTATGGAAATAGCCGACCGGAAGAAGGCGGTGAACATTTTTTTGCATATGCTATTGAATCCCGTTTACCTCACGCAATACATGGAGAACTAGTAGGACTTGGTATTCTCTTAACTGCATATATGCAGCACCAACCATGGCAAGAGGTACAACATTTTATGGACAGCATCGGAATGAATTATCGCCCTCAAGGTATATCTACCCAGATAATCACTGACACACTGGAGGGAATGCGTGAGTATGTTGAACGTCATGCGCTTCGATACAGTATCTGGAATGAATATCATCATAATGAAAAAAACATCCAGACATTTCTAAATGCCATACATTTATGAATGAAATACCACTAAAAACAACAGAACTTGAGGCGGTCATGAAAGGGTTAGAGCGACAATCAACAAAACGGGTTGTCCTACTCTATTCCGGCGGCGCGGACAGTACTGCAGCAGGACTAAAACTTCGTGAAGACGGATATTCCGTCTACCCTATATTCTTTGACTATAATCAAAGCGCCCGGGACGCAGAGCGTTTTCTTGTAAGTAATGCTCCCGATACACTTGGTTTTGAAAAAACGAAAATCGTGCGAACAGACTTACTTACAGACCTAAGTCACAGCGCACTGCTTGGAGGCGACGCCAAAGATGACACATCGGCATGGGTTCCCGGTCGAAACACGCTTTTCATGATTGCTGCGGGCATTTATGGACATCAGATAGATGCTGACGGCATCGCCATCGGATATATGCGTTCAGATGAAGGGGTATTCGGAGATTCAAATAAGCTGCATCACAAAATAGTAGAAACACTTCTTGAAAAAACACTTTCCCGACCTATGGAAGTTCGCTTACCTTTGGCACAAATGACAAAAATGGACGTATTGCAGTACCTCAACGATCACAGAGTTATTGATCTTACCGTATCGTGTTGGAATGCAACACTTCAGGGTAATACAGTTCAAACGTGCCATACATGCGCAAACTGCGTCGAACGTGAAGAAAGCCTTCGTGGGATTATCTACCAATACGGTAAAAAATAGAGTTTAGATTGATTTTACGGTCTAAAAGCGTATAATATTCCCTATGCCTGTCTCAGAAATTCTCAAACGACTCGACGAATACGACATCCGTCCCAACGAACAACTTGGGCAACATATTCTCATTGACCCCAAATGGCTTGGCTATATTGCTGATCAAACCTGTCGTGGCGGACATGTTATAGAAATCGGAGCCGGACCAGGGAACCTGACTGAACCCATTGCGGCGCTCGCAAAATACGTTACTGCGATTGAACTGGATCGCCGATATGAACCCATGTTGCAGGATCTTCATGAACGACATCCCAACGTAACCGTTATATTCGGGGACGCCATTAAGCAGGATTTTCGACAATTACAAAAACAATCTGATAGAACACTGCAGATTATCGGAAATATCCCCTATCACATTTCAGAACCGCTTATGAAAAAACTTACTGATGTCCCTATGGAAGATGCCGTGCTTACGGTCGGCGATAAACTGAGTGAAACATTACGGGAAACGAATCCTTCTAGCATTAATTTCACAAGACTTTCTCTTCTTGCATTAGGTTTTTTCGACGTAGATTTATTAGCTAAAATTCCAAAAAGTGCCTTTTATCCAATGCCAAGGACAGAATCGCAAATCATAAGGATTACGCCGAAAATGAAAGCGGAATCATCCAATCCCGGTATTCGCGTTATTCAACAATTATTTCTAAGCGGTGATAGTTCATCAGTCGAAAATATTATGAGAACGGCACTCAACGGCGGAATATCGGATCGAAAGCTACGATACAAAGATGAACAGAATAGATACGAACGTCGGGAAACACGAAGATCGTTGGAAATGATGAGGCGCGGATATAATGCTTCTCAAGACCTCTCGGAAGAAGATGGGCAACAAGGCATGTCTAAAGATCCGATATCACTAATGAACATACCGGGACAGATTCTCACCCACAGATTTTCCAGTCTTAGCAATGACGAAGTGTGCACGCTCTCAAAAGCTATCTTAGACGTCTATCCAAGTCAATAAATCCGGAACCTTTAGATTTTTCTATCAACTCTATTTCACGACTCCACTGTTCGTTCATGGCACATTTTTTACTCACCAAATCAGATACCATTTCTATTATCGGGTTGCTATCCTGATTATCTGATAAATTAATCTTCTTATCATCTATATAAACCGACTTATTCAAAAGATCCAACACTATCTTCCCTTTTCGTTTCAAATAAATGGTTATCTCTCTTCTTGGATTGCCATATCCGCAATAAAGTTTCCAGGGAATTTTTTTCTTGGTTAAATAAAACCATAAATCAACATCGTGTATCCCTAGATCATATAACGGATCACATTCATAATCCCATGGTGGCTTCATTCCTAATCGGTAACTTGTTATATAATCAATTTCTGACAGTTCAATAGTTTTCTTAAAATATTTGACGGCAGGATTATATCGTTCTAAAGTTGACTGATAAAAAAGTAATTTTTTCTCTTTGGCTAACGTTTCCAATTCTTTTGCATCGGATGATGAAAAACATACGGGCTTTTCGCATAAAACATTATATCCGTGTAACAGGAGCATTTTTGAACATTTAAAATGTAATGGGGTTGGTGTCGCGACGATTGCAAAATCAACAGTCTCACCATATCGTATAAATTTTTCAACTGTATTGAAGTACATCCCGTGAGATACCGGAAGGATATCCACGATGTATGTTGCATGAAGAAGGCTATCATAAAGTTTTCCCATTCTTCCGTAACCGATTATTGCTGTAGTCATACAATTATTTATTCACAAAATCAGTAAGTTTTTTCGCAAGAGTCTGCCAAGACAGGTCTTTTACCAAATTCGTATTGTATATTCTGCAAGCAGCGTCCAATAATACAGCCCGTTCGATACCTTTACGCCATGCATCAACAGTGGAAGCAACCAAATACCCGGTCTTTCCATTTTTCAACAGCCAGTCAATTCTTCCGGTTCCCATAACGATCGGTTTGCCGACGGCTAAATACTCGCTGATGGCAATGGGACTACAATCCGTTTCAACCGGGAATACAAGCACATCGGCGATATTTGTATATTTAGGCACATCAGCATAGGAAACAGCACCGCAAAGAATAACATTTTTACGTTTTGGAATTTCCCTCTTCACAGGCCCGTCTCCTACGATAAGGAAAATATAATTATCCGGAATTGCGCGTGCAATGAGTTTAATATGTTCATAAAACCTACCGAGCTTTCCCGTATATACAACGATCTTTTTATTGAGTAAATCAGTATGGAATGTGCTTGAAAAATCTTTTTTCAATGCTACAACATCCGGCTGCGAGTACGGATAAAAAAGTGTTTTATCGTACCCATTAGGAATAACGATTACATCCTTTGTTTTTAATCCGGACTGCTGGAGCATTTTTAAATTTACTGGGGATTGAGAAACAACTTTGTTTGCTTTTTCCAAAAGGTATGAGAGTCCGTATTGTAATAAATAATACGTTGCGTTTATACCATATTCCTTCAGGTACATCTCGTTATACCAATCGATACTGTCAAATAGCAAAGAAATTTTACATGTTTCTTCTATAAGCAACCCGCTCAGAGGATTATCTACCATCAAAAGATCGAATCGCCGGGTGCGCAGATATTTCTGCAAACGCTGTCTTTCGCGGATAACATCATCAATTGAACAAATAACTGCATGGCGGAAAAAACTAAAAGAAATATCCGTACAATGTTGTGCTAAAAACTGTTCCCGCTGGGGAAATCCGGATACATACGACTGGCTGAAATTCTGTAAGCTTTGAGCATAAACTTTATCGCCGATTTTCAGTATCTTTTTCATTGAAACCATCCTTGTAATGCATGGGTAACTCTATGTATCTCCGCATGAGTAAGATTCCAACGGCATGGTATGGCAACGATAGAAGAAGTTACATCTTTATAGTTTTGTTTTTGATCATCGGGGAGCATGTCTTCGTCATAATATACCAATGTTTGGATACCCTGTTTATCCATATATGTTCTAAATTTATTTCTATCCGTGATAAGCATATTAAAAACTGAATAGGTATGATAGGTGTTCGCTTCTTCCGCTAAAAACGGTTGATATCCCGGAATAACTTTTTTATACTCGTGTGCTATATCCCGCTGGGTTGCGATACGTGTGTCATACCCCTTAAGCTCTTTGAGAAGATATTCTGCTTTAATTTCATCAATACGCAGATTCAGTGCGATCGAATCTGTCATCGCTCCGTTTTCCCGCCCGGATTCTATAAATGTTTTCATCTGCCGGTAATAGTGTTCATCACTCGTAACAACGGCTCCCGCGTGACCACAAGCATGAAGTGATTTGGTTGGATAAAAGCTGAAGCAACCTATTTTCCCGAAGGTACCCACAAATTTACCGTTAAACTTTGCTCCGAATGCCTGACAGGCATCCTCAATATAATTCTGCATTTTTATCTGACCAAGCAAATAATGTGGCTGACCGAAAAGATGAGTAATCGTCATCAAACTCGACCGTGATGGTATTCTGACATTCTTCTTCGGATTGTAAGGAATATACCGTTTAAAATTCACGGTATACTGCAGCATTTTTGCCGGCTGATATGTTGCAGGGAACGTATATGGATCAACAGTTAAACTTTTATAGTTATCTTTCAACACCCAATACGCGGCAAGGAGCGCTGCCGTTCCGTTATTCGTTAATACAACGTACGGAGCATGGAGATATTCCTTTAATTTTTCCTCCAGCTCTTTTGTTTTTTTACCGTCAACCCACTTACCGCTGTTATAGATATCACTTGTATAGTTCGAACCTAATTTATATATGGAAATATACTTCATAATAAATTCAGCAAATCAATAGCCTTATGATTTAATGGCTGATAATTATTTACAATAAACGCTTCACCATACGATGCTCCGATAGACTTTCCCCTAAATTCCGCA
The DNA here is from genome assembly GCA_963714095.1 of Candidatus Gottesmanbacteria bacterium. Taxonomy (GTDB): domain Bacteria; phylum Patescibacteriota; class Microgenomatia; order UBA10105; family UBA927; genus XYB1-FULL-47-11. Next base: position 173,774 of record OY970230.1, read on the forward strand.
AGATGGAACAATTTAGTACGTAACCATTGCTCATCAGCTCCATGCTCACCTTTCACTGATGCATACAATGAAAATGCTTCTATTTTTCTTTGGATATTTTGCTTCGACAATTCAGATACGAAATGGAAACTAAATATAGATGTCATCTCCAAATCAATCTCTCCCTGCAACACAACAGGCGCTTTCCATGTTTGTGTACCGCCACAGAGTTCACAGTCGCTTTGGAAATTAGCTTCAGGAACAATTTCTCCAAGCGTTCTATGGTCTATATGCTTATCTTCTGCATGATGTGTGATAATAACATCCGGTTGAACACGTCGAATCTCTTTAATGGTTTTTTGAATAAGCAGTCCTTTGTCTTTTTGAAGACGCATGTCCTGAAGTTTTAGAAATTTCACGGAATAACCCAAATATTTACTGCTTTTAGTCGCTTCGCTCATTGCTCTATGGCGACGCGTGTTTTGCGTCTCCGTTTTAAAGTACGCCTGGTCATTCAGGGTGTAATAGGTTACGAAAACTTTATGACCGTGCTTCACGAGCTTATCCATCATCGCTCCGCACATGATCACTTCATCATCCGGATGTGCCACTAAAACAAGAATTTTCATAGATTGCAATAACTAGAATATATTGCTAGGACGGGCTTATTATATCATTTTACTCAAATACACCTATAGAAACCAGTCTTAAAATAACAACTTCGGGGATACTTGCATTGAAACAGCCCACAATCATTTATTCGAATCAAATGGCGCACTTATATTACATTCCTTACAAGACAAATAATATAAAACAGTGCCTGTAGGCATTGATTGACCAAATAATGGTCTGGTAACGGCATTTTTGATAGTAACTTCTAACGGGACACTTTTCGAACAATTTTCCAAATGAGGAAAATTGCCTCTCAATTCCTCTTGAGAATAAACAGCAAGATTTGTTTTCCAAGAAAAACCTTCCTTTAAGAATTGTCCGATTACGTGAAGTTTATTGGTTATTTTTTCCATAAATATTTTGTTTAAAATTATATCCTCTTTGCAACCAGTACGATTCTATGTCGAGGAAGTTGAATACCCTTTTCTGTTTTGAATTTTACTACGTATTCTTTGAGCAACGCTCCGTCTTTTTCGGAATCAAAATCTTCAAAAATAGGCACTCCTTGTAAAAATTTGTCTACATCCTCATACGATGCATAATATTCGTCATAAAAATATTCCTGGGCGAAAACGATGTTAAATCCTGCGTCAATAAGTTTTTGTTTTTCCTTTTCTAACCTTGAAGTACTCCATGCCTTATATCCCTGCCCTCGCCCAAATACTTCTTTGATTGCCTGACAATCCCTTTCACCTATATCAATTCCCACAAAATAGCCGTCTGGTTTCAATAATCGTTGAAACTCAAGATATGGTGTTGGTCCCCGGCGGGAAAAAATAACATCAAACGATCTATCAGAAAATGTTGTTCTTTGCGCGTCTTGAAGTTTAAATGTAAAATTTTTAACTACGAGTACCTTTTGTTTTTCTCCCGCAACTTTGAGTAATTCCTTGGATGTATCAATACCTGTAATCGATAAAAAAGACTTGGCGATTCCAAAGGAAAACTTGCCGTCTCCGCAACCCGCATCAAAAGCTTTTATCTTGTTACCCGCTAAACCAAGGAGTTTTTCTTTGAAAACTTTTTCAGGATCTCCGGCTGGATATTCCGTACGGTAATCAACACGACCGGTACCAAAGGCATATCCACCGAATTTCTTTGCAACTTTATCGTAAAAATTTGTGGTCATACAGCTATTTTACCATTGAAGAAAGTAAATGTATTAGCTTCTCTGTCTCAAGAACGCGGGGATATCAAATTCGTCTTCCTCCGGCGGCAATTCGTCGGCAGGAATCGGAGGCGTATTGCGCGGTTGTTGCGGCTGATTGGACGTCTGTGTCACGCGCGTCGCCTGCGGCTGGGCCATTGTGCTGTAACTCGGCTGGCCGGAAAGCTCCCGTAATCGTTTCTTGGTTTCGTCAAATCCCGTTGCAATCACGGTGATTTTTACCTGATCAACCATATTCTGATCGATTGTTGCTCCGAAAATGATATTTGCGTCCGGATCAACGGCTGATGCAATTTGTTTGGCGGCTTCATCCACTTCGGACATCGTGAGGTCCGGTCCGCCGGTAATGTTAAACAGAACCCCCTTCGCCCCTTCAATGGAAATCTCAAGAAGCGGCGAGGCGATCGCTGTACGTGCAGCCGTGGCAGCACGGTTTTCCCCGACACCGGTCCCGATACCCATAAGGGAACTTCCTGCATTGGTCATAATGGTACGCACATCGGCGAAATCTACATTAATAAGGCCGGGCATCGTGATGAGGTCTGCAATTCCCTGCACACCCTGACCGAGAACCGAATCCGTCACGCGGAATGCGTCCAAAAGCGTCATTTTCTTATCAATCACCTCCATAAGCCGCTGGTTGGGAATGACGATAAGCGTATCAACCTTGTCTTTGAGATTCATGATGCCTTCTTCCGCGGTTACCATGCGGCGCGTTCCTTCAAAATGAAACGGTTTGGTAACGACCGCTACGGTAAGAGATCCTAATTCTTTGGCAATTTCGGCGATAATCGGCGTTGCGCCTGTCCCCGTACCTCCCCCTTCACCGCAGGTCAAAAATACCATGTCGGCATCCCGCAGATATTCTTTCAGTTTTTCCCGCGATTCTTCCGCCGCTTGTTTCCCTATCTCTGGATCACCGCCTGCCCCCAGTCCTCGTGTCAAATTTTCTCCTATCTGTACTTTCGTTGCCGCCTGGCACGTCAATAGTGCCTGTGCGTCGGTATTGACGCCGATAAAATCTACACCGGTTATCTCATTCCCGACAACCATTGAATTAATGGCGTTGCATCCGCCGCCGCCGATACCGATGACCTTAATTTTTGCAAACCGGGCAATGTCAGGTTTTATGAGCATAAAACTTTTGGGGGCAGAAGAAATAAATGCGCAGGTTTTTTATCAGGGCATAAATGACTTTACCAGATCTATGAGCTTCCCTGCAAGTCCCTTAATTTGTACCTTCTCACCGATTTTTCCGAAACCAGCAAATTTCCAGCCTTGCTGGCCGGACTCTCCGGTAGCGCCGTATAAAAGAAGGCCGACACCGGTTGCATAGGCGGGAACCATAATTTCATCGACCAGCCCCGTAATTTTTTTGGGCTCGCCGATATGCACGGGCATCGCCAGATTTCTTCGTGCAGATTCAACCGCGCCGATCGTCTGGGCTCCCCCGCCCGTAAGAACGACCCCTGAAGGTGTCATACCGCCGAACCCGCTCCTTTTTATTTCAAGACCGACCATGGTGAATATTTCATTTAAACGCGGCTTGATAATTCCCTCAATAAGGGTTTTTCTGGATAATATCCGAAGTTCTTCAGGCAAACCCAGCCCCGATACATCCAACTCGTCGTTCTTTTCGCCTTTGGTCGCTTTCAGTGGTGCAATATTTTCCTCAGGAATTGCAGGATTCCGCGGAACTGTCCCTAAAAGAAGCTTAATTTTTTCAGCACTCTCCAGCGATACGCGCAGACCCGCTGCCAAATCCTTGGTGATATTGATGGCGCCAATCGGAATAACAGATGAATATGACAGTGCCCCTTCCACAAAAATCGCCACGTCCGTTGTGCCTCCGCCGATATCGATAAGAACGACACCTAATTCCTTTTCCGTATCCGTAATCGTAGCGATAGCGGAGGCCAGTCCCCCGAATACCATGCCCACAACTTCGACACCAAGCTCTTCCACACACTTGCGCAAGTTTCGCAGTGCCGTCGCGCCCCCCGTCACCAAATGCGTGTCAACTTCCAGTCTTACGCCGGTCATGCCGATGGGATCCACGACACCCTCCTGACTGTCTACGACATACCCGCGCGGAAGCACATGAAGTATTTCACGCGAGGAAGGCAATGATACCGCCTTTGCCGCTTCGATTACCCTCCTGACATCATTTTCTGATATTTCCTTATCAGGTTCAGAAACCGCGACAACTCCGTGCGAATTTTGTGATGCAATATGGGCTCCACCGACGGACAAAAATGCACGGCCTACCTGAGTCCCGGCCATGCGTTCTGCCGCCTCAAGCGATTGGGAAATTGCAACCGTTGCTTCCTCGATATTGACAACCTGTCCCTTCCTGATGCCGCGGCTGTTTACGGTTGAAACGCCGATGACGCGAGCATCCCCCTCCTCAGGAACAGTTGCAATGAGGGTCGTTATCTTACTGGTCCCGACATCAATGCCGGATACTATGTGGTCTCGCGCCATAAAACTAAAATTTTATTATCGGTTTGTTAAAACGTAGGTCGATATACGTGGGCAACGTACCTTTTATTCTAAACCCCGAAAGAAGTGTTTGTAAAGTAGCCAGTGTAGAGCTCATATCCCCGTCCTGAGAAAAGAGTATATCGAGAGAATTGCTTTTAGCGCGGAGTGACTGCTCATCTTCAACGCTTACCGTCTGAATAGGGACTATGTTTTGCATCCCTGTAATAAAAGAAATACCCGCAGTCACCCTGCTGTCACGTATCGTTTCCCCAATCCGAACGGCCGCGAGAGGTACGATAATACTCGGAAGAGGTGGGGATTGACTATCCGCATCCGCAAGAACAACTGCAGACTCATCCAGCAACACCTCCCGTCCGGTGAGAATTAAACGAACAACGGCAGCGCGCAGAGTCGGCACGATCACCAGCGTATGAGGATATTTTTTTTGAAATTGAATATCGGCAAGTATCGGGTTATCCGCCAACAGCTGCGCCCGGATCTTCGCAGACGGAAATAATAAGAGAGTTTTCGGTAGCCGCCTCTGGTTTATCTGAACCTGAATATTATTTCCTATGACGACAATATTCTTTATGGAAAACGCCGATATACAAACCCACCAGACGACACCGGAAAACAGACAAAAAAGAAGGAAATACCCGACAATCTTACCGAATTTCCGCCAAAAAATTGCCTGTTTGGGTTTCATGCCGTTTTAAGAAGAATGTGTTCGATTTCGACCATTACTCTCTCTGCACCGTTCCGCGGAATGTGCTCTGCACATGCATCTGCCTGTGCCTGAAGCGACTTGATGTTTACCCATACATCATCGATCTTTCGCTCCAGGAGGTCTGAAGTTAATTCCCGTTGCGTAAGAACAACTGCGCCGCCGTTTCTCGCGAGCCACTCGGCATTTGCCTGCTGTTCCCCCCCGCCAGCCCAAGGAAGAGGCACAAAGAGTGCAACTTTACCAAGCGCCGCCAGCTCCAGGACTGTATTGGCTCCGGATCTACCGACGATAAATACCGCGCGTGATAACACCCATGACAACACAGGGAGAGGAATATATGACCGGACAATATACCGGTCTTTATATTCATCCGGAAGTGCCATGCGGATATTTTGTGCTTCAGCAAGGGACATATCCCCCACCTGATGAACGATCGAGTAACGCTGTAACAAATGCGGCAGTATAGGATACAACAGCCGGTTTATTGATTGCGCGCCGGTTCCGCCGCCTGTAATATACAGCAGGGGGAACCGTTTGGTATCGGGGGCAAACGGTGCTGTTTTTGGCGGGCTGAACAACCCTCTGCGCATCGGCAGACCTGTGTAAACGGCTTTCCCTTTCGGAAGTCGGCCTACGACTTCAGGAAATGTCACACAGACACGATTCGCGATACGGGCAATAATTCTATTGGCCAGTCCGACAACCAACGTTTGCTCATGGGTAATAACGGGTACCCGACAAAGCCAGCCGGCAATTGCCACAGGCAGTGCAACATATCCGCCGAAACTTACAATCAGGGACGGTCTTTCCCGAAGACAATAGACGTATGCCTGCGTAAAACCGACGGGAACCTTAAGAATAGACGGAATGGTTTGCAGGGTAAATTGCCGCTGCAGTCTTCCTGCCGTGATTGGTACAAACCGGATGCCTTTTTGGTGAATGAGTTGATATTCAAATGAAGGCACATGGCTTCCCTCAATCGCGCTGCGCCTGCCGATAAAAACCATGTCAATGTCTTTTTCTCCTTTCAACGCATCGATAAGGGCGAGCGCGGGCGTAATATGTCCGCCGCAAATGACAATGGTACGTTTATTTTTCATGCTACTTTACTTATATTTAATAATATCCCAACCGCAGCCAACATAATAATAAGACTGGATCCGCCGTATGAAACAAACGGAAGCGGAACACCGGTAAGCGGCATAAGCGCTACCATAGCCGAGAGATTAATAATGGTTTGCACCGAAATCCATGCAGTAATGCCAATTGCCAATAACCTCCCGAACCCGTCGCGGGCCCGATTTGCAATGCGAAACCCCCGCCATGAGGCGAAGACAAACATAAGAATAACTGCGACACCCCCGATGAATCCCGTTTCCTCCCCGATAATTGCAAATATCGAATCCGTATTTGCCTCAGGAAGATATTCATATTTCTGCCGTGATTGTCCGATGCCTACGCCGGTCAATCCGCCGGACCCCAAACCTAAGAGTACCTGCCGGATATGATACGAGGAACCAAGCGGGTCTTCTTCCGGATGCAAAAACGTCGTGAGTCTCGCCATCCGGTACGGGGAAATAATCGCAAGACCGACAATCCCGAGGATTAAAACCGGTATGATGACGGCAAAATGCATGACCGGCGCCCCTGATGCAAAGTATAAAATCAATGCAATTAAAACGATAATAACGCTTGTTCCTAAATCCGGCTCCAGAAGGACCAGTCCCACAACCATGGAAACCAGCAGTGCAAATGCCCTGAGCCTTCCCCTCTCGCGGACCGAAAACCACGCTGAGAGATATATGACCAGTGCCAGTTTGGCAAACTCCGCCGGCTGCAAAACAAAAAACCCGAAATTAATCCACCTGTGCGCCCCCAGTGCCGCAACGCCGATGCCGGGCAAAAAAACAGCCAAGAGTAATACTATCGTTCCCAAGAGTATCGGTAAGGCAATGTTATACCACCAGTGGTAATCAACAAAAGAAAAAATAGTGAGTAGTACGAAACCGGCTGCCAACCATTTCAGCTGATCCCTGAGGTAATAGTATTGGTTGCCGAAATCCCGTATGGCGATAGCGACCGATGAATCATAAACCATAAGAATTCCGAACAACGAAAGACCTACGACCGCCAGCAGCATCCACCGGTCCGCAGGACGGTTCTTCAATTTAAAGAAGGGAAACTTCATGTTTAAATAATTTGCCGCGCTCTTTGTAGTTTTTAAACATATCAAAGGATGCACATGCCGGAGAAAGCAGTACCACATCTCCGGAGGCGGCCTCACGTTGAGCAGAAACGACAATCTCATGCATTGAACCGGCGCCCGTGAGGATTTTTCCCCTAAACCCGGCGTCTTTCACAGCTTTTACGATTCTCCCGGTCATTCGGCCGACGGCAATAAGTACTTTTACCGGGTGAGTAGCAATTTCCTTCCCCAACTGGGTAAAATCCGATCCTTTTTCCGATCCGCCTGCTATCAGTACGATGGGCTGGGTAAATGATTCTATCGCCGCGATTGCGGTTTCGGGAACGGTCGAAAATGAATCGTTGATATACAGCACTCCGCGAACCGCCCGGACTGTCTCCAACCGGTGTTCCAATCCTTCAAACGCAGTTGCGGCCGTCACAATCGATTCCCAACATACTCCTGCCGCGCGGGCCGCAAGCGCAGCCGCGGCAATATTATCGAGATTGTGAATACCACGGAGTTTAATTTCAGACATGGAACAAATCTTGTGAACAGATTCTCCCTCACGGACGTAAACGGTCTGGTCGTCTATGTACGCATTGGCGGTTTTCTGAAATCGGCTAAAATAGCAGACCCGCGCCGGTGTGTCATCGGCAAACGAACTACTTGTCGGGTCATCTGCATTTAAAATAGCAACGTCTGTTTTTTTCTGATAACGGACAATGGATTTTTTTGCTTCCACGTAATCCTGCCGGGATACATGGAAATTTGAAGCAAGTTTGTCCTGATTGGCTAGATGTTCCTGAGTGGTTTTAAGTACCACTGCAATATGGGGGCTGGTCCGGCAGTCCTCCAATTGAAATGAGGATAATTCTAAAACAACAACGTCCGATGGCTTTATCATTCTCACCTTCGACAGCAGCGGTGTACCGACGTTCCCACCTAGCCAAACCGTTTTCCCGTCAGCTTCCAGCATATGCGCGATGAGTGTACTGGTTGTACCTTTCCCTTTTGTACCTGTCACTCCGATAACCGGCGCCGCGCATAAAGAAAAAAACAGTTTTGTTTGGCTGGTAATATTTTTTCCTTTTCTTTGAAGCGAAACGAGTTGGGGTAAATGCAATGACATGCCGGGCGTACGTACAATCATGTCAAATCTTTCCAAATGTTCCAAATACGTTTTTCCCAGCTGGAACCCGGCAGCAAGCGGCGCCAACTGATCAAAGGTATCTCCGAGCTCATCCTTATCTCTCCTGTCGCAGCAGCAAATACGCGCGCCTTCGCTACGGAAAAAAAGAACGGAATCCATACCTTCAACCGACAAGCCTAAAATCGCAACAGTTTTGCCTTTATAATGCTGCATATCGTACCTCAACAGATATCCCTGCTAATGTTGACGCGATATCGGATGCTTTCCCCCATTCCCGTGTTGAATAAAATGTGTGGGTGCTACTCCGATCGGAGGACCGGATGTGATTTCGTTCCAGTATCCGGCCCACATGCCGCGCCACAGCCCCACCTGAATCCAAAATCGCAATATCTTCCCCTACTATAGCACGGATTTGATCCCTCAAAAATGGATAGTGCGTACACCCCAAGGCTATAACATCAGTTCCGCTTCTAACTGCAGGAGTCAGAACTATCCGCAGTTCTTTTTCAATGACTGCACCCCGCAATTTTGCTTTCTCAACAAATGACACAAGGTTGGGGCATCCGAGATTGTACACACGGCAGCCGCCGGCAAATTTACGGATAAGCCGTTTCTGATAGATACTGCGAGCAGTAAAGCTCGTAGACAAAATAATGATTTTTTTCGTTTTTGATACTTCGGCAGCAGTCTTAACCACCGGGACAACGCCTATAATGGGAACGCCGGGAAACCAGCGGCGATACTGGTCAATACCTGCAACGGTCGCCGTGTTACATGCAATGACAATAAGCTTCGCCTGTTTTTCAATAAGAAATTGTATCAATTTTTTAATGCGCCGGCGGATGGCAACCCGCGTTTTGGTACCGTACGGGAGATATGCATGGTCACCTATGTAGACGGTTGATTCATTCGGCAGAAGCGCCGTAATGCACCGATACACTGATAACCCCCCAAAACCGGAGTCCAATATTCCTATCATACGGCAGGTATTTTCGTGAGCATGGCAATCCACAGACCGAAAATTGCAAGAATAATGGCGACGACCCACATGCGCATGACGATTTTCGGCTCCGGCCAGCCGTTGTATTGGAGCCACAAATGAAACGGGGCGACTGAAAATGTTTTTTTGTGTAAGAACTTTTTCGATAATAACTGCACAAGAGATGATGCGACCTCTATCACAAAAATACCGCCGATCACAACCAGAGCAGGCGCTTTCCCCAGAACAAGACCCACAACCGCCATTGTGGCTCCGAATGAAAGGGCCCCCACATCTCCTAAAAATATACGCGCCGGATAGATATTGAAATATAAAAAAGCGATGAGGCTTCCGAGCCAAATAGCGATAAACACAGAAAGCGGAGTATCCAGTATCGATGCAGATATTATCCAGAATGCACCGAGGGCTATCATCAAAAGTCCCGATGCAAGTCCGTCCAGGCCGTCGGTAATGTTAAACGCATTGGCGAATGAGATAATAACAAGAGTCGCAAACGGAATGTACCACCATCCCAGACGCATGATGCCGATAAACGGTACGTAAAAAATATCGATTTTGAGGTTATAAATCATCCAGAAACTGATGATGCCGGCAAGAAGGATCTCGAGCAGTAATTTATGCCGCAGGCGCAGGCCGAAAAATTTCGGGGAAATTCCTCCGAACGTTTTTTTGATATCGTCCAAAAGACCGAGGGCTCCGAACGAAACAAAGGTAAACAGGAGGATTTCAATTTCACCGGCAATCGGGTACACCGCGGTTATCGGAACCCAGAAGTAGTGCATAAGCAGTACCGCCAGCGGAAAAAGTATTGTCGTGACGGCAATAATCAGTAAGCCTCCGCCCACCGGCGTTCCTGCTTTCTTTTCATGAAAACTGTCAAATATGGGAGTTCGCCTGTTAAACGCGTCCAGCGTCTTCTGGTGAAGCCGCTGCATGCGCCATTTATAGAGAAGCCGTATAAACGGAATATAGAGAAGACTACTCACCAGCCATGAAAACAACAGGAGTCCGAACAAAATAACCATAGGATTATATATACTGACCAAATATTACGATTGCGACAATGACCGCACCGATAGCGGTGGTGAGCATCATGCCGGCAGATACATCTTTGGCAATTTTTGCTTCCTGGCGCCATTCTTTTGTAATCAAATCCGTCATAGATTCAATGGCCGTATTGATAAGTTCTGCCGTGAGCCCCAAAACTATAGTGAAAATGATAATTGCCCATTCGGTTCCCGTAATGCCGAAATACACGCTTAAGCCGATTGCAATTGCGGAAAGTACCAGATGCACACGAAAGTTCGGCTGTGTCCGAAGAGCCCACTCAAGACCGGCAAAGGCATGTTTGAACGAAATCGTGTGTTTCCGTATGATTTCCTTCATAACTATATAAAAGTATAACGGCTGGCTCAACAAATTACAAATCAATACCCTTTTAATTGTTTTCTGATACTCTCTATCGTTTTCGGTATTACGTAGAATGGTGACACCGGATAGTCCTGCGCATGCATAAACTCCATCTGCCGACCCCCAAACCCTGTTTTGAACAACGTTATACCCCGCCACGGGTGATTCTCCTTACCTTCCGGCGCTATACCCCAAAAATTGTACAGTTTTTTGCCCCGTTTCTTTGCCTCACGGATTGCATCCCACTGAATAAGGTACGAGGCCGGGATCTTCGATTGAATTGATGCGCCATGATGATAAATCGCCTGTTCACCCCAAAAGAGAACAATTGCAGACGCAAGTACTTTTTTCTCAAATATCGCGCTGAATACAACTGCATCAGACCCGAATGTTTTCACTTCTTCGGCAATCCCCGTGTGCCGGACGAACCCATGACGCTCGGATGTTTCTCCGTAAAGAGCAAAAAAATCGTCCAAACCGGCCTCTTTCACGATGGTGACTCCTACCTTTTGAGCGCGCTTTATTTCGTAACGCGTGGTTTTTCTCATGCCGGCCAATAGTTCTTCCTCGCTTTTGTCCAAATCCAAAACCCAGCAAAGCTCCGCGTCCATTGCGTGAATCGGGGCACTGTGCAATCCCAAATTTCTGTAAAGTTCCTTATTCTCAGCCGTAATTTCCAACAACGGGCTTATCCGAATAAACCAGGCATGTTCCTTTTTCGCGAGATTTTGGAGATCACGAAGTACCGTTTTAAAATATTTTTTGTTTTGAACAATCGGCCCGTGCCGCACGTGCAAAAACGTGCCGCGGCGGGCTGTCACTTTCTGAACCTGCGCAACTGCAATAAGATTATTGCCCTCATACCATCCGAATCGCCACAACGCATGATTTCCTGCTTTGACCACCTCACCCCACGTCCAACTCTGAAATAACGCCATGGGGGAATATTTTTTTAAAAACGAATCCCACGTGCTTTGGGACGAAATCTCCTTTAAGAGGTATGCCATAGTTTTATTGTATCACCTGAGTCTCCGTGTCCGGAAAAAAATTTCGTTTTCGGGGGCAGCGCAAGAATTTTGTTTATAGACTGGGATAACGCTGTTTTATCGGAATATTGGTGATCTGTACTCCCCACTGCACCACCTGCAAAAATAGTATCGCCGGTAAAAACGACGCCGTCTCCAACCAAACAAACACTTCCCGGTGTATGACCCGGGGCGTGCATAACGGTAAAATCCCCAATCTTATCTTCTTCTGTAATATAGCTGGTAATTTTCGGTGGAGGATCTGTAACAATATGCAAAAAATGTTTTGCGCTTGACTGCATAGTTTTAACAAGAAATGCATCTTTTTCGTGAATAACAAACGGAATATTGTACGCAAGCTGCAGCGCATACGAGGCCATGATGTGATCAAAATGCCCGTGGGTCGCCACAATCATAATAGGTTTCGTTTGGAGATGCCCCATAATATATTCAGCGTCATCTCCTGGGTCTATGATTATTCCGTCAACAATATAACAGTTGGTTGCCATTTGCCCAACAACAAGCGTTTCTATTCTCATAGAACAGCAAGCACCTTTTTTGCTTCACACACTGAAATACGTGTCGGCAGATTGACAATGTGTTCGGCTGCTTTCTCTGCTACGGGACAACTGCCCATTTTATACCCGATGTTTCGAAAATCGACGCCTGCCGGATCAATAACATTGTGATACCAATTCCCCAGGAGTATCCCCTGTTTTTTTGCTTTTGTAATAAAAAGCTCCGGTTGATCGACGAACTTCGGAAAACGTAAATAGGGCTTATCAATGCCGTACATTCTGCTAATTTCCTGTCGCTCTCGAGTGAACCGTTCAAGTTTTTTCAGCTGTTTTAAGAGTAGTATTGCCAAAGCGTTTGGGTATTTTGCAGGAAAATCATTTGGCTGACGACCGAGCTTTTCTTCACGATACACAGGAAACCCCAAAAATCCCAATCGCTGGAATAAAACAAGCAACGCTTTGCCGATTCCGATCTGGTAGAGAGGCAGAATAATAGCAAACGCCACAGGATGGAACAGTTGTTGAAATGTCCACGGCAAAGAAGAATTGTTTAATTTCTTGTGATATGCTTTTAATTTTTCGATTTGAATAGGAAATGTATCCTGTATTGTAGCCAGCCCTCCGAAAACGCTTGATACGACTTTATCCCGTCCAAAACTATAAAACGCCGCGTCACCGAACGTTCCGATTTTTTTCCCGTTGTACAGGGCGCCTAATGCATGCGCGCAATCCTCGATAACAATAATATTCTTTTTTTTTGCGATGGAAATAAGTTCGTCTAATTTCGCGGGCATGCCGAATGTATGTTGGACGATAACCGCTTTCGTTTTTTTTGTAATTTTTTTCTCTATATCCGCAGGATCCAAATTATACGACCCATCAATATCCGCATACACGGGTGTTGCCCCGGCCCAACGAACACTGTTTGGCACGGCAACACACGTAAACGCCTGGACCACGACCTCATCCCCGCGCCCGATATTAAAAGCCTTCAAGATTCCAAGAAGCGCGGACCTTCCGCTGTTAAATGATACAGCACACGCGGCTCCCGAATATTTCCGGAACCACGCTTCAACTTTTCCTACTGCCGATCCGCGTTGCCACACCCATGGAGCAAATAATAACCGGAATGCAAGGAATACATCATCGGGCTCAGTGTTAGGTGATAGCGAAGCTGAAATTATCCGACTCATAATGCATGAAGCCAACCGGCAATAGAATGATAAAACAATACGGGATTTTTGTACGAAACGCCATGACCGCTGTTGGGTAAAATAATAAGCCCAGCGCCAATAATTGTTTGTTTCATTTTTTGGGCAACCAGCAGCGGCACGATGATATCGTTGGCCCCCCACACCAGAAGCGTCGGAACACGAACCTTTTTCATGCTTGTGATAAGCTCTTCCTGCACGATACGCTTAAATGTTTCCCGCATGACTCCTTCTGCCCGGTAATAATCCCTAGCCCCGACCACATAGTAATACCAGCTACGAACCTTATCACGGAAAAGATGCATAAAAGGAATGAAGAAAAATATTTTACCGATCTTTGCGATCGTCACAGCGATAAATATTTTTTTCTTCGCTATCGGGGTATATCCCGGCGTTCCGGTTAACACCAAGGCGCGGATATTTGCAGGATGCGCAGCCTGATATTTCAGTGCTACCCTGCCGCCGAACGATTGCGCGATGATAATAGGGTGAACGATATGCTCAGTTTTAAAATACTCATCCAAAAAACTGACGTAATCGGAAAGCTGCAATGGTTTATCAGGAATCTTGCTGTTGCCGAAGCCCGGAAGGTCCGGTGCCCAAACGGGATACCCGTGCCGTCGCAACTCGCCAACGAGAGGCAAAAACGTACTGCCTGATAATCCCCACCCATGTAACACGACGATCGGATGTTTCATTAAAATTATATTTTTTTCCTGAACGATTCGCGGGAAACGGGAGCACGGGTATTATTTTTTGTAATAGTAAATCCAGGCTTGGCAATACAAAACGATTCTTCCGGAATATCACGGTCCACAACAGCTCCGCTGCCGATAAAGGAATTTTTTCCGATCTTGATGCCCGGCATAATTGATGCGTTGACACCGATCCTCACGCCCGTACTGATCATAGCGCCTAATTTATTTTTTCCTGTCGGAATTTTTACTTTATCAACAACCGAAAAAATTTCTCCGTCATCAAGCCGGAGATTGGCAAGACTGGCTCCCGACCCCATGCTGATATTTCCTTCAAGAACGGAATCCCCGATGTAGTTGCTGTGAAACCAGCAGTCATTGCCGATATAACTGCGGGTTACATCACAGTTAAATCCGACAACGCTGTTTGCCCCGATATGAGACCCCCGGATAATACAGTTATTTCCGATAATCGTATTTTTTCCTATATAGCATGGCCCAACAATTTTTACGTTCTCAAAAATTTTAACGTTGTCTTCGATATACACCGGCCCTTCAATAATGACATTTTTATTTATAACCACGTCTTTGCCTTTATGCTCTTCCATTCCGTCAAACAACGCATGCATGACATCTAAAACATGCCAGGGATATTTTAATACCGCCCAAGGACCTTCGTATGGAAGAAAAACGAACGTATGATCCATCATAAGGCTTGATAATGCTTTTTCGTAAACATCGTCGGATGTACTTTTCGTTTTTGAGATTTCGGTAATAAACGCAGATCCGTCTGCAATATAATGACAGACAATATTTGCATAGGCACTCGGTTCACGACCGGCTTCAGGTTTTTCGATAATCCCGGTTACACGATTGCCTGCAAGAGATAAATATCCAAATGGGCCGTGATTCTGCGCATGCCGGCCGGGAATCACTCCGAATGCGTCTGTCTTACAAATTTGTGTTAAGAGATCAGGATCAACGACATCGTCAACATTCACAATAAGAATCGGGGAGGTTTTCACGATATCCCGGCAGGCCAGCAGTGCATCCGCCATACCTGTGGGTTCCTTCTGCATAACCGTTGCGGTTTCTATCGGAAAACGGAACGAACGAATCGCGGCATTATTTGCAGGGCTGGTCACGATAATCATCCGGGAAACGGAGGCAGGGATATCAGCAATGCTTTGGGCAAACATCGGCAAACCGAAAAACGGAAACAGGGCTTTATTGGTTGTAAAAGGCCAAAATCGTTTTCCTGCCCCTCCCGCCAACACTATCATTGTAATATCTTTCATATTATTCCTCCTTCACCCGTTTAATCCGGGCTCCAAGCGCCCCCAGCCGCTCTTCTATTTTCTCATATCCGCGGTCAACCTGCTCAACGCCGTGAACGAGACTTTCTCCGGGCGCGGACAGTGCTGCCAGTATAAGCGTCGCTCCGGCCCGAAGGTCATCAATCTCGAGTACTGCATTATGCAGCGGTGTCGGACCCATAATTTTAATACCCTGATGATACCCTTTCACGCGGTCCGCCCAATTAAAATTGTAAAACGCTTCGGGACCGGCGACCTCCGGATCAAAAAATTCAATAACCGCTCCCATCTTCCGTAACTCCGATACATAGGAAAACCTGCTTTCAAATACCGTTTCATGGATAGTTGAGGTACCGTGGGCCTGCGTCATAAGGACCGCCCACGGCGCCTGCCAGTCCGTCATAAATCCCGGGTGCGGTGCTGTCACGATATCGGTCGCCGAAAGTTTGCCCTTAGAATAATATCGTGTCGTTACGGCATCAATTTCTTCATACTTCCCTCCTGCCTTTTTATACATATCAAGAAACACACCTAAATTATTCCGCGAAGAATGCGTGACTGTCACATTTCCGCCGGTCATCAGTGCGCCAACGGCGAACGTCACTTCCTCATTACGGTCCGGCATGATCGAATATTCGGTTCCGTGAAGAAGACTGACCCCATCAATAACAATAGTGCGTGTTTTCACCCGCCGAACTCGCGCACCCATCTGGTTCAGACACGCAATCAGATCGTCAATTTCAACCTCCTCTGCCGCGTTTTCCAGAACCGTCTGCCCGCGCGCTAGGACCGCAGCTAAGAGTAGCGTTTCCGTCCCCGTGTGGGTATTTTTCTCAAACCGTACCGTTGCACCGTGTAGGCCACCCGCTTTTGCATAAAAATAGCCGTCATCCGAATGGTATTGAATCTGAGCCCCCATATGCTTCAGGGCACTGATGTGACGGTCAATAGGCCGCGCCCCCAACCTGCACCCTCCCGGATTCGGGGTCGTGGCCGTGCCGTACCGCGCAAGAAGCGGCCCCAACACCATCGACGACGTCCGCAGCCTCGCCGCTACATCAAGAGGAACTTTTGCATTATGGACGTGATTGTGAGTAACGTGAATCGTATGCCCCTCTCGCCTGCTGACAACACCCAGCACCGCAAGAACTTCCAGCATAAGCGTCACATCGCGGATCAAAGGCACATTATGAATGACCATCTCTTCGTCGGTCAGAAGTGACGCAACAAGAATTTTAAGCGCCACGTTTTTGGCACCTGCGACAGCAATTTCACCTTTGAGAGGCACTCCACCCGTAATAATAAACTTATCCATAGTTAAAATTCCCCCACCTGAAGTATTTCTTCACTCAGCGCGACGCCGAATTGTTCCTTAACTCTGGCTCTTACAAGCTCGATTAATTGTACCACGTCGCGGGCTCGTGCCCGCCCGCGGTTTATTATAAAATTTGCATGAACGTCGGATATCTGGGCATCCCCCACCCGCACACCTTTAAGTCCCGCGTGATCGATAAGAAATCCCGCGGACGTCGTATGATTGGGAGTCCCGGCCACGAGGGCTTCCGCTTGCGAAATATTTCGGAATGTGCACCCCGCAGACGGTATGCCCTGCGGCTGCGTTTCTCTCCGATACGCAATACTTTCGTTTGCAATTTTCCACAACCGTTCTTTCGTCTCGGAGCGGAGCGAAAAAATAACATTCAAAAGAACATCGTTGATCTTTTGAAGACTGCTCGTGTCATACCCAAAATGGAAATATGTATTCGGGACGATTCGGCGGTTGTTTTCAGAGGTGAGAACCTCAGCTTGATACACAGTATCACCCACGAACGATTGCGGATGTGTCCATTTGGAATTCATAAATATCGCGCCCCCCACAGAGCCGGGGAGTCCCAAATGCATCTCCAACCCCGCAAGCCCTTCCTCAACGGTGAATCGGACGAATGAGTTAAAAATAACACCGGAATCGGCTTCAACAAATACCAATCCTCGTTTTGTTTTACCGCCCGTTACTGTACCCTTAATGCCTTTCATCCGTATGCCGCCCGTGCTGTTTTTTATAACCAAACCACGGATCCCGCGGTCTCCGACAAGAATATTGGTTCCTCCGCCGAGAATAAACACCGGGACACGCAGGGCGCGGCCCAGTGTTATGGCCCCAACAAACTCATCCGTCGTTTTCGCATCAAAAAAATAGTCTGCGGGGCCGCCGATTTTAAACGTCGTATACATAGCCAACGGCTCATTCTCTTTCACCCTATTTCCTACATTCTTTTTTAATTCTTCAAAAATATTCATATTGGGTTATTTGTGTATTAATCTCTTCCCCCATGTATATATGCTCCCTGCCCCCATAAATATCAGTATATCCTGCGGCTTCAGATGTTGATGCAATAAATTTTTTACTGCAGGAAAATTCGGCGCATAAAAAACGTTCCGGTGGTGTTTGGCAGTTTCTTCAACAAGGGTTTTGCCGGAAATACCCAGGTCGCTCGTCTCACGGGCGGACGAATAAATATCAGTAAGAATTATTTCGGATGCGCCTGTGAAAGCGCGGGAAAATTCGCTCATGAGCGCTTTCGTCCTGGAATACGTGTGCGGCTGAAAGACTGCAATAATACGCCGTCCGGGATACCACTCACTGGCGGCTGCGAGAGTCGCCATAATTTCTTTCGGATGATGGGCGTAATCGTCAATCACGTGTATATCTCCTATAGCACCAACCGGCTCAAATCTGCGTTTCGTCCCGCCGAATAAACCCAACCCCTTTTTAATATTTTCCCACGACACACCTACCTGTCTACACGCAAGCGCTGCAGCAGCGGCGTTGACGGCGTTGTGTCTCCCCGGAACTCGCAGTGTAAATTCTCCGATGCCGATACCCCGCTGGGACAGTGTAAAGAACGTCCGTTCTTCTCCGAAGTGAACATTGGTCACCTGAAACTCAGATTTTGCAGAAAAACCATAAGAAATATAATTATGTTCCATTAAAACGCTGCTAGCAGGATCATCGGCATTGACAATGGAACATTTCTGCCCTTTTTGGTTCTTTTGGAGTTGTATAAATGCTTTCTGTACTTCAACCAAAGACGCATATGCATCGGGGTGATCAAAATCCACGTTCGTTACCACGAGTATATCCGGCTTCTGCCATAAAAATCGTGGTGTACTGTCGTGCCCCGGGTCTGTGATGTATTCATCTGCCTCCGCTACAAAAATACCCTTTTTTCCACAGTGGCCGGGAAGTCCTAAACCACGGATTTCTCCGCAACCGATGGCATATGAAGGATCAAGATCTGAGTGAGATAGGATTGTGGCAATCATTGCAGATGTTGTGGTTTTCCCGTGTGACCCTGCAACCGATATCTGTATGGCACCCGCCATCACCATACCTAATGCCTGCCCGTGCGGTACCACGTTAATTCCCTGCCTTACCGCTTCAACTACTTCACTGTTATCTTTTCCTCCGTGTGCACCGGTGAAAACCACCAGATGCGGATGAATACGGGAAATATTCTTTGCATTAAAGCGCAATACGGAAATTTTCGCTTTTGCAAGAACTGCGTCCGTCGGAAACTCTTCCTCCGTATCGGAACCGGTAACCACATATCCCGATTCTTTTGCCCACACTGCAAGTGCAGTCATAGCCACACCCTTGACACCCACGAAATGGATACGCTTTATCGTTTTCCAATTGATATTCATAGCTCTAGAACCGTATTATACCGAGTTGTACGCCAAAAGTTTTTTTCGAGTCTTTCCGGAACGAGTTAAACTCACCAACCTGACATGACGTGCAGGTTACGGGAGCATCAATATGCATCGGAATGATACCCGCGTCCAACAGCTGAACGTAGTTTGCATACCCGATATCCAAATGCCACTCATTTTTAATTTTTGATGTAATTTTTTCATCCCCACCAAATTTTTTCTGAAATTCCTTTACCCGATCCTCGAGCACGTTGTAGCAACACATCCCGATATGCGGCCCCACAGACACTCGGATATCTTTCGCCGTACATCTTACGCTGAGCATCGTTTGAATTAGTTCGCGGGCAACGCCGTGGAGGGTCCCGCGCCATCCTGCGTGGGCGACCCCTATAACGCGGGCAACCGGGTCAACCGCAATCAGCGGCACGCAGTCAGCAAACGAAACGCCCAAAACAACAGGCGATCTGTCGTTTTTAAACACCAAACCATCCGTATCTGCAAGTGTTTTTCCGCGATCTTCTTTTGTAACGATTGCCACCTGCACTCCATGGATTTGCCGCGCCATAATGAGATCTTCAGCGTCTGACCCCACGAGTCGGAGGAACGCTTCGCGGCTTTTATCCGTACGCATATCGCCCAATGTACGGCAGGAATACGCAGCCGTCACAGGTAACAAATCAAACGTAGAAATACCATAGATACCGTCTGAATTTTTGTAGATCATCTCAGTAGTCTCAGTGCCTTTTTCACTGCCTCATGGTCACTCCAGGGATATTCATTTTTACCCCGCGCTAAACTCTGCTCATGGCCCTTGCCGGTAATTATGACCACATCGCGGGGTTTCGCCAGTCGAAGGGCAAAATCAATCGCATTCTGGCGGTTGGAAAATCGGTAGACTTGAGGTCCCGGCTCGATTCCAGCAGCAATTTCATCCATAATCGTCTCCACATTCTCGGTCCGGTAGTCCTCTTCCGTAAGGATTATACTGTCCGCGTACGTCCCCGACGCTTTCCCCATCAGTGGCCGTTTGGTTCGGTCCCGCAGGCCGGCGCTGCCGAAGACATGAATAAGGCGTTTCTTGGCAAGTGCCCGCGCGGTTTTGAGCGCCCGGTCGATAGCGTTGGGCGTATGAGCAAAATCCACGATCACGGTAAACGGATCCGCGGCAACGATCTCCATCCGGCCGACGACCCCGGAAAATGCCCCAACAGCTTCCCGCGCAACCTTTTTCGAAATTCCCAGTATATGAGCCACCGAAAGAGCAGCCAGGCAATTGTACTGATTAAATTCACCGAGTAATCGGGTACTAAACGGATATGTTTGGGGGGTTATTTGAGCCTCACGGTGAATCCCGTAGGTTACAAGCGTTTTCCTGCGCAGTAGCGGGATTGCCCGATTATATAATTCCGCTTCATCACGGTTAATAACGGCAACATTCGCCCGGGTCAACAAAGAAAGTTTCGTTTTAACATAGTGCTCAAACGTCCTGTGCCAGTCCAGATGTTCATGTGTAACATTGGTGAGGACGCCGATGGCAAACCGAACGCCGAATACTCTGTGCTGTGCAAGACCGTGAGAGGTTACCTCCAAAACCATATGCGTATCGCCGTGTTTAACCGCGGCCCTCAGGTACTTTTGCACGGCAAACGGGCCGGGATTGGTCACGTGAAGACCTGTGTCATAGGTTTTACCGGCAATGACAGCATGGACGGTCGAAATCATTGATACTTTGAACCCCGCGGCTTTCAAAATCTCGTAAATAAGCGTGGCCGTGGTGGTCTTCCCGTCCGTTCCTGAGACGCCGATGACGGTGATCTCTCGGCTGGGGAAACCGTACCAGACATTTGCCGCTATTGCCAAAACCAGATGATAGAGCCCTTTGAGGCTTCGTAGCATGATACTCATTATATCACTATGGCGAGGCGGGGATGCTGTAGTAGGTAAACAAATCTTTCGCGATATTGAAAAAGAGCGGAGCCGCAGTTTCCGAGCCCCAGATGGATGAACTCGGCTCGGTTAAGGTAACGAGCATCACAAACTTCGGATTATCGGCAGGCGCAAAACCCACAAAGGATGCAATCGTTTTTGTGGCGTCATAATGACCCGCTATAGGAATCTGTGCCGTGCCGGTTTTGCCGGCGATGCGGTACCCGGCGGGCGCGGCCCACTTTGCCTCACCCAAATTGACTGCGGATATCATCATCTCCGTAAGCACGCTTGCCGTCGCGCTGCTGATAACCTGCCGGATTTTCTTCGGCGCGATGACAACTTTCTTCCCTGTATCATCAATGATTTCACGGACAACGTGCGGTTCCATAAGCCACCCTCCGTTGGCGATGGCTGCCACTGCGCGAACCATTTGGATCGGAGTGACGGCAATTCCCTGGCCGAATGATGCAGTTGCAAGATCTATATCCTTCCAATCGCGATCAGCCCGCAGATCAGGAGAACTTTCATCCTGAAGGTCAATACCGGTCGGTTCTCCGATGTCATATGCATGGAGATATTTGAGCATGGTTGCTTTGCCCATTTTTTGTTCAATATGTACCATGCCGACGTTACTTGAATATTCCAACACCTGTGTCGTTGTAATCTGCCCGTGATAGGAATCATTCCACGTATGAATCTCGTAGCCGGACACCGGCGCCGGCCCGCTTTCATCAACCTTGGTATCAGGGGTCACCAGTTTCTCCTGCAGCGCTCCGCTCATAATAAGGACTTTAAACGTACTTCCGGGCTCGTATGCTTGGGAAACTGCCGGGTTCGCATAAAGAGATTTATCATACGTGCTATACGCTCCAGGGTCGTAACTGGGAAAACTCGCCATCGCCAGAATTCCGCCGGTTTTGGGGTCCATAATCGTCACTGTACCGGCCTTGGCACCGTACGCCTGAATACCATCGGATAACCGTTTCTCAGCTATTTGCTGAACCGTCCGGTCGGTCCAAAGAATAAGAGACCGTCCGTCTTCAGGTTCAATCCGTTTCGTATCCCCCACCAATATTGCAGATCCCTGCACGTCTTTTTCCAGCTGTATGCTGCCATCACGACCTCGAAGCTCCCGGTCATAATACCCCTCTAATCCGAAATACCCCTGATCATTGCCATTTTGATCCGATCCAACAAATCCCAAAAGTTGTGCCGCCATGGATGCTTCGGGGTAGTAGCGTTTGGCTTCATCTTCAAATCCCAACCCTTTCAGATTTAACGCGCTCAATTGATCTTTCGTTTGCGCATCTACTTTATGCGCGATGGGCACCCACACGCGGTCGGGTATATTCAATATGGCTGAAATAGACGCTTCATCCTGATGTAAAATCGGCGCCACGACTTTGGCAAATACATCGGCATTTTCTATTTCCTTCGGTTGTGCATAAACCAATGACCCCGGCTGATTCATGGCCAAGGGGCTCCCATCTGTGGCCGCGATTGTTCCCCGCATGGCAGGAATGGTAAGTTCCAGATTATATTGCTGGTTTGCTTCAGCACTCAGCGCATCCCCTTGTATAATCTGCCAGTAAAATAGCCGTACGATAATCGCGAAAAAAAGAAGTATAATGATGCCAAACAATGTCCAAATCCTCCACATAAGGGGTTATTGCGGGCGGTTCAAGGCAACGGGCAGGGACTCATTCCCTATCATAACAAATTGTTTCACCGAAGGCTCAACAAATCCCATATCTTTCGCCTTTGCAGCAACCGTCATAAGAGATGAAGCGGAAGCAACTTGCTGGGCCAACTGTTCGTTTGCCGCGCGCAGCGAAACGATTTGCAAGTCAACGGAGCTTACTTCACGTCCCGAAACGACAAGCGTATTGGACCAGAGTATTTCAATAACCACGAGGATAATAACAATTCCCGGTATACTTTTAGCGAGCGTCCGTAATACGTTCATCATAGTTTTTCTGCTATTCGCAATTTTGCGCTATGCGCACGTTTATTTACCGTCACCTCTTCATCGATTGCGACTATCGGCTTTTTGGTTATCAATTTCCATGCATCGGTTCTTAAGAATCGTTTTACAATCCGATCTTCCAATGAATGAAAGCTGATAACCGCCAGTCTTCCTCCAGGCTTTAATAGAGTTTTTGCTCCATTCAATCCTTCCTTTAAGGCATTGAGTTCGTCATTGACGGCAATGCGTAACGCCTGAAAAACCCGGGACGCGCTTCGCGTATCAACAAATTGTAAAAGATCTCCCGTTGTGACGACCGGGCTCACCCGACGGGCGCGGACAATAGCAGAAGCAATTGCCCGACTATGCTCTTCTTCACCAAACGTTGCCAAAATTTCATAGAGTTCTTGTTCTGTAACTTTTTGTAACAATTCAGCTGCTCTCTGTCCTTCGCGTTGGTTCAACCGCAAATCTAATGGCGCGTCGCCGAATCTATAGCTAAATCCCCGCTGGGGTGTATCAAGCTGATGGCTTGAAACACCTAAATCAAACAAAATCCCATCTACGTCAGTAAAACCTTTCTCTTTCGCAATCTTTTCAATATCTCTAAAATTCCCCAGTACGTCTGCATGAGCATCCGGATCCGTATCTATCCCAAGTACCGCTCCTCCCATCGCACGAATCGCTTGTGTATGCCCCCCTCCGCCGTAGGTCGCGTCGATAAAGCGCTTACCCGGAACCACCTGCAGGCCTTCAACGACCTCTTTAACCATTACCGGCGTGTGATACGGCATAGTTCCTCCAGTTTTCCTTATCCCAAATCTCAAAATGGTCTCCGGCGCCTATGATGGCTACATTACGGGAAATCGAAGCATATTCCTTGAGCTGGGCAGGCAAAAGAATACGACCAAGCTTGTCTAATTCCTCTTTTTGCGCCCCACTAAAGAGATAGCGGCGCAAACTTCGTCCTTTTTCATCGGTCACCGGCGTTTCAAGGTGCTTTCCCGCTTCTCGTTCCCAACTGGACAAGTCAAATCCAAATATGCATGTATCAAAACCTCTCGCAAGTACCAATTCCCGTTCGTTCCCTAACTCTTGCCTAATCTTTCTCGGGAGCGTTATACGGCCCCGATCGTCCAGTGCATGTTCGTATTCCCCAAGGAATAGTTTCATTCCCTTAATCTACCATATCTTCCCATCTATATCCATAGTCACCCATTTTTCACGCTTTGTCAAGAGGCATTTCACGGACTATAATCAGCGTATGGACAAGAAAAAAACCATGATCTATCTCGTCCGTCACGGGGAAACGGAATGGAACGTGAAAAGAGTAATGCAGGGAAAGACAGACATCCGCTTAAACGCTTTAGGACGGAAACAAGCTAGAACTGTAGCAATCACCCTTAAAAATATTCACTTTGATGCATTTTATTCTTCGCCTCTTACCCGCACGATGGAAACAGCAAAAATAATTAACAAATTTCACCATCTATCAATAATTACTGACAGTGATCTGCAGGAAAGAAACTTTGGTAGCCTTGAGGGTAAGTCCTACGAAGAAGTAAATAGGTTTCATCCGGGTCTCATATTTAGTGAAATATGGAATTATCCGAACTTTAGGCCACCGGATGGTGAAAGCGCGTCGGACGTACTCAAACGGGCGAAGCGATTTTCAGTTAAAATCTTACGGATTCATAAGGGCCAACATGTTCTTGTTGTTTCACACGGAGACGTGCTTCGCTCTATTATCGGATCTTTTATGAACATCCACCCTAAATATTTTTTAGATGTGTATGTAGGAAACACCGGTTTAACCGTACTGGAAACATCAGGCAAAGGTGAACCAACATTACATGTCATGAATTATAAAACTCCAATAAATCATTAGAGCGTGTAATCTTTGGAGAACTGGCTTTTGGCGCCGGAGGTGTCGGTAAATTCCAGATTCAGCGTTACTTTTGAAACTCCGGG
Organism: Candidatus Gottesmanbacteria bacterium; assembly: GCA_963714095.1. GTDB lineage: Bacteria > Patescibacteriota > Microgenomatia > UBA10105 > UBA927 > XYB1-FULL-47-11. The sequence goes on from OY970230.1 coordinate 198,894, forward strand.
GTCGGGTGTGCAGACATTCCTTGAGCAGGTGCCCAGATAGATTTCCTGGCTGATGGCGTCCTTTCCGGTCACGTCCATCGGCTTACTTCCGCTCGTTACGCCTTTCACAAGCCCGTTACTGTCATAGGTAAGCTCATAGGCAATGCTGGCCATTTTGCTGCCCATTCCCTTCACACTGATGTCGACGGTGTTGGCAGCAGTCGCACTTTTGGTAAAATCAACGCTGATGGACGCGTCAACCGAAGGAACCGGGGTAGTGGTAATATCCGTCGTCGTTTGAGTCGTCGCGGGCGGCGTACCGGAAAAAACCGCTTTATACACAACAAATCCCGTAACCAAAAGTAAAACTACTAAAACGCTGATAATAATTCTGATCTTTTTGCTCATATTTCCAGCTTACCCGTTTCCCAATTTTTCGTCAATATAGGCCGCGAGTTTACTGATATTGACGCGGTCCTGGCGAGTCGTGTCGCGGTCACGCACCGTTACCGTATCATCCTCCAGGGTTGTGTAGTCGACTGTAATGCACCATGGTGTGCCGGCTTCATCCTGCGCCAGATACCGCTTGCCGATGTTCCCGCGGTCATCCCACGCAGTCAGAAAGCGCGTTTTGATGCTGTCATAGACAGTTTTAGCCGTACGAACGAGCTCAGGTTTGTTGGCAACCAGCGGGAATACGGCGGCCTTTTTTGGAGCCAACCGCGGATCAAGTTTCAGGACAATCCGCTTTTCCTCCTGAACATACGCCTCCAGTAGGAAAAACAACGCAGCACGGTCAACGCCTCCGGATGTTTCGATAACCCACGGCGTATATTCTACGCCTGCGATATCATCTCTGTATTTCAGCTTATGATTCCCCAAATCAAAATCGCCGCGGTGATGGATTCCCTCAAATTCGCTCCATCCGAACGGCGCATTATATTCAATATCCGTTGCGCGCCGTGCATAGTGCGCCCGCTCATCGTCCCGGTGATCCCGAAACCGCAGATGTGAAACATCCATACCCAGTGACGTATACCATTTGATACGCGCTTCTTTCCAGTACTCAAACCATTTATCCCCTTCCGTATCGTCGGGTTTGACAAAAAACTCCAACTCCATCTGTTCAAACTCCCGTGAGCGGAAGGTAAAATTCCCCGGGGTTATTTCATTCCTAAATGCTTTTCCGATTTGGGCAATACCAAAGGGAATTTTTATACGGGTTGAATCAACGACATTTCTGAAATTTACGAAAACCCCCTGTGTGATTTCTCCGCGAAGATACACTTTCTCTTTTGGCTCAGTAACACCCAAGTAAACTTCCGTCAGAAGATTAAACTGTTTTGGCTGCGTCCATTCTATTTTCTCTTTATGCTCCTTCTGGTGATCTGTAAGGAGCTCCTGTTTATCAGCACGGAACCGCTTATGGCAAATTTTACATTCAACTAAGGGATCGGCAAACGCTTTCGTGTGGCCTGAAGCTTCCCAGACGACAGGGTTCATGATGATGGCGGCATCCATGCCCACGACGTCATCGCGCAGCTGCACCATCGTGCGCCACCACTCGTTTTTGATATTCTTTTTCAGTTCCACACCTAAGGGGCCGTAATCCCAGAACCCGGTAATGCCTCCGTAAATCTCACTGCCCGGATAAATAAATCCGCGGCGTTTGGCAAGAGCTACAATGCTGTCCAGACTGGTCATAGTGAAATTGTATCAAATGTTGAAGTGGGACACCAGCCGCACGGTTTTAAGCCGCCGTTCCAACAACTGTTCAACATAGGAATCCAATGATCCTGTCGGGGGCCTGCGTCCCCGTTCCAAATATCCAAGCTCGCGAAGGAGGGCCGCGGCAAAACGCTCCCGAAGTACATCAATACGTTCACCTTTCACGGAGGAAAGAGCGGCAAGAGCATCGCAAAGAAGCAAAAAGACATCTTCGTGCGCCTGCCCGGCTGGAAGTAATCCGTCAATAAGTTCGCACAGATAATAGGCGGCGCCGATGCGATGAAGATCCGACCGTACTCCTTGGTATGAAGCAATCGGCGATACTTCCGTCAGGGTTTCCATCCCGCTTCCTATGTGGATCGTCGCAATAACGCGGTTAAATATCTCAATATGAGGTCCGCGTTTACTGGATATTTTGCGTACCCCTTTTGCAAGCCACCGCATTTTGCCGGATTGTCTGGTAAATACCGTCAGAATTCTGTCTGCCTCGCCAACATTGTGTCGTTTGAGAATAACGCCTTCGACCGTATACACACGCGGAGGCGGCATGTTAGAAGGTAAATTCTGTATCAGACAGGAGGGTTGTATTCACTTTTTCGTTCCCGTTTAGCTTCAGTATAAAATTCTGATCAGATGAACCGGACTGGCGCTGGACTAGGAGGTGATATTTTCCGTCAGTTTCTTTGACCGGCGACGAATACGTGAGTGTCAGTTGCGCAACACCCAACGGGTTCACGGTAAGGAAACCCTGGAACATCGTCTTTCCCAAACTCGACGCGGTGGTCATGGGTGTCGCCTTCCCGTCTTGCGGTGACTGGGTCCCCTGACTTTGCTTGAGCTGGCTCCCCGCCGGCACATAGATGCGGATCCAATCCCGAAGCGGAGCATTCAGACACAATCCGCCGCTGGCCAAACCGCAATCGCTGCCCGGATACGGATTTTTGTAGTCAATCGTGAGATTGGTCGTCATCGTGCCATCACCGTTCACCGTTGTATCTTTTGTGATCTTTTCCGAAACGAACATATTGGATTTGGCGCCGCCCATGTTCGCTTCGTTAATCGTAAGATAATCCCACCCCTGCCCTTCCTTATACTTCAATATTGCGGCACTTTCCGATGCTGTCATAATACGTCCGGCCATATTAAAATTCTCTGCGGCTTTTTGGATTGTGGGGTCAGTAAAATACGTCTGTATATGTTTATCCGTAATCTCTGTCAAGAGCATCTGGAAGAGGTTTCCCCAATATTTTGACGGGGAAACGCCGAGGGCCATTTGTAACATCTGGCGCATCAGCTCACCGATTTCGCCTTTCCGGTCAGTACGGACATAATTAACCGGCCTCGAAGAATAATCCTCAAGCTCGTAAATCGCCTCAGCACAATTGCAGCGGGGATCAATAGCCGCACTAAATACTCTCCCGCTTGCGTTGATGGGGCCCAATATTTTGAGCGCATCTACGAGTACATGCGTATCCATGGTGATAATACCGTCTATGTTGTGTTCTGTCCCGGACGTATTATCGTACATTGACTGAAATTGCTGCATGGAAATTTTAAAATCCGGTGATAAATTCGAATCCCGGATATTTAAATTGTAAACACCCGGCAAATACGCAAGAATTTCCGGTGGTGCAGGATATTTTTTGGTAAGCGCTGCATCGAGAGAATAAATATCATCGGATTTCTCCAGAATTGCTTTTCCGCCGACGAACCGAAACTGCGCATATGATGTCATGAATCCACCTGTCGGCCGCAGCTCCTTGTCATTTTGGAAAATCACCAGGTACCGCTTTTCCGCAGGATACCCCAGAATTTTCGGCAGATTAGTAAGGAGGGGCTGGGCGTTCACAAACAAGTTCGCGGCATTTTCTATAACCTCCTTGGCTCCGACCAGCTGAGGCCGTATAGAAGTTTTGCCGATGTGATCCGGATAGCGGTTGGGGTCGATATAATCAATTTCTTTCCGTAACGTATCGATACTCGACGCCATGGTGTTGATTTTCGGAACCAAGGCGTTCATGGTTTTGACTGCAGTCTGGATCCGGTCGTCTGCCGTTCCCGAAACGAAATTACTTTTACCCTTGAGTCCTAAAAGATCAGCGTTCGGTTCCAAAGCAGCGACAGCCGCGTCCCCCGCATCAAGCCCCGCAAATCCGGCTTTTATGGCATGATCGCCGTCTGAGATATACGCGCCTAAAAACGGAACATGTTCCAAAGGAAGTACTTTGTTATATTCGTCTCGAAGTGCAGTCAGGCTCGTCCTCGTTGCCGCGAGCCCTTCTTTGGTTTTGACAATGTCCTGTTTTTTAATCGCCGCGCCAGTCTCACGAGCGGCGGCAATGACGGCCGGTGCTTTGGAAATCACTCCGCGCAGCGGTAAAAGCATAATGCCGATAATGACAAAAATAAGGACAAGGATTCCCAAAGGAATAGCGATAATTTTCCACGGAAATGATTTTTTTGTATGCATAGGTGGCGGTACTATCGGCATCACCCGCGGAGCAGGTGTCGTCGGTAAATTAATTTTTTTCAGTTCCTCGGGCATGTTCTTTATTGTCTCGTATTTGCCAGGTACTTGTCAATGGACCGCGGACGGAAGACTAGACTGCGCCTTTACCGGAGATCATTGCCCACGGACTCCTGAAAAGTATGGCGATATCCATGAGCAGTGACCGTTTTTTTACGTAATCCGCATCCATTTTAATCCGTTTATCAAAATTCACCTCGCTTCTCCCCGACACCTGCCAATGCCCGGTAATGCCAGGTTTGGCAGACAGCACAATTTTCACTAAATTTTTGGTATGCGGGTATTTCCGCTGCTGTTCCACGAGTTCGTCCGGATAATACGGACGGGGTCCCACGAGACTCATGTCTCCGCGGATCACATTCACAAGCTGGGGAATTTCATCAAGAGAATGTTTCCTTATAAACCGTCCCACCCGAGTGACCCGGGGATCATCCAACAGTTTGTAACTATTCCGTTTATATTCGCTGTACAGTTTTGCCAACTTAGGATCACTCCGGAGCTGTTCATGGGCATTCACGACCATGGAGCGGAATTTAAAGAGTTTAAAGAGTTTCCCGTTTTTTCCGACCCGCTGGGGAGTATCGGCAAATACCGGACCTTCACTATCCAAAACAATTGCGACGGCTGTAATAAGGCTGATCGGCAGAAACAAAAGGAATATGAATATGCTTCCCACAAGATCAATGCATCGTTTAATAAACGTGTATATCATACGTTGAACCCCTCAGGTAAGATGCTCGTTTTGGGTACCCTTTAAACTTTCAACGAGTTTTTTAATTTTCGGAACGGAGGATTTGTTGCAGACCAGAATCACATCGTTTGTTGCAACGATAAGGGCATCCTTCACGTCTATCGTCGTCACCAGCTGATCCGTGTAATTATAGACCAATGAATCTTCCGTGTCCGTCAGGAGCACTTTTCCCTCCGTTACGTTTTTATCCGCAGCCTCCTCAAGCGCTTCTTTTAATGCTTCCCACGCCCCGATATCACTCCATCCGATATCCTCAGAAATAACATAGGCAGTAGACGGATTCAGATTTTCCAGAATCAGATTATCAAAACTGTTTTTTTCCAATGTAGGATAGACGCTGGCAAGCGTTTCCTCGAACCGATCTGTATGCCAGCTCTCGGAAATACGGGAAAGTCCCGCATATATATTCGGTGCAAACTGTTTATATTGCGACCATAAAAATTGCGGCGTGGTGACAAAGTATCCTAGATTCCAAGCATGATGATCACTTTCAAAGTACCGTTTCGCTGTTTTTGCGTCAGGCCGGTATTGACAGTCAACAAACGAATAAATTGGAATTTCGTTGGCGGTCATCATTCTTTTACCGTACTCAATCCACCCCAAATTTTCACTGGCAAACCGTGGTTTTTGCGCAACAAACACTATCCTGTTGGAATCTTTTTTTACAATTTCTCCTGCAGCAACAAGAATTTTCCGGAACAGTGCTTCCTTTTTTACCAAATGATCGCTCCACACAATGACCATAGGCTCCAGAGGAAAATCCCGGACAAGGAGTGACGTAATCAAACCAACCGCAGGCCCGACATCCCGCATCTCCGGCTCGCCTATCACGTGATCAGGCGGCAATTCCCCTAATTGTTTTTGGACGATCGCAACATACGGCGCGCCCGTGGAAACATAGATGTCCTTCCATGAAAAGTCCGGCAGCAATCTGTTGGCTGCCAGCTGCAAGGTTGAGGAACTTCCTATAATTTTTTCAAACTGTTTCGGAGATTTTTTCCGGGAAAGCGGCCATAACCGCGTTCCCACTCCTCCTGCAAAAATGACTGCTTTCATTGTATTTTTGTGGCGAGTCTTTCAACCGTGACCCGCATTTCTTTTTTAAATCTTTCTATACCAAAACGTTCTGCGTTAGCTCTGCATGAACCGCTATCATACCACCCTTTGTTAAATATATGCAAAGCGCGGATCAACGATTCTTTTGTCTGTGCATCAAACAAAATTCCTGTTTTCCCTTCGATCACAGTTTCCGCCATGCCGCTCTGTCGATAACAGATAACCGGCTTACCGCACGATTGTGCTTCAAGAGCGATTAAACCAAAATCCTCATCGCCTGCGAACACAAAAGCACGGCACCTTTGATAATAGGCAACAAGATCTGCGTCTGTCAAATAACGCGTAATAAAAGTGATATTATTTTTTGCCCTCCTCTGCAACACCCGATTGCCCAATCCGCTCCCGATAATTATGAGCGGCCAGCCAAGCTCGTTAAACGCATCAATGACGAGATCTATGCGCTTGTATGGGACAAAGCGGGATACCAAAAGAAAATAATTTTCCTTATTCTTTGCAATTCTAAATGTATTCGTATCTATCGGAGGATAAATCACCGTATCGACGTTGCGATGATAATATTTCTTTATACGATCCGCGACGTGGCTCGAAATAGTAATGTAATAATCAGGCCGGGAAGAGGCAATTAAATCCCACCGCTTCAGGGTTGGTGTAAACATTTTCAACATACGTGCGGATACATAATCGGCCCGTTCCATATAGGTCGAATTTCCGCTCCATAAATACCGTGTCGGCGTAAGGCAATAGCAAATATGGACGGTGCCCGGCTTGGTAATGATGTTTTTGGCTTCGGCAGACGTCACTGATAGAACCACATCGTACGCGTCAAAAGAAAATGACTCAAACGCCATAGGGGTAAGCCACGGAAACAGTTCGTGATGCCTTTTTGCAAACGGCACATGCTGCAGAAACGAAGTGTGAACGTCAAAAACGTCTGCCCATGACGCACGGCGCGGATCATAGACTGCGGTAAAAAGAGGCGCGTCCGGCCAAATCTCATGAAGAGCGAGTAAGACTCGTTCCGCCCCGCCCCATTTATTAACCCGGTCGTACACCAGTGCAATTTTCATATATTTTTAACGTATCACTCGCCATTTTGTGCCAGGAATATTTTTTCACAATACTTGAATCAACTGGTGGTCTTTTTTTTGCTGCACGGGTCAAAATTTTTGCAAGATCCTCTGCGCTGTGCGGATCAAAATAGATTGCACAGTTCCCGAGTATCTCATGAAACACAGGAATGTCGCTTACTATCACGGGACAATTATTTGCAAGAGCTTCAAGGGCCGGAAGACCGAACCCTTCCATAAGCGAAGGAAACACGAGCGCCTGGGCATTTTTATATAACTCTGAAAGTTCTACGTCGGTTACGGTTTTGGGTTGTACCCCTAATCGTTTATAGAAAAAATCATCGTTCCCGACAAAAACAACCCGTACACCGGCCTTCAATGCAGCGCGCATAAGTAACTCCACATTCTTATGCGGGTATGCATTCCCCACGTATAAAAAATAGTTATCCTTCATAAATAACTTCTATCTGCTCGGACAACACATCAAAATGATCAAGAATTTCTTTTTTCGTACTTTCCGAAACGGCAATTATTTTTTCGCTCCAGAAAATTGCTTTTAACAGAGAAATATAATATCCCAGGCGGCGGATTTTGTAGAAAACATACGACAGCGTCGTTGCTTTTCCTGTGTCAAAATGCAAAATCGTCAGGTCGTGGATGGTCACGATACATTTTCCGAAATAGAAAAGCGGGACATTAAAATAGGGAACATGCAAAAGATCGAGATGCTCACTGTTAAAAATCGCCGGCATGAACAGCTGTTCAGTGACACTATGCCATGGAATGTCCGCTAACCGTTTCGTCCATCTGGCATTAGGCAATGCAAACGAATCAAACGCAGATTTCCGTAAAAAAACCACGTAGGAATTTTTATCATCAATCTTCCCCAATTCTGCAATAAGATTGCGGACATATCGTCCGACGCCGGTCTCGTTTACAAGACGTGCATCTATGCCTATCTTCATATAGAAAATTGTTTTAAGAAAAATAACCGCATCGAATAAAATAGATTAATGACGAGAGATACAACCGGTCCGTATTTTTTCGCATAATGTTTTTTGTAAAACAGCCAGTTATACTCATGAAAATAAATCTCGGTTATAACCGCCCGCGAACGAAGAGCACTGCTTCTTCCGCTCTGCTTCTTCTTATGAAGGACTATCGCCTCCGGATTAAACCACACTTCCCAACCCTTCTGTTTAAACCGGTACGCCCAATCGATATCCTCAGCATACATAAAATAATCTTCATCAAGGAGACCCACCTCATGTATTGCCTCACTCCTAGCAAAGAAAAATGCACCGCTCACGCAGTCCACCTGATGGGGAATCGTGATATTTTTGTACCCCATGTGATACTGCCCGAAGATGCGCGACTCTGGGAATAATTTTTCAAGACCAATCATATACGTGAAAGCTGCCCACGGCGTCGGGAATCCCCTGTGGCACGCCGGATCCATCTTTCCGTTTGCCAATTCCAGCCGGCAGGTGGCAGCCCCCGCCTTCAGGTGCCCGTCCATAAACCGCAGCATCGCGCCGATGGAGCCCTCCCGGATCTCCGTATCTGAATTTAACAGTAAAATATATTTTCCTTTGGCAATTTTTATCCCTTTGTTATTCGCTTTGGCAAACCCTAAATTCTTCGTGTTCAAAATGAGCCGTATGTCGGGAATCTTTTTGAATAGTTCCGTGCTTCCGTCGGACGACCCGTTATCTACCACGATAATTTCCAACACTACTCCTTCCGACCACTTCCGTATCGAGTCCAGACATGCCTTCGTCATGTCTTTTGTGTTGTAATTGACAATAATAATGGAAAGCTCAGTGTTCATACGCTTCTATCCAAACTCTGTCCTGTTGTTGGGCTATCCTGTCCCACGAATATTCTTTTTCTATAAGCGCACGGGCGTTATGTACGATATCCGCACGCTTTTTTGCGTCACGAAGTTTTACTATCGATTCCAAAATTTCATCAGTAGTATCGGCAACCAAAAAATGTTTTTCTGCTTCTCCCTGCATCCCCGCGATTCCCAAAGAAGAAGCTACAACCGGCAGTCCTGCTGCCATCGCTTCCAATATTTTATATTTTGTCCCGCCCCCGATACGTATAGGAGCCAGCATAATGTCTGCACCGTTGAGTTCATCCTGAATACTGTCTACGCTGCCGGCATAATACGGACCGCGCGGAGCATATTTACCCACGATACGAAGCTGAGCGTCGGGGTACACTTTGCCAATCGCTGGCCAAATATCATGGATAATGTACTGGGCTGCGTCCCTGTTTTCCATCCACCGGAAATTCCCGACATATAAAAATTTTGGATTTTTGGACATTATTTTTTTCGGACGGAATGCAAACGCCTTCGTATCTACGCCGTTGGGCACGACGGAAACATTGGGCTGCCCTATATACGACCGGTCACTTTCCGACACGGAAATTATCTTTGTTGCCTTTCTCCACACATGCCGTTCCCACAATTTCATTTTTATGACATCGCGTAAAAGCAGCGGCCGCAGTACACCGATTTTAAATTTCCTCACATAGGATTCATACACGGTATGTTCAATGTTATGTTCGGCTACAACTATAGGAATACGGTGCTCCGTCGGAATCGAGGGCCATACGTATCCCGGCTCGATATGGATACAATCATAGTTACCCATGGAAATCTCATCAGATAAAAGCGCAAGCATCTCACTGTTATGATAACTTTGCCATAATAACGGGTATGAACCGATCATGGATTTTAATAGATATTTCGGCTGCCACACGCGTCCGCGGTGTACCGTTGTGACACTTTTACAAAATGACAATTCCGGCAAGTATTTCTTTTCACTTTCTGACCGGATAAACGAATAAAGATGGATCTCGTGTATTCCCGCGAGGCGTTTCAGTAAATTATATATGCGGATCTGACCTCCGGAGTACAGCGGGTATGGCAATATTGCTGATACGAATAAAATCTTCATGAATTTACTTTGCCGCAGCAGGTGTCGCTTCTTTTGGCTTTGTTAAATCAATGATTGCAAATGTATCGTTCCGTACTAATACCGTGTACTTTGCGGCAAGGTCGCGGGTCTCAGTATCGGCATCGGTTGGTGACACGGTGACGTATGCAGTTGCTCCCATGGCGATTTTCTTATCGATATCAAACCCCTCGGGCCAACCCTGACGCTGGGTCTGATACAAAAATGTCGTGTCTCCGTTATATGGCGCTATCACTTTGGCATCTTTCGGAAGTATAGCGTCGGCGGCTTTCCCCGCCGCAACAATTTCAGGATGATTAATCCAATAATATGTCCGTATCGTAAACCATGAAAAACCGAGCGCCGCGGCTATACTTAGAATCGCGACGATAATCCCGGGAATTTTCATTCTGAACAGTGATACGAAGCCTTTCGCGGTATAAATCGCGACAACCGGAAGAATAAGAATTTGATAATAATCATGCTGGACGTTGCCTGTGGCAAAAATAATAAAATACAGAAGAGTTCCGACGGCTAACCATCGGAAAATCCATCCTTCTTTTTTATCCGCAGATGACGCCAGGCCTAAACCGAACGGGATAAGCCCCCAGAATCCGAGGATAAGATCTCCCAAACGGGTCGCAAAAAGCCAGTGAAACCATGCGCCTTTGAAGCGGATACCGTTGCCGTTTAATAACCATGTACTTGCCGGAATGCCTTCCGGAAATTGAAGTATCCAGCGGCGCCATAATAAAAGTGGGATCACCGAAATAGTGCCGTACAGAAGGTATTTAAAAAATGTTTGTTTCGAAATACCAGATTGCCTAAAAATAATATACGGGATGGGAATAAGAAGAAATACCGCCATGGGTTTAGACAACAATGCCAATGCGCCTGCAATAGCGCTGACAATGACCCAGCGAAAATTTTTCCTCCGCCCGACCAGCCACAAACTCAACACGGACCAGAATACCATCTGCGGATCCGGCAGTATGGTTCTGCCGTAGTACATACTGTACGGCAGTACAGCAAAAAGAAATGCAGCAAACAAACCGGTAACAGGGTCAATATATTGGGCTACCAATAGTCCTAAGACAACCGTTGTTCCGGCGGATGCCGCGATCGTCACGATTCGGAGCCACACTTCAATCGGAATCTTCGGAATACTCAATTTGCCCAATACCGCAATAACCTGATAGATCGGGAATTCCACCATCCGCCAGCCCTGCGGGTTATCTTTACCGGATTGAATGTTCGAGAGGTCATCATATCTCGGGTGTAGTGGGTCTATCCCGAACCGCAAAAAATTCCGGGCAACAGCAGCGGTATCGGCCTGGCGCCAACTATGCCAGTCCGCGACCGGATACGTAATATGGTATAACCGCACACCACAAGCCGCCACGCCAATACAAAACAAAAGGGGAATAAAATATTTAGCGATAAATTTTCCCATACATTATTTTTCGACTTTCATAAGCTGTTTCAACTGATAGTTTTCGAAAATAAATCTCTCCGCTGCAAACCCTACTTGTACTGGCGTGCTATATGCGGCTTCAGGCGTTGAAACGTTTGTCGTCGTATACCCATATGCATTCAACCGGAAAATATGCCACAAAGGATCCGCTAACCCTGTCGGGAAAATCCACGCGCGCCCGTACCTGATTGGCGTATTGATAAATATGAAACTGGTATATTGCCGAAGCGGGAAAAATTGCTTACTTAAAGCAAGAAGTGTATTCTGGGAAACGGAACTTGCTTTTTTCCAATCAGTACTCAAACGCCCGATTTCCGACACATTCCATACGATAAGTCCTGCGATTGCGGCAACGACAACGAATTTCACGGCGGCCTGCCGTGAGCGTTTCCACCATACAGATATCCCCGTACCCAGTGCCACAATAAAAAATCCGCTCGCGGCAAACACGTACCGTTCACTCATGTTTCCCAACCCGATAAATGCCAAAAGTGCAACGAAGCCGCATAATGCCCAGAAAAACACTGCGCGGTACGCGGCAACGCGGCGCCAAACTTTCCATACGCATGCGGCAACGCCACCGATAAGCAATAACCCAGTCCCCACGGCAATCATGCGATGAATCCGCAGATACTCCCGCAGTATTCCCCAGGATTCAATGACGCGGGTTCCGAAAAAGGTTGAGACGACATAGCCGACGGTGTTTCCGATAACGTTAAACGGCAACGTCGAGAGTTTGTAGCCATAATCTCCTGATGGAGGCACAGCACCCGAAGCAGTCCTGACAATCCAATACAGCGGTATTGCTATCAAAGGTAAGAACGTTGTCCAGTGGCGTTTACCCAGTATTACCCACGCAACGAGACAGTAAATAAGAGGCGCGACGATCATCCCATCATATGAGAGCATAGCGGACACGAGTAAAAGGAGTGACGCACAATATACTACCCATTTACCCCATGTAGGGCGCCGTCCGTACATCACCAAAAGAACGATACTGCCGAACAAACTGGCTGCAGAAAGTAAACTGCTCTGCCCTGAAATCCAAAAAACATTTTCGTTGTGTATGGCAAGTGAAGTAAAGAGCAAGGCAAAAACCAGCGCTACCCAACGTTTGACGTCCGTCAGAACCAGCAGAAGATACACAAAATACGCGCTTACGGCCAAAAGCAGGTACGACAAGAAGTGATACCCTTCGGGCTTCAGCCAAAACACCGCATACAGGACAAAATACCAAAACTTCGGTATCGGACGATAAAAAAATCCCTGGGCATTCGTAAAGTACGAAAGCAAACCCGAGAACGGCGTACTGGCTGCCCACCGCAGCCAGGTAAAATCATCCGCGACGAAATAGTTAGAAATGGAAGAACCGAAAAGCACAATGGCTGCCAGAAATAAATACATGGCATATGCGATATCATGCGTTAATGCGCGCCACATCAGTCTCATATAATCCGTAAACCGAAATTCAACCGTCGTAAGGAGTGCAAGCGCGACTCCAAGGAGTAACCATAACGTAAAGGCCACCTTCGACGCTTCAAACACGTCAATAAGAATCCCGTTAAATATTAAACCCGTGAGACCTCCGAATACGCCGACAACAAACGCCTTCTGATATCCGACGAGCGTTTCTTTCCGCCTGAAAAATATAACATAGGCGGCAAGAAGTATCCCTAAAAACGCAACAGTTCCCAATATGCCGGTTTCACCCAGCATCCTGACATAATCGCCGTCGGATGCCACTGATAGCGTCGAATAGCCGCTCCCCAACAGGATATTCCGTTTGAAAGCGGTCATTGCTAGAGGCCACTCCCCCTGCAGACGCGTCGTGATGGAAATGTCATAAACGAGCGCCTTCTGGATGAGGAAGCTTCCGGAAACCGTAGCGATTTCTCCCGTTCCGCTTTCGAGACTCACGCTGGTGTAAGAAATCGTCTTTACCTGGCTCGAAGCCGAAGCAGGCGCCTGCGACGCAGGCAAACCGATATATTCACTTCCTGTCGGCAAATTTTCCACAGCCGGAGATGCAGACTGCTGAACAACCGCAGTTGTCCCTTCGAGGGACGCAAGTGTCCCGACCGGTTTACCGGTAGACAAATCCACAATGACGTCATTATATCTGAATGTTTTATAAAACCGATCCGATGCACCATTAAAAAAATTCAGCAGGAAAAAACTGAAGAGTATAACCGGAATGATAAACCATTTCTTTTTATACCAAAAAAGCATCACGCTTATCGCGACAAGATACACGAGAAACGACGTCCGTGATTGTGTGAGAAACAGCATGACGAGCGATCCGACGGACACCATGAAAAATATAATTTTCTGCCACAGTTTATTGGCCGCAAATACAAACGCGGTAAGAATCGGAACGGTGAAAACGACAAATGCAGCAAGATCATAATGTCCTCCAAAGGTTGAAGGGATGCGCGCCGTAGGCGGAAGACGAAGCGGTATTCCCTTTGCGAACTGCTCGTTCATCGTCAAAAATGCCGGCCAGCCGAAAAATTTTTCACCAAGTCCGTATACGATAATGCCTACTGTTGTTCCCACAAGCGTCCAGATGACCGCCGTAACCAACGACTTCTTCCTGGCAACGACGTCAAATGCTATAAAAAACAGCATCATGTATTCTATCCGCCGGAGCCAATGCAGCAAAACAAGATGGGGGAAATACCCGACAAGCTTTGGACCGATAAAAATCATGGAAAAGACAGCCGAAATAAGGCCGACGCCCCAAAAAACAAGAATCGGCCATGTAAGCGGCGTTTTCGGAATATGACGCTGCTGTAGGCGCAGCAGAACATACACACCAACTGCAGCCGCAACAAAAAAATCTTCCAGGCGTATATAAACAAACGTCCGGATAACATTAATAAGCGGCAACTTCGGATAGAGCGGAATAAACGCCAAAAAAAACAATATCGTCAGTCCGCCGATGTTACTGGTTAACCAATGCAAGGCCTTCTTCATATATTGTGACCAAATCCTGCTTTCCGAGGATTTTACCGATACTAATTGAAACGGTCGCCTTAACCGTCAACATAAATTTTAACACAGATACCTCCTGCGGTGTTTTGTGCTTCCGATAAAAATACAGAAGCCCGCGGAATATATTTGCCACTGGCGCCCGCTTATTGCCGCTGGAAGCGGCACCGGTATGAATAAAGCGCGCGTCAGGAGTAAAAAAGACGGAATATCCTTTTCGAGCCGCACGATAGAGAAATTCTATCTCATCCATATACATAAATATCCCCTGATCGAATAACCCCACATCATAAAAAGAGTCCCTAGTGCCGAGTAAACATGCTCCTGACACCCAACCAACACGCCTCGTATGGTCCGGCGAATACCGGGTTATCGATATCTTATCTCCGCGGCAAAACAACATGAGAAATATATACCAAAGGGAAAACTCGGGCCCGCAGGACGGCTGAAGCGATCCATCCTCGTTGTAGAGTTTTCCTCCGACGAAAGATTTAGGATGTGCCAGAGCAAATTCATATAATTTTTCAAAAGCACCATTGAGCGCATCGATATCGGAATTGAGCATAAGAACATAGGTCCCCTTCGCAATATGAAGACCCATGTTATTGGCGGTACCATAACCTACATTTTCCTTATTGAGTATTTTTATTACCTGAGGAAATTGTGTATTCAACATCGCAACAGAACCGTCACGGGACGCATTATCGACAACAATGATTTCATATGTCAACTTGGAATGTTTAAGAGTCTCAACGATTGACCGCAGACACCGCCCCGTCAAGTGTTTAGTGTTAAAACTGGGGATAATAATTGATAGATCCATACGTCACTGGAAGAGCCTCGAAAACTTCAGCGTATAGTGAAGATTTTTCGACCGGTCTCGGATATGGCTAGCCGGGACCCCCCCGACCACTTCGTAGTCTCCCACGTCTTTGGTGACGACTGCCCCGGATGCTATGACTGCCCCGCGTCCTACATGGACACCGGGTAAAATCGTAACTCTCGTTCCTATGACTGCATAATCATCGATAACAACCGGCGCCGCGACTTCGACAAAATCCGGGCTATCTATATCATGCTCCATGGTGTAAATGCGTACTTCACCGGCAATCGACACATTATTGCCTATTTTTAATGGGTGTCCATTCGATTTTAGATAGGTAACGAAATTTTTCATCCGGCCGTCTAAAAATGCATCATTACCTATCACGGTATTGTGCCCTATCGCGACACCCGCCGGCTGATTAAACTCCGCACGCCAGTGAATAGAAGAGTCCTTTCCGATTTTAATCCGGAAGAGTGTCCGGTAAAGAAATAAACGAATCGTATGACTCGGAATATAGCCGGTAAGCGTACAAAGATATACCCAAAAATCTATGAGTGCCCTCATACTTTGCCTCCCACTTTTTCCAATACCTCCAGTGTCTGTTGTGCCGCTTTTTCCCATGTAAATTTTTTCACCTGTGCAAGTCCCGCGTCCACACGCTGCCGCCCTTGTATCAGGTTTCTCTGCCGTACTGCCGTAAGAAGCCCGGCAGCGATACTTTCTGCACTACCCGCGTCCACATAAATCCCTGCCCTGCCAGCTATCTCAGGAAGACTGGAAACGTTCGAAACGACTACTGGGCATTTATACGCCATCGCCTCCAGAACCGGAAGCCCAAACCCTTCGTACAGGCTCGGGAGAGCAAAACAGAGCGCATGTTTGTAAAAAGACGGAAGTTCACCATCAGGCACAAAATCCAAAAATTTTACGCTCTGAATGACTCCGAATTTTTTCGGAGCGGCAAGGATATCCTCATACAGCCAACCCTTTTTCCCGATGATGACAAGCTGAAGATCGGAGAACTTCTGCTTATTGGTTCCGATAAACCGTGCAAACGCCTCGATGAGCTTCACATAATTTTTTCTTGGCTGAATCGTGCCTACAGATAGGATAAAATTCCTGCTCATATCGTATTTTTTTGTCAACGTTTCAATTGGAACAGAGGAAGTCGTTTTTTTATCCATAGTGAAACCGGGATACATCACAAAAACCCTATCCCCGGATACGTGATATTGCCTAATTATAGCATTTTTGCTGAACTCGCTTATCGTCAGTATCCTTGCCGCATGTGCGACTCCATACCCTGTCCATTGCTTCAGCTGATACAGATCCTTCGGTTTAAACATTTCGGGATACAACAGGTACGACAAATCCATAATCGCCATCACCCTGGGAACGCGTACAAAACGGGGTATATAGTGCGTCGGAGAAAACATAACATCAAGTGCAGGCTCCTCTTTCCGAATCGCCAGAGGCAATCCCACCAACGTCCATAATTTCGACGGTCTGCATACGCGATACTGCCAGTACCTCGTTTCTTTCGGCATATCATTTTGCGCAGACCCGGGCAAAAACACAGTTACGTTGTGCCCAGCCATGAGCGGATAAAGATGCACAAGAATTTCGTACGCGTACCGGCCGATACCCACGCGGTTAACGACATTTGCTTCATACCCGTCGATTCCTATATTCATAATGAAAACCCCGGATATATAACGTGGAGTTTGCTTTCAGGAATGTGCAACAGCTCCATAATGTCTTTTTTTGTCGATTCACTGTCACAAAAAATGGCTGCGCATTCTTTTTTCACCCACCTGAGCCTCCGTGCATGCGTAGCCACAATACCCATATCCATTTCCTTTAGAAAACGTATCGTCGAAAGATCATGAACGGTTGTCACACCTTTTGCATGGAATAGCGGCGGCTGCGTCCAATCGCTGCTCCAAAAAACATCCAACGGCCCGGTAAATGTTTCAACAGGCAGAACATGAAAACTGTTCCACATGATGTCCAAGAGTTTCGGCGGAAGAGGAATCCTCTTTAATTCTACATTTGGATTTATCTTCCTCATTTCCTGAAAAAACTCTTCAAATATATGTTTTTTCCGGAGTGATGCGCCGAATAAAACATATGTATTTCCCTTATCAATTTTTAAAAGCGTTTTAACCATGCGCCGGACATAGGCTGCCACTCCGGTGCCCTCGTAGACTATCTGGCTGATATCTATTCCGATACGCATATACCCTATCATCTCATTTTTCAGGTAAATAATACAAAAACTCCTGTGCTTTTGCCCGTTGCTGTTGTGTTAACCCTGATACTAAAGACTTTTTTATATAGAGACATGTAGGTTTTCCTTCCGAATACCACTGTGCATAGAAAGGTAAAAATTGGGACGGAAAACGCGGATGAACCGGTGCGTCCGGAGTGCAAAAATCATACAGGATATCCGGCGGATCATGGGTAAACATATCGATCATGGCGTTATAATATTTATCTTTAAATCGGATCGGGTAGTAAAACGAATATGAATAAGAAGAACTCCTGCCTGATGCGACATACAAAAACTCATCCGCTCCGTTGGTAAAAAGCGTTTGCTGAGGCACAGTTACTGCTTTAATAACTTCACTTATCTGCAAATAATTCCCGTAATTGGTGATAAACTCCGTCTGCTCGTCAACGTGCTGGTAGATGAAAGATCGCGGAGAAAATAACACGTAGGCAACTAAGCACCCTATGATAATAAAAAATATGTATCGTTTACGGACTACCCAAAGCATTTCATAAAAAAGATACAACGACGAAAACAGGAAAATACCATACCAGTTTATTTCGTGAAACGCTTCAAAATATTGCAAACCCGGAATTGCAGGCCGGAGATTTGCCAAACCCAAAACAATAAAAAGGAATCCCAATACCCACATGTTTTTCTTTGTTTTCAGCCACAGAAAAACAGAAAAACCAAAAACGACAGTCAAACATATCAATTGAATACGAAAATCATTCCACCTTCCGGCAATAAGAATATAGAGGGGGTAAAAAAATGACTTAACGACGCCGGTACCGAAAAAATGACCCGCTTGCAGCTCGCTGGGTAATCCTGTCTGTAAATTCAGGGTAATAACATTATAAACAAAATCACGGACAGGAAACAATATGAATAATCCCGCGGTTAAAATAAAAAATATAGCGAGGGCGATTTTACCGACATTTTTGAAAAACACAGGGCGGATAATAATGCCAAAAAGAAATATCGCTACCAACACGTACGGTTCTCGCATAAACACAACAAACCATAGACACAGGGCTGTTAAAACGATCTCCCAATGGAACACAGGTTTCTTGCGGAGCGTATGCAATCCCAAACCGGTTAGGTACACGAGGGGATATACGATAAAACCTTCAGCCAGAAACCTATCACCAAAAACATAAAATTTTGAAAATTCATATAAGAGTGTATATGCAAATCCGGTTATTCCGAACCTCCAACAGATAAAAACGTCAAAAACAAATCCAAACACTAATAAAAACTGCCGGTGTTGCAATAACAATGCATATATATTAACCGGATGCCCATAGTGCTGAATAACCAAACTAAGATATGCCATAAGCGGCATGTGGTTAAAGTAAATTTGTGAATACAGTTGCTTGCCCTTCCCAATAAAATATCCGCCAACATAGTTAAAACAGTCATCGAAACAACCAAACGCATTAATTTTCGGAATATAGATCTTATAAAGAAAATAATACACAGGGATAAGAAGAATAAACCAGATCGTCAGGCGTACTAACGGATGTGATAAAACGGCGTTCCATGCAAAAGCATTATTCTTTTTTTGCATAAGGATCAGGGGAATAACCATCACGATGATTTTTATGCCATTTCCAGGCAGATGAAACGATAGTTTCTATATCTGAGTATTTTGGCCGCCAGCCGAATTCTTTCTTAAAATGTGTGGAGTCTGCAACGAGACTGTGCGGATCACCCGCCCGCCGCGGTGCCTCCCGCACGGCAAAATCTACCCCGGTCACCTTTTTAACCTCCGCGACAACTTCCTTATTTGTCATCCCATCCCCTGTTGCGAGGTTATATACGTCGGTTTTATGACCATGAGTTAATGCGTCCAGCGCCAATAAATGCGCCTCCGCAAGGTCCTCAATATGAATGTAGTCCCGCAGACACGACCCGTCGCGCGTCGGATAATCAGTTCCATACAGCAAAAATTCTTTCTGCTTTCCCATAGCCACACGGATCGCAACCGGAATAATATGTGTTTCAGGGAGATGATCTTCGCCGTTATCACCGCCCAGCGCTGCACCGCATGCATTAAAATACCGGAGACTGATACTTCTTATATGATGCTGATAATCCGTCACGCGTAATAGCTCCTCGAAACACCATTTCGACAGCCCGTACGGGCTCGTGGGATTTTTTGCATGACTCTCCGGTATCGGAATAATTGTCGGATTTCCGTAGACGGCGGCAGTGGAAGAAAAAATAATTGTATCAACCCCATGCTCCTGCATCACAGCGAGGAGTGTCATGGGCGCAATAATATTATTTTTCATGTATTTAATAGGATCCCGGACGGATTCTTCCACCATGAGGTATCCGGCAAAATGGATGACTGCTTCAATCGAATATTTTGAAAAAATCGGCTCGAGCGTTGCTTTATCTTTAATATTACCCACGATAAGAGGCACCGTGGCCGGTAACGCCTGCCTGTGGCCGTATTCGAGGGAATCCACGACGATCGGGTGGTAGCCCCGCGCAACAAGCATCCGCACCATATTGCTTCCGATATAGCCGGCGCCTCCGGTAACAAGCACGTTCATTCCTCTATTTTACTTTATTGGGCCGCAGGAGGGAAATCAGAAGGAAAGAGAGCGTGAACGCAGCACCATACCAAGTCAGACGCTCGGCGGTAAAAAAAGTCCACGTAGCAAATAACGGAATCGCCAAAACCCAGCTTGCGAGGCCGGCAAACAGAAATAACCGGGGCTTTCTAATTAAAAGTAATACGACAAATACCAGAAAAAATCCTATATCCTGCGGCTTCATTGTTTGTAATATGCAATCGTTTTATGTAACCCATCTTCGACGGTCACCTTTGGCGTCCATTGTAAACGGGTTTTTATCTTTGTTATATCCGGCTTACGCTGGGTCGGATCATCCTCCGGCAATGCTTCAAAAGTAATGGGGGACGCCGATCCTGTCAGCACCTTAATTTTTTGAGCAAGATCTTTAACCGTGTACTCTTCCGGATTTCCCAGATTAAATACTTCACCTTTGAGGTTGTCGGCGAGCATAACCGCCAGAATTCCGGATACGAGATCCGAAACGTAACAAAATGACCGGGTCTGTGAACCGCTCCCAAATACCGTCAACGGTTTTTCTTCAAGGGCCTGGTTAATAAAATTTGAAACCACACGACCATCATCTTTGCGCATCCTCGGGCCGTAGGTGTTGAATATGCGGATAATACGGGCATCAAGGCCGTATTTCCGAACATAAACCATTGTGATTGCCTCTGCAAACCGCTTGGATTCATCGTAACATGCGCGGACTCCGTTAGGATTCACGTTCCCCCAATACAATTCTGTCTGCGGATGCTCCTTTGGATCCCCGTATACTTCCGATGTGGATGCCTCTAAATATCGTGATGTATGATCCCGCGCAAACTGCAACATATGAATGGTCCCAACTGAGTTGACCAACGCAATTTCCTCGGAGAGTTTTTTAAAATCCATCGGCGAAGCCGGAGACGCAAGGTTAAAGACGTAATCAATGTGTCCTAGAATATCGGGAGCTGACTCGATAATATCGTGGCGCAAAAACGAGAAATTTGAGTTTTGTTTCGCCGATTCAATATTTTTTTCAGATCCTGTCAGAAGATTATCTATGCACAATACTTTGTGCCCGAGTCCCAGTAACGCATCACAAAGGTGCGATCCGATAAATCCTGCCCCGCCGCTAACTACGCTGGTTTTTTGATCTGTCATGCATCTATTGTAGCATACGGATACGGATGGCTCCTGCAAGCGACCGCAGGAGTTCTTTCACGTTTGCATTGGAAGCTCCATGTGTTCTGTCCCGGAAACTTATGGGGACTTCCGTTATTCGAAAACTGTTCTGCTTCAGTTTATATGCTATTTCCGACAGTACGATAAACCCGGTTTCATGAAGGTGCACGCGCACCAAAAATTCCGCTGCTTTTCGGGAGTATAATCGGAAACCGTTGGTATAATCCGTTAAGTGCAACCCAAGCCATATGCTTAACAAGGCGTTAATTACTCTGCTTTGAATAAGTCGACGCCACGGCCATTTTACAATATGGCTCTGTTTAAGATACCGCGAACCGATAACCAAATCTGCCCCGCGGCGTACGGCTAAAAACCGTCCGAACTCTGCCGGTGAATGCGCTAGATCTGCATCCATCTCAAAACAATATTGTATTTCCTTATGTTTGAGGGCTTCAGCTAATCCCCGAATGACGGCACTCCCTCTGCCCATTTTGTGCTCGCGGGAAATAAGAACCACGTTGGGAAAATCCCTTTGAAGCATTCCTGACAGTTGTATTACTTCGTTGGCAGGAGAGTCATCAACAACCACGATCAGAGCATCCGGGAGGTATTTTTCTATATCTTTTAATAAAATACTTAAATTTTTTTGTTCGTTATACGCCGGAATAATGACTGAAATACCTTGATTATTCATATAAGTATTTAATATTCACGGCTAATTTTTTTCAAATATTGCTATTTGTGCGTTATCGAATATCTTTGTCAGGTGTAACGACGTAATTTCATAATCGGAAATATCAGAGCCCAGATATCTGGGGATAACAATAAGTTTACTGTCGTAATCTGATATCTTAAGAACGTTATCTTCCGGTCTCATAACCATTTCCCACTTTTTGCCGGTTATCGTTTGTCCTATACGGTAGTCAGTATATACAATCGGTTTTACTGCTTTATATATCGGCAGTATCGAATTATCTACCTGCTCTACATACAACACGCTCTTTTTTTGATTTTTAATAATTTGCAGCGCATGTATTTCATACGTTGTAAGGGCATACTTGCTCCTTGAATAAACAACAGTTACTGCAAGAGACAACAGAATGAGGGGAGGGATAATACTGCATAACACTAACATATTCCTCGTTTTGTACTTCCGGAATATAACGATAGCAATCGTAACCAGCACAATTGCAAGAACAGCGAGGGATGCAAATACAGCCCCGTATGTTGTTTTATCGAGAGGAAAATACGGAACATGCATATACAGAAATACCATCAGCGCATAATAGGCCCAATACAGATATTTCTTTACCTTTCCTGAAGGTCTAACGATGAATACATAATGAAGGACAAACAGGATAAAAAACGGCAGAACTTTACTGACGTACACGGTGGTTAAAACGGGAAAAAGATGTAAAGAAAAAAGAATGATAAGTGGTATTGTCTCTTTTTTGTCAAAAAGAAAGGTTACATTTTGTACTAAAAACGGAAACGCAATAAGGAGCGGAAGGAGTAATAATAAAAACTCATTCACTGATGTCCGGATATTTTTTCTGATGCAACAGATGACGGCGAAATAGAGAATGTAGAGGACACAGAGAATCTGAAATGGGCTCATTCCCGGTTTTTCCTGATCAAACGAGAAACTTTTTCCGCCGCGACTCTCAGGGTACACCTGTACTCCCGTCGGAGTAAAATATGCAACTTTATCGTTTCCTGCATACAGCTCTACATCGTTTCCTTTTTCCTTCGTCGTAAGCTGGTCGCTCGTTTTTCTGATGAAAATACCCTGATCGGGAAAGGTCATTGAATCAATAATTTCCTGCTCATTTATTCTTAAGGTTGGCTGACTGTTCGGAAGGATATCGAAATCCTCCGGAATCTTATCTGCGTAATTCCTTAGATCAACGAAAGAAACAACGCCGTTTATTTTCTGCACCGTCGCCCGGTAGTTTTCCGACATATACCAGAATGACTGATTGTTTGAGTCGTAATCCGTTGAGAGAAAATGGGTTCTGCCTGCAAATACTTTCTTCTGCGCCAAAAACCGCTGGGCGTACTCCTGTGCCGGCACTATATCTACTTTGCCGGATGCCTGTATTTCCCTGGCTTTGGTGAGCATCGTTTTATACGATTGCTGAAATGTTTCGAGTGTTTCTCCGTTCTCCAGTCCCATCACGAAATTGCCGAATGGTTTCTGCAAAAAAATCGAGGCAAGGTAGTCGACGTACTCCGGTGTATATCCTCTCGCCGAATAATCCTGCAGACTATACAAAGGATCTGCATACCCTTTAAGGGGATCCCGTATCGCCCACTGCAGAATTACCACCTTTGTGCTTTCGGCAAACGATGCTGCCGGTATTCCCTCATTCCCTTTTGAAGGAAGATACGGAATATCCCACGGAGTCCCCCAAATGGAATACGTATCCAAATTAAATTGGTCTGCCGCCCTCAGAGCTGCGGTGATCCCGTATTTTTCCTGCATATAAGAAAGCGAGTCTCCGCCGATCCACCAGGCGCCGACTGTCTTGGGATAATATCCGAAAATTTCCTTAAATTTAAAAAAGGCCGCGTCTATCAACTTTCGTCTTTCGCTCTGATCATAGGAGCTTAATAATAATCCGTCGGAAAAGTACCATTCCCCCTGTCCCCGAAACTGAACGTTGGATTTCTGGGCATAATTCCTGTCAATCTCAAACAGCAATCCGAATTCCTGGCCCTTCATTTCCTGTTTGGCAAATTCGGTCATGTCTTTATTCTCCAAAGCTCCATATTGAAACAGCCACGTCGCATAAACACCGACCTCACTCGTAACCTGCCACTGAGCTTTCAGGCTGGCAAGCAAATCATCAGACGCGTGTCCGAGTCCGTTCCCCCGGACAAGATTGATGACGGTAATTGCGGGACGTGAGGCACTATCCTGAGCTTCGGAATGACACGGGAAGCAGAAAAAGAAAACAATGATTAAAAAAGTAAACAGAACAATTCTTTTTATCACAATGAATTATTTTAAAACATACCCTTATTTCGCATCTATACGAAGTATCAGGTATTTCGTGTCTTCATAGACTGTTTCGTATGTTGCGGTAAGCAATTTTTCGTCAACGGCATACGGAAAATCGTTTTTCTTCCATCTCGGAATAAGGATATATGAGATATTACTTGCTTTGGCAGCCGAGATATCACCCTGGTACACCCTAGAAACAACAGGCGACCGGTCTACCCAGCCGACATTCCCGTAAAAACCGAAATAATTGGTCCTCCCTGCTAAAACTACCGGGTCTATGATGTCCGAATATGACACAAAAATCGCGTCTCGTTGTGTGTTTTTTTTAATCCAGGAAATAACCGCGGCTGTATCCTTATCTACCAGCGGATACGCGAACTCATTCTTTACGACCATAAGGTCGATAGCACCTGATACCGTAAGGGTAAATAAAAGAGCGAGTGCAAGCAGTCTAAATCCGACTCTTTTCCGCCGCAAAAGCCAAACAATTCCGCATGCGGCACTGATATTGACACCGATGATGAGAACTGACAGAAATTTCTGGTCAAATCCATGCTTCCCGTACGCCGCATACAGGCATAGAGCAGCAAAAAACAGAAAGAACGGAGCGATGACACCTCTTCGTTGTTTAGGAATTACGAAAAAACCCGCAACTGCAACGAACGGCAATATGCCGAGATTTTCCCACAAATACTGAAAAATGTTCCATTGCGGTAACCGGCCCGTTCCCTGTAATGATAACCCCAGTGACCATACGCTTTTCCATACGGAAACAAACGGCAAAACTGACATCACAACCGTTCCTAGTGCGCACACGGAAAACGTAACCGACTCACGCCATCGTCTCCTCAAAAGCATAAGAAGAACAATGATTGCTCCGACAAGTGCACTGACAGGTATGTTCCAAAAAAACATACCGCCGGTTAATACACCCAATACGGCGCCGTTGAAATTCGTTAACCGTTTATCATCGGACAGCTTGAGGAGACACATAATCAGGAAAAGCCCGAGCGCAATACTAAAAGCCAGATGCCGCTGATTCACATAATTATTGAGCGTCATAAAAACGGAAATAACGGATCCGTCATACGGTCCGGCAAACGGGTACGCGGGAAGTCTCCAGGTGGTATGAAAAAATGCAAAGTTAAAACCTTTTTGGGGTATGAAATACCAAAACGTCAGCGTACTGTGCGTAATTGTCAACAATACCGCAACCCATCCGGCGAGTTTCGTTTGTTTCAGAAATACTTGCGGCAAAAAATAAACAATTATGAGAAGTGACGCAAATGAAACTATGCTGGGAATATTCATAGCCCATACGATCGGAACACCGAAATATTCCCAGAGAGCGACGAAAAAATAGAAAAGGAAATGATAAAAAAATGGCAGTCCAGACTGAAACGGAGACATAAACGGAATATTATTTCCCCATGAAAATGACCGCACGATCCCGAGTGAATGCCCGAAATCAAACACGTTATTACTTCCGACAAATAATGTTCCGCCTGTTCCTGCACGAAACGTTTTCATCATCAGCCACGAACTGAAAAGAACTGAAAAAAGGACGATAAGTACGTCACCAAATGTCAGGACAGACGTTGAATTCGATTTTTTTATTTTCACAAAACGGCTTAAGATGAATACTACTGCGATAAAGAGAACCGTGCTCCAAAGAATCGATTCTCCGGTTTGCCTCAGTAAACTTGCCAATATATAGGTTGTCGGTACTCCGATACCGATGCCGACTATCATGGAACCGACAAACGCAAGCAATACAGGCATTCCGGAAAACCATTTTTTTACGACGATCGAACCCAAAAACGTTAATGAAATAATGTAGAGAGCAAGAATGAGCAAATGGATACCCTGTTGCATATGTTATTTCCGGCGTTTCAGTATAAGTATTACTGCTGAACTGACGAGCGTAATACTACTGATTCCGACACCTATATTTGCCAGTATTTGTTGTCTGGCGACGATCGGAGGAATTGTACTAATCATAGTAAACTGAGTATTTTTAAAAACCGCTACACCGGTAAAATCAGTGTCCTCAATAAGTGTCGTATTTTTAAGAGCATCTATTAGGAGGCTGCGTTCGTCGGGATTAAAACGGTAATCCGTAAGGAAAAACTGCTTCGTGAGATCAGTCGGCACGATCACATATCCGACTCCTGAATCTGCCAGACTCTTCATAAATTCAGGCGTTTTAATCATGGCGATAACGGCAGATATTGAAGCGCCATTAAACAGTTCATTGGATGTCAGCAATGGGTGAACCTCTGACGTATATGCAAACGGGTCGTTTTGAGGTATCCATAACGTGCGCGATGGTTTTGCATCCCCGACCAGTACATCTTTCAGGCGGACGTAATCGGCGGAAATTCGCGGTGGCAGGAAATTGCCCCGCATTTGGCCTAAAAAAACCGGCCGGATGGTAAAACACCAATACAACAGAAAGATGGTCCATATAAGTATTTCATTTATATGAATTTTTTCCGTGAGCCGCTGAAGTGTATACGGGATTAAAACGGAATATCCAAGAGCAGTAAAAACATATACTTTCGTGGGATCGCGGAACATGACAAATCCGGGTATATGGATAAACATCCACTGAAAAATTTCTCCGAACGGATCATTGACGCCTTTTGCAAGAAACACACCCAGAAGCGCGAGCACACCGAAAAAAAATATTTTTCTTGACCGATCCGCGGCTTTTTTTTCAACGAACAAAAACGCGCAAAATGCCAGGAGAGGCAAAATGAGAAATTCCGGCTGCAGGAAATAGACTTTTCCGAATAAATTTTCCGGCCAATTCGGATGAAGAAGTGAAAGCGCATGGGAAAAATCCGCAGAGCTTAAAAATTTGAGCATGCCGGGACTCGTAAATTGATCTCCGAGTGATTGTATCCCACCTCCGCCAAACACCGTCGGCAAAATCCAAAAAGCGTGCGAACAAAGTCCGATGATGCCGGGGACAATAAACGTCGAAATAATTATCGTGCCGATATATTTACTTCCGTACAGATACCAATGGAGAAAAAAATATAAACCTATAGCGATAACTGCAAGATATGCCAATCGTATATCGAGTACTATTAACAACGCAAAATATAAACCGTTTCCAATAGACGTTCGTATATTCTGTTGTACGGGGGTATCAATACCCTCCGTAAACTTCAGAAACACCAAGGGCAGAAATGCAAATGCCCAGGCAACACCCAACTGACCTCCGCTGAAAAGAAGGAGAAAATATGTATTTGTGGTATAAATTACGGAACCCAACACGGCAAACAAGGGTCTATTAACACATCTTCTGACCAGCCGATATGATGAATACACTGCCAGAACAAAAGCGATGATCCAAAATAGTTTGTCTATGAAAAACCATGAAAATCCGAGCAGTGATAGTATTTTCAACACGAAACGGTACGGATATTCAAGCCACAAACGGGGCAACAGACTTTGCCCGAAACCTTTTGTCGTATCCCAAACGGGCGGCAACCATGAAAACTGCCGGATTTGTTCTTCAAACAAAAACGGCGCATCACCGGAAGCAAAAAATATCATACGCGATGAATCCTTTGTTGATCTTTTCGCACTGTCAGAATAATAGCAACGCAAACGAAACCCGCAATGGTTATCACGGCCCCGATATAAAATATGCTCTGCGGTTGATAATAGATGGTTGCATCATATGTTCCCTTTGTATCTATAATCCAACCGTTGGCAAAACCGTTTGTCAGGACATGCCGGCTTTCCTGTAAGGTCTCCCCGTTGATTTTTATCTTCCACCGCGCGTCGAAGCCGGCGTTGTAGAGTAACAAAAATGCTTTTTGGGCATTATTGATGTGCACTGTGACATTTGTAGGATTCTTTTGAATAAATGTAACAGCCGGCGAAGAGATGTTTATGGATTCATGATTCCGGTGGGCATAAACGGCGGGTTGCTGCCTGGGAACATTATCGGCCGCAGCAGTAAGTTCAACTGTGTGAAAGCCTGCGGTCAAATAGACATTTTTTGGATTGGTAACTAATGATCCGTCTAATTTGAGAGTCTGGGAGGAGACATCATAAACGAGCAGCTGGTAATTGGCATCAGTATCCACGGTCAACCCATACCGGTATTCCTGTTGTCCGTCTCCCATCCAAACCAAAGGTTGTACGCGGACAATCATTGTCTGGAAATACGACTCAAATTCCGGATCCTTCCCTAATTCTCTTTGCTGGGCCAGAAAATAAGCCAAAATACGGTTTGCATAGACCGTTTTATCGCGTCCGGAAAGATTGTCCATAATCTTCACAGCATCGTTCATCGCCAATTCGTACCGCGCTTGTGCCGATTGTAACCGGGCAATATTATTTTCCGTGCGGAATTCCATATACTCTCCCAGTCTGGTCTGTGCGTGGGCAATAAGTACGTCGATCTTTGCAGAGCCGGTCTTCGCGTTATTATTTTCACGCTCTTCTTTCCATGTTATGTATGGATATGCCACGGAACCGGGGAGTATGCGCGGCCGGAGTATCGTGATTCCTGATACATATTTATTCCATTCTGCCGTTTTGCAAAAATAACATTCACCACCGTACACAATAGATGTAGCCAGGGAAGTAGCCGGACCCGCTCCCGTTCCATCCCCGATTTCGACGACCGGCACCGCAGGTTCAACTCCTACGATATCCGAACCGCTCGCGGATAAATCCCCCTGAAAATCTGTCACCGCACCTGCGGCTTGGACAATCGGAGGTGCGGATCCCGGCAAATCCCATAACTGCCACTCCCCTTTGTCAAACGTTTTCGTTAAACCGAAAGCGGTAGCAATAGGCACAAAATCAGGGGCAGGTTGAGGCTTGGAAAACTGAACATCGCGCCGGACCAAAATAGAACGGACTCGAAGTATGGATGCCAGATTGAAAAATGAACGCCTATCATGACTATCCAGTGCCTCATACATACGGTTCACCAGCTCGCCACCTGTACCGGTGGCGTCATTGGCAATAATCGGAACGGTCGAGATTAATCTCGGAAGCACGTCGAGACTGTAAAACCCCCACCGATACGTATCAATCGGCTGATTAATAAACCCCGCGTCAAGCGGCGGATAGATGAGGATATTCCCTGAATACGGGTCTGCGCTATTCATAACTTTTGCCGTGTCTGTTACATAAGGCGGAACCGAGACGCGCGTGGTAAAATCTTTGGAGAATTGAAATATGTCCGATACAAAAAACGGATAGTGATACACGAATAAACCCGTAATGAAACCCGCGGCAATAAGAGCCTGCACCAGTCTTCCTTTTATGGATTGCAGAACGGAGTTCAGCATAAAACCGGAAAGAATAATCATCGGAATCCACACTAACGGCGCAAATTTATAAAAGCTTGAACGGAAAATTGCAAATCCCGGCACGTGACGCATCGCCCAAATAAATGCCACACCGAACGGGGGATGCGATCCAGCGGCCAGTACCAACCCTATGAGCAAAAGTATGTAGAGACATACAAGGAACCAGATCTGACGGATATTTTTTCTTTTCCATAACAGGAATATTGAACCGACAAAAACGATAATTGCAGGAATAAAACTTGCAATAATCAAAAGATGGTTGGTAAGAAATTGATGCGCAAACGGATTATAGACATTGTCATACCAATCGGGGATTCCCTGTAAACGCAGAAGATTTATAATGCTCGCATTTTTGCTGATCACACCTTCCCATGCAATGAGCCCCTCAATTCCCCCATAAGCTCCTACCGTCTGACTGTATGTTCCGAGATATAGACTGAGCTGCGGTAAAACCCAATAGGCATTGACAGTCAAAAACGAAACGGACATGCCGCACGCGATGAAACATAACCGCTTCAGCACCCCCCGTCCGTCTTTGCGGATTGCAATGATAGAAAAAATAATAAATGAACATACCAGCCCGACAAGCGTTGCCCCATACAACGGCGGAGACCCTCCCCCGTTCAGAATAAAATAGAGAAGCCCGAAGGCAATTGCATGCCTGACAATATTCTTCTTACGGATAATTGTCCGGTACAGAAGAGCAACTGCTATAGGGAGCGCGGCAAACAGTGAAAATTCTGCCCGCTCCGCAATAAACCACCCCTGTAAAATATAAAAATTGTACATCGCAAATGCCGATGACCACAGACGTAAAAATCTGTATTGCTTCTGCGGAAATACGAGATATATACCTAGCCACATGCCGAAACCGATAAGAAAAAACCACAATACGAGAGCGATTCGTTGACCCCAAAGGATCGATCCTGTAAGTACTGAAAATAGCGTTTCCGGAAACTGCGTCACAAGAAATGCCTTGTATAACGCCCAATCTATCCCGAAGTTCACAATCGGATTCCACGAATAAAACAAATTTTTTAGATTTACCACTGGCATCAGCCGGAATCCACTATCATGCCCGAGAAGCATCTGACTACCACTCAACCAATGAAGAGGTAAAAGAGATGTAATGAATATAAACAGGAGTTCAATAAAATATGCACGTCGAATATATTTCATATCTTTTCTCGTTTCTTAAAAATTTCAATAGTTGATCCATCGATGGGAACGAAAACGTCACGAAAACGATCGTATCCCAACGATTCTATCACTGTGGCATTAACGCCCCCAGGTACTTTATCCAACACATAATCGGCCTGATGTAACTCCAACTTTTTGGGCAATACGGCATCTTTCGGCACTTCTGTGTCCATAACCATTATATCTCGCTGCTCGTACGTCAGAATGGACAGGAACGCATTATCAAGCGGCTCAAAGGCAAACAGCTTAACAACGTCTGGCTTTCCGGGCCCTTTCCAATCATTACGAATTGTTGACACCATCACATCCGCATTAACAAATTCTTTATTCGGCGGCCACACTATGGGCGTCAGATATATACGGCGCGGATGATGAATAAATTCCGGGAGAACAATATCCTTTAAACCCTGTTTCCCCATCGGACCAATTGCCCAAAACGCACCGAAATAACTGCAAACGGCAACCACCACGAAACAAACCGTGAAAAATCTTCTGACCGCCGAATGTTGGATGCCCGCAAGGGGTAATACGGCCAAAAAAGCCATATAGGGATACAAAGGCACGATGAACCGGTCTTCCTTCCACACCGCCATACCAGTAAAAAACAGATACGGCACCGCGACACCCAGAAGGGGCACCCCATATCGTTTCCATTTCCATAGTGCAATAAGCACACCGACCGCAAACGGAATAAAAATCCAAACCGTATTCTGGGACATAATGTTGAAATAATACATGACGGATCTTGTTGATAACGTATTTGCCATATCGGGGCTGCGGTATTGTGCCACCCACTCTGCTCCGTACGTCTGGTTGTTCTTAACGTATACGTCAAAAAAAATGTGGGCGTTGGGAATGTAATATGCAAAAATCGGTACAACTACTCCGATAATCAAAAATAAGACAATGTTAACGATAATGTTCTTTCTGACTTTCTTTTCCCTCACAGCCTGCCCGACAGACATAATAAATACCGCCAGCGCCGGCCCCAACACAAATACCGGTCCAACCCAACGCGTCAGTGATGCCAGTGCCAGAAAAACTGCCGCAACGAGAGTTTCTTTTGTTTTTACGAAACTATTTGTTTTGAGAAGAAATACGACCGACCATATACAGAACGTGCTCACCGCTGTTTCCGTATATGTAAAATGTGAATAAAACAATACGTTTCCTAAACTTGCAAATACTATTGCGACAAGAAGTGATTTTTTTTGAGTAAAATACGTTCTGGCTATTACATACGTCCCGATAATCGCCGCAAGGTAAAAAAGTCCGTTCAGAAGCAATGCCATCTTGTACGTATACGCTGTTCCGAAAATCAGTAATAATAGTGCTATAACAATACTGAATACCGGCTGCCGGTATCCGCTCGCCGCAAGAATACTCCCCCACGAAACTGACAATGGATGACGGAATTGATCATACAAATTCACTGCCAGAGAAAGATATTGATGTTCGTCCCATTGGGGATATTGATGAGATCTATAGATATAAAAAGCAAATGAAAGATAAACAAAAACAAGAAGACTTATACTTATCAGACTAAAAAGTTTATGGTGCGATTGAAGCTGACCCTTGTTGTTTTTTTGTAGCTCTCTTTCATAAAATAACCTCATATTGTTTCGTTGGTTCGTATGCAATACTATGTACCTATTATATCCTGACTTTACCGAAAATCTTGATAATAAATAATAACACAGTTGCAAAAATTTAACTAAACCGCAAAGCCTTATGAACCGACAACCCTCTCCCCATTATGCATTTTTAGACGGCCTCAAAGGAATTGCTATTGTCATGATTGTCGCGTTTCACCTACAATTTATATATTCAGGATTTTCCGATTATTTAAGCAAGCTCCTAGCGTTTAGCGGTGTATGGGTAAATATGTTTTTCGTAATTTCCGCGTTTACCCTCACGGCGAGCGTCTATAATCAGCGTTTATTTAATTTTTTCCGGTATTTCTATAAACGTTTTCTTCGGATAACACCAGCATATTACGTAATGCTTGTTATTGCGTTTATCGTTATGCCAACTATGGTCAGAACATTTCTGTGGGGAAATAATATCCAGAATCTATTTCAACACATTCTCTTCATTAACACAGCCCCGTTTAATCATACCAATCAAGTTTCAATTCTGGGAGTGGAATGGTATATACCGGTACAATTTTGGCTCTATCTTGTCATACCATTTATCGTAATCACCCTTAGGGGAAATGGTATTATATTTTCGGCGCTTTTATTGGTATCGTTGTTTCTTCATTCAGATAAAAACGCACTCTTCCATTATCAGAATTTTTTTGATTTCGCCTCAAGTATACAGAACTTTCTCTGGGTCTATGTATTTGCTATCGGTGCTCAAATGGTGCGTATGAATAAAAAAATTCATCTGTCGTTCTCATCCATTATCACAGGACTGGGAATTCTGGCAGGCTCTGTTTATTTTATTCTCACTATCCAAACTAAAAGTGAACGGTTCTATATAACTGCATTGATCGTCATGTTATATCAGATCCTCTTGAAAACACGCATTATCCGCCGCGTATCAACAACCCATTCCTCGTTGGTACCGATACTCGAACATATTGACGTTCTTATATTATTTATTTTGTTTTATAAATATATCCTGAATTGGTACTTTGTAAAAAACCCTCATGAATTTATGGCATTCTGGTCAATTGCGCTGGTTATTGCGTCATATGCCCGCCCATGGTTCCTCCAGAAGTTATTGGAAAATCGTGCTGTTGTACTGCTGGGGAAATATAGTTATGAGATCTATCTCACGCATTTTTTCGTTATTACGGCGGTAGGTTATATTATTCCAAAACAAGGGCCATACATCCGCACGCTCTACATTCTTCCCATCATCGCCATTCTCTCGTATCTTTTACGCCAATTTGTTTCCAAACCTGCGCTGGATTTATATCCACTCAAAAATCAATAACTTATGTATCGTTTCATTACCCTATGATAACCATAACGTACTTCAGAGTATCCGTACGCCATGAGCGTCATGAAACATGCAATAGGATGCAGGAACCATGCGCCTTCATGAACCGCAATGTAGCCTCGGATACTCAACGAAAGCGGTTCAATAAATGTCAGTGAATAGATAATAAACAGTAATAAATTTTTCCGGTCTGTGGCAGAATGAGGATCGTAGACCAAATAATGACGCTTGGATTTTAACGGATCATAATATCGCCCCTTATACTCAACACGGCGTTTAAGAAATGAGACAATACTCGATCCTGTATAATGAATTATCGAATTATTAACAGCAGCAAATTCGGTATATCCCTTCTCAACAAGCATCGCAAATGCGTCGGTATGGAGGAAGGTATCAGGATTCAGATTGACCTTCATTATCAGATCTCTCCGGAACATATGTCCGTTATCACCAAGAGTGGGTAACGTATCCTTTGTATAAGATAAAATTGTATACCCATGTGTTCGCTTTCGTTCAATTCCTTTATGATATTCCGATTCAAACCGCGGAAGCTTATCGGATTTATCAAGATAGTAAAGAAGAGGGTCATTAATACCGAATAACGCACAATATTTTGTAAAGGCGGGCATTGATGCCTCGTACGTATTATATTTACTGAACGCGCAAACGACGTTCCTGTTTTGAACAAACGGTTGAACCATCTGTTGTAACCAATTTTTGCTGGGGAGAATATTATCCGGTTCAAGAATCAAAATAAGTTCTCCCCTGGCAAGTTGAATCCCCAGAGATATCCGTACCTGTGCCTTTTCTAATAAATCTTTTCGTACAACGACGCGTGTATTATATTGTTTAATAAAATCAAGCGTCTCTTTGGGTGAACCGGCGTCCATAACGATATGTTCGATTTTTGAACAGGGATAATCCTGATTACGAATTGCTGTAAGCATCTTTCTCCATAGAAAAATTGGTGTATTATATGATCCAGTAATAATAGTTATAGACGGATGAACCATAATAAAATTATAAATTCTCTTTTTTATGATCCTCGTAGCGTTGAGAATAATATTTCGCTATTATCGAACATATTTTAAAAATGAATGTACGATATCTAAATAATTTGGTTATTTACAATAATATTAACTTCATCTCTGATATTTGTAGGGAAAATATTATTTAATTCGTCGAATAAATTTAGCAGGAATACCGGAAACAATTGTATAGCTTTGTACATCTTTTGTAACCACCGATCCGGCACCAATAATAGCACCTTTACCTATGGTTACCCCACACAAAATAGCCACTCCCGTTCCAATCCACACATCTTCACCAATATGTACTCCGCCGGTACTACCTGTTTGAAACCGTTTAGGAATTTTTGTATTTTTATAACCATGGTCCAATGTATACACTCGTACGTGATCCGAAATCATCGTATTATCTCCGATTTCAATAAGCCCCCCTAACCCATCAATAAAACTACCGATGGAAAGCGAAAAGTTTTTCCCAATTCGCACTCCGTCCGGTCCCGACCATATAGCGGCCCTGTCATAAATCATACTATTATCACCTATTGATATTTTTCCTGAAGCGAAAAGTGTTACATAATCCTTAATCCAGATGTTACGGCCAAGATGAATTTTTGAACCTCGAATAAATTTACACCCACGTCCGATCAGAATTAACCCATTGGAAGAAATTTGAATTTTGGAAAATAAACCTCGTAAAATACACAAAAATAATCCTGAACCGGAGGAGAATATATGAGAAATCAAGTCATCAACTAAGGCATGAACCAATTCATCGTTGTTCGATACATGATAATACTGCCGTAACAAACTTATTCTTCTTGATTTCATAGTTAAAATAGAATATTACGCAATCACCTTGATCACTTGAATATAAAATCACCTAATTTTAATTTCGTTTTATTCCAATATCTATCGTAATAGTTTTGCATATATGACAGCTATGATAAGATATGTTGCATTATACAAATACCGAAGCAAGAATGAAACATCTCAAAAGTGTACTGTATATTAATTTCGCACCGTACGATAACGCGGGAAAAATTCTGGATTATCTGCTCACGCGATATGAATATGTTTATCATTTTTCCTTCAATTTCCATTATCTGCATAATGCGGAAAATGATAGTTCTTTGGTTATTTACAAACACCGTGTCATTATATCGAGACAATCAATATTTCAACTCTTACCCCACCCCGGACTTATCTTTCTTCTTTTGCCGATACGATCGATTATATTTCTTCTGGAAATAATCCGTTATAGCAAAACAATAAATAAACGGTACGGTGAAATAGATGATTATTTTACTGTTAATGCTTATACGGCATGGTGCGGCCTAATCCTTAAAAGATTACATTTTGTAAAGAGAACGATATTCTGGGTATGGGATTATTATCCGCCGCACGATAAAAGCAAAGTTGTTACCTTTATGCGGTGGCTCTATTGGCACTTCGATAAACGAGCAACCCATTCTGATAGGCTTATTTTTCTTAATCACCGGCTTGAAAATCTCAGAAAAAAAAATGGGATTTTACCCGCCTCGAAGCGTTACCCTATTATCGGAATCGGAACCAATCTCATACAGATGAAACGAAAAATATCCGATTCACTCTTATTTATAGGCGTATTGAAACATAGTCAGGGGTTGGAATTACTTATACGGAATAGCGATAAACTTCACCGCGCATATCCAAAACTGGATGTGCATATTATTGGCACCGGCCCGGAAGAAAATTATCTTAAAAGTATTGCAACACAGAGCTCTGTACCGTTTTATTTCCATGGAATTCAGGATGTGTTTTCAACGACAGCAAAAAATATTATCAAAAAAACTTCAATCGGAATAGCACCATATAAACCAGAGGCGGGAAACGTTTCTTATTACGGTGACCCGTCCAAAATAAAAAACTATATCGGATACGGATTGCCGGTCATCACAACAAATGTCTTTGAATTTGCCAAAGAGATTCGCAATTCTCATGCGGGCATAGTCATACAATATGATATTAATGCTTTTATCCGAGCATTAAACACAATCTATAAAACGTACGGCGAATATGCCGAAAACGCACATAATTTGGCTAAAAAATACGACTACAGAACTAACTATGCAGATATGTTTGAGGATAATGAAGGGTAATAGAAAACTCAATGTTTTCCTGCATTAAAACACATATCTGACAGAATCTGATCAATAGTATATGTATAATTCCACTTGGGGTAATGTCGTTTAAATTTATTTACATCAGATATATACCAAATATGATCTCCTATCCGTGGTCTATCAACATATCGAACACGAATTTTTTTGTCAAGTAATTTTTCAACTTTCCGGATTGCTTCAAGAATAGAAATACTGGCATGTCTGGATCCGCCGATATTGTAAACCTCACCGCTCCTTGGTTTCTTATATACCTCATAAAATGCTCTTATCAGATCCATTGAATGGATATTGTCGCGAACCTGTTTCCCCTTATAACCCAGAATAGTATATTCCGTGTCTTCTTTGATGCATTTTACAAGATATGCTAAAAACCCGTGAAGTTTAACTGCGGAATGCATTGGTCCTGTAAGGCATCCGCCCCTAAACACGGTTGTTTTCAAGCCAAAATATCTTCCGTACTCCTGAACCATAAGATCAGCAGAGGTCTTTGAAACTCCAAAAATACTGTGTGTTGTATGGTCCAGACTCATCGTTTCATCAATTCCGTTATATAAGTGATGGCTGCGAGGAAGTTCCCATCGTGTTTGTTTTTCAATAAACGGCAGCAGGTTCGGGCTGTCACCATAAACTTTATTGGTTGAGGTAAATATAAATACCGCTTTCGGACAATATTTTCTGTATTGCTCTAATAAGAGAAGTGTCCCATATGCATTAACCGAAAAATCCGTTAATGGTTCTTTTGCTGCCCAATCGTGTGACGGCTGGGCCGCCGTATGTATAATTAAATCAAAGGTATGATGAGAAAATAGATTCCGTATTTTTATTTCATCACGTATATCAATTGTATGATGGTGATAATTACTAAATAATTTTATTAATCGTTTTTTGCTCCACGTTGTGTCACCATCTTTACCAAAAAAATACGATCGCAGGTTATTATCTATACCATGAACGTCAAAATCTTTTGCACAAAAAAAAGCTACCGCTTCGGATCCAATAAGGCCATTCGATCCTGTTATGAGAACTTTTTTCATACCTTCTGAAATGCTTGATCAAATAAATTATCCCAATTATAGGATTCCGCCATATGACGTGCAAGCAATCGGGCACGACAGATTTTCTTTGAATCCTTCATAAGCGAAGTTAAGAGCGTAACCAACGCATTCTTTGTATATGGTATTACATACCCACAGCCTTTTTTAACAAGTTCTTTTGCAACGTATGGCACCTTTGTGGTGATAACGGGTATCCCTGCCAAAAGATATTGCTTTATTTTTGACTGATCAGCATAAAAGGAAAACGGATGATCAGAGGTATATAGTGCTAATCCAATGGCCGATTTTGAGAGTCGACTAATAATATATTTTTGGTCATCGGAAAATCCAAGGAAATGGACTCTCGACGTTACGCCATACTCATGTGCAATTTTTTTTAGAGTACCTTCATAATACCCCGAACCGATAACAATCAGACAAACCTTTTTAAATCTGCCAGCAAGTTGAGGTAACGCTTCTATTGCCAGTTGTACACCCTGTTCTTTTGTTAAAAACCCAAGATATGCGATTTCAAATGGATTAAACACTGTTAAATGGCCCGCGGACCTTCGTGATAAGTGAACACCATGAGGAACCACTATTTGATGCGGAAACTTCACACCCCATCTTTGTTCCCTTGCTTTTATCATACGGGGTGTGAGATTCCATGTTGAAGTAGCATAACGAGCACATAACATCTCTAAATAATGATAAAAACGATTTACTATTTTATTCTTAAATCTAACAGGAACATAATCGATAACGTAATATATTGTTTTTTTTACAATACCTATTCGCATAAGAATAATTCCGCAAAATGCGTTAAGGTTACCGGCTCCTATAAAGTAATCGACACGCCCTTTTAAAACATAAACAGACCAAAACAGTGTAACAAATGAATCTTTTAGATACGCAATAAATTCAGGAAGCCTCATTCGGATAAAATGACCGCGTTTTTGGAGAACACCGAATTCGTATAACGAATACGAAGATTCTACTATTGGATTGTGTGCTGTTTGATATGGATGGCTAATGAAAAGCACTCTCAGGGCGTGCTTCTTTAATAAATAATCACGAACTTCATGCGGTATACCATGAACAATATCATGGCAGACGACAACTGCGCTTTTTGAGGTAAAATCCATATTCATATCACTCATACCTCGTATAATATATTTCTACCATGGTAGTCTGAAGTTAATATTCCTTGCTCAATTGCTCACGAACAACACCACGAATATCGTTTGATATATCCCTCACAATATGTATGTCTCCGAAATAAGATAATGCGATGATTTGGTCGGTTTTTAATAAAGAATTATGTTTAAATAGATCTATTAACGCGTGAGTGTCCGTAAAATATCCGAAACCCATACCGTTAACTTCTCGATATCCTTGTTGATTTACCCCCCACAAAAAAGCATCTTTTTGAGACAGCAATGCAGGGGACACTTTACCGCTTTTGTAGTACATGCACATCAGCGTATACCCTATCCCCTGTTGAAACGGTAAATGTTGATTCGGAATCAGATAAAAATTCTCCACGTTACCGGATATATAAAATATCGGGTTTTTGGGAGGCATAGGTATAATAGTTAAAACCTGTTTAATAACGGATTGGCGTTCCTCTGCAACAACAATCTGGCCTCCGACATCTCGTCTGATGAATTGTATATTCTTATACAAATATCCAAGGCAAATCAACAAAATTAAAGAAACAACGCTTCGACGTATAAACGCAGACGTTGACTTTAGCTTGCTTAAGAAAATATCCGTATAGATACCAAGTAATATTCCCCCTCCCGCCATGCTGAAGTAAAAATATCGGGAATCCAAATAACTTGACCCTCTTATAAGGACGGCATATGGTAAAAAGCTACAAAGAATCAAAAATGTTCCAGCAAAAATTACATTCCTCTTGTCTTTCAATATAACTGCTGTAATTGCGATACCTATTAATAAAATAATCGAGACGGAAAGAAATAGCGTATCTGTATAATGAGAAATTAAACCCAACGACGGGCTTATTTTGACAACTAACGGGTAAGGAATAAATACCTGTGAAAAAGAAATAACCGGATAAAAAATTACATTCTTACTAATTTGTACAACACCACCGGAAGACTGACCGACAAAGGCACCAACTTGCGTCGATGGCTGCATGAATTGGATAATATTGACAAAAACGATAATAGAAAAAAATAGTATTAATGGCAAAAACAGTTTGATAATTTTTCGTAATTTCAATTTCCCGCGATTGAGCAACAGAAGCAGTACAGGCAAAAAAATAACCAGACTGATACTAAGCTCTTTCAAATAATAGGACATAATCAGGCATAATTGAGCCCAGACAACATATATATTTTTATTTTTCCGTATATACATGACGGTCAATAAGATAGAAAACAAACTTAAAAAAGATGATGCAAGCGTAGGTGGACTCGTGGCAAACCAACTTAAGGCCTGAATTCCGTTATACGATGCAACAAAAAACATCCCTGCTACCCATGCGGCAATAAGATTTCCAGTGAGCAGACTGACAATCCCAAATACAAGAATTCCGTTTGCAGCGTGCATAATGATAGAAAATAGGGCAAACGGCCATACCTGGAACGGGAAAATACGAAAAAATATGTAAAGGATTGGCACCGTCAGCGGGCGCCCAGTTCCCAATAAAAGCTGAAACCACGTTTCCCCTTTTAAGTTTCCGCTTAGACCGTTCGATAGGAACAACCCTAATCCAGCCCACTCGTCCTGTTGATAAAACGTTTTGAATAATCCGCTGTATGCGGTGATAGTCAATACAAGGGAACACAGAGAAAAAATAATAAAAGATGTCTTTGAAAAACTAGACTGCTTCTTCATAATCATATTTTCCCGAAAGAAAAGATGCGTAATAACGGTAATTCGGATACTTCATGATCATGGGAAATAGTTGTGAGTCTGCTTTTTTCCGTATAACCCGCTGAATATAGGCACGTTGATGCATCGTTTTCCCAATTGAACGAATATTCCACCATATTGCCCGATGAATTGCCAACCATAATGAAAATTTACCTCTGAGGAGCATATACCATGCCATACAAAGGGACAAAAACAGGTGAAACGGAACTATTTCAAAAATCGCGGGCGTACCAAGATTCTTGGTATAGGAATTAATCCTGTTTTTAAACGAATGAAACTGAATAAATGCGTTATTCATGGAACTGCTCGTTGCGCCCATTTTGTGGTAAATAATGGATTTATATGCATACACAATTTTATACCCCGCAAGCCACACACGGTGACACATATCAGTTTCCTCAAAATATGCAAAATAATCAGGATCGAATATATTTCCATTAATAGATATCAGGCTCAAAACAGATTTTTTAAACATCATACATGCGCCTTTGGCTGTATAGAGATAAATCTGTTTATCGTATTTCGGCTGGTCTTTTTTTCCGAAACCGTAATGATACAAAAAACCCGTCGGCGTCAGAAATGCGCCCACACTATCGTATGTATCGGGCCTATCCATAAGAAGAATTTTACTTTGAGCACACGCGATTTTTTTATC
Organism: Candidatus Gottesmanbacteria bacterium; assembly: GCA_963714095.1. Classification (GTDB taxonomy): domain Bacteria; phylum Patescibacteriota; class Microgenomatia; order UBA10105; family UBA927; genus XYB1-FULL-47-11. The sequence goes on from OY970230.1 coordinate 240,588, forward strand.
GGTTTCCAATATCTCAACTAATTCCGTGAGAAACGTTTTCGTCACCCGCGTGTCGTTATTAAGAAACAAAACATATTTCCCTTTCGATTCCCTATACCCGATGTTATTGGCATCTGAGAAACCAAGATTCTTTTTGTTTATAAGAATTTTAGTTTTGGGGTACTGTTTTTTAACCCAATCCACCGAACCGTCTTTAGAAGCGTTATCAACGAAAATTATTTCATAATTTTTATAGTCCTGTTTCGCAAGCGAACCAAAACATTCCGGCAACCACTGTATTCCGTTCCAATTTACTATAATAATAGATACTAACTGATTGATTTTCATATAAACGGACCTGTGTTCATTTATTTCTTATTGCAAATGCTAGAATTATATACGTATCAATACTATCTTTTTGTAAATACGAACAATCCGCATCCGTAATCCGAATTTGCTAAAATACGCTGAGCTATGTGCTCTCGAAAATTTCCTTGATCATCAACACCAGATAGTTCAACAAGTTGTAAATCTTTAAAATAATCAAGTATTTGTTGGGGAGAATGGACCCTGTGGGCATTAAAACATAAACGTGGTTTTCCTACCGGAAGAGAAAAATAGAGTTTACCATGTTTAGAAAGCACACGAACGAGTTCTTTGCATGCTTTCTTTGTCCCATAAGGATCTAAACGATCACCATATCTGCCCAACCCAATATGTTCAGCAACGTGAAGGCAAGATAAGGAATCAATTGAGTTGTCCCTAAACGGCAAATCAAGTATATTACCCTTCTGTGAATCAAGATTATGTAATTTTGCCTGGAGTGGACGTATATCAATAAACGTTACTTTAGTGAAAGAAGATAAATGACCAACCAAAAAAATACTTGATCCTATATCATAGTGGTGTTTTACACGGGATTCATAAATTTTTTTACTTGCCCATGTATCCTGATAAAAATAGTGCTTATCAAAATCTGTTTTTGGTGTCCGGTCATAAATCATAGGATATGTATCAAGTAATGCAAGAGGCTCCGCCCCTTTCATGGCGGCGTATCGAATCATATCGTAAACGTACCGACCATATCGGGGTATCGAAATAAATAACCTTATTGGATCGATGATAGGATTAATGCTTCGATATATAAAGTATTCAACATCAAGACGAACGTTATGGAATTTCTTCATAGGGAGGATTGTATAGTTTTTCCATTTCGTTGTATACAAATCCCTTCATAAAGTTATCCTTCCAACTAAATAGCCAATCCCCAATACTCCCATTTCGCATGACTTCATAAACAACATACCTATTCCAACGAAAGGATTTGTAAATAATAGGCGAGGTTGAGAGAAAAATAAACCAAAACGGGAATGAATACTTCCCTGCCGCCGTCCATATTGTGCATTAGATTTCTTTTTCAGATATTGCGGCACTCGTTTACCGTAATAATATTTCTTACTCAGAGTTTTAATAAGCGATAACCGTCCTTCATTATGGAAGATATATGAGGCAATTCGTCCGATAGAGTCTTTCCCGTATCTTTCTTTTAGTCGCTGCGGCAAATCATAGTCTTCCGGTCCTGTAAGTTCTTCATCATAACCGCCGAGTTTAATAAATATATCCTTCCGGTAAAAACGTGCCGCTTCGATCCATTCAACACCTTCGTAAAAGGATCTCTCCAATGCCTTACAGTCTGACCAAAATCCGGCACCGACCGATCGCTCGGGAATAATAACGGCAGTGTATTTATTCGTTAGCACTGTTTTAACACACTCCAGAACAATATTGGGTGATAATATCATGTCGGCGTCTACGAAAAGAAGATAGTCTCCTTTTGCCTTTTTTGCACCAAAATTACGCTGGGCAGACCGTTCCGGCCCCCTATCATAGACCAAAGCATCCAGTTCTTCCGCTATATTTTTTGTCCCGTCTGAAGATGCATTATCTACAACTATCAATTCAATGAACTGATATGATTGTTTTTGTATACTGGAAAGGCATGCGCGAATATTAGCTTCCTCATTACGCGTTGTAACAATGACAGATACGAGTGTTTTCATAAGTACAATTTCCTTGATTGTATCAAAAGCCGGACATTTCTTCTTGTAAGACATATAGAAGCGTCCTATACTTATCCGCATGAATCGTTCAGGTATTACTTTTGTCTTATTATTCATTCTATTACTGTCCCTTTGCACAACCGTACATGCCACGTCATGCCAAACGATACCAATGGAGCAAAAAATGTATCTTAAAATTATGGATCTTCGTGATAGGGCAATGATCTTTTTTCTCATGGACCCGCTCAAGAAAATTTCATATAGGCAAAAACGGGCGGATGAACTCTATCAACAGGCTTCCCAAACTACCAATCCCTCGCTCACATATGCGGAAGCACTTCGGGCGGAAGATTCAATAACGCAACTTGTGAGTGATATTCGGTCATTACCAAATACCGAAAAAGTTGATATCGTTAGTTTAGAACAGTCAATGCGGCAGCATCAGCAAATTATTTCTTCAATGAAAACTAATTGTGATTGGAGCCTGATTAACCAGTTTATTCAAAAAAACAGATTTATTGCAAGACAACTCTATTTTGAACGATTACCGACTGATAAAAACCAGCAGTTATTTAAGGAAATCCGATAACACGAATAGAAATATCTTTCCATTGACATGTGCCGAGATTCTGTTGAAATATCCGGATACCCTGAAGTTCCTCTCCTGCAAATTGTTCTACTGCGCGTGAATCGGGATAGACATTTAGTTCACCGGCAAAATCCGCCGGTTGTTCAGAAAAACGATACCACGTAGTGCCGTCCGAGGAACCAAAAATATACGCACTTGCGATAGGGTACGCACATTCGGGCTTAACAAAGTTAAACTCAATTCTTTTCACCCTGTTTTGCTTTTCCATACGCAATTCCAACAGATCAGACGCCTTTTCCGTCACCTCAAACTTCTCATTTCTTTCATGGGTCATATCTACGCCGTGCGCAAGATGCAACGGGTCGTTTTTCCATATATACAGAAGCGGAACACCATCAATCTGAACCGTATAAACCGGAGTGAGCATATTACGCAGAAAACGCATCCGGAAAAAATCATTGACGTTCAAACCCGGATATGTCAATTCCATTACATATTCTCCTTGTTGCGCATAGAGGTCGGAATTCGTACCCACGAGGACTAAATCGTTCCGAAAATAGACCGTTGGAACCGCCGAAAAAATTGCGGTACCGAGAGCTATCTTTGATCCGAGTTCGGCATGAGCATTAATCCAAAGAGCTCCCTGTTTATATGCATTTCCATACGTATTATTTGCGCCATCCAAACCATATTTCATGGCGCCGGGTAATCCTCCGATGAGTGCGTTATAATACACGTTTTCGTTCGGATGTAATTGAACCATTGTATAGATAATCGGTATATATCCCGAAATCGCAATCAGAATAATGATCTGCCGTATCGCCCGCCTTTTTTGCAATCGCATAACATGTTCAACTGCTACTCCACAAAGGAGTGATAAGGGGATCATATACTCCATAATTTGACGCAGGCTGCCGCCATATAAATACTCGAGGGGAATTGTTGCCCGACCTACTGTAACAAAAATCCAAAGTAACCAAAGAAAAACCGCGCTGCTTTTACCGAAAGCATATTTCCAGCCAATAACACTCCCCGTCAAAAAAAACAGAAGCGTCGGAATTGGCATCGACGTGCATAACACTACTATGGTATTCCAGTCTGAACAATGCACGAACCAGGGAATCGTACCAAAATAATATCCGCAGCTATTTGCGGCATTGGATACTCCCAAATAATACTGAATTACCTGGAATGTCTTCTGAATCGGCGATGACCACAATGCCGGATACGATATGAAAAACATCCCATATGCAATAATCGGAATAACGATACAGGAGGTAATAACTATCCGCCGGAGCGGTTTTTTCTCCCACCACCTCAGGGATATAAACCACGGAATGAGAATAAATACAGAAAATACTATATTGAACTTGGTCCCGAGGGATAATCCGAAAAAAATTGCCGAAACGAAAACCGGCCAATATTTTTTGTATTCAACGGCGAACCATAGAAAAAATAGCGCACCTGTATAATATGAAGCAACCAACGGATCCTTAATATTAAAATGCTGTTCGGCAAACAACAGCGGCAACGTGATTAAGGAACACACCGAAAAAAAAGACGCTACAGGACCAAAAACCAGATATGACCAGCATCCGACTAGGACGACCATGAAGAGAGTCATAAGCAAAACATACACTTCATAGCTTTCAATATCTCCGACTAATCCAAATTTACCCCACAGAATTCTGTTTGTTGCCGCCATCAAAATGTCAGAAAGCGGCGGGTGACCAATAGTCATTTTCGTCGTCCATGCCCAATCTAACGGACTATTCTGGTAATAACTTAACCTTTTGGATTTGAGATCAGGCTTGTCAGTTTTACCAGTTTCAAAAAATCGTAAATAGATATTTCCCCGGACCAAATGCTGATACGTGTCCCAATTTACACCGTAATCGTAGATGGTTTTAAACGATAATACGGAAAAAACCGCGATAAGGAAGAGTGTCGGAAATATTCGCCATTTCATATTTTTTGCATACAGCAATAAATATTGGTAAACCCCCGTTCCTTTTGATATTCCTCGTCCAATTTTCGCTCAAAAAATCGGGCGAAAAATGGGGATCTGCGGAAAATCCATTTTGATATATAAAGATTTAAAATCCAGGCTGTTTCCCACCATGCACCGGCACATTGGATTTTAACAATCTTCATGCCTGACCCCCGGACATACGCGATAATCGAACCTACCGTATAATGCCTGTGGCCAGTTAACCAAAACGCCGGATCCAATAACGTGCTAATAATAAACCGGTGCGGCGTAGAAATATAACACGCACCACCCCGTTTCAGTACGCGGGAAATCTCCCGAAACATTATATATTCCGTTCCTTTTGGAATGTGCTCGAGAACTTCCCACGATACGACTGTATCAAACGAACGTTTTGGAAAAGGTATTACTGTGGCGCTGCCGACGATAAAATGAATTTTTTTGTCATAAATAGACCGCTTCGCCGTACGAAAATCTTCCTCAGTCAACTCAGTTCCCACGATAGATCGGACGTTATTTTTTTTCGCAAATACCTCAAACCACCCATACCCGCAGCCGATATCGAGAACTTTTTTATATGTTATATCACCGATCCGTACAAAAGAAGCCGTAAAACGCAGACGTTCATGAAGCGGAGCATATGGCGATACCTTGGTGATATTTTTCATACAGGGCGACAAATAACTCCTTGCTTATACCTATGATTCGCACAAAATACCCTTATCGCAGGTTTTGTAATCGGAAAAATGATTCCAATGTTTTTTCTATATATCCGATCATTTGAACTGTAATACCGGGCCAGACTCCTATCCAAAATCCGTAATTCATAACCGTGTCTGAATTTTTCATAGATCCGGAAATACGTATATCTTTTCTACCGATATAGGCGGGGTGACGAAGAAGGTTTCCGGCAAACAGATTTCGGGTCCCGATGTTATGTTCCTCCAAATACTTGACCAATTCCAGCCGTGTAAATGGCGCAGTATCTTTGACAACCAGCATAAATCCGAACCAGCAGGGGTCAGAGACCGGATCCCACTCGGGCAAAATAAAATATTTCTCATATTTTTTGAAAAAATCATATAGAAGGGTGAAATTTCTCTTACGCTTTTTTATAAATACGGGAAGTTTTTTTAACTGGGCAACGCCGATAGCCGCCTGAAAATCAGTCAGCTTGAGATTGTAACCGATTTGAGAATAAATATATTTATGATCGTATCCTTTCGGCAGTTCCCCAAGCTGCCAGCCAAAACGCCGTTTGCATGTATTGTCCTTCCCCGTATCGCACCAGCAATCCCTCCCCCAATCACGGAACTGACGCAGAGCCTTATGAATCAGAGGATTATTCGTCACAATCGCCCCGCCTTCGCCCATGGTAATCTGATGTGCCGGATAAAAAGAAAAGGTCCCGATATGGCCAAACGTGCTTAACTTTTTGCCCTGATATGTCGATCCGAGCCCGTCGCAGCAATCCTCAATAAACCATAGATTATACTTCACTACGAGCCGCATAATGCCCTCTATGGGCAAAGGATTCCCGAGGGTATGTGCAAGCATGATAACCCTTGTTTTCTTCGTTATAGCCTGTTCTATAGCCTCACACGTAGGATTTCTTGTCCCCAAATCAACATCTACGAATACCGGCACGCATTTATTCTGAATAATAGGATTAACGGTCGTCGGAAAGGCACACGCTGCGGCGATGATTTCATCTCCCGGCTTGAGTGCTTTTTTGCCGAATACGGAAGACGTGAGGGCGGTCAATGCCAGCAAGTTGGCGGAAGATCCGGAATTTACCAGTGTTACGTATCGTATGCCGAGATACGAAGCAAAATTCTTTTCAAACTTTTTGGCAAACTCCCCCTCCGTCCACCACCCGTCCAGCACTGCTTCCGCACCACTGAGCAATTCCTGTTGGTCAAACACTTTCCCGGAAACCGGTACTGAAGACTTTCCGGGTTTAAATGGACGGGTGGAATATTTCTGACGTGCGTATGAACGAATTAGCCCTGCAATATTTGCTGGCATCATATATTTTTCTTCAAAATCGACTGAATTGTTTCTATAATTTGGTTGACAGTCAAACCGTTGGCCTCTCTCATATATTCCTGCAAACCCATACCTTTCGTAAACCTATCGGGTACACCGATTCGCCTGAAAGGAATTGCATTACCGTGTTCCGCGAGTATTTCCGATACTGCGCTTCCTAATCCTCCGATTACACTGTGTTCCTCCAAAGTAAATATCGCTTTCGTGTATTTTGCGGAATCCAAAATCAATTGCTGATCTATGGGTTTTATTGTATGCATACTGATCAACCGTCCCTGCATTCCCTGAATGGCAAGTTTCTCAACCACATCTATACCGCGTGCGACAAGCGTTGATGTTGCAATAAGACAATAGTCCTTTCCTTTCCTCAGGATAATACCCTTACCAATTTTAAAATGCGGCGGCTTATCATACAAACGAGGTTCTCCGGCTTTCCCGATCCGCAGATAGACGGGACCTTTGTGCATCAAGGCGGCCCGCGTCGCTAGCTCCGCCTCTATCGGATCTGCCGGGCAGACTATTGTCATGTTCGGGAGGGTTCGCATTATACCGATATCTTCCAGACTATGATGTGTATGTCCGTAGGGACCGTATGCGAATCCCGCCCCAACACCGACAATTTTAACATTCAAATTTTGATAGCAAATATCATTCCTCACCTGTTCAAAATTCCGCATGGTAACAAACGGAATAATAGAATAGATAATAGGAATTTTTCCCTCAAGCGCCATACCCGCCGCGACCCCTGTCATGTTCTGCTCGGCAATCCCCATATTAATATATTGCCGGGGCACCTCATGAATATACTTTTCAAAAACGGAATATCCCAAATCTCCTGTAAGCAGGATGATCCGTCTATCTTGTTTTGCCAACTGAAGTATCGTTTTCGTAAATGCTATTCTCATACTGCTTCCAAATCCTTTAATGCTTTATCAAACTCCTTTTCCGTCGGAGCTTTATACTGGGACGAAACTGTGCCTATATACCTGGCTACACCCCCAAGACCTTTTATCGTATGAGCGATAATTACCGATGGCTTTCCGTTTCGGAATGGAAGAGTTCTAAACGTTTGGATAACTTTCTTAATATTATGCCCGTCTACCTCCGCGACTTCCCAATCAAAACTTTGCCATTTTTCTTTCAACGGTTCCAGATCTAACACATCTTTGGTGAATCCGAAGCCCTGCAGCTTATTATAATCGACGATAGCAATAAGGTTATCCAGCTTATGATATCCGGCAAACAATATAGCTTCCCATGTAGAACCTTCATCACATTCACCGTCGGACAGTACAGCGAATACTCGATAAGCCTTTTTATCCTGTTTCCCTACCCACGCCATTCCTGCAGCCATGGGTAACCCGTGGCCCAGAGAACCGGACGAAATTTCAATACCCGCGATACCTCGTACCGAATGTCCCGGCAATAATCCGCCGTCATGCTCATAGCCTTTCAACAGTTTTTTATCAAAGAAGCCACGTTCTGCAAGTACGGCATACAGAGCTTTAGCGTCATGCGCTTTGCTGAATACCAGCCTGTCCCGACGTGGATTCACCGGATCGCCGGGATATACCTTCATTATCCGAAAATACAACGCTACCAAAATTTCCACACACGATAGCGCGCCGCCCGTATGTGCACTCTGAGCCAGATAGCTCATCGTCAGAATATCCCGACGGATATCTCTTGCAATAGTTTCTAACGTTTTTCTTTTACTACGGGTAATTGTTCTCATCTTCAGTATCAATATAATAATTATTTATCGTTTTACGCATGATCAACCTCACTATACTTTTTTAAACCCTGCATTCGTTTCAGAAACATTTTCCTCTTCGTTCTATCAGGGGATGCACGCTTCTCTGCTTTTCTTCGTTACCGATATCGAATAAGTTTTGTGAGCTTCTCACAAATGAATGCAACGTCCGATTCTGTTATATCGGCGGCAGACGGCAGGTTGAATCCATATTTCTCTACTTTTGCGGCTTCAGGATTAGGGAATCGGCGCTCGTACATGGGAAATCCGCTCATCCGGGGAAACGCGACCCTTCCATGAATATTCCATCGTTCCAATTTACTTACCAAATCCTTATTGGATATTTTTTTTGAAGTGAGTAAAGCGGAGGGATATGCGTAATTACTGCGGCATCCGGGCCTTTCTTTAATGAGTTTTAATTCATGTACATCTTTCAGCCGTGAGTAATACCAGCCGAATATTCTCCGTTTTTTTGCAACGAGTTCTTCTATGCGCTCGACCTGAGCAAGCGCCAGGGCTGCTGTCACATTTGCCATTTGATATTCATATCCCAGTGAATCACACCAAAAATTGAATTTCCTATTCGTTCTGCCCATGTTACTGAAAAGAATAGCTTTATCAAGGTATGCCTTATTATTTGTAATAAACATCCCGCCTTCACCAGAAACGGCGATTTTTGCCCCATGAAATGAATAGGCGCCGACGTCACCGAACGTGCCCACTTTCTTTCCTTTATATAAGGAGCCGAGCGAAGGAGCCGCATCTTCAATAACTTTAAGTTTATACTTTCCGGCAATTCGCATTATTTCATCCATTTCCGCCGGATGCCCGAAGGTATGAACGAGCATAATACCTTTCGTCTTTTTTGTAATTGCGCGTTCTACGGCTTTGGGATCAATACACCATGTATCAGGATCAATATCAACAAATACAGGAGTTGCACCCGTATATGCGATCACGTGAGCGGTTGCGGCCCAACTGGTATCCACACATATTACCTCGTCACCTTTTTGAAAACCGCAGACCAAACATGCAAGATGGAGTGAATGTGTTGCACAAAAACCGGCTAAAGAATACTTCGCACCGGTATAGTCACACATACGTTTTTCTAGTTTCTTTATATGCTTGTCAAATGTTGAGTACCACCCTGTCTTAACAGCATCGACAACATAATCAACTTCTTTTTGAGTCATCGATGGACCTGCAAAACTAATCCTTTTATATTTTTTCATACGGTAATTTCATAACTACACTATATCGTTTTATTGTTCCTTTATAACCTTTGGGTGCATTTTGCCATTCAATTCTATCAGATTTAACAATCCTGATCATGGGCGTCCGTTTCACTTCAGTAAAATCAAGCTTTCGGTAAAGGCGAATGGCTCTTATATTATCAGACGTTGTAGACAGCATATACGTTTTAATTCCAAATTCAACCCTGCCCCAACATATCATATGACGTATCGCATCTTCTATAATTCCGGGGTATAAATTCACACCACGCACAATATTATCTATTTCGCAGATACGTTTTTGAAAATTAAAACGATACAAGCCGATATGACCGATGTACCGGTTTTTTACTTTTATCATAAATAAAATCCTGTCGGGTTCATTCACAACTTTATCGCGCAACCATTTTTCGGTTCCTTCCAAGGTAACCGGGAATATTGCAGGAAACCATTGCTCATGCTTTTTTCTCCATAACGCGAGTAGTTTAATAATTTTTTTATCAGTTCTCTGGTTGTCCGTAACGAGAACTAAATAATAACGAATTTTTCTAAAAATTATTTTAATTTGTAATTTTTTTCCGTGTTTAAGCAATGAAATTTTGTCTTTCACCAAACTGCTGATATCTCGCTCCGTTAATTTCATAATCAACCTAATGCTCTGTCTTTTATTCTTTCGATATATCAACTAATTATTTCAAGATAGAATTATACCAGCGGCGGATTAAAGGAAGTGTGTTTTTAATCGAATATGTAGGTCTCCATCCCAGATTGATAATCTTCCCTGCATTCAAATGCTGGTACGGAATTTCGTTCTTCGCCGAGTTTTCTATAACATACGGTATTTTTCTTTTTAGTATCCTTTCTGTTTGCCTGATGAGAGCTATCACTGAACACGAGTCGCTGGAGGATAAATTAAATGCCTCCCCATTAGTTTTATCTCTATGTTCAAGAAGGAACAAATAGCCGGATACTACATCTTCAACGTAAATATAGTCCCGGACATATGAACCGTCACTTCGAATAACCAATTTTTCTTTCGTGACAACTGCTTTCATTATTCCCGGAATAATCCGTGAAAAATTCAGATCACCTTCTCCGTAAATATTTCCTGCCCGTGTAACGACGATAGGCAAATGGTATGTTTTTGCGTATGCGTGTGCGAGAAGATCCGTTGCCGATTTAGAAACCTCATATGGATGGTCGCCTCTCAAAGGATCCGTCTCGATATAGGGTTTCCTGCTTTTTCCGTAGCTTTTATCAGACGATGCAACAATGACTCCTTTCACATGAGTAAAAAGTCGTGCCGCATCGAGAATATAGGTGGTACCCATGATATTAGTTTCAATTGTTTCCACGGGATTTTCGTAGGCAGTAGGCACTATTGCCTGAGCGGCTAAGTGGAAAATATAGTCAATTTCATATTTTGACACGATATCAAAAACCCGATCTTTATCTTTAAGGTCACATGAAACAAGAACGGTATTTTTTGATAACCGTTCGGTCATGAAATATGAACGGGGGTCTAATGATCGAAACGGCACAAATACCGTTGCATGCCTCCCTAGTAAGGCTTTCACAAGATGACTTCCAACAAACCCCGTTCCGCCTGTGACCAGAATGTTCTTTCCTGTTAATCTTTCCATATTTTCCATTCAGGATTCCGTTTCCATAATGTATTAAGACGTTCCAAATCCGCATATGTATCCATCGATTGCCAAAAACCTTTATGGACAAAAAGAGATAGCTCCCGGTCTTTAACAAGCCTTTTTAGTGCCTCATGTTCATATTCAGCCGGCCGCAGATAATTAAAAAACTTTTTATCAAATACCATAAATCCGCCGTTTACCCAATCCTGTAAAACAGGTTTTTCGACAAACTCCGTTACCCTGTGTTTAACATTTTGCCGGACCATTCCGTATTTACTTTTCGGATACACGCCAGTTATGGTACCGATTGTTTTTTGTTTTCTGTGAAACTGAACTAATTGCCGGATATTGATATTAGACACACCGTCCCCGTACGTAACCATAAAATCTTTATCAGTTTTCGGGATATAATCTTTTACACGTATTATTCTTTCACCCGGAAGTGTCCCCTCTCCCGTATCTACAAAGGTAATTTTGAAATTATCGGCGGCAGATGGGTTTTTATGAAAAATCGCTGAGCCGGATTTTGTGGATAACGTAAAATTTTGTGAAAAATATTTTTGATTTAAAAAATACTCCTTAATCATATCCCCCTTATACCCGAGGGCAATGATAAAATCATTAAACCCGTAGTACGCATACATTTTCATGATATGCCACAGGATTGGTTTATTGCCGACCAACACCATGGGTTTTGGTTTAAACTCTGTTTCCTCCTTTAATCTGTATCCTATACCGCCACATAAAATAATCGTCTTCATATTTAGTGGCCTATTATAACATTTATTGTCTTTTCGAAAAGTTTTACCGGGGCAGTTTTAGATGTGTATTGCTTTATTTAATAAATGGAGACTTTGTTTAACGGCATCTGTCCAACGCAGGTTGGCTACCCACTTTCTGGCGTTTATTTGATATTCTTTATAGTGTAATTTGTCTCTATATAATTTCACCGCCTCCCGTGCCATTTCTCGGGGCGAGCAGCTTTCGATAACCATCCCTGTTTTTCCATGAATGACAACGTCCCTCAATCCGGGAACGTTATAAACAATTGCAGGTGTGCCTACGGACGCAGCCTCAAGAACAACAAGTCCCCACCCCTCTTTCACAGATGCGTGAAGAAGAAGGTGTGCCCGTGCCATACGGTTATATTTTTCTTTTTCAGAAACGTTTCCAAAAAAGATTACCCGTTCTTTTATACCGTATTCCGTTATCATTCTTTTCAATTCATCGATATACTCAGGCTCACCGCCTCCGATAATCCATAACACTGCATCCGTCTGTTCACGCACAATAAACGAAAACGCTTTAATAACCTCCTCGATACCCTTCATACGGACGACACGGGATACAAACAGGTATGTAGGATGTATTTCTTTATTTTTCGAGGTTATATGAAACCGGCCGTGTACGGTAATCGGACAGGGAATATTTACGCATTGTGATCGGGGAATACCGCGGGATACCAGTTCATCAATCGTCGACGGCGCATCCGTCCAAAAATAACAGTGACGATACAATCGGAAACACCATCGTTCCAGAAATTTTCCGATGACGTTTTTGGGAAACGAAAACATATAATCCCATATTTCTCCTGCTATCTCATGAATAAAAACGACGACCGGTTTCCCAGTGAAGAGCGTAGAAAAAAAAGGAAATCCGTGCACCTCGTCGACAATGATATCAAAAGCATTCCTGTGAGTAAGCAAGTAAAATGGGACGTACAGATATATTGTGAGTGAGCCCGCCCGCCGGATAAAACGGACACTCTGAACCGTTTCTTCTTTTTTAGCACCGGAATATGCGGCAGTGAGCCATGTCACATCATTCCCCGCTGCCACCCACCCCTTTGCATGCTCAAAGGTCACTACTTCGGCCCCTCCGGATTTCGGATGACGAACATCACGCCAATTAAGTATTAATATGCGCATAATTCTTCCTATTTATGTCCGGCAGTAAATACCTTTATGATTGTTTGGATTTCTCCAGTCGTCAGTTCCGGATTATTGCCAAAATATAATCCTTGTTCATGTATGAGCTTCACGTTGACGCATTCGCGGAAATTACCCTTCACGTATTTGGTAAAAAACGGTTGTTCTGTCATATCGCCGCCGACAACCGGCCTGATTTCAATCCTGTTACCGCAGGCCTTTACTAACGAATCCCGGATTGCGGTTGATTTGCATATAACGGGCACGGCAAAATTTGAAATTGTATCCATGTGATCATATCGTATAGGATAGTAATCCGGCGACTGATAAATTCTTCCGGCAATTTTTTTAAAATTATTCTGCCGTTTCTTAATTATTTCAGGGAGAAATTTAATTTGAATTTGTCCTAGATACCCGGTAATTTCCGTCGGACGGAAATTATACCCTAAATCATAGAACGTATACCGCCCATAAAACGACGGGTTTGCAAGAAATTTTCTCCGGGCCGTCTGTTCCGGAACTGACAGATTTCTATCCCAACCGTGAGCCCGCACCATGATGAGCATACTCGCGAGATCACTGTTATCTGTACAAACCGCACCTCCTTCGACTGTTGACATGTGGTGTCCAACGTAAAACGAAAATGTACCTGCCTCTCCGAAATTACCGAGTTTTTTGGCATGATAAACAGATCCCAGAGATTCACAGTTGTCTTCTACGAACAGCATGCCGCGTTTATTGCAGAGATCCATAACTTTATCAATATCGTCACATAATCCGAGAAGGTTTGTAAGGAGAAGTGCTTTTAGTTTATACCTAGCTAATGTGTTTAACAGGGTTCTACTGGATACATTCAGGGTGTCTAGTTCCACGTCAACTGGTACCGGCTTCAGACCCAACTGAATAAGCGGCATAACGTTGGTAGACCATGTGACGGCGGAAAATCCGACCATGTCTCCTTTGTGAATTTTACCTAGATTAAGAAGGGCCTGAATAAGCGCTAAATTTGCGGAACTGCCGCTGTTGAGCAATACACAGTATTTTTTCCCCTGCCAGAAAGCAAATTGTTTCTCAAATGCTTCGCACTCCTTACCGAAACTTAACTGTTTGGCGACCAATAAAAATTGGATCAGCTTCCGTTTTGTTTCGTTTTCTTTATAAAATGTCGATTTTATAAGTGTAATCATGTTAATGAACAAAATTGCGCGTCGTAAATTACCCTATGTTTATGCGGAAATTCAATTCCGGATCAAACCGCCACTTTCGTTTGCTTGCATCATCATAATAATGAAGAATACGCAAACGATAAAATACTGCAAGAGTATCATTCAGCGTATTGTAAATGACCGGCAGAAATTTTCTCCAGGAAATGCTCGATTTTGCGGAAAATAAATTAATTTCTATCGGCGCTTCATATATTTTTCTGTATCCTAAATAATATGCCACGGCAAGTATTTCAATATCGAAGGCAAATTGTTTTACGAGGAGTCTCGGAAGAACATCTTCTAGAAGCTTTCGCCTGTATATTTTCATCCCCACCTGCGTATCACGCACATTTAGTCCGAATAATATTCTCGTAATTTGTTGATATACCCACGAAATAATTTTTCGTATATACGGATACTCTACTTTTGAATCCGGGTGGCGTTTACTTCCGATAATTGCATCCGCATGTTGAAACTCAAATTCTGCAAGCATGAGAGGAAGTGCTTCCGGCTTAAGATCTCCCCCCGCATCCATAAAACCGACAACATCTCCTTTTGCCTGAGAAAAACCGAATCGCACTGCATATCCCTTTCCGTGATTGGTTTGATAACCTGTTATATGAACCCGAGAATCATGTATTGTTTTAATTTCTTCTGTGCTCTTATCCAATTTTCCGTCAATGACCGGAATAATCTCAAAATCTCTATGCATCTTTGATAATACGTTGATGATATCCGTGATATCACGTTTAATTGTTTTTTCCTGTTTATAGACCGGAATAATAAGACTAAATTTTTTCATGGGATCCTAAAAGATAATATCCTCCGGCAATTATATCGTAAAGCATACATACGCTGATATTAATATAAATAACTCCGATTATACTCGAATGGAACATACTTATACCGATAATCTGCACGACCGCCGCTCCCATAGAAAATAACCAAATATGCAGTTTTCCAACGGCCAGACATGACATTGCGATGATGTTGGCCACGGAAAACAGGCCCAGGAAAATCCCGAACAGCCCCAGCATTGCCCCTGCCCCGGCATATGCGTTTCCAAAAAGCATACCTACGATAAAGTTCGGGAACACAAAATAAAGAATGGTTATGGCAACCGATATTGCTCCAACTATTCCGACGGCAGAAAAAATAAGTTTTTTTGTTTTGGAGCCCGTGGCTACCCGCTCAGAAGCAATCGGAAAAAGCACTATTGGAACAGCCGATGACGCGTAAAATATAATTTTTCCGAGAATCGCCAGCGCGGCATACAATCCTGCGTCATGCGCACTGAAAAAATGTCTGACGAGTATGATATCCGTTGAGTAAAGTGATGTAATACCAAGCTGCATGAGAAGCGTTGGTACTGCAAAGGCAAACATATCACGGCCTTTAAGTTTTGTTGGCCGCGCCTTTACCGACAACACGAATCGAAGCGGAATAAAATACAAAGCGTAAACAATAATACTCGCCAGTACCGCAGCCAACATCACTCCCGGGACTCCCCACGCGACCAAAGGAATACTCACCAAAAGTTTTACAAGGATGGCAAGAGCTCCCATAACGCCCACCCAAATAAATTTTTGATATCCGTTCAGCATGCCTGCTGTTGCAACTGTTACCAGTGAAACAACGAACAATGCATAGAGGAGCATAATCAATACTGAAGACGATAAATGAAGAAATGATGTTATATACGGTCCTGTTATGAGAATAATCGGCACACCAACCACGGTGACTATCACAAATACTTTCGTTGCTTCAATGAAGAGCGATTTCGCCTGTCCGACTTCGCCATGTGCTTTAAAACCTGAAACAAATTTCACGATCACGGTTTGCGCAACCGTCAGCGGCACGGTAAATATATAGAGGAGCGATAAAAGAGAAGCTAATGCGCCATAGCCGGACGGACCAAGAAGTCTTCCCATTATCAGGTGATACAGGTACGAAAGCACATTGGCGCTCATGGTCCCGACAAAGACGATAGCGCTGCTCCGTGCTAATTTATTTGAGGTAAACTTCTGTATAAATCCTTTATTCATACGTTATCGCGTATCTAGCGCCATTCCTCTGTTTGCCTGTATATCTCACTGGAGTTGATACGTTGATACCCCGCCTTACTAAGCTCTGCACTTGAACTGCCGGACAAATCCAAAAAAGACGTGCCCCCTATACGAAATGATTGCCGATTTTCAACATTATTTGATGGTATCATATTCATTCCGATTTTAATTCCTGCCTCACCTGCCCGCCCTTCCGCCTCCAGGAACAGCTCTAGGGCTAAGGGTAAAGGATATTGAGCTTTATAATCATACAAAGCAATGTGTTTTCCTGGGTACCGTGAATATAACGATGTTTTCCAAATCTTAACTAATTGATCTACCACATTAACTTTTCCTGTAATCTCTCTACAATCGGATGTAAAGCTCATTATAACAACGAATAGACAAACTAGAATTCCCAGGAATCGAGATTTCATAAATATCTTATAAACTACCCAGGCGGAAAGGGTGAGGATAAATGGCTGAAGAAATACCGTATAGCTATCGAATAAAGGAACGTGTGAGTAGCGGAGCATACCTAAAATTCCGAAAAAAGAACAAATAATTACAATAAATTCAGCAACAATTTTTTTTCTGATGCATCCATATATAAATAACACCGAGACCAATATCATAAAGCCTGCTCCTATAAATTGATTGCCTCCGATTATTCTTCCCCATGTCGTTGGCCAATAAATTGTAAGGTATGTCAACCATCTTCTTCCTAAAGCTTCCAGTGGTATGCGATACTGATCAAAACGGATGTAATAGATCATATTTCTCATATTAACGAACCCGTTCCGTATATCGAATAGTAATATCGGTAATGCACCAATAATACCGCCTGCGAGTAACAAAAGAACATTTGATACGTGAAATTTTTTCTCCGTGATTTGTGCGATTAAAACACAAATTCCGAGGATAAAAAGACCGCTACCCTGAAGATGAAAAGACGCACCCGTTGAAATCAAAAAACCTAATGCAAAGATATAACGGTTCTTACCTGATCGTAAAAAACGAACAACTGACCATAATGCGAATATCGATATTATTGCCAAGGGAGATTCATTTGTCAGGCTGACTGATTGAGCGATTTGAGCGGTTGATACCGCGCTAAATAATCCCAATAAAATTCCAAACTTCGTATCAATTAACTCTGTACCAAACTGAATCATCAAGTAAACAAAAAAAACATATATCAAAGTCAAAACTATCCAGGGAGTTAAGACAGAAGCCGGATATAACGCGGTTGCCGCCATAATAAACCAATACCACTGACCACCTGTTTGAAATGGTCCAGCTGACGAAAAAGGTCCGAGAAGCGGAATTTTATGTTCAGCGAGAGCCGCACGGGCAACAAGAGCGTCATGAGCTTGATCATACCCGAGCTCCCAACGATTACCATAATCGTAAAACCTCAAAATAAATGCCAAGAGAACAATGCCTACTGTAACGATAATTATGCTATGTTTCTTCATGAAGACTACACAGTTACTAATTTATAAACCGGTATTTAATGATCGTCCAGAAAGCAATAATGCCGTCACGCCATGTCAGTTTTTTCCCTTCATTAAACTTTCTTCCGTAATAGGAAATAGGGACTTCATATATTTGGTACCCGTTTTTAAGTACTTTGACTGTAAGTTCCGGTTCGACATCAAACCGCTTGGCACGAATCGTGATTCCGTTCAGCACCCCATGCCGGAATACTTTGTAACAGGTTTCCATATCCGTGATATCGGTATTGAATAATATGTTTGTTACAAATGTCACAAATTTATTCCCCTGCGCATAAATGAACATAGTTGAAAGATGTGGGCCCAAAAATCGCGAGCCGTACACCACATCAACGTGCGGGTTGTCAAATGGAGATAAAAGCACGGGGTAATCGTTCGGACTATATTCCAAATCCGCATCCTGAACCAAGATCACGTCTCCCGTAGCTTTTTTAAATCCGATGCTTAAGGCGTTTCCCTTTCCTTCATTTTTTTCTTTGTAAATAACACGTACCTTCTTCTCCCAGGATTTCAAAACCGTTTTTGTGCGGTCTTTTGATCCGTCATCAACAACAATTATTTCCTTTGACCAGCCGGGTATGGCAACCTTTTCGATCCGCTGAAGGATTTCGTTAATCGTATGTTCTTCGTTATACACGGGTACGATAACGGAAAGTTTTTTCACACCAATGCCCTTTCATACGCCGCGACAGTCTCCACTACGACTCTTTTCCAGGTAAACTGTTTTACCCATACCAATTGACGCATCGCCTGAGCTCGTCTGTCGACAGTAAGCATTTTCTTTATGCCCGCAAGGATCTCTTCCGGTTTTGGTGACACCTGTAACGCCGGCCCTGCTATCTCTTTGAGGCTTGAGGTATTTGTGCAAACAACCGGGCAACCGCAGGCCATAGCTTCCAGTACCGGCAGACCGAATCCCTCATAGTAAGAGGGTTGTACATAGACCGAAGCCATGGAGTAAAAACCAGCAAGATCAGCCAGAGGCACGTTTCCCGGACAAATAACCACGTGTTCCAAATCATGCTCAAGAATAAACTGATTGATTTCCTGCGTTTCGGTGAGCGTCTCGCAAAATGCTCGGCCGACAAGAACTAATTTATATTCTAATAATTCACTGTGTTGACGAAGCGCTGCAAAAGCCTGCAATAGCCCGATCACATTTTTATTCCAATTGACGTCCCCGACAAAAAGAATATATTGTTTTGGTAAGGCATATTTCTTTCGTATAGCAGCTACTAATTTTGAATCGGTAACCGGATGATACATCGCGTCACGAGCTAAATAAACAGTATCGACAATCTCTTTTTTAACGCCTACAATCCGTACAATATCATTTTTTGAAGCGTTTGAGTCAGCAATAATTCGACTCGCGCCTCGAAGTGACAATTTCTGGACCTGCCATTTGATGTTGCCGCGGATGCCTGCCGGAAATTTGTACGGGAACACCAGAGGAATAAGGTCGTGAACCGTCACCAAAGTCGGCTCCGGTTTAACCAGAGGCAACGTCAGGAAAAACGGGTCAAAATACGGATAATGCACGATATCTGCATCGTCCGGCACACGCTGATGACCTGTAAAATAAATATATGTGTGCTGTTTTCCGTATTTTTCCAACCCATCAATAAGATTCTTCGTATACACACCGATCCCCCGTGCGCGATGCGCGGATTCCAAAGGAGTTATGTCTATTGCTACCTTCATTGTAAAGAAGTATACCCTAAAATGACCAGAACGGCCACGCTTATAACTGAAAGCGCATCCGCGACTTTTCGCACGGGCGTATCGGCAAACCACACGCGGATAGCGTGAGTTCCCTGCGGCACGGATATATGTATGATGCCGTCACCTCTATAGTTGATGGGGACTTCTTTGCCGTCAACGGATGCTGTCCATCCGGGAAAATACAGCGTACTCACCGTTACAGTACCGGCTTTGTCCATAAGGACGGTAAAATCCTTTTCCATGTACTCCCAACGAGTCTTCTGGGTCATCTGCCCGTTTTCAATTGCATACGGTGCTGCCGGCCGAGTAGTTTTCCATCCTGTCCAGATCGTCGAGAAACTGTTTCCCATAGACGAGGTTCCGTCGGTAAAATTCGGCCTTGCCAGGTAGTATGCCTCGTTTCGCGGTTCATAAAGAACCGGACGTGCGTAGGACGCGGCAAGCGCGACACTCAAAACAGCCAAGAATAACCCCCACCACGGACGTTTTAGTCTACTAGTCCATACTGCCGCGCTGAAACCGGCAACCGGAATAACAAATGATAACAATCTCCAGGGGTATTGCACAAACGAGAGAGGCTTTATAAGCTCCCACAGAGGAGTAGAAATCGGCAACATAAAAACGATGCACAAACCGATGATACTCAAAAAATACGCAAATAATTTCGTGTAAGCGCTTTTTGGCTTACGCAACAAAACCCATAATGCTCCTGCCATTGCCAACATCGGGGCTATTCCTATCTGTACGGACATGGCAGTACCAAAACTTCCGGTTCCTGAAAAACCTGTTCCCCAGGATGGAATTAATAGTTCATACCAGTCAACAAAATATTGCCGGAAGTTCACGGTATTGAGACCCACAACATATTTGGATTCGATAAGTGCCGGCAGCCAGAAAAATGCGGAAAGTCCGATCCCACCAAGCATCCATAGGGCTCCTTTTTTATTCCGAATAAGAGCATACCCCAGTAAAAACGGCGTATAAAGCATCGCCATGATGTTGTGCGAAAGAATAAGGAGCCCATATACAATAGCGAACCAGAATAACTTTTTCTTTTCCAGCAGGTAAAAGCACAACAAAAGAAATGCAGTCGCCCAGACTTCACCGATCGATCCGCGCACGTACATATCGACAAAAAGATACGGGACAAAGGCGGCAACGATTGATCCGACTGCGGACGGAAGGGCACCAAACAGGGTCAGTAGCCAGAGAAAAGCCGCCGCTGAGAGTGCTATATACCCCAAACCCATACTCATCTGAAATGCGTATACAGCATCATGAGTCAACATGCGCATAAATGAACCGATATAGTCAGGCATGGGGTACTGATAATTAAAAATGGGTATCCCGTACCCGCTGTTCATATCCGGCGCCCATCGGGGAACTATGTATCCGGCTCCCAACATCCGGGAAAATTCGACGATGCGGATAATATGATATTCACCGTCATGTGTCGGTATATACGCCTTACCAAACAGTGGACTGACCGCAAAAAAAATTGCCGCAATACATATGACGGCGGAGAGGACTACAGTTTTTTTCATACCTTTCGTTTCGCAAGATACCGGAATCCGAGATATCCCGCATAGAAGACTAAAGGAATGACGGTTAATCCGGAACGAAGAGCGGGCCCGGGTCCTTCATAATACCCCATCCACATATACGGAAGATTCCGTAGTTCCAAGGCAAATGAGAGTACTATCGTAAATCCCCACAAATACCGATGTGACGCAAACGGCAATAATGCTGCGGTTGCAACGAGCCATACTGCATACCATGGATACAATTCTTCGCGGATCGGGGCAACGATAAAAAAGACCGCTGCCAGAAAAATATATGCATATACGAGCATCCGTTCAAAAGAGACATTCCGGAAAAACAGAAGTGGCGCCAATACAACCGTTGCTTCCTTAACAAACCAGGAAGCCGCAAGGAGAATAACGCCGACTATTTTTCGCATAATACGTTTCTGATACCACAGGAACAATCCGAATAGCGCAAACGCCATCATATAGATATCGTTATGACCGTTCATGAGGACTTCAATAAGGACCAAAGGATTCAAAGCAAAAAAGATAACGTTTGTCAGATTTTTTGTCAGACGCCATATGAAATAACTAAAGCCTACATATACTGCCGCATTCAAAAGTTTGAACGCGATCAGTGTAGCCCAGACATCCCCGCCTCCCACGACATGGGGGATCGCCGTAATAAGTATCCAGACAGGACCATACAGTGCTACCTTATTGGCCGCTCTCGTAAATGCCAGATTCGGGTCGTTAGGTATTTCAACAGGCATGACGATATACGGGTTTTCATGATACGCAAAAGCGACTTTCGCCGTCATGACGTAATTAAACAAATCATACGTCAGTGCGGGGTAAGAAAACGCAAGAATAACACCTGATGCTACCAACACGACACAGATATGTTTCCATGATGTGAATATTTTCTTACCGTTTTTGAGAAATATGCCATAACAGGCGAATAACCCGATAAGCAGTATGAAAAAAAATATCGTCGCAAACGGCCTTTGATGGTACGCAAAATTTTTGAGCGGCTCCTGGATGTGGAGAAAAAACCGATTTGTAAACAGCGTCAAATTCGGATCAATAAACCCGTAAGAAAAAATACTGAGGACAAAGAGTATTAAAAAAAATACCGGTAATACGATAGATATCATAGTTATAGGGAGCCTGTCTCACTGGCAATCTTTTGCCGTACACCCAATGACGTCTGTATCATCCCGCCTAAAGGCAATTCTGTGGGTGCAGCCTTTTCCGGAGTCCATGTAAATTGAGCAGGACTTGCGTCAAGAAGTCCGGTTAATATTTCATCGTGTTTGTCCGCAGCTGCGGCAATTATACTCTTTAACCCGCTCACATCCACGCCTTCTTTTCTGGCTCCGGCAACGTAACCCGGCAATTGCATAAATTCTTTATCGGAACGCTGAAGCGCGTCGCTTCCCAAAAGATATTGCTTATATTCCATAAGCGTCTTTGCTTCAATTAAATACTTATCCGATAACGCCAGATGATATTTCGTCTGTGCAATGTTTCCCCAGGACCAGTAATACTTGAGACGGTCAACTATGCGGCTCACGCGGTACATTGTGTTCCCGGGCATATAGGATGGGTATGGCATAACGTAATCTGCGCGGACCGAAGGAGTCATTATCAATACACCACACAGTATTAGTAATAAGGGAAAAAATATTTTTCTCATAATTTTAAGAATTTTCTGTATGCAATCGGAAAATGCAGTGAAGACCAATAGGCAAAGACGAATCCATACCAGCCATCCAAAAATCCCTTATGGCGGATAAATAAGGAAAAAAATGTTATGTTCGGCTTTATAATATTGTAGGTAAACCACATCCATGCATTTTTTTTCACTCCGTTTTTTTTCATTTCCGCAGCAGTAAGCGTCGTATAGGTATCAGCCTTTTTCCAATAGTCTT
This sequence comes from Candidatus Gottesmanbacteria bacterium, assembly GCA_963714095.1. GTDB lineage: Bacteria > Patescibacteriota > Microgenomatia > UBA10105 > UBA927 > XYB1-FULL-47-11. Next base: position 263,763 of record OY970230.1, read on the forward strand.
TACCGGTCCGGTAGGAAATATGGTCCATGGGTTCTTTAAGATACCCGGATTTCCCGACTATCTCTATTTGTTCATGAACGCTTTTTGCAGGAAAATGAGCATACCCGCGCCGCACGAGCCGCATAACATAATCCGGATATTGACCGCCTTTGCGCATCCAATGTCCCCAAAAATAGTTTCTTCGCGGGATAAAGTAGCCATGAATATCGGATTTGCTGGAATTGATAACTGAGAGTATTTCATTTTTTAATGCCGGCGTAACCCTCTCATCGGCATCAAGCTGCAATATCCACTCGCAGGAACACGCATCTAATGCTTTCTGCTTATTCAGGTGAAACATGGGAGGATTATCTGTCTCAATAATGCGGGAGGTAAATTTCCGTGCTACGGCAACGGTTCCGTCACTGGAACCGCCGTCAACAACAACTATCTCATCCGCAATCACGGCGACTGAAGCCAAACACTCTTCAAGATTTTTCTCCTCATTAAATACTGCGATTGCCACCGAAAATTTTATGTTCTTTTTCGCCATAGTATGACGGCAAAACCTATCACTCCGATTATAGCAAGAGCAGCGACCGAAATCCCCTCGGCGGCGGTCCGCAACCTAGTGTTCTCAAACACCACCCGTATAGAATGAGTTCCAGGCGCTACCTGAAACGTCATCAGACCTCGGTAATTAGGGTTCTGAAACTGAATTTGGGTAACGGCACCATCTATATATATATTCCAGTCAGGAAAATATACGGTATTTTCAAGAAAAAGCGTGGATCTATGCACCTGTACGGTATATTCATGAACCGTCGATGAACGGAAGTCCTTTGTTATGCTTGCATCGCCGTCTATAACCACAAGCGGTGCGCTCGCGGTATGCTCCATAAACCGTACCGACCAGATGGGGCTGCTTTCTCCCGTATCAGTAGTCCCCTGATATATCCCTGAATAAAAAGACTCGTCGTGCACGGCATAAGCTTTCGGGTGCCACATCGGTATCGTGACGAGAATAATAAATAATGAATATAAAATAATAAATAATTTTCTGGAACGACTAAACGCAACACCTCCGGCGACTGCTGCAGCAAATACCGAAACGGAGAGGAAGCGCCACGGAAATTGGAAATCCTGCAGTAGTCTTACGGCAGACCAAATGGATTTTGACCATGACGTCATAATAAAAAACGAAAGGAATAAAATAGTCAGCGTAGATACGAGTACGATCCGTAGACTCCTCAGCTTTGTTTTCCATATCAGAACAATTGCGCTAAAGACTCCCAACCATTGCGGAAACCCCAATGACTTAGAAAATGTTTCCCCAAAACCGTAATTCCAGACAGAGTAGAAAAACCATGTCCAAGGGACAAACTCTTTCACCTGTCCGGCGGTTACAATATCCCGAAGCGTATATTTTCCTTCAAAATATGCGGGTATCCAAAAAAATGCTGAAAGGGCAAATCCCGCAAACACTGCGGTGACGCTCGCAAAAGCGAAAAGCCATTTTTGTTTCGATTCAAACAAAAATAAATAGAGTATATAGGCTCCGATAATAGGCATAAACATAATGGCAACTGCGTTATGAGCAAGGATAAGCATCGCAACCGATATTGCAACGCCGATACTTTGCCGCGCCATGCCCCGCCAATCAACGGACCGCGAAAGCTTCAGCAAAAAATATAAAATAAGGGGCGGAAATACAAACGCAACGTGTTCCCCGAGATCTCCGCGAATGTATAAATCCACAAATCTGTACGGCGCAAAAACGTATAAAAATGCACCGATAATTCCAGCCCGTTTTCCGTACGCTTCGCCAAGCCAGAGATACATGAATAAACCGCTTTCGACCATGGCAATTGCAAACACCAGTTTCGTACTGTCCACCAATGAAAAACCTACCGAGTGAAAAAGAGAGGCGATGTAAGACGGCAAGGGATACAAAAACATGAGGATCGGGTGACCATAGCCCCAGTTGAGATTTGCCGCCCATCGGGGGATAATGTTGCCTTCTGCCAGCGACCGGTAAAAATTTGCAATCCTGGCAACGTGGTCCTGCCCGTCATGGGTCACCGGAAGACCGGGATGAACCAATGCTATGAGGGGAAGAAACATCGCGATACAAAGCAAAAGAACCGGTAAAAATTTTTTCATTTTGGATATATACGCTTTTCCAATATAAGACCGTTCAATAACGTCCTCACCCACACACTACTCCCCCCTTGCACGACAGTCTGAAGCCACCCATTTTGCCGCCATGGCTGGCTTTTATCCGGCTCGATAATAAGATATGCCAGTCCATTTTTATCATACGTCGGCTCGTACCCATAGCGCGTTTTCCCATACGTCTCAAACAGATAGTCATACGGATAGGTATAGACGCCCGGTACAAACTCAAAAACTGAAAACGGCTGACCCTGAGCGTCATGATAGATAGTATCGATAACCAGGCGTTTTCCGAGAATTTTATCATAGACATGCACGTCACGTATATCCAACGTATAGGAAATATACTGACGGAAAACCGACCCACAAAGAACCGTCCCGATAAATACGATGCCAACCACCAATCCCAACTTTGCAATGAATAAATTTTTTCTCTGCCAGAGCGCAACACCAGCAATGGTGAATAAGAGGATAAACGCAATCCGCGTATGGGTTAAATAATAATCCCATACGGTATTATTCAGGAGCAGATATGCTGCCCAGGTGAAAGCGATCATGAACAGTAAAAACCATACAAAACGTTTCTCTTTTTTACCGCGGACCAAAAATAGTCCCAACCCGACAAAAGGAATGGTCACGTAAAGAATGATCATCTGCACCTGCCAGGAAATCCAGCCAAACTCAAACGTAAAGGTGTTATAAAAATTATTCCAATAATCAAACCTATGTGACGCCAGACGTTTGGGGTCAAAAATTGAACCTGACACGCCAGTACCGGCCTGTATATACGCAATGGCCGACCGGACATCCATGAACCCGTGCCGTATGTCAAAAAGAATCATAGGAAGAAATGCCAATCCAAGGGCCAAAAGTGCATAGAGATATACTTTCCAATCACGGATCCGGAAAATGACGGGCAGTGCCAGGAGAATGGACACGGTGAGCGGTACAGCCACCCCGAGTTGCGAATTGTACGTAAATCCCGCAACAAATACGGCAAGCGGTGCAAATACTTTCGGTTTATCCGGTATCCGGTAGACAAAATACAGGGCAAGGATAACAAATACCGTGATGGGGTGACTGCTCCAGACAAACCGCGATTGCGAAACGATAAGCGGCGACACAGCGGTGAAAAAGAGGAAAAGAACGGAACCCAACTTGCCAAACATTTTATATCCGACCCACGCTGACAGAACCAAAGCAGCGACTCCGAAAAGAAACATAAAAACTTCCCCGCCTGCCGGATTACCGTGAAAGAGAACATAGGCCAACGAAATGAGATAAAAATATCCGGGTCCGTGAAATATACCGCTAATACCGGCAACACCCGAACCGGCCTCAGCGCCGATCAACGTTAATTTATGATGGACGACGATGTTGTACGCCGCGAGGTAATCTCTTCCCTGATCCAGTCCGAATAAAGCGTTACCGTTCAGTACTTCAACAGCCCGAAGGGCTATCCCCCAAACTATAAGACCGAGACTAAAAATCCATGTAAAACTGTTCTTCTTCGATGGTATGTGTCGTATTTGCTTCATGGAGTACCGTTAGGCCGGTCGGCAATTTCTATCGCGGGTTGACCGTCAAGAAATGTTATGTTCTTAATGTTACCATGCGGTATGTCCTTGGGATCTCCGACGTAGAGCGTTGTTCCGTCAAATTTTTCGTGTGCCCAATCAATTTTCCTGAATTCATATTTATCAAAATGCGTATTTGTCTGGGTACCGCCACTCGCCAGATACTTCGCGGGGTCGTATTTCGTATAAAAAAGGAAAAAAATGTACGACTGGTCGAGCGTTGTTGATACAACTACCTTTTGGTATTTTGCCTTAAGTGTTTCCGTAAGATCTACCGCTTCCTTATATCCGTACTGCCAGTATTCGGAATACTCGGGATTTTGCTGCACAAAATACATATCCAGATAATAGGCAAAATTAAATACTGCAAATAAAGCAACGCCGGCGAAAACTGCATACCGCAGGAAACGTTTGCTGCCGGATATATACGTGTTCGCAAACGAAACCGCGGCCGCAATACCCACGGCGGTAAACACCTGAAACGTCGGCAAAAAGACGAGCGTCCGCACTGCATGCGGAAGGCCGGTCGTGGGAGAAGCGGCAATAGGTGAAATCAGGAACCACCCGACGAGGACCGCGCTCACGGGACCTTTCATATATTTAAGCACCCGATAGATTCCGTATAACAGAAACGGCAACTCCCACAAATACAAAAGTCCCATATCAGGCGCATGGTGCCGCTGGTTATCTCCGGTTAAAAATAACCATTTAAAAGAGAAGTGTGATAAGTATCCTGCAATGATGGTTTTGGCAAATATGATCCTTCGATTATCCAAAAGTAGTCCGATACGGTCCCCCCCCCGCTGATCCTGATCAAGCTTCGTTATATCACGGGCCAACAGTGTCGTCTGATCCGTGAATGAACTTGTGCCGCGAAGCCGCGAAAGTGCGGTTTGATTAAGTACTACCGGAATAAGCGGCGCCACGAGTACTATTCCCAGAATGATACTGAGAATAAGCAACTTCGTGTGTTCTTTGACAAACAGCTCCCGCCGGTAGACAACAGCCAAAAGAACAATAAGGAGCGGAAGAAATACCCGTTCGCTGGGATACACATACATTCCCAGGGCCAACAACACAGCCGAAACTGGAAGATACGCGCGCTTCTTCAAACCCGCCAGAAATGCCGTCACGGCCCAAATATTCAGCGTTACTCCGGTATTGGCTTCAAATGCGACACGAGAAAACTGTATGGACCATGGTGAAACGGCAAGTAAAAACGATGAAAGCAATGGAATCGTGTCGTTTTTCCGACCGCGCAGGAGTTCGGCAACAAGAAAATAGACACCCAGAACAGCAAGTACACCCATTACAGCCGATGGCAGCCGCGTGGACCACACGGATAGACCGAATAAGGCTATCGATGGAATCGTAATATATGCATAGAGCGGAGGTTTATAATCATTAAATGACCGGAGTGACAGCGGCAAGAACGTCCCATATTCGTCTCTGCCGGTTTTAAGAATGGAATATGCGTTATACCCGAGCGCTGCTTCATCCCAATCGGGACTCGCGGGCACAGTCCCAAGTTTATAGAACCGCAGACCAGCGGCGATCGCTATAATTATAAACAATGAAATAAGTGTTTTTTTCATAACTTCACTCCACCGTTATCAAATATCACGAGTACCGGATTTCCGTTCAATAAATGAATCGTGTTAATTATCCTGGCACCTTTCGGAGCCGTATCCCAAACGTACAGCGTTTTGGGCGCAAGTGTAGCCGGTAGAGTTCCGCCGAATCTGTACTTGAGAAATCCGTCGACATGGTAAAATCCCGCCGCGTCAAAATACGCATCCTTCGTCCGGAAAAAATCGTTCGGATCGGTCTTCGTATAAAATAATGTATACATATACGGCCTGCCGATGGTATCTGAAATGACAATATGGTCATATTTCGGCGTGAGGGGCGCGATGCTTTCTATCGCCTCACGATATCCGTATTGCCATTCTCCGGAAAATTCTATCGGGTAATGGAAGTAATAATTATGCAGATAATAGGTAAAACTGAATAGGTACAGAAAAATAATACAGGCAATTCCCGCCCAGTATATGCGTTTTTTCTTGTCGCCTACACGGAGTAAAAACTCTGAAACCTGAAGAATGCCAAACGCCACAAAAATCTGCCATGTCGGCAACGAGTTAAGGATACGGAGTGCGTGCGGCGTTTCACGGGCTGTGGCAGCAGGAATAATTGCCGCGATGATCCAATACGCAAATAACAGCCCGACACCGGGATACGAAAGAAAAAGCGCACAGATGCCGATCGCGAAAAACGGTGCCTCAATAAGATACAGTTGCCCTACGTCCTGAATGGAAAATTTCGGATTCCCGTCGCCTTTCACAAATAAAAAGTCCGGCTCCAGATTATCCATAAAGTGGATAAGGAAACTTCTGGCATACCCCACCCGCCGGTTATTTACTAATTCACCTATTACATTTCCTTTATCGCGTGCTATCCGCTGATTTGCCGTCTCGACGACTGAAACGTCAGTAAATATATTCACTTCGTCGAAACGAATACGTGCCTGCGGTGACAATAGGTGTGGAACTATAGGCGCCATACAAAGAGCTGAAATAATCAAACCAATGATAAACGGCTTGAGATTTGATTTAATTTCCCGGAATGAATAGAGCATGAGTGCGGGGACAAACAGAACTGAAAAAACTCTCGCGCTGTTGAATGTATATATGGAAGCCACAAAGGGAAGCCAAGCGAACCACCATCGCTTCGGGTGCGTCCGCGCAGAAAGTACAAACCATGTCCCGAGTACAACGAAAAACAGTGCGATATTCGCCTCAAATCCTCCACGAGAAATATTTATATGCCACGGGGAAATAGCTAATACTGCCATACCAAGTAGCGCCAAAGCATCACGCGGAAGCTTTTTACTCGCCCGGCTAAACAATTCTTTAACAAGAAAATAGACGAGAAACACCGTGAACGTTCCGAAGAGTGCTGCGGGCAGGCGTACGGCCAAATCACCGAGTCCGAATATCGCAACAAATGGAACCGTCGCATAAATCGCCAATGGGGGTTTGTAATCTCCGTATGAAATAAACGTATCAACCGGCAAAAATCTGCCGTGCTCATCGCGGCCGGTTTTGAGAATACTGTATGCGTTATACCCGATGGCGACTTCATCCCACGACAGTCCGGGCGGCACCACCGTCACCTTATAGACGCGAAGAATAAATGCACAAACAAAAATAAGAAGAAATAGAATTTTTTTCATGAGCGACTTCTTGGAAAACATAGCGCCTTCATGTATGATAACCCTATCATTATAGCATGAGAAAATATCTACCACTTCTGGCACTTATCGGCGTATGTCTTCTCTTCTTTTATAAAACGTTTCTATTCGGGCAGGTTCCGTTTCCGGGAGATCTTCTGTTGACTCAATATTCACCGTGGCGCCACCAATCATACAGCGGATACGTGGCCGGTGCCGTGCCGAGCAAAGATCAATATTTTGATGTTATCCGCGAGTTATATCCTTGGAAAACTCAAGTCATTACCGCTCTGAAACACGGAATATTCCCTCTATGGAATCCCTATAATTTTTCCGGTGCCCCCCTTTTGGCTAACTACCAGTCTCAGGTATTTTACCCGCTGACCTTCGTCTATTTCCTGATGCCTCAAATTTCCGCCTGGACCATCATGGTTATCATCCAACCGATACTCGGCACTGTATTTATGTATTTATTTTCCACAGAAATTGGGCTGGGTGCCGACGCGGCAGTTCTGGCTGCACTACTCTTTAATTTTTCCAGTTTTGCGAACGTTTGGATGGAATTTACCACGGTGTGGCACACAATTTTGTGGTTGCCGCTTCTCCTTTATTTTGTCGAACGGGGTATAAAACAACGCACACTCTGCCTCTGGCAACAGATTATATTCATCATCGCGCTGTTTTGTGCGATCACCGCAGGCCACCCGCAGGATTTTATTGATACATTTTTGTTTCTTCTTTTATATACGTGTCTGAGAATTGCAACGGCACCAGGTTGGTCATGGCAGGAAAAAAAATCTTTTGTTTTTCATCCCATTCTTTTTATATTTGGGATTCCATTTTTCCTTGCTGCACCGCAGTTGTTTCCGACAATTGAACTCTTTAGAAATTCCGCGCGTGTTGCACACGATTATCAGGGCATTATTCATACCATGCTTGTCCAATGGTGGCAGATACCTCTGATCGCCGTACAGGAATTATTCGGCAATCCGGCAACAAAATCGAACATCACAGGCGATTATATCGGCAAAACACTCTCCGTTGGTGTCGTGGGGTTCTTTCTCGTACTTGCTTCATTCTTCCATAAAGTTGATTCATGGCATAAAAAATTTTTCGCCTGCAGCGCATTAGGCATTCTCCTCATCACAGTACGTACGCCGCTTACGGAGCTTTTATACCGATATCCCTGGCCGGTTCTCTCAACCGGTACACCCACAAGAATTTTGGTTATACTGATGCTTGCGCTTGCCATGCTGGCAGGATTCGGATACGACGCGGTCCGTCTGAATAAAAAAATACCCGATAAACCATTACTACTCAGTTGGGTTATCTTTCTGTTCCTCTGGATTTTTGTGTTCATCCATCCGAACATCGGCGGTCTTACCTATACTATCGGTGCGGCATCCACCATGAAACGTGCTATGGTTATCGCAACCGGAATTTTAGGGTGTCTCACGCTTATCCTTTTTGCAAGCAGGTACAAAAAATATTTACTGTGGTTAGCCCTCCCGCTGGCAGTTGCGGAACTCTTCTATGGCTTTACCAAGTTCAATCCATTTGTCCCGATATCCTTCGTATATCCCCAAAACAATCTCATCAGTCAACTGCAGAAAACGCCTGGCATTGACCGCTTTTGGGGATACGGGACCGCAGAAATCGAGGCAAACTTCGCAACGCAGGAGTACATCTATTCTCCTGACGGCACGGATCCTCTAAATCTACGATGGTACAATCAATTTATCCAAGCAAGCCGCGACGGAAAAATTGCAGCTACATTTGACAGAACCACGCGATCTGACGCACAAATCCTCCCGGGATACGGGAAAAGCGATTTACCTTCCAATGAATTCCGTCTCCGGATCATGGATACCCTCGGAGTTAAATACATCATTGACCGGCCGGAAAACCCCAAAGACAACAATACGTTCCCGGTTAACCGGTTCAAAATGGTCTGGCATGAGGATGACTGGACGATATATGAAAATCTTCTGTCTGCACCAAGATTTTTTCTTACGTCGGATGTCCGGCCATACGGCAACGCAACTGATTTTGAGTCGCAATTTTTTGCAAAAGATTTCAATCCAGGAAAAACGGTATTATTGCTACAAAAAGACCGAAACGAACTTCCACCTCTTGCCGGAAGCGGATCGGCAAAACTTATTTCCTACACACCAAACTCCATAAAAATTTCTGTAAAGACCGATGCAAAACAATTACTATTTTTAAGCGACACGTTCGATAATGGATGGACGGCATCGGTAAACGGAAACCCAACGAAAGTCTATCAGGCAGATTATGCATTCCGGGGAGTTCTCGTACCTGCAGGAGAATCGACAGTTATCTTTACCTATCAACCACAGTCATTCCAATTGGGTCTGGGCGTCAGCGGATTCTCCTTCGTAATTTTTGCAGTCTACTGCATTGTAACTCTTCGATCGTCATCCAAACATAAAAAAGGAAAAAAATAAGCTAAATTATGCTCTGTGTCCAAACCTGATGAGTCGGCTCATACAGCATACGATTACAATGCTGAGTATTATTCCCACGGCCGTAACGATTTCACCTATGGTAAGTGTTATCGGTGTATAGGTAAAGACGACAGTATGCTTCCCTTCAGGTGCCTCAACTGCCCGCAGGGTGTAATCCGCACGATAGAGTTCAGTAGGTTTACCGTCTATAGTTGCAGTCCATCCCGGATAGTAATTGTCGGTTAGTACTACGAATCCTGAAACAGGAGAGGCTATTGAAACAGTCACAGTATTGAGACCATAGGATGTTATTGTGGCTGATGATGCCTGATCACCGGAATATTTCGGTAAGGCCGGTACTACGGGCACACGTTCCAAAACAACAGTAGAGTCTAAACGAACAGCGGGATCATACAGAGTATCAATAATTTGTTGAGGATCACTTCGTACGATATAGGACCTTAGGAACATAACACGCGGTAACGCCTGCCTATACTGCCAAATACGCCATGTACTATCCTCCCATACGGTCGTAAACATTTCAGGAGGAAAACGTTTTTCGGTTGACTGTAAATCCGTGTATTCTCCTTTTTTGCTTTCAAGAATATATTTAACCCCAAAAAGCGACATAATCCGCAGGCGATAGGGATTTGAAGAATTAAGCGGGTCTATTTCAGACATTTCATAAAGATCCGTGTCACTTCTGCGGATAATTCCTCCAAGTTTTCCTTTGTTTGCGATAGTTGAAAGAAGCTCAGCGTATCGGCTTGATGAAAGATTACTATACCCATCCGTTGAAAACCACCGAAAATATTCCGGAAGGTTTTTTTCTATAAACGCATTCCCGTAGCCCCAAATCCGATCATATCCTGCAAGGTCAGTTAATTTGGTAATAACCGGCAAATTCGGGTAGACAAAGCGATTTTCACCGAAATACACATATTTATCTGCAAAATAGATACCGGATGCCGCCGTCAGAACGCATACATAAACAAAAACATCTCGTTTCGAAAATCTTGAAACAAAAAGTAAACCCCATCCTGCGAGCAAAAATGCCGTCGGTACAATAAGATTCCTGAGAGATACAGTTGCGTAATACGGAGCGATTTTCTTCAAGGAAAATAATTCTCCGCATACGACCAACGTTTTCCCAAGACACCAAAGAGAGTAAGAATGATAATAATGATTGATGCACCATAAACCAATGACGACAATCCATCCCGTTCCAAGAAATACACAGAAGCTAAGAAGTATCAAAACCATCCGTTTGCGGTTAGGCTTACTCAAAAAAGACTCTAACCCATAGCACGAAAGAATACTGAAAGAAAAAACCGATACGGCAAATATCCGCGTCGGGTATGAAGTTGAAAGAATAGGAATTTTAAGATAATACGGAACCCAACTTGTCGGTAATGCAAAACACATTGAAAAACATACAACTCCTATGATTGTCCAGAAAATAACCGTTTTTTTTCTAACTTGCAACATTGCGTAAATCGCAAACAGTAACGGAATAATGCCGATAAAAATTGTTTTTTCAAAATAGAATCCGCTGCCGCCAAAATAATTATACGTCGCCGGGTTGCCCCAATAATCAGGTGCGAACAGCGTAATAATATTCCTGAAAGGCAGGAGATCCTGCCGGAATACAAAACTTGCGTCATTCGTTCCCCGCGGAGAGAGTACAAAAGCCTGAATCGACGGAATAAGCTGTATGCTTTCAATCAGAACAGAACAAAGAACCGCAAAGATTATAACCCAGGCCGAACGAGCTGCATTCTTTTGTCCGCGAAGCCTCAGAAAGCAATAAACATTCCACAAAAAAACAACCGCATATACGTACGCCGACATTTGCAAAAATCCGGCAAACGCAGAAGATACCAGCGAAAAAAGAAGTAAGAAAAAATCAAACGTGTCATCGTACCGCTCCCATACCCTATTGGAAGCATAAAGCGCTAGCGGCAACCATAAAAAACTATGTTCAATTACCACAGATTCCTGCCAGTAAACTACCATCCACCCACTCAGTGCATAGACAAATGAACCGAATGCGGCCAGAGGTATACGGAACTTCAGAGATCTCAAAAATATGTACATGAACACAATGGACAGTATCGGTTGTATGACAACGAGGAAATTCCATCCTTCTATAGTGGGAAGAGCAGCCGCAATCCATGACAGTGGATACCAAACAGCAGGAGTTGATGCCGCCATAAATGGCGCACCGCTGTAAATATATGGATTCCACAACGGTAATACTCCCCTCCATAATGCATCCTGAAGTAATTTTCTGTCTGGATATGACTCCCGGATAATATCAAAACCTATTGGCTTATTCGGTGGTCCGTTTGGATATTCCGGAACGGGCTCATACCTCCATGGTGAATACTCTGTCACTAATAAATTTGAGGGAAATACCGTTTTATGATCGAAAAAAAACTGATGGAAAATAGCAATCGTAATACCCAAAGCGGCAACAAGGACAATGAGTAGCTCAAACAAGAATATTTTTTTCATGGTGACTGAAATCCCGATAAACATTCTGTTTGAACGCACCGGTATAATTTAGAGGAATCAACACCCTCAAATAAGACATCGCCTGCCTTATCCTTTACGGTAAATTCCACCGGTACGGGAATTGCAGGAATCACATTAGGGACGGACTTTGGAAATTCCGAAGGCGCCCCGATAAGAAGATCATGAGCATGAATAATTTCGTCATAACCGGGAAGTGTGGGAAGGAACTCTATCGAATGAATTTGCTTCACCCGAACCCAGCCGTTTGCCTCCAAAACTTTTTCAATTCCCTTTCCGGACTGAAACGCAGCAGGATCATACCGGGTGTAAAACAAATAATAAATATATTGCTTGGAATCGTTTACCCTGCTTGAGATAATGATCGTATCATACACAGGTATATCCGTGCGGATTTTTTGCACCAGTTCCTCATACCCGAAGTGAGAAAATTGCGAATACCGGTACGGAAAAAATGTCCAATACTCAACAATAAAACTTCCCGCCGCTGCCAAAAAACACAGTACAACAAACGACAATGCCAATTTCCTGTATTTCATGTGAGACAAAAGCGACATAATGCCGATCGCAATCAGTATCGGCCATACGGGATACGAAACAAAAAATCGTCCGTACTGCCCGTCAGAGGTCAGGCTATCCGGAATTGCGGAAAGAAACAGCCATCCGACCAGCAGGAGGCGCACCGGCGACACATCCAAAAATATAACGATCAACGCAATGATCAGAAGCGGATAGTCAAAAAGATACAATAATCCCCGGCCGGGTAAAACAGAATATTGCGTACTTGTGCCGTAGACAGCCAGAAGATTCGGCGAGTAATGATTGAGATAATTCGTAAAAAATTTTGTCCCGTACGCGCTGTATTTATTAAAAACCAGTCGACAAACAGCCCGCGGAAGCTCACGCCCGCACGCCCCCTGTTTTTCATTAACTGTATCTATAAGTTCTGAGTTATTTGTAAGGTTCACCTGCCGGGTACGGGTGGCAGCAGTACCGGTCCCCGCTGATATCAAAAGACCGGTAAAAAGAAACATAAAACACAGAGCAGCGAATGCAATTTGTTTCCAAAAACGCATATATGCTTTTCTGAAAAGATAGACCGTCAGCGCAAGTAGCAGCGGAACAAGTACAATGTTGGCCGTGTACACATAGAGACTCAGTCCTAAAAGTACCGCTCCGACGATAACCAATTTTCCGTGACGTCTCCCGCCAAGCATAATCAACATTCCGCAGGACACGAAAAACACCGACGAAGTTTCCTCAAGTCCGATTCTGCTCATGCCGATATGCCATGGTGAGATAGCCAAAAGAAAGGCGGAAAGTAAAGCAAGAGACTCGGATGAACGGCCAAACAACTCTTTCACAAGAAAATAGACAACAAGAACGGTCAATGAACCGAAGAATGCGGAAGGAAACCGCACGGCAAACGGCGTCAAACCAAAAGCGGCAATTGAGGGAATAGACAGATACGTATAGGCGGGCAGACGGTAATCACCGAAACCCCGGAACGAAGTAACCGGCCACGACACTGCCCATTGATCCTTACCGGTATGAATAAGGGCATATACGTCGTAGGCTGCATCCGCTTCATCATCAACAATACCCGCGGGATTTTTCCCTAATCCGATGAAACGTACCGATATCCCGAGAAGAAAAATAAGGATAAGTACCACGAGCGATGCAGAAATTCTCAATCGTTTCATATGAACACCCTACGTCTCCTGTATTATAGTGCAATAATCCAAAAAACATCTATAATGCGGATATGAAGCGGACTTTTGCAAAAAACTATATACCGCTCATTGGAATTGTTATTCTTGCATCGCTGATGCGGTTCGTGTATCTGGACCGAATTCCTAATGCAATAGGCGGCGACGAACTTGTGTATCCGATTACGGCAAAATCGGTCGCTCTCACGGGAAAAGATCTTACGGGAACATGGAATATTTTTCAGTCATTGATTTTCCGGTACCCTCCCAACCAACAGGCAGCTGAACTTCCGTATTTTCTCCACCTGCCGCTGAGCGGGTATTTCCCGTTTTCAGTACTCGCTGTACATCTGCCGTTTGCAATTCTTTCAGTCTGTACTGTACTTCTTTTCTATTTACTCGCGCAACTGTTATTCGGAACACCGGCGGGAATAGCTGTCGGGCTTGTCGCTGCAGTTAACCCGTGGCTTGTCGTCATGGGGCGCACCGGATATGAATCTACTCCCGCAACGTTCTTTTATTTATTAGGATTTTACCTGTTATTGCGGCTGAAATCATGGAACATCCTGTGGAGTATCATTCCTTTTGTATTAGCATTTTATTCCTATATAGCCACAAAAATAATCTTTATTCCATTAATCGTTCTTACCGCAATCATCGCCTATGTCCGGCGCGGGCATAAATATAAAACCCAATATATTCTTGCCGGACTCTTCTCAATTCTTTTCGTTTCCTTTTTTCTTATTGCCCTCGCGACATCTTCTCGAACATCGCGTTTATATCAAATACTTCTGCCGAATGCTGCGGAAATAACGACACACGTAAACGAATCACGAAAACTTTCAATAAATTCCCCTTTTGAAACAATCCTCGTAAACAAATATTCCGTCTATATAAAAACTCTTACAAATAGATTGTTCGAGATCATTTCCCCTTCGTATCTCTTTGTAGAGGGAGATCTATTTTTCCCCGTACACGGATACGGGATGTTTTATCCTGTTGATTTCATAGTATTTCTGTTGGGCTGCCTTTTTCTCTTCACGAAAAGAAAACTCTATTTTTTATGTGTGATGATATATTTTCTCATCGGCGCGCTTCCTCAAATGCTGTTTCGTTCACAGAGTGAGTATTACTCTTTGCATTTGACAATGATGTTTCCGGTTATGATCATGTGTATAGGATATGGGATATATGCAGTTCTCGCCTCTTTTCCAAAACAGTATAGATATCTTCTAACAGGGTGTATCACGATAGTATATCTGGGTAGCGTCATCAATTTTGGTTATATCTATTTCTTCGAACACCCATTGCAGGAGTACGGAGATGTTCATATGCGCATCTTATCAAGATATATTCTCATGAACCAAAAAAAGAATATCCCTGTTTCCGTTTATTCCGATTCAAATATCGATGTCTTGAGTAAATATCTCTTTTATACCAATTCGCTCAACCGGAAGACAATTACTCTACTGAGAAAAACAAAATTTTCCGACGGATTCGGACTGAGCGGAATACATTTTTACGGCTGCAGAAAATCACTGGATATGGGCGCTACTTCCGGGGTGGTCATTATAAACGCTTCCTGTTCAACAGACACAATTCCGTTGCATCTGAGCATATCAAGACTTGCGGACGGAGGGGAAATATATAAAATCTACAACGACAGCGTGTGTAGTAATTTTCATTTACAACAATACCCAAACCATATAACCATTGCAGAGCTCGACATCGATTCTTTAAGTGAAAAACAATTTTGTGAAACGTATATAAACCAACGATAAGGTTTATTGGAAAAATACAATCGCGGGGGATCCATCGGGATAATAGACGGTAGCCACCACTGACTTACTAAATACTTCGGTCGGCAGACCTACAAAAAGAATTTTCTTTTGTGGCTCCCGAAGAGACGTATCTACTGTCCGAAATTTTACGTTACCGACGCTGTTACGCAGTTCATCAAATCCGCCGGATACCGTTCCGCCATGCTGCAGGTAAACCAGAGGATCAATATGGCTATAATAGAGGTAAAAAATATACGGAAAGTCCAAATAATTTGATACATAGACTATATCGTATGAATTCTTCAGGGCATTTATTTTTTCTGTCATTTCACGTCTTCCCATATACCAATACTTCGCATCCTCAACTGGCAATACGGCGTAATACTGGTGAAAATAATAGACGACGTTCAAAAGTATGCAAAGGGCGACCGGAATTCCGAGTACATACCGGATGATCATTTTCTTCTTCATAAGTATATATACAAGTGTAACGAGGCCCAAAGCAGACACAATTTGGAAGGAGGGAAGGAAAACTAAGGACCGCACGGGGTTAGGAGGAGGAACCGTAAATGCGGCCGCAACCGGAGACGCAAGCATCCATAAAAACAGCACGGCCGACCCCTGCGACCATTTTCGTATCAGCATGTACGCACCTCCCAAAAACAAAGGCAACTCAAATACATACAACAACCCCATATCCGGCGCCCGGTATTTATCGATAGATTTGTCTAAAAACAAAAAATTCGGATCGAAATACCCGAAATATCCGCGCATGAACGTTTCGGCATAGGTTAGCATACGGTTATCAAAAATGAGAAATATGTTTCGTCCCTGAGAACGGTCCAGCATTGCGCGTGCAGCGGGTTTCTTCAGATCATCAGGATTTCCGAATGCACTCACTCCTGCTTCACGCATCTGCCCCTGGGAAGATAAAGATAATTTCAAAATAGGCAACAGGAGTATAAAACCCAAAATAAGACTGATAATGACAGCGAACTTTTGTTTCCATAGTTCTTTCCGGTATATAATGGCAAGCCCGACGCAAAGAAGCGGAACAAAAATCCGCGGCGATAAGTATGTCCATACAGATAAGGAAAAAAAGAACGAACTAAGAACGAGAAACCATCCACTCCTAAGCCCCTTCATAAAAAAATACACGCCTAAAACGATAAAAAATACCGCAACATTTGCCTCATATCCGGCTCTCGAAAACTGGAGGGACCATGGGGATATTGCCAATAAAAGTGCCGCAGCCAATGCAATATGATGAACCTGTTTTTTATCCCATTTGTAGAAAAGTTCCCGTACTAAAAGATACGTCACCAATACCGTCAGCGTCCCGAATAAAACCGATGGAAACCTTACGGAAAAGTCATTATACCCGAATACGCTTATACTGCCGCTCACCATGTAGACATACACCGGCATTTTGTAGTCATCAAACGATCGGAATGTAAGCGGATACCACTTCCCATATTCATCACGGCCTGTTTTCAGGATAGAATACGCGTTATATCCTATTGCGACCTCATCAGAATTGAGGGCCGGCGGTATCTCGGTTAACCGGTAAAAACGCAAAAAACCGGCAAGCAGTACTATCAAAAAAATCCAAATATATCGCTTCATGATAAAACCTCAAGCTGCGCGTCGGGCACACTGAACAAACGACGCTGTACGGACCGGTGGTTTACAATCTCCTGAAATTTCAATAAAGCAAGAAAATACCCCTGCACCATAAGGCTGTCGCCGCTGAGAATCGTCTGCATAATCCTCACGGGGGTCCAAAGCATATGTGCGGCTAAAATATTCACATCCGTAACATTTTTCCAGATAAAAATATACTGGTTCCTGTAGACAATCCGTTTAACTTCCTTTGATGTAAATTCGCGTTTAATTTTACCTTCTTCGTGAAAGTGATGTACGATACTTTTTGGCTCAAATAATGTCTTCCAACCGGCTTTCCGTGCACGGTACGACAAATCTATGTCTTCCCAGTAAAATGGGTTATAGAGCATATCCATACCACCGAGCTTTTTCCACATGGACTTCCTAAATGCTCCGCTACCGCCCGACACCCAAGCAGTCGAAACTCTGCCTACCTCGCCCCGCGCATGAATGTAATATCCCCTCTCCCAATGTGCTACTCCCCTACCGCGCAATATGGTTTTTCCTTCTTCTAAACTTTTTTCAAGACAACCGACAGCAAATACGTCAGGATCCACAAAATGTGCGATGAGCGGTGCTAAATAATCATGCTTCGGTTCAACATCCGTATTCAAAAGTACGACGATATCACCGGTCGCACACGCCACACCCGCATTCACAGTAGCAGCAAACCCCTCGTGCTTACTCCGCTCGATCACAATCACCGTAGGAAAGTTTTTTTTGAGATACTCGACGGAGCCGTCGGTCGACATATCATCTGCTACAATAACTTCTGCTCCCAGGGAAGCACTCATGACGTTGGGCAGGTGCTTTTTCATGAGTGATACGCCGTTCCAGTTGGGAATAACTATAGATACCCGCATATATGATAGTATAACGTATATGAAGCCGCTCCGACAATTTATCCGTAATCCCTATTTCCTGATTGCCCTCCTGTTATTTTTTATCCACACGTTTTTTATGTTTTACAATCTGGAAAAATGGGCGTCGTTCGACTGGGATCAGGTTGATAATGCATGGGCAGCAATACGTATCCTTGTAGGCCATAACTATCCGTTGGTCGGAATGGTTGCCAAACAAAACAGCGGATTCTATATTGGGCCGATCTATTATTATCTTGTTGCTGTCTTTTATTTCTTTACCCGCCTGAATCCTATTGCTTCACCCATATTAGCAGGGTGTACCGCTCTATTCAGTTATTGGGTCATCTATGGAGTTTCCCGCAGGATATTTAACGAAAAGGTTGCGCTCATCTCGTGTTTTATTTATACGTTTTCATCGGCCATCATACTCGCGGAACGGTCACAATGGCCGGTAAATTTTATTGCCCCCGTAGCACTTCTCATTTTCTATTTTCTGTATAAAGTTATGACGGGCGATGCAAAATATATCATTCATCTGGCAGCTGCCGTCGGATTGTCATTTCATATCCACTTTACGGCAATTTTTTATCCGATCATCATTCTTTTATGTCTTCCCCTGATCCCAATACACAAAAAAACATGGAGCTATATCCTTGTTGCCGTTCCGGTGTTCGTGGCTTTTATGATTCCTCAGGCGATCTATTATACCCAGGCAAACCATCACAGCAGCCTTGGAAATTATTCCGGGTATTTTCAGTCCTACTATCACGGTTTTCACCTCCAACGGATGCTGCAACTATCCCATGATGCGTTTATCAAATTTCAGTCGGTCCTGGAAAAACCGTATGTCATACTTCGGAATGCAGTATTTCTTTATATCCCCCTTTTTTTCTTGGCGTATAAGCAAAAGCAAAAAAATCCCTATTGGCTAAAACTTTTTTATCTTCTATGTGTATGGATTCTTGTCCCATGGATAGTATTCACCACATATAGCGGAGAGATCAGCGATTATTATTTTAATATCCAGCTTTACGTTGCTGTAATCCTATTTGCCTATCTGACCTATTGGATTTGGGAGACGAAAAAGTTCATACTCCGCACGGCCATCGGCATGTTCTGGCTCTACTTTACCATTGCAAACGTTCAAATATTTTTTAACACGCATGACAGTAATTTTATCAAAAATATAATTGCGGTTCAGCAAAGTGTCGACGGTGGAAAACTGATCAATTTTAGCGAAGGTGATCCTAAATCATATCTCGATTTTTATGATTCATATACGCAACACAAGCCATTACCATTCAAATTGTAAAACGATAGTATGATTCCCTTTCGGTACGAGTATCCCCTGAAACAGATAGTTTGTTCTGTATATGGGAGTCGGAGCCGAATCAACGTATGCTTTCCAACCCGAGTCGTACATATTTGCAATCACAACAAAATGATCATGAGTCAGAGACGAAAATGCACGTAGCTCAGACATGGTTTCAGACAGGATCGATACGCGATCGCCGGGAGCAACCGGCGACTGCACGACGGATAATTGATCCTCGATAACTGCCTGTTTCGCCGGATTAAACGACGTGTTATACAGCATATCCATGCTCTGTTGTTTTGAATTTGCATGCAAAACCGACTCTACGGGATATATCCTGGGCAATTCCTTCGTGTAGCGATAAATTTTTGTTTGACCTTCCTGATACACGAGTTCTAACCCCGGATTCTTCAGATCATTCAAAGATAAAATATATTTGACGTTCAGAAGCGGCAGGAGCAGAGAATTTGTGGTTGATACGGTGATAATCCGGTTAAAACCGAACGGCGGGGTAATATCCGGTTTCTGACGGTTGAGCGCCGCAATGAACTCCTCGTATCTGGCATCGTACACCGGATCATACCCCTCAACGGATTCTATGCCGTAATATGCAGCTGTATTTGGCGGCAGTAAACGAGCATCCAGACTCATCACGCGGAACGGTGTTGGTTGCGACTGAAGAAATATGATTGTCTGCGTCATGGGGAAAAAATACTCCTGCGGTGTAAACGGCGTAAATTTCCACCCGAACCGGAATAAGTCAAATGATACGATAACGATAATCAATCCCGCAACCGCATATCTATATCGTTTTTTAAGATATACAGCAGACACAAGAACGATGCTGCTGACAATAAATAGTATGCTTGGTAATACGAGATTGCGCCTGGCAATAAGTAAGTCTGCTGAAAAATCGGGGTTATGATTCAATTTCGGCATAAAAATCACATATACCCACATTCCCGCCAGCAAAAAAAACACTATTCCGATGCCGTAAAAAATATATTTATTCTTATTCCTTAAGAAGAAATCCATACCGAGGGCTGCCAAGGCTGCCAGACAAAAATCAACCAGGACCATAAGTCTCGTCGGCTGCATCGTTGAGAGTACCGGCACATGGAGTTCGAAAGGAATTTTTGAAATAGGATTGGGCAATATAAACAGAAAACCAATTCCTAACGTTACCGCAATAAAGCGTGTCAGCCGGTCTTTACGGACAAGAACAGCATAAAAAGCACATATGAGGGGCAGGATACCTATATACCCAATGAACTCTCCATAATTCCAAATACCCCAATAATTAAGCGTTGCGGGATTTCCAAAAAAGTCAGGCGCTATAAACTGTACCAAATGTTGCCAGGGTAAAAACCAACCATCTTTGAGCCAAGCACCGGCATCGCCAATTCGCGAACTATGTGTCAACGTTTGTAAAAATGGCACCCATTGCACTGAAGACAAAATAACAGCAAAAAACACGGCGCTAATTATCCACCAACCATAGCGTTTTTGCGAACTATTCCATAGTTGAAATACCGCGTATACAGCGGCGAATATACAAATATAGAATGCCACCTGCGCATGTCCCGCCAGTAACACAAACGTTGCCGATGCCGTACACAGCGCAGTCCAAAATAATTTTGTTTTTTTACTATTGGTATCAACAATCTTATCGATCGCAAGGAGAATAAGAGGTAACCACAAAGCGGTTTGATCAATTGTCCCCCAGGTGAGCCAGGAAATAAAAAATCCGCAGAAACTCCAGACTATCGCGCCCAACAAGGACGCCAACAGGTGAATATTTTTCCGTTTAAGAAAAAGATATAAAAATAATCCGCCGAGAACCGGCTGCAAAATAATCATTATTGTCCAGGCAACAGGAAATGAGAACACGAAAAAGAGAATATTCAGCGGGTAGAACGCTCCCGCCTGTATATTTCCCACAAGAGACGTTCCGGAAAATGTATAGGGATTCCATGAGGGCAACTTTCCCTGTTTAAGACTATCTATAACGAGTTTTTTCCAGGGAATCTGCTGACGGACCGGGTCCGTAATAAGAAAATTTTTATACGGAACGCCTCTCGGATTTGTCGCGGCGTATAAATCTCTCCATGGATGATATAAACCGATAAGCGTATCTGTGGGAACCGGCAATCTACCTGAAAGAAGTGTCGGATAAAAAAATACCGCGCAAATGACGATAAAAACGGCAGGAATCACAATTTTCTGAAATACTTTTTTCATCGGGTCATATCCGAAAGTAAACCGTCAAATGCATTTGTAAATGTTTCGACACTAAACTTCTTGGACTCCGTAATTATGTTTTCACGCTCCTGAGTTTGAACGGATCTATTTTTAATTTTAATAATTTCCTGAGTGAATGCTATGCACTCATCAGGTGTACTCCAAAGATTCTTTTGTACAATCTCCGACTGACCACCACCGTTAAATACAACAGGGATACACCCTGCCGACATTGCTTCAACCGTCGTAATACCGAAATGCTCCATATTTTCCGGACGGATCTCTCCGAATCCAGCTGCGTGCCAATAAATAAGCGACTCGTTATATAATTTTGTCAGTTCATTAAACGAAGCGTTTGGAAAAAATTTGACGGGTAATCCTTCTCCCAATCGTTGCAATGATTCATAATATTTCTTATCTCCCTGTTGCAATCCTCCCGCAAGTTTCAGTTCAAATCCAGACAGGCGTTTTGTATGTGCTGCTTTTCGAAACATCTCTATAAGTACGTTCTGTTTTTTGATCGGATGGAACCGTCCGACGGAAAGAATAATATTTTTCTTCACGCTTTCTCCCTGTTTTATCGGCTCGACCGGTGGGTAAATCACGCTTGCCCGTTTCCCGACACGCGGATCCAGATTATCCCTCGTAAAATCTGAGTTACAGACTATCGACTGAAAACGCGTCAGTTTAACCGGGTGAACGAAAATTTTCCGAAACGGCACCTGAAAATGTAATATATTACGGCGCGCAAATGTCGTAGGGATACTTCCGTCCGTCAGGAAAAAAATAAGGTCATATCCACTACTTACCGCCAGTTTTTTAAATAGGTTTTTTGCTTTAAAAACATTTTCCACCATTCGAACCCGTTTAAGATCAATGTGTAAACGTTTTTCCGATTCCTCTACGATCTTGGGGTTATCCCAAAAAAGAACGACGTCGTGGATCCGTGACCAGTGAGAGGCAAGCGTTAATACGTACCGCTCTCCGCCGCTCATGCTGTCGAAATACGGGTTGTAAAATCCTATTTTCATATGTGCTTTTTTACTGTACTCAAGATAAGTATACCTAATCCTCCCACACTCAAAAGTATTCCCAAAAGCATTTCCTGCGGCTGATAGATAAATTGTACCGTATGTGTCCCCGCAGGGACACTGACAGCCTGAAAATCGTAATCAGCTCTGTACATAGGGGCAGCCACACCGTCTACTCTGGCCTGCCAGCCGGAATCATAAACGTCGGATAAAAAGAGCAATTTTGGAACACGTGATGTTGTTTGAACCGTAACATGTGTCTGTTCATAATCCCGTATAACTGCGCTTCCGCTCCCCGTTTTCGGCTCAATACCGGGTTTTTGTTCCAAAACTACAGAATCGCGCCTGTTAAATCCAGCTGCAAATAACGCATTCAGAATTCCCTGCTTTTCAGTTACAACAGTATAGGATGAAGCCAGAAATGCCCGCGGATATGCATCGGAATTTTCCCAAACTTCATACGCATCATCAGCGTACACTTTTGTGTACGAGGGATATTTCCAGAACGGATATGTCCAAATATTTCTTCCGTCTGACTTCCGATACAGAATATACCGAGATCCCAGCAATTCTAACATTTGTTCCGTATACTGTCCGTTTTTGTCCAAAAATACAACCGAGCGGTTAATCGGTTCCAACATCCCGTTTGAAGCGGCTGAAATGAACTCACCATAACGCGCCTGATATACGGCATCATAGCCTTCCATAAGCGGAATATGAAACTGCACGCCAACTTCTCCGCTCCCGATATTGCCAAAAACTCTGTCATTTCCAACAACGGACGTGAGGTAGGAAAGCGATTTTACCTCAGGATACACATACTGCCGCGGGTCAAACGGCATCCATTTGATGGCAAATCGGAATACGTCAACGGCAGTCATCGCAAGAATTACGGTTACTATTCCAATCTTTAACCACTTGTTACGGACAAGTCCCAGAATAAACAACATCGCACCTCCTACTATAAGCGCACTGGGTATTACCAAGTTGTGCTTCGCGATAACTAATTTATCGATGGGTAACGGCCGCACTAGAAATAGAACCAGCCACGTGAGTCCTAAAAGCCCCAGACATGTACATGCGAAATAAATAATTTTTTTCTTCCCGTTGTGATTCCAATCCGTAATAAGTGCGTCAAAGCCGAATGCGGCAAGGGTTGCGAGCGAAAAACTAGTCAGAAGAATAATCCGCGATGCTGCACTTCCCGAGAGAACGGGAATTTGCAAAACATAGATCAAATCATTCAAAGGTGTCGGCAATGCAAATAATAAAGAAAGAACGGCAAGTAGTACGAAAAACCAGCCTTCACGTAGTGTTTTTTTCGTCGTTGCATAAACAGAGAGCATAAGCGGGATGACCCCGACAAATCCTGCCCATTCTGCGTAGTGCCCGAACCAGTCATTTCTTGTAACTGGATTTCCGAAAAAATCAGGGGCTATGAAAGTCCAAAGATACTGCCAAGGTATAATCTCTCCTTTAAATACGGCGCCTCCCCGCTCCGAAAGCGCAAAAGAATGCAGTCCTAAAAAAATTTGCGGTGCGGAAATAATTAAACCTGTCAGTACATACCAAAACGTACGCCACTGTTTTTCCCAAAAAATATACGCAAGAGCCGCACCAATCACATAAATACTGACCTGGAAATGACCGGACACAAGTGATAGTGCGACCCCGAGACTTACCGCCCACCTGCGTTTTTTGAATATTCCCCAGAATATAAACGGCAAAAAGAGTGCAGCATACCCGAGCGTGCCATACGCCATCCATACAACCATAAATCCGCAAAACATAAATGCAATTGATGCAAGAAGTGACGCTTCCCTGGATCTGCCCAAACTCCTCACGAAGAGATACGTGAATAAGCCCGCAAGCAAAGGCTGGAGAAGAATCATGATGCTCCAGGCATCAATAAACGGAAAAACAAAAAATAAAAGGTTAAATGGCGAAAATACGGCGCTCTGATAATTTCCCGCCTGTGCGGTTCCGGAAAAACTATACGGATTCCACAGCGGGACCTGCCCCGATTTCCATGTATCTATTGTCAGCTTTTTCCACGGATAAATCTGTGTTATCACGTCCGGCATCGCGTTGTTTTTTACCGGCATGCCGTACTGGCTGCTCCACGGCGGAAAAAACGTGGCAAGGTACGTCGACGGAAACGGAACCAATCCTTTAAAAAAATATGGGGCAGAAAAAATCAGCCACAATAATACTATGACAAATAGCGGCCAAAATTTTTGAAGAAATGATTTCATTTATTCTTTTTGTTTTGTTGCAGCTCCCATAATTTCGCATAGGTAACAAACATGCTAAAAGCCTGATAGATGCTTTCAATCAAGCCGACCGTACCTGCTTTCCATCCCTCTTGAGTAATAAACGATCGCCAAAAACCGGTCATCATCACGCGGATGAACCTCCACCAGACAACCGGCGGATGGTGTGCATCAACCCGCAATTTTGCTTCCAAAATTGACCACTCGTTGGTTTTTGCAACCATTTCCTCAAGGGTCCGGTGTGTTCTGTGTACAAGAGGATTCGTAAGTGTTCCGACGGTACCGACATACAACGGAGTTTCATGTAATGTCCCGTGCCATCCTTGCAGTGATCTTCGCAAAAATAACCGTTCAACTTTATCCTGATACGGCCAGTGGCGTCCTAAAAAATACGTATTGCGTTTGATAAAATAGACGGATATAGTATTAGCACCGATAACGTGCTGTATTTCTTTTTGCAGTTTTTCACCAACCTCTTCGTCCGCATCGATGTACAAAACCCATGTCCCCGTGGCTTCCCGAAGACCTAACTCCCGTAAACCGGAAAAGTCTTTTTCTTTACTCTCTACAACTTTTGCTCCATGCTCTTTAGCTATCTCGACTGTTTTGTCTGTTGAACCATTATCGACAACTATAGTCTCATCTGCCCAAGAAAGATTGTCCAAACAGGCACCGATCCGTTCCTGTTCGTTTTTGGTAATGATGATGGCACTGAGTGTTGGTTTCATTTTTTTATACTGAAACGGTTGCCGAATCTATTGCAGAATGCATCCAGTACCGCCTTCCGCTGTATCGGTGTTCCTGATACCATAAAGCGCAGAGCTTCCCGAAAAAGTGCAAACCGTGTACGCTTTAAAGCATAGAGCCGCCCGATAAGTAAACGGTTACGGGTTATATAATATTGCTGAAGCGGATTTCCGGGACGTGAAGAGGATCCTGCATTCACATGCCAAAGGATTGAAGAAGGAACGTAACGGAGTGAAAATCCTGATTCCTTAGCCCGTAAACAAAAATCCAAATCCTCCAGATATAGATAATACCGGTCATCAAGCATTCCGATACGGTCAAAGACGCTCTTGCGGATCATCATTGAACACCCTGTGACAAAAGACGTTCCTTCCTCCCTGTCATACTGACCATGATCCACCTCATCAACCCCGCGGTGCGATGCGTACATATTTCTCCAATCGATCAATCCCCCAGCGTACCAAAATACGCGGCCTTGCTCATTCTCTTTATAGCGGGTGAGGTGAAATTCATGTCCAGGAGCAAAATATATTTTGCTCCCCGCAATACCGACTTTCGGATCCCCGAAGGCTTTCAGGACGTTCAAGACATGTGTGTCGACAAATGTATCGTTATTGAGTAACCAGACGAAATCGGCCTGATGGCGGAGCGCGTAGGTAATCCCGACATTATTTCCTCCGGTAAAACCGAGATTCCTGCCTGTAGGGAGCAGTGTCACCCATGGAAATTTTTTTCGTATGCTTGCGACTGAGTCATCTGCCGAACCGTTATCCACGACAATCACGTGAAGATTTACTCCGCACTTTTCTATTTTTTCAAGCGAAGACAGACATGCTTCTGTATCACTTTTGCGGTTCCAATTGACGGTAATTACAAAAACTTCCGCTTTACTTTCCATAGGATTTTATTAAAAAAATTATTTGTTTCCGCTATTTTTGTTGTATATATCCAGTATTTCACATCTTTCCCTCCCCTGGCCATCTCATTCATAACCGAATGAACAGCTACATCGCGCTCCGGAAATGTATGCATCTCCCAATATTTTGCAAATACCGTAAACGAATAAAATGCCTGAAACAGCGCGAGAACTAAACCGTGAAGTCCGTCTTTATACCCGCTCTGAGCAAAATAGATTTTCAAAAAATCCGAAAGCGGAAACCGTATCGCATCGTACCACACCAACTGATGGTTCATATCTTTAAGCGAGAGCGCTTCGCTTGTAGATGCACGGTCAATTTTCGTCAGGTACTGATGAACCGTTTCGTAATTATAATGGAGGTATGGTGCCGCGAGTTCCCCTACAGCTCCACCTACCGAAATATATTCATGAATATGCAGGCAGGGAAATTTCCCTTTTCCCCTTTTAAACAACCGTATTTGCTTGTCGGGCCACCATAATCCGTGGGATACCCATTTTCCGAAAATAATATTTTTCCGTCTGATCCAAAAACCGTTCTCTTTGGGATTTGATTGAATAATTGTCCGAATTTCTGAAGCAAGTTCTTTTGGTATTTCCTCATCCGCATCCAAATTCAGAATCCAGTCAGAGGTCGCTTTTTCAAACCCGTAATTTTTATTCGTATTCAGCATCAGGATATTTTTTTGCGAGTAAATCCTCTTTGTAAACTTTTTGGCAATACCCACGGTGTTATCCTGCGACTCATTATCAACAACGATAATTTCGTCCGAAAACGATACAGAAGAAAGACAACGCTCAAGCGTTTTTTCCTCGTTAAACGCTGATACAACTACGGAAATCGTTTGTTTCATATTGTTATGATCGGAAACCGCGGATAGTATCCATAATGCGCTGCTTTTCCCATGCCCACACAATTCCTGCATACAGTATAACACCGCTTCCCGCAACTAGAACGAGCCACGGAAGCTTCTCCGGAGTAAAATGCAATAACCCTGCATACCAACCTCCCTGGATAACAGCAGCCGCCAGCGGTACGATAATGCTCGGGAAAAAGGAAAACTGTACCTGATGCTTTACCAGCATAACGACAACGACAATAGTTGCAGATACGCTCAAGAGTGCAATCGGTACTCCATTAAATCCAAAAAAATGGATGAATGTCAGGACTAAAATCCAAGTCAGTACGGTCCACACAATCATAAGAATCAACGTTATTTTTATCTTACCGATCGCATTGAGGGCATTAGTTAACGGCGTCGAGAGACCGGCAAAAATAGAACTAAACGTAAACAAATAAAACGCCAGGATTGCCGGCTCCCACTTCGCGTATTTCGGAATAATAACCATCAGCGGCTGGACAAAGAAAAGAAGACCGACGTAAATAGGAAACATCGTAAGTGAAAGACCGAACAGTGTTTTTTCGATTGCAGCCGCAAGATGTTGTTTCGTCTCCTGCAGACGTGAAAATGCCGGAAACGTAACCTGAATGACGCTGTCCATGATCAGACGAAGCGGCACTTCAGCCCATTTTTTCGCCCAACCGATGTATCCGATATCTGCAAACGGAAGTACTTTGCCTAAAAATACCGTCAAAAGATCATCCTTAAGAAGTGCAATAAATGAATTGAGCTGAAACGGAACACCAAACCGCATAAGCCGTTTTGCAATATCCTTGGAAAAATGGAGGGATATTTTCCATGGACAAATTATATATGTCACCACCAACCCGATAACGGCACGCACAACAACTGCCCAGGTAAAACTTACTATACCGAATCCCCGCCAAGCTAAAATAACGGCAACAATATAAAAACCCAAAGTCTGAAGTATCTGCGGAATGACCAATTTATTAAACTCCAGCCTACGTTCCATTAATATCGAGGGAATGGTGGCCAGTGAGGATAAGAACAAAGAAAGAATAAGGGCGCGCAAGAGCCAAAGACCGGCTATATCGAGATGATAGAAATTACTTATCTGTTGGGAAAAACCAAGCCCAAGAAGAACAACGGTTCCGACAAGAATTTGTTGAATGGTGAATGTGGTACTCAAATCGTCATGCGTTAACTCTTCCTTTTTCTGAATCAGTGCCGCGGCAAGACCGACATCGGAAAAATATCCCAAAAAATTAATGATTGCAGATACCACATAAAAAACACCGAAAATCTGCGGACTCAAAAAAATGGTCAGTAAAAATGTCGCCGCGAATGCAATAACCTGCAGAAAAAACGTTTGAGACGTCAGAGCCAGCACCCCTTTTAACGACCGTTTTTTTATAAGTGCAATATCTATTTCTTCCATATGTGCTTCCACGGACGCTCTTTAAAAATCCTCCAAAGTCCGGCAAGATCTCCCTGGGCAGTTTTCATAACGCGTACGGTTGACCCAGGATTATCGATCCATGTCACTGGCTCTTCATAAATTCTATATCCCATTTTTTCCGCAGTAACCAGAAGTTCCGTGTCGAAAAACCATTCATTGTCTTTAATGTGTGGAATCAGATCGTTAACCACACGTCGCGTGACGGCCTTAAATCCGCACTGCGCGTCACTGAAATGCACCCAAAAGAAAAGTTTAATCAGTAAAATATATACTTTTGACGTCATATTCCGAAGATTGCTTCTGCCGTATACGCGCGCGCCGTTGGCGTTTCTTGTCCCGATTGCTATGTCGTATCCACGGGTGAGCGATTGCACCAGCGGCGGCACATGCCTGAGGTCTGTTGAGAGGTCAACGTCCATATACGCTTCGATGTCAGCGCTGTCTCTCGTCCAAACATGTTTTACTGCTCTACCGCGTCCTTT
This sequence comes from Candidatus Gottesmanbacteria bacterium, assembly GCA_963714095.1. GTDB lineage: Bacteria > Patescibacteriota > Microgenomatia > UBA10105 > UBA927 > XYB1-FULL-47-11. The sequence goes on from OY970230.1 coordinate 293,074, forward strand.
TTGCACAAGATGAACGGTCGAAACTTCCGGAAACTTTTTGCTCAGACGCTTCGCGATCGCAAGAGTTTTGTCCTTCGATGCGTTATCCGCAATCGTAATACGCCATGTAAAATCCGTAAGATTCATCCGCAGATATTCTTTCAGGGTCCCAATGCTTTGGGCGAGCTCCCTCTCTTCGTTATACACCGGAATAACGATATTAACTGATGGCTTTTTTTCGTTTGTCATATATATAAAAACATACTCCGAGGGATAATAAACTTATTATGTTGCCGATTGTCCGCGCTGGCGTATCACGAAACTGCATCTGAACCACACTGGCCCATTGCGGAATAGTAATAACCGGAAGACCGTTCTTAATTTGCGGCTTTGTATCCGTCACGTTGACAATGTAATGCCATCCAGGAAAATATGCGGTGTTTATTTTCACCGTGGTCGGCTCCTGGGCTTGAAACGCAATTTTGACGTATGTATCTGAAATCTGCTGAATATCGCTGGTATAGAGATTAGATTTCGGAATTATATCTTGGACTACGTCCTGTGGTGTTTTCGGCCTGGGCACTGCCGGCGGCAGATACTCGTCCGATATTTTAGATACCCTGAAACGGATATCTTCCGCCGTCTCAAAAGCAGCTGCAGGCCTGCTATACGTATATTGCGGAACAAACCACTTGGCCTCAACAAACAACACCAGTGCGACGCAAAAAGCTGTTATTCCGAAACGGAGTGCGGTGGGACGGAAGAAAGAAACGATCTGACTCACAACGAGTGAAATACCGAATATGGCAAACGCTAAGAATCGCCATGGGTATTGAACGTACGCAAACAACGGTAGAATATCCCACACGGGTTTGGATATACTCAGCATAAAAAATACGGAAACCACAAAAATAATACTACCAACGGCGACCAATATTTTTACCCGCCGTTCACGAATGAAACCAACTGCTACGCCGATAATAACAACAAGCCCGAGGAGCAAATGTACTTTCCCTACTTTAAATGACATGCCGTCAATGCAGCCGGGTGCAGATCCGCCAAATCCCCACTGCGAATTCCATAATTGGCTTAGACAAACAAAATGATTCTGAAAGTCCGCGCTGTTGCCGATGATACTTGCCACACTGGTATATTTCATTTCCAGCAGTGCAGGTAACCAGAAAAATGCGGAAAGTCCGAGCCCCAAAAGAACAACTGCCCATATTTTTTTCCATTGAGGATTGTTTATACTCAACACTACCGCTGCAAGCGCTTCAAAAAACATCCCGACATACCCTAAAATCGTATGGGACACAATAAGTCCCGCAGTCCCTGCTGCAGCAAGAAGAATTCCTCCAACGGCACTTTTGCGCGTACAAATCCGCCAAAAACCCCACAAAATGAGCGGTAAAAATATAAGCGCGTAATATTCCCCGACGGCACCCCGCACATACGCGTCCACGGCATGATACGGGGCAAACATATAAAATACAGAGGCGAGTATGCCCGCTGAAACACCCGCAATATCCGCTATAACCGCGTACATAGTGACACCGGCCAGTACCAACCCTGCCCCCATCATAATTTTGGTCGCTGTAAGACCTGTGAGCCCCAGCGCGTATAAAACGCCGCCTACGTAATACGGTAAAGGTCCGTAAAAGTTAAAAATCGGATAGCCGTATCCGTAGCCCAAATCCGAAACCCACCGGACAGGAAATTGTCCCTGTCGAAGTGCCCTTCCCATCTCCACCACACGGGCAACCTGCGTATCATCGTGCATGGGAAAATACCCTGAAATACACAGGGAACGTATCATCAAAAAAGAACAGGCAAGTACGATAATCCAGCCGACAATTTTTTTCATGAACGACGCCTCTTGATAATTACCGCTATACCATACCAGATCAGAAATCCTAATGAAATATTATCCGCCAAGAATCTGGAAATAGTCTCCCGAAATCCTGCAACCAACCGGTGGGTTCCCTGCGGCACAGGAACACGGATAAGACCCTGAGGATTTTTATAATCAATAAGCGCTGGGGAATCGTCCACAGTGACCCCCCAACCGGGATAATACACCGTATTTATTTGTACAATGCTGTTTTCGTCCGCGTGAACAATGACATCAATAGACTGTGTGGATACTTTTCTGAATTCAAACGTGCCGGCGCCGTCATAAAAAATAAGTCTTTGGTATGCGTGTTGGGTAGGAAGCTGACTGACCCATATGGGCATATATTCGTTCTGTACTGTAGTTGTTGCCTCATTCGTAGTGTAATACCCTTCGGGCAGGTCAGTATACTGAATCTTCTGCAGCGACGACACAACTGACCATACTCCTAATCCTGCAAACACCAGTATCAGCAAAAACCGAACGATGGAATGCTGATTCTCCAACACATACGCGATGAGCCAACACCCGATAAAAATAGTGACGGATAAAAATCGGTACGGAAATTGAATAATATGTACCAACAGACTAGACCGCCAAATGAAAGCGCTAACCGGCAAGACCATAAAAAGAGTGATGAGAAATAAAACAAGAAAAAACGATTTTTCCCTCTTCAGGTGTTTCCCTGTGAATAATGCGACGGCAGCAGCAATAATTGTTGAAAATCCCAACAACATCATGTTAGATTCGCCAATAAAATACGAAGCGGGATCGGCAACCTGTACCGAGTCAAATACGACGTATTTGCGCTCATACAGCGCCGGAAACCAAAAAAACATCACCATGCCGATCCCTAAGAAAAACATGAGCCAAAAATCGCTCCAGCGCCCGAGTACAGTAATATACAAAACATAAAATCCCAAGAATAACACCGCCAGCGTATTATGACTCACAATAATCAACGATACGGCAAGGGCCAACAACCATGGTTTTTTTGCTGCAATCGAATACAATCCCATAGCAGCCCATGCAAGCGCCAGCACCTCTCCGACTGACCCTCGGGAATACATATCAAAGAGAAGATATGGAGCACTTACAAAACACAGTGCGCCAACCATACTGACAAGCATCCTGAAATATCGCTTCAACCATAAAAAAGTAAACAGAACGCCGATAAGAACGGAACCCGCCATAATAATCTTGACACTGGCAACAAATGGAAACCCGGCAATATGAATGAGCGATCCGAGATACAAATAACCCGGATACAGAAAATTGGCGACAGGATACCCGTACCCGTAATTTAATCTTCCCAAGAAGCGGACGGGAAATTGTCCTTCACGCAAGCTCTGAAAGAAAGCGCTGAGGCGTATGATCATCCATCCGCCATCATCCGATACAAAAAATCCCTGTCGCATGAGAGGAAAAAATACTGCAAACGCACCCGCCAAAAGTACGAGAAGAAACACAACAAAAAGGATACTATGATTCCGTTTCATACCTTGCGTGCAGGAGGAATGATTTGATAGAGACGTAAATAGACGTTCACTGCGTTGCCCTTTTGATATTGCGCAATGAGCTTCAATGGCCAAGCAGGAATATTTTGTATCTGATTAAACACAATATAGGTAGGGTGGTCCTTCGCTTGAGAAAGCATCTCTGACGTCGGCTCTGCCGGCATGGGATAGACACCCTGAATTTTCATATTCGGATTATCGACGAGATACAGTTCGATTGCATATGGTAGCAAACCAAACGTCCCGTCCGTATATACGGTAACTTTCCCTTTTTCCGATTGGGCAAGCAAAAAGACATTTACTTGGGATACACCCCAACCCGACGGCCAATTATCTATATATTGACCCGCATCTGCCTCGGGAATCGGCGCATAGAGCGGGTTGACGATAATATAATAATCAGTGTAGATGCTTCCGAACAACAGCACGGCCAACAGTACCCACCGCCAAACTGATCCCTTAAAATAATCCCATACCCATCGCATGGTGATGGCGGCCAAAATCATAAGCGGAATAGTCATGAACAGGATAAAACGCGGATAGAGTACCCTACCATCCAAGGCAAGGGCAAAAAATGGCGCGAACCACCAACCCAACAGGACTAATTTTTCTGCCGGCCGCTTCCATAGGGAAAAACCGGCCAACATCGCCGCGACAAAAATCGGCCAAGTTAAATAATGAATAGCCCAGTCAAATAAACCATGGATATTTCCTAAAAGAAAATTAAACGGATGTGTAAGCCACTGGCGGAACGTATACACAAATACGGCGTCTTTCTCCCCGACCATAGCATATAAAGGTGACAACCGCAGCACACTATACATAAGCTGTGAAATAACTGCTGCAATAATGGTTAATCCTATCCAACGGAACAGTCGTCGGGTCCTCCCATCGCGCTGCCAATCAAACAACAAAAGGGTTCCCGGTAACATATATAGACTTAAAAATCCTTCCGTTTTATTCAGCATTCCTAACCCAAGCCCTAATCCTAAGAGTAATGCGACGTCCAACCGTACGCGACGAACCAACAATATTGCCAGATATAGATTCCAAATAGAAAGGGTTGCGGTGAGCGAATCATAGAGCGCCATGCGGTCATAAACCAATCCGAAAGGAATCAAAACGTACAGGAGGCTGGCGATAAATCCTAGCTTTTTACTCCGAAACAATTCATTCGCTGTAAGATAGATACCGATGGCCGTAAAAAACCCAGCCATCACGGATACCAACCGGCCGGCCATAAGCGGATCGCGGAAAATACGCAAAAATACCATCGTAATCCAGGTAAACAACGGCTGCTTTCCGTCAACCAGCGAGATAAACCGCCAGTTTGCATCCCGGCTGCCTATTTGGGACCACCGGATATAAATCGCCTCATCGGTAAATATCGGGAGCTTCGTGAGGTTTGTAAGCCTGGTAACCGCGTAAAGGGCGGCAAGACCGGCAGCAAGAAGCAACATTTTCCCCCACCCACGCTTGAATATGGCCATACTCAAATTATACCTGAGGCCGCCTTGCGGGGCAAATGAGTTTATGGACCGCAACAATACCAATTGAAAGAATCACAGGAATGACGGCCACCCAAAATTTTAGGGTTTGCACTGGAGGGTTGTAGTTACCGAAGTAAAAAAACGGTGCGTAGGTCAAAAGTAAACCTAAGGACAGACCCGATCCAACAATTAGCGCCCATTCAAGCGAGGGCAATAAAGCATAAAACGGCACGAGCCACACGACATACCATCCGAGTATTTCCCGCTGGGTGCCAACTAACAGGAAACCGATAATCATCACCCACAGCGCAATCTTCCGCTGCCAACCGACAAAAAAGACAGGAAGAATAAATATTGTCATGAGCTTCGCTGCAACGGATAACGCAAGAACAAAAAACGAAGCCCATCTTTTTTTAATTAAATACAGATAGTACGCGATCATGACCAAAGCCATCATAACCATGTCATTATGTCCACTCACAAGTGTTTCAAAAATCACCAGAGGGTTAAGGGCAAATATCGCCATACCCATAAATTTTTGATCCGGTTCAAGTTTAGAAAGAATTTTGCCGATAAAAATAATCGTCAGAACGTAGCATGCAGCAACAAGTATTTTTATATTCCACATAATTGCCAAAAAATAGCCAAAACCCAGTACGTACGCGGGGAGCGTAAGGAGAATCCAAAACGGCGTATAGGCGCTGGGTAAATGCGTCCAGTGCATAAACGACAACCATGGTTCCACGCCGGTGAACTGGAGCGGAATGACGGTGTAGGGATTTTTCTGATACAACACGACCGTTTTAGCGGTAAACATATAGTTAAACATGTCATAGGAAAATGCGGGGTATGAAAATATAAGAATCGCAGTCATAATACCGACGGTCCACCAAAAAATCCTCATGGATATTGTTTTTTTCCGCACTGCATTCAGAAAAAATCCATATAAAATAAAAAATACGGCAACAAGAACGAGATAGATAGTTGTGGAAAGCGGCCGGTTAAAATAGCCGATATATTGAAAACTTTTCTCAAGAAGTTGGTAAATACTTGCCCGCGAAAGCGTAAGACTTAAATCTACCTGCGTATAGGAATATAAAAATAACCCGAGAGCCGATACTGCATAAAGAATCGGCAAAAGAATAGTGTTTTTATTTCGTTTCATTGATACAATCCCCGCCATGCATTCATACGGATTTTAAGAATATCAGCAAATCCCTGTATTGAATCGATAACGGGATTCACGCGGCGCGTCTCGACATAATGCCATTCCACGGGTACTTCTTTAATTTTATACCCGAGAATTCTCGCCAGAAACAGCATCTCTATATCAAATCCAGCAGTTACCATTGACCCGCTGACTGCATGGCGATTCCCATATAATCTGAGGCGATGAAAAATATCGTGAGCGACGGGAGCACGGAACGCTTTAAATCCGCACTGCGTATCCACGATCCCGTGAAGACCTAAAATCAAACTCCGAAGTGTCATGAATCCCCGTGCCATAACGCGCCGCGTAAGAGGAGCACCCTGACGCCGTCCTCTTCTGGAACCGATAACCACGTCATACCCTTTTTCAAACCAGGGCAGCAATTTTGTTAACTCTGCAATCGGTGTCGCCTGGTCAAGGTCGGTAAACAACACTAATGTACCGCGGCTCGCGAGCATTCCGGTAATAACCGTCGATGCTTTTCCCTGATGAGGATTATGGATGACTGAAAACCCGCGGTTTACCTGTACAAATGAGTCCAAGAGATCCCGTGTTCCGTCTGATGATCCGTCGTCCACGATAATTGCTTCCCATTGATAGTGTTGGTGTTCCAAATATTTGGATACCTTATCGAGCGCCCCCAAACGGATATTGGTTTCTTCGTTGTATGCCGGAATAACCACTGATAAATCAATTTTCGCCATATTAAACTCCAGTATAGTGCACCAGCCTGAATATTTTCACAAAAGGCACACTCCATTCTCCGGTAATCTCCGCCCGCCCGAACCCTGCAATTTCCCACAACGAATTCCCAAGAGGCTGACAATCGGACAACTCGCAAATCACGATAAGCTGATCCGTCACCGTCGTGCGTTTTGGATCTACCTGATTATTTTCTATTGTAACGGGCGCGCGCTGCGCGATTTCAAAAAAATATCGGTAGGTATAATCAGAATTTCCGCTGGCCAGAAGCGCAAAATTAAACGGTTTTCCGCCGGTATGGGCAAGCGCCGTTTCGGCAATCTGCCGCGCCTGAGCCAACTGATTGTTCGGAGAATAGAGAAACGGCCTTCCCTGCCAGTTAAAAAACAGGAGCCCTCCCCAACACAGCAATGCAACGACTGCCCCAGCCCGAGTTTTCCCGACTGCAAACAATACGATACCGATCAGCAAAAACGGTAATGTAAATGCGATGCCGAAATAATAATCATAAATTGCCTTTTGATAAAAACAAAACAAAATGATCACTGTGGTAAACCAGATAAGCAATAATTGTGCTGCGTGATAGAACCGTGTTTTTTCTTCCTCGGTTTTCCCCTGTGTCAGCCATATAAATACGGACGAAAGAAACGGAATTTTTGAGGCGACCAAGACGCCAAGAAATAGAAAACTGATGAATATTGTTGTCCGCGTTCCGATAAACCAGGCATACAATTGCCACGCCGGCAATGATTTCCATAACGCCCCATCCGGTAACCGATACAGGAGGCGCCCGAATAACCGAAAGAGAACATCGTCCATCGTGGTGAAGAAACCCGGAGAAACCCCAGTATCTTTACCGGCCAAAAGAAACCGGATGACGGACTGGGTATTGGGAAACCCGTGGCGAACCTCAAATGCCAGAAACGGAGAATACCCAATAAGAAAACCGAAAAATACCCATAACACACTCTTGAAAAACGGTAATGTTTTCATGTTCAGCAGCAACCAAATACCCGTCACGACAAACAGGAACAGGAATAAATAATGAAGCTGCAGCCCTATCCCAAGGACAACGCCGATCCAGAGGAGCGTCGATGTACGCTTCTTTTCAACCGCAAACCATAATAAATAAATAAGGAGCAGGGAAAAAAACGGCACGAGATTCGGATTCCATGAGGAACGGGAATACGCAATGACCAGCGGCGAGAGTGCATATAAACTGGCGGCAACGAGTCCTACCCATGGGCTTACAAAATCTTTCCCGACCTTAAAAACAAGACAAACGGTCGCAATACCGAAGAGGGCTACCATGATGGCGGGCCCGACCGGATTTAATTTCCATGCCCATAAAAACGGGAGCATGAAATAATAATAGATAGGACCGAGGAAAAATCCCCCGACGGATGCCGTAGGACCCAAGAGCGTAAACTTATGGTTCACGATTATATGCATGACGACCAAAACGTCACGCCCTTCGTCTCCCAAAAACGTCATATAGCCGGATATTTTATACAACCGCAGGTATGCCGCAAAACCGAGAATAATGATGAGCGGAACCAGCCACCACCGGTGTTTTAGTTCCTTTTCCATATTATTTTTGAATACATAACGTAATTCCAAATAAGAAGAAGCGCAGTTCCCAAAAGAAAGAAAATGAAATACTGCCGGTCACCGAAAACCCGCACACCAACCCAGATCATCCCCGTCTGTATGACAACAACGCCAAACGCGCTGGTTACATAAAACTGCAGGAGCTTCGCGAGATATTGTCTGATACCGGAAATCTTACTGTGTTTAAATGTCCAGAGATTATTGAGATTAAAATTTGAAAAGATGGCCACTGCTGCTCCCGTAAGGTTTGCCCATGTAGCCGACCAATTCGCGTTATGCAAAACTATTAAAATAACTGCGTTAAGAATAAATCCTATGCCTCCGACTACGAGAAATTTTCCGAATGACCCTGTCATAATTTCCTGAATTTTTGTTACCGCTATATATTTATACGTATTGAAAATATACTCCGCAGGCGCAATCTTCGAGTGTCCGAATCGTCTGTCGGTAAAGTGTATCGGAACCTCGACAATATGTGCTCCGTCATGAGCGGCGCTGTGAAGAAACGCAATTTGAAACACATAGCCGCTGTATTCTTTCATCTTTTCCTTATTATCCACATAATACTTTTTGGTATACGCGCGGTATCCGCCGGTCCAATCATGAATCCCCAGATGCCACAATCCGAACCGTACGATACTGTTGCCTACTACGCTGTATATTTTGCGGATAAATCCCCAATTGTCCGGTATGGATCCGCCCGGGATATACCGGCTGCCGACAACAAAATCCGCCCCGTCATCGATCGCCCGTAAAAATTCCGGAACTGAAGCAGGATCATGGGACAAATCCGCATCCATCTGAAGCAGAATATCTGCATTCAGATTCCTGACTGCATAGGTCATTCCCCGCAGTAACGCTTTCCCTAAACCCTCCTTTTTCGCTGTAATAAGATATACGTTACCGTGTGACTTCTGATATTCTTTCACGAGATTGCCAGTACCATCGGGAGACATATCATCAACAACGACATAGGATACGCTGTGGCGTTTTACATCTTTACATGCCGCCGCCAGCTTATCTAAAAGCACAATAATATTCTCTCTTTCGTTATATGTGGGAATAATAACGACAACCTTCATATGGTTTGGCTCAAACGCGGGCGCGCCAATAGTTGAGGAGGTCCTCCATCGTTTTTTTGAAGGGGATTTCCGGTTTCCAACCGGTTTTTGCAACAAATTTACTGTTGTCTCCGAGTAGTACCGGAACATCCGAAGGACGCATCCGGGATTGGTCCGACTGGATCTTCACTTTTGTTTTGGAGAATGACAACAGAATGTTAAGCATGTCGCCAATTTTTATCGTGGTTCCGCTGCAGATATTATAGACATCACCGGGATCGCATTTCTCCGCCGCAACAACATATCCTCTCACCATATCGCGAACGTCGGTATAATCACGGCTGGCCATGAGGTTTCCGACATGAATAACCGGTTCCTGTCTGCCTTTTTCTATCAATGCAATCTGTTTGGCAAAATTAGATTCCGCAAAGGTATCACCGCGCCTGGGCCCCGTGTGATTAAACCCGCGGGTCCGGACAATCCGGATTTTGTATGACTGAAAATATTGATACCCCAAATAATCCATCGCGAGTTTTGACACCGCGTACGGTGACAGGGGCCGAAGCGGATTGGTTTCCTTGATAGGTAATTCGTCCGGATGCACCAACCCGTATTCTTCACTGGAACAGGCTATTTGAATAACAGGGTCAATGCCGACCTGACGAACCGCTTCAAAAAGATTTGCCGACCCTACAATATTTGTTTCCAGCGTCACAGAGGGCGAAACCCACGAGGTCGGGACAAAGGACTGCGCGGCGAGATGAAATATGTAATCCGGTTTTATGCGTGAAATCGTCGCGTAGAGACTGTGTGTATCCAAAATATCCGCATCCTCCAGATGAAGTTTATTGATAATGGATTCTATATAATCCGTTTTGCTCCTGGACCGTATGAGTCCGTATACTTCAAACCCTCGGGAAAGAAGCAGTTCTGCTAAGTGACTTCCGACAAATCCCGCTATACCTGTAATAAATGCTTTTTTTGCTGCCATAGTCCTCCTTTAATAGTATCACATTCTGCCCATACCGTAATACATGAAACCCAACGCTTTCACTTTAACCGGTTCATAGATATTCCGGCCATCAAACAATACAAGCGTCCTCATGCCCCGGGCCAGTCTCACCAAATCTAATTGCTGAAATTCATTCCACTCCGTTACAACTGCGACCGCATCTGCCCCTGTAGCCGCCGCATACGCATCCCGGGCAAAAGAAACGGAAGAAGGGAGCAGTCGTTTCGCGTTTCCCATAGCTACAGGATCATACGCAACCACTTTTGCTCCCCGTTTGAGAAGCTCACTGATTATATAAATGGAGGGGGCTTCGCGCATATCGTCCGTATTGGGCTTAAACGCAAGCCCTAATACGGTAATTCGTTTACTTTTCAGATGATTGTTAAAGTGATGGGCTATTTTTTCAACAAAATTTTCAGCTGTCTTTCTGTTAATTTCATCAACGGCTTTCAGTAAGCTAAAGTCGTACCCGTATTGCTGGGCAATCGCAATAAGCGCCTTTACATCTTTAGGAAAACAGCTCCCGCCGTATCCAACTCCGGCATACAGAAAACTTCGCCCAAGCCGTTTATCCAACCCGACCGCTTCCAGGACATATTCTGCGTCGGCACCTACTTTTTCTGAAAGCATGGCGATTGCGTTGGCAAAAGAAATTTTGGTGGACAGAAGCGAATTGGACGCGTATTTAATAAGCTCAGCGGTCTCCAGATTACAAAGGACTGTTTTCCCGTTGATGGGTTTATGAAGTTCGAGAAGTAATTCCCGGGCCCTATCTGATGTCGTCCCTATAACCACGCGGTCGGGATGCATCGTATCGTCAATTGCGGACCCTTCGCGCAGAAATTCCGGAACCGAGGCAATGGCAAAGGAGGCTCCTGGCTGTTTGAACTTGTTAAGGATGTCTCCAACCTTTTTGTTGGTACCCGGGGGCACCGTGCTTTTGGTTACCACAACTTTGTATCCTTCAAGCACCTTTGCTATACTCTCGGTTGCGGCAAACACGCTTGAAAGATCGGCCTCACCGCTCACCTTCGGAGGAGTTCCGACACAAATAAAAATGATGGTCGCAGGAGTGACTGCTTCCTTATAATCCAGAGTAAATTTGAGCCTACCCGCATCGACGTTCCTTTTCACCAGCTCCGCAAGCCCGGGTTCAAAAAACGGAGTAATGCCTTTTTTTAAATTCTCAATTTTTTCCCGTGTGTGACCGACCACCCAAACGGTATTCCCCAAATCCGCAAACACCGATGCGGTAACGAGCCCGACATATCCGTGACCAATGAATGTAATAGTCATAAAAAGTTATTTTATCACACTTTCCTGTCGCTTTACTTCAACAATTCCTTCCGTGAACGAATGTATGACAACACCGAGTGCTTTAATTTTATCATTCGTGAGTACCGCATACTGCGGGGTTGGCGCGCGGTTGCTAAACATTTCTGCAAATGCCGTTTTAACGACAAGCGCTGTATCGCACCCGAATACATCCGCAATCGTTTTAGCCGCTTCAAACGGGGAAAGAGAACTGCCGACCACGTGGTATATCCCGTTTGCTCCCAACCGGACAAGTACACGAAGGGCACGCCCGATATCATCTATAAACGTCGGGGCGAATATTTGATCCGCAGGAGCCGCAACCTGTTGGCGCGACAGCATCCTTTCAAGCATTTTATGAACAAAGTCTTTTTTCCCAACGGGATGCGCGCGGTACGGATTGGAAATACGGATCACGAGCCCCAGGTTCCCCAATGCCAATACTCGTTTGGCACCCTCCGACTTGGTCAGGGCATACCAGCCCAAAGGGCTCGGCACATCGTCTTCCGAATATGATTTCTTTTTCCCATCAAATGCGTAATCCGTGTCGATGTACAGAAGTTTTTTTCCGAGCTTCCGGCAATTATCCGCTATGTTTTGCGTAGCTAGGACGTTTACTTTCCATGCCGTACTCTTTTCTGCCAAGCCGCGTTCTTTTTCTGCCCCCTGCACGTCTGTATAGGCTGCCATATGGAATACCCACGGGGCATCTGACTTGGCAAAATACATATCAACACTCTTCTTATCGGTAATATCAACGCCGGTTTCCAGGCTTAAATTTTCAAAGGTGAAATCAGGCGAAAGCAATTCCGTCACGCGGGAACCAACTAATCCCGATAATCCGGTTCCCAATATATTCATGATGCCGCTCCGTATTGTTTTTTGTAGTATGACTGATATGCCCCGCTTTTAACTTCCCGCCACCATGACTCGTGCATTTTATACCATTCAATAGTCCTTGTAATCCACGTATCAAAATCATACAAAGGCTTCCACCCTAATTCCTTCTCAATTTTTGACCAGTCAATTGCATACCGGCGGTCATGACCCGGGCGATCTTTGACAAACTCTATGAGTGATTCGTCACCACCCAACTTCTTTAAAATTATACGGACAACCTCAAGATTACTGATATCCTTCGTCAAACCACCGACACAGTATGTTTCCCCGACTTTTCCACTAACGAGTACGGCTTCAATTGCACGACAGTGATCTTCAACATACAGCCAGTCCCGCACATTTTTGCCGTCGCCGTACACCGGAACTTTTTTCCCTTCCAGAATATTGGTAATCGCCAGCGGTATGAATTTTTCCGGGAAATGATACGGACCGAAATTGTTAGAGCAATTCGTAATCGTAACCGGTAAACCGAATGTATGATGGTACGCACGTACCAGATGATCCGAACCGGCTTTACTTGCTGAATAAGGGCTTTTGGGGTCATACGGTGTTCGTTCACTAAATTTACCCGAATCCTTAAGTTGTAGTGACCCGAATACTTCATCTGTCGATACATGGTGAAACCGCGAGACTTTAGCATTAAGGGCTGCGTCCAACAACACCTGAGTCCCCAGGACATTCGTTTTTACAAATGGCGCCGGATCATGGATAGACCGGTCCACATGACTTTCTGCCGCAAAATGGACAACAACATCAACACCCTCCACTACATTCCGAACGGTATCTGGATCACAAATATCCCCATGGATGAATGTGTATCGGGGATTTCTCTCGACAGACACGAGATTTTCTAAATTTCCCGCATACGTAAGTTTATCCAGATTGACGATGGAATCGTCCGGATGGTTGGCTATCCAGTAGAGAATAAAATTTGACCCGATGAATCCAGCGCCTCCTGTAACTAACAATTTCATAAATATATTTTCAAATTGATTTACGTAATATTTTTGTTGGTAATCGGTACTCCCTGCACCCAATCGTAACCGATTGTAGGGTCATCATAACGAATTCTGCCTTCTTCGTCTTTTGAATAGATACCGCTCGTGACGTACACAAGATCGGCCGGACCCTCGATTACTTTCAACCCATGCGCCACCCCCGGCGGAATCTTGATAATTTTGTTTTTTCCCTCGGACGAACCGATGGTAAACTCATTGAGTTCTTTATACGTCTGTGACTTCTCGCGTTTATCAAAAAGAGCCATTTTAATTGTGCCACGCACAACATACCACCAGTCCACCTGTGTTGTATGGATATGCCATGCTTTGACGACTCCAGCAAGCATAAACGAGTGTGAAACCTGTCCGAATCCTTCGGCAAAAAATGTGTCGGTCACCCGTATCATTTCCTCAAAAAATCCCCGCTCATCAGGGTGTCTGACAAGATCTTTTACAACGACCCCGTCAATCATAAACGCCCCTCTTTCACACGCCGCTCGACTTCTATGTTGGCGCGAAGAAGTTCATCAAATGACGTCCCTGCGTCGATCCACCAATCGATGATATCGCACATAAGTTTACCCTCTTTAAGATAGACATTGTTCAAATCCGTCACTTCCAATTCCCCCCTTGCAGACGGCTTTAATTTCCGTATATGCTCAAATACTTTACCGTCATAGATATATACTCCGATCTGTGCAATATCGGACTTTGGATGTAAAGGCTTCTCTTCTATTGAAAGCACGGTTCCTTTCTTATCTATCTCTATAACACCGTACTGTCTGGATTTGGTATCCAGATGGACTCCGAACACCATTGCCCCTTTACCGGAGGTTTCAAAGCGCTTAATTGAAGACTTCAGATCAAAATTAAAAATATTATCACCCAACATAACAAGAACCGGTTCATTGTCGTCGGCGAATTTTTCTGCCAATGCTATTGCCTGGGCTATACCGCCTTTTGAATCTTTCTGTACGGCATAATATAAATGAAGCCCGAATTCCTCGCCGGCATTCAATAAACTGGCAAAATGACCGGCGTGATCCGGAGACGAAGTGACAAGCACCTCCGTGACTCCCGCCTTTGCCATAGCCGCCAGGGGATAATAGACCATCGGTTTGTTATAAATAGGCAATAAATGTTTATTGGTAACTAAGGTCAACGGACGTAAACGGGTCGCCATACCTCCAGCCAAAATGACACCTTTCATAAAAAACTCCTTTTCTTAAAAACCTAACATTGTTACTAAAAGAACGATGGCTATCGCACCTATAAGGAGATATTCTACCACAATCTTCTGATGCAGATCTTTTTGAATAGCGTGATGGATAATACCCCAAAGTGTATACGCCGAGGCCGTGATAATCCCGACAAGTAATTGGAGCGTCGTGTTCGGACTGACAACAATAAAAGTAAGGACACCTGCGGCCAAGATGGCAATAAGGACAAGAAAATGAATAATTGTTTGCTTCATAATAGTCTCCCCCGCGATACGCCGGATATAAGAATAAACAGCGCACTCAAAAACAGCATGTGGGCAATATTATGTCCGGCAATCCGCACGACTCGCCGGCGGCTGGCAATCCAGGCATCGACAAGAAGAATTCCCATAAGAATTCCTACAAATGCAAACACTAAATCGTGCGAAACGGTCGGGATATTAAAGAGCGGCTGCGTATTGACGCTCTCAAATCCGCTGACTGCCGGCGCAGATACGGGTTGGGCGGGTTGGACAGCAGGCACCTTAGATGTAGCCGCTTCCGCCGGTATCACGACCGGTTGAGGGGGCGGGGTGGGCGCAGCCGCTGCCAGTTCCGCGGAGGTCGCGCCGAACATCTGCACAACCAATGTGGTTTCTTCTCCGTTAAGCGTTCCGTTAACGACAGCAAATCCTACATCCCGATAATTAGATTTCAGTAAATTCTCCCGGTGGGAAGGTGAGGCCATCCACGCATCAACCACGCCCTGACTGTCGGAAAAATTTTTCGCCAGGTTTTCTCCTGCCACCGAATACTGATATCCAGCACCGGTAATAAAATCCCACGGGGTCGCGCCAGCGGGACTGTTATGCGCCCAATAATCTTTGGCAAACATATCGGCTGCTTTATTGGCTGCAGCAACCGATAGGGTGCTGTTCAGCGTAAGCGGCGGAAGTCCTGCTTGCTGTCTCTGGGCATTGGTGTCGGCTAAAAGCTGCTGCACGTTGATGTCCGTTGCATACCCAAGGACACTAGGCGCAGCCTGATGCGCTGCTTTAATTCCCAAATTAAAAAGCGCAAACACAAGGACATACGCAAGAAGCATGTCCACATGCAGAGCTTTGGCTCTGTGATTATTGGTTTGATGGGGAATAAAAAAGTGTCTCAGGCTTGTAACAAGACTCATGTATCTATCATAGAATCAGTATGTTGGGATGGCAAGCGTTTTTTTCCCGTTCACCGGAATATCCAGAAGATATCCAAGGGCGTTGGCCACTGTGGCGCCTACACGAAGCCCGGTAAACGATCCCGGCCCGGTCGTAACAGTAATTGCCGTGATATCCGTAAGCTTTCGTTTATGCTGGACAAGCAGTTCCTCAATCATCGGCAGCACCATCTGCGATTTCATGATTTTTGACTTGGATGTTTTCTCAAACCTCTTCCCGTCAATATCGAGGGATATCTTTGCCGTATTTATTGCCGATGTATCGATAAAAAGGGTTACAGGCATATTACTGTAATTTTACACCGCCTTGGCGCAGAATTTTATAGGGACTTACGGAACAGTCTATCACGGTTGATGCCTGTTTGACGGTACACTCGCCGGGCACGACGTAATCGACGAGTTTGACTAGTTCGGGGTTAAGGTCTGAGAGCGAGTAGGGCGTCGGGTCGCCGTGAAAATTGGCTGACGGGCCTAAAACCGGTACACCCACTTCCTCAATGATTTTTAAAATAGCCGGATGGTTTGGAATACGAAGACCAATTGTTTCTCCGCCCCCACGGATAGGGGAGTCAATGGCATTCTTATTACATTGGGAAACAATCGTCAACGCTCCAGGCCAATGCTCCTTCATTAGACGTCGCACAACATCTGACGGATCAAGATAGTAGGTGAGAGCCATTTTTATACAACTCACCAGTACAGGCATCGCTTGACCAGCCGGCCGCCTCCGGATTTTAAATAAACGGTCAACGGCTGCGGTGTTATCGATCCTGCACCCTATACCAAACGCCGTATCTGTCGGAAATATGATAATACCCCCATTTTTTACAATTTCCTCTGCGTCTTTCATGCCAACCCCTCTATTATAATTGCGTGTGTGTCATCCTGCGCGGTCGTAAAATGAATATCTATTCTCTTTGACGGCATAAGCCCATCCAGGCGTTCGGCCCACTCAATAACCGTGTATGAGGCTAAATCCGCAAAAATCTCTGGAAGCCCGATTCCTTCCATTTCCGAGACTTTATTCAGTCGATATAAGTCAACGTGATACAGATAATTTTCATACTTGGGTGTCTGATAACGTCGCACAATAATAAATGTGGGGGAAAGCAGGCGAGTGGTAATCCCTAAACCCCTGGCAAACCCCTGCGTGAATGTGGTCTTGCCACTGCCTAACTGCCCGTAGAGGCAGAGAATATGAGGTACCTCTCTCCTCTCTAGATACTGAGCCAGTGATGCACCCACTTTTGCAGTCTCTTGGGCGCTTTTGGTAATAATTTTGTTATTGAAATCCATGCAAGTGTCGCTCCCGCGCAATCAATTATAACATCCCGCACAGCACCCTCCCTCGTGGGAACGAATAATTGATGGATTTCATCAGAACTGGCGTATAATATAACGATAATAAATGCGGTAACCGGATTCTTCGTTGCGCGGAATGTTAAAAAATATAATATGGCATATTCACAAACATGAATGAACTTAAAGAAGAGAAAATTTAGCCAATAATCCGGAGATACAGATACACTGTGTCTACTGGAAAAAACAAAAATAATCCCCATCCAGAGAATAACCGGCCCCCACGATTTTATGAACTTCATTCTTCCAGTATACACTACGTTTTGCCGGACTGAAGCGCGTCCCGTTTTTTTATGGTAAAGGCGATCGATAGCATCGCACACCCTACGCCGATACATAACAGTGAAAGAATAATCGGTTTGACAGAAGATTTCATATCCGTTTCAGCCCCAACGCTCGCAGTCTCAGTAGAGCTATCTGAAACACCAAGGATGTCGGAAACGGTTGCACTAACAGCGAACGTAGACTTAGTCATCGGTGTAGGAGTCGCTCTTGCGGTTGGCGTCACTCCGGTGGTTGGCGGCCGGGTGGGAGTCGCGGTCGCGGTTGGCGTCGGTGTCGCGGTAGCGGTCGGAGTACTGGTGGGAACTGCTGTCGGTGTCGGGGCGGGAGTCGCGGTCGCCATAGGCGTAGGCGTGGGAACAGGATCTGCATTCCTGTCGCCTTGTGTTGAACTGGATAACAGCGTGAAACTTCCCGTCTGATCCGGATACCGGCCGATTGAAATATCACTGCCCGGATTATCGTAATAGGTAAATTGATCAACGATAGCGCCGGATGGATTAAAGAGGACAACAGAATCCCCGTCGTTATTTAACATCGCAGAAGTAAATACTAAAAACGGATAATGAGGATTGGAAATATTTAAATTTGTTAATATTTTTTTCGCGCTAGTACCCGCGTCGCTGTCAAACAACGTATCATCATCCAAATAATAGGATTTTAGATATTCCGCGCTATCGCTTGCGTTATACAACTCCACCCATTCCGGATTCCCAGTATTGGATACCGCAACAAATTCATTAATAACGAGATCCGAGGCAACTATTTTTTGAACGAAACACCCTATCCCGATGAAAAGGATCATGTAGCCGCATATGCGGTGCAAGCGAACCATTTAACCGGTGAGTATACTAAATTTATGAAGAAAAATATGTACGGTATATTACAAATTGACGAAGTTACATGGAGATACGATCTATCTCATAGACACTGCTTAATGGATAATGATCGGAAAAAGAAATTTTGTGACCGTTGGGAACAAAGGGGTCATTCATCGTATAGTTCCCGTTTGAACCGCTTATAAGCACCACAAAATGCGTATCTCCGTTTGAATACCGTATTCCGACAACAACGGGCCGATTTGCGTTTAGTTCACTATCAATATCTGAGGAAATCCTGGTCGTGGTTGTACCATCGGCGACTATAGTTCTGTTTAAAAATGCCGGATAGTAGGGTGCAAAATTTGAAGAATTCGCGTTAATGGTAAGCGGAGTTACACTCCTGTGCCCTAAATGTGTATAAATCATCGCCATAGATGTAACGAGGCAACCGTCAGAGGAAATAGTATATGGTGTATTGTTTAGAGAGACGTTCCCCCACTGGCTGTCCCGCTGATTATAATAACAACCCCAATCATCACAAACGGTTTGATTGGTGAGAATCGTTGCTCCGCCCTGATTCGAAGCAAAGCTCGAAAAGCCGGCCAGTTGGGCTTTAGCAGCCGCAAGAAGCTGCTGATAGATCGCTTCCTGACCTTGGGTTTCTGAAAGCAGTGTGTTCTTTGCCTCTTTTTGTTGTGCAAGTTGTTGATTTTGAACTTCCAATTGAGCCTGCACCTGTTCCAATTGCTTCTTTTTGTCTTCCCGCACCTGTTTACTTTCGTTGTAACTATTCTGGGTTGCCTTCACTTGAAATACGAGCGCCGCATCTTCCTTTTGCACCGCCTGAAGGTATTGTACCCGTTCGATAAAATCCGATAAATTACTACTGAAAAGGAGTATGCCGAATTGCGGCGCAACCGCACGCTTATATGCTTCCGGTATTCTATGTAAAAGAAGCGTCAACCGTGTATCTAATATACCCTCGAGTCGCTGTACTTCGGTTTCAAGCTGATTTATCTCGGTGAGAAGTGTATTAATTTTATCCTGTGTCGCTTGGATCTGGATCGTCATCAGTTGAATCTGACTATTCATGTAGTTAATCTGTGACGTTAATGTACTACTCTGATTTTGACAGGCATCACTTACATTTTGGTAACACTCGGATTTTCTTGGGTCGTTATTTGCCAAATTTGCGCACGGATCCTGATCAGTACTGGGACATGATTGGGCAAAAATCCTAAGAGGTAATAGGAAGAAGAGAACGAGTGATATACCTATCCATATTCGTTTGTTCATGCATGTGTCAGAACTTTAAATAGCGTCCGAGGGCGACCAGGCTCCCGACGCTTCCCAGGAAAAAACCGACGATAAGCATCGCCCCCATAAAGCCGGCTGCAGAAAACAAAAACGGCGCAGCGGTAAGACTCCCCAGTACGACTCCGATGGCAGGAATCATTCCTAAAAATGACAATGCCATGGGCCGAAGCCAGATAACAAGGCCTGTGATAATCATCCAGGCCATCACGGCGCCGGTGGCTCCGTAAAATCCACCTTCCATAACAAACGGCATGCGGATATACCAGGGGCTGGCGCCGACCAATTTAAGGATCTCTATCTCCTCTTTTTTGAGGGCTATTTTCATACTTACGACGGTCATGATGATGAGAAGCGAATCGACTGCCAAAAGAATCGCCAGCGACCCACCGACAATCCGTATGGCATTGGTCCAGGAAAGCAGGGTATCCACAACATCCTTCTGGAAGACCACCTCTTCGACTCCCTGTGCCTTCTGAATAATCGGGTCAAGTTCGCTTAAATATGCAGGGTCTTTGGCAGAAACCTCCAGTGATGCAGGCAAAATATCCGCCGTCACCATTTCCAAAAGGAGCGGATCACTTTTATTCTGTTCACGGTAAATAGCAAGCGCATCATCTTTGGAAACATATTTCATGGAGGACACTTTATCCGTTGCGTTCAGCGTATTTTCCAGAGTCTTGGCATCTTCCGCCGTTGCTTTGTCGGTAAAAAATACCGTAATCTGCGGTTTGCTTTCAAAAAACTGCAGCACAAGGATAGAGGAAACGGTCGCAAGGAAAAATACCCCTCCTAAAAGAAATGTAAGAAACATCGTGAGAATAGCCGCCATGGCCTGATACGGGCTCCGTCTCACATGGGTCCAGGTACTAGGAATGAGTCGCATGTTTCTCCTTTTTATGTTTAACGGTATACCGTCCGCGCACTTCATCAGTGGTGATTCTTCCCGCCTCAAGAGTAATCGTACGTTTTTTCAAATCATTTACAATCGTGGCGTTATGCGTGGCCATCACGATGGTTGTCCCGATTTTATTAATTTCGTTGAGGATATCTAAAATTTCCCATGACGTGTCCGGATCCAGATTACCGGTCGGCTCGTCGGCCAGAAGTATTGACGGACCGCCGACAATCGCCCGTGCTATCCCCGTCCGCTGCATTTCCCCGGCAGACAACTGTAACGGAAAGGAATTTTTTTTACCGCCAAGACCCACAAGTTCCAGCACATCCGAAACGCGTGTTGCAATCTCTTTATCTTTTTTTCCTAATATTTCCAATCCCAGTGCAACATTTTCAAATACAGTCCGATCGTTCAATAATTTAAAATCCTGAAATACCGTGCCTATTTTACGCCGAAGCATATGAATTTTCGGCACGGGAAGCACATTTAACTGCCAATCATCCACATGAATAGTACCGGTAGTTGGCAATAAATCACGAATGAGAAGCCGCAACATCGTCGTTTTACCGGCGCCGGAGGGCCCGATAAGAAAGACAAACTCGCCGTCAGGAATATCGACGGTTATATCGGACAACGCGTGAACGTGCCCGGGATATTGTTTCGTAACATGGTTAAATCGAATCATGCCTACTCACTGAAGCTCGACTCTGCCGACATCCATAAGCCAAGCAGCTTTTTGAGCGGCTTGTGTCTGCCCGTAAACTTTTACTTTTTTACCAATGTATTGATCCAGGTCTACGACGGAAGACATAAGAGTCACCGTCTGTGACGGGCCACCGGTACGGATAAGCTGGTGTGTACCTTCCCCGTCAGTGCTACCCTTCTGTATAACACCCACGGCGGTATCTTTAAATGTACTGGTATCCGTACTGCCTGAAACTTTAGCCGTTTCGATGATACCTTGCTTCACCCCCACTCCTGTAATATTTGAGTGCGACAGAAAATATCCGGTGCCGACGCCCAGAAGTGCAAGCACTACGTAGACGCCGATAATAACACGAGTTGACAGAGTTTTCGTTTGCATAGAAATGTCTCCTTTTTGTACCGGATCGATAGGCTCCACGATCGGCATTTCCTTTTTTATCTGTGTCTCAACCTTCATACGGTTTAACCCCCGTGCACTCATTATCACCGCTTACGATATTTTTTTCAAGTACGCGATGATGAAATCATCAAGATCTCCGTCTAACACCCTGTCAGTGTTGCTGGTTTCGACCTGGGTCCGCAAATCTTTCACCATGTGATAGGGATGCAGTACATACGATCGGATCTGGTTTCCCCACCCCGGCGTTTTATATACCCCGCGGATATTCTTCTCTTCCGCAAGCCTCGCTTCTTCCTGTTTCTCCCATAATTTTGCCCGGAGTACTTTCAGGGCGTACTCACGGTTTTGCCCTTGGTAACGCTGCGCCTGGCTCGTAACAATAATACCCGTCGGCTTATGCAAAAGCCGGACAGCCGTCGAAACTTTGTTCACGTTCTGGCCGCCCTTGCCTCCCGAACGGAAAAAATCCCAAACAAGATCATCCTCTTTTAGTACAACTGCCGCATTATCCTCTATAACAGGCAAAACCTCGACCATGGCAAAAGATGTCTGCCGCAACTTGTCCGCGTTAAACGGCGACTGACGCACCAGCCGGTGTACGCCCACCTCCGCTTTCAAAAAACCGTATGCGTAGCGGCCTGTCACAGCCAGTGTGACGCTCTTGATTCCCGCCTCGTCACCCTGCGTGTAATCAATCTCTTCCGCAGCCCAGCCTTTCCGCTCAATATAGCGCGTATACATCCGGTAAAGCATACTCGTCCAATCCATCGCTTCCGTGCCGCCCTGCCCCGAATGGATGGCGAAAATCGCATCACCACGGTCATATTGACCTGATAAATACAGGGCGAATTCCATACGGTCTAATTCTTTTGCAAGTTGCTTTTGGTCGCCATCCGTAAGATACAATTCCAGCATTTCCCCTTCTTCAACCTCTTTTTGCAATGCCGCCATTTCTTTCATTTTTTTGGTTGCAGTCTGATTATCTTTCCAGAAATCAGGGTGTGACGAGAGTGCCTCAATCTTACGGATGGCTTTGCGTTTCCCGTCCAGATCGAGTTTGGTAAGTAATTCGTGAGTCCGCTGAATCAGTGTTTCTTCCATTGAAGCTTATTTTATCATGAGTGACAGAAGAAATATCAGGATGGCAATAATAACTATAGTGCCGCCCGAAGACAGATTAAAATAGAATGAAATAATAATGCCGCTCAATACGGAAAAAAGAGATACCAATTCCGCAATAACGATCGTTGTGAAAAAACTTTTTTTAAACTGCAAAGCAGTAATTACCGGTATAACAACAAGAGCTGCAATCAAAAGAACCCCGACGATGGGAATAGCAACAGCAACCGTAAACGCCGCCAGAGTAATAAGCAGGAGATTCATGTACCGGGTAGGAATTCCTGCGACAGCGGCCGACTCCTCATCAAATGTGAGGTATACGAGTTCCTTGTAGAATGCGGCGACAGCCCCGATTACAACTAATCCCAATCCCGCTATAATAAAAATATCTGATTGCTTCACGGTCAGGATGCTTCCGAAAAGATAATTGAAAATATCGACGTTAAATCCGCGGCCGAAACTGATAAGAATAATCGCTACGGCCAAGCTTCCGGACAAAAATAGAGAGAGGGCGGATTCGCCGTATACTTTTTTGGACAATCGCAACCGCTCAATGGCAAAAGAAGAAATAACGGCGGTCGCAACTGCGGTAATGAGCGGATTTATACCGATAAGGAGTCCGATTGCAACTCCCGCAAGTGAAACGTGAGCAAGCGTATCGGCGATAAGCGAATAACGCCTCAGTACCAAAAACATGCCGATAAGCGGAGCGATAACGGCGACAATAATGCCCGCTTCCATGGCCCGAATGACAAATGAATACTGAAACAGATCAAACATAGGGACACCCCTTTGGATCACCGTAATAGATCAATTTTTGATTGATGACCGCAACGTGAGAAACTTCCCGCTTAATGACATCAATGTCATGGGCTATAAGAACAAGCGTCATCCCCAAATCCTGATTGAATTTCTTGAGCAATGTATAAAATTGTTTCTGGGAACTCTCATCGACCCCTGCGGTTGGTTCGTCCAAAAAAATAACCCGCGGCTGCCGGCCGCTTATGGCTCTGGCGATAAACACACGCTGTTGCTGTCCGCCGGATAAATTCCCGATAAGAACGTTTTTATATTCTTCCAGCCCCACCTGACGAATGGCCAAGTCAACAGCCTTCTGATCCTCGCGTGTGAGCGGATGTAATAATCCGCGCTGACCGATTCGTCCCTGCGCAACGACTTCCGCGACTGTAATGGGAAATCCTGCATCAAAATGCGTTGCATTTTGCGCCAGATACCCGATCGAGGGAACGGATGACATGATAGTGCCGGAATCGGGTTTCAATAATCCGAGAATAAGTTTGAGGAGTGTCGTTTTTCCGCCGCCGTTGGGGCCGATAATACCCAGATAATCCCCCGCATGGATGGCGAGGGTAACATTTTTAACCGCATCTTCGACGCCGTTATATGAATAGGAAACGTTATGAAGTTCAATAACGTTTTTGGAATGATCTACTTGGTGCATGATAAAGCGGTTTGCAGATTTCTGAGATTTTCCTGCATAATCGTATAATAATTTTTCCCCGCCCTCATGTCATCACCGGATACGCCCTCAATAGGATCAAGAACTAACGTCTTCGCTCCAATTTCTGATGCAATTGTATCGGAAAGCTTCGGGCTGATCAGGCTTTCAAAAAATATATATTTTACGTCATTCTTTCTTGCGAACGTTGCTATATCTGCCATCTGTTGTGCTGAAGGTTCTGCGTCTGGGGAAAGTCCGGTAATCGGAACCTGGGTCAGATGATACCGCGTTGCTAGATATCCGAATGCCGCATGCGACGTAATAATATTTTTTTCCTGACAAGATGAGAGACCTTGCTGATATTGTTTATCCAAATCATCCAGTTTAGAAAGAAGCGATGTAGCATTATTATAAAAATAGTTTTTGTCAGCGGGATCTATTTTTAATAAAGCTTCCAGTATTGCTTTCACTTCTTTTTTTGCATTCACCGGATCAAGCCATACGTGCGGATCGATTTGATTTTGCCCGTTTTCTTCAACCTGCTGAGTTAAGAGTCCCTGACCGGCAACAACTACTTGAACATGCGTTCCTTTCAGATTATCTTTTATTTTATTTCCCCACGCTTCAACACCGCCGTTGAGCACCAGCAGGTTTCCTTTTTCGATCTTTGCAATATCTCCCGCTGACGGATCATAGTCGTGCGGTTCTGCTCCCGCTGGAGTAATATTTATAACGTCAGCCTTATCGCCTGCTATCTGTGTTGTAAAATAATAGAGGGGATAAAATGATGTAGCAACTTGAAGTTTACCATTATACGTCCCTTTATCAATTTGATTGCGTTTCATAAAAGCAAAACCTATGAATACAAAAACGGCGAGTAATATAATTCCAACGAAATGTTTGTTTTTCATATATTAATTTTGGCAATCGGCACACAGCCCGAAAAATTCCAGCGAATGTCGTTTCACCAAAACCCCTTTCTTTTTTATAATATTTTTAACGAGTACGGAAACGTTACAATCTTCAATATCCTCAACCGCACCGCAGCGCTCACAAACAAAGTGATGATGTTCAGGCTTACCTGCATATTCATACCGCAGTTTGCCTTCATTAAATTGGATAGATTTTAATAAACCTTTTTCAGTAAGGATATTGAGAGCGCGAAATACCGTTACTTTATCCGAATGACTACGCTCCCGTATTGTCGCCGCGTCGAGTGGAAATTTAGCATGCTCAACTATGTCCAATACCTTCAGACGTACAGGAGTGACTTTCAGTTCTGCGCCGCGGAGTTCATCTTTACAATCGTACATGAGGACTATTATATGCAACTAAGTTGCATTTGTCAACATATCATGGAAAAAACCTTTCTTATATTGATATATCATCGCAGCTAAAAATGTAGTTATAGGAACTGCTAAGATAAGTCCGATGCTGACGACAAGTGTACGCACAACTTCTTCTGCCATAAACTCGTTATTAATAATCTGAGAAAAAGGCTGCGGATTGTCAATAAGAAGTACAAGGAGCGGCAACGCGGCACCTGCGTATACAAGAATAAGGGTGTTGATCATCGATGCTATATGATCATGCCCTACATTCATAGCTTTCCTATAGAGGGAGATAAAACCAATTTTGTCCGATGCTTTCTGCAGTTCTGCCACAATCGCAGCCTGCGAAACGGTTATATCGTTTAGAACCCCAACTCCGCCGATAACAATACCTGCAAGGAATAACCCTTGTATATTCACCATTCCTGGATAATATACCTGCAAATACCCTGCCTCCTCCGAACCATATCCTGTAAGATGCGCAAGCACAACAAAATAATTGGCAAGCATACCAGTAATCACAAGACTGATAAATGTTCCCACAATGGCAACTGTCGTTTTCTTATTAAATCCGTGTGAAAGATAAAATGTCACCGGAACGATAATAAAGGAACTGATAATAGCAGCAGTCATAGGATCCCCGCGATGCGCAATCGTCGGGAGTGTATAAAGAAAAATTATACTGAAGGAAATTCCCATCCCGATGAGCGACGTAAAACCGCGGCGCGCACCGATAGCGATTGCAACCAAAACAAACACGATAAATGCCCATAAAAGCGCACCGCGACGGACATAATCCTCTATGGTGTATTCATCCTTCCCTGAAAGATCTTTCCCATGGTTGAGAACGAGTTTATCTCCGACAACATACTTCTGTACGTCTGCCATCGGCAAATTACCATTTTCCAACGTTATAGTTTTGCCTTTTTGCGAACCGCTTGTCAGCACCAAATCTAATTTTTGATATAGCTGCAGACCGGTTGCACCGGCAGGTATACCTTCCGTCTCCTCATCGATCTTTGTTACCACCGCCTCAACCGTATCCGGTGGCACCGGTTTACTTTGTGCAAGCACCTGGTGAAACGGAAAACACAACAACCCACCAAATATCGCAACAATAGCAAACTTTCTCATATGGGCCAGTATACCATGTACCATTATTTTGCCGACGGGGTGGCGGATTTACAGATAATTTCCTGTAGGGTTTTTTGCTGATCAGGAGAAAGTTTTTCGTACCGGTTCATCAGCTGCGCGGTTACCTGGGACATAACGACCGTTTGGGCACGTTTTTCTACCGCGCTTTTTATTCCGTTCCACGCATTATTTGCAACAACCCCCAAATTTATCGGTTTTACTGTTTTATCATCGGTTACGCCCAATACAGCCGCTGCAGCCGCGCCTTGCGGCGTCTTAACAACCGTATCATGCACCTCCTGGAGAAGTTGCGGGCGCGGGGAACTCGTAATTTTGGGCCATACCAGACTTCCGCCGGAAAGCGTAACACCGAATACCGCAACCGCCAGTACCAATTGAACCACAAGTTCCATAGTCAGGTATGTATATGATATAACTACGGCAATGAGAATACTAGGAATCGACCCCGGTATCGCACGCGTCGGGTGGGCAATCGTAGAAACACATACACCAGAACCCATCGCCGTATCATTCGGCTGCATCACGACCCAAAAGGATGAAAAAGCAGAAGTCCGTCTACGGCAGATTCATACCGCGGTCAGTTTATTATGTAAGAAATTTCATCCCGACTGCATGAGCGTCGAGGCATTGTACTTTGCGACAAATGTGACAACAGCAATCGGTGTGGGGCAATCCCGCGGCGTTATCCTCTTGGCTGCAGCAGAGGCGCGCATTCCTGTGGTATCATATAGTCCGCTTGCGGTGAAACGGACGATTACCGGTGACGGCAGAGCGGACAAAAAACAGGTTATCTCGATGGTCGTCAGAATTTTGAAACTGAAACAGAAGCCGCTCCTGGACGACACGGCCGACGCCCTGGCAATCGCAATGACACATGCATATAGTTATAAAATGAAACAACTTTTATGATCGGAAGACTGACTGGCATCATCGATTCCCATATCCATAATCCGCTCATTATTGATATTCACGGCGTGGGCTACGTCGTGTACGTACCTGAACGGTATTTGGCAGGCATTAAACCGGGAAAAATTCATACAGTATTTATCCACTCTCACATCCGTGAAGATGCATTTGATCTCTATGGATTCGCGACACAACAGGAGTTGGCGCTGTTTGAATTATTATTGACCGTATCCGGAATTGGACCCAAAACAGCTCTAAACGTCGTCGACCGCGGCGTCGATTCCGTTGAGAAATCGGTGCGGAAAAGTGACGTCGATTTTTTTACCACTATTCCCCGCCTGGGCACAAAAAATGCTCAAAAAATTATTATTGAACTCAAAAGCAAACTCGGAAGCTCCAAAATGCTGGATCTGACAGGCGCCGATTCTTCGGAGACAAAACAGATTATCGAGGCTCTGTCTACCATGGGATTTGATAAAAACGAAATCCGCGAAGCATTAAAAAAGCTTGATACCAAAGACGTGTCGGTTGAACAAAAAATCCGTCATGCACTGAAACTTTTAGGAAAATGAAACCAAAAAAAATTATTACAAAGGATATTATCGGCGAACAGGTGTCGCCGGAAGAAGAAAAACTCTTTATTTCTCTTCGGGCAAGCTCATGGAGCGAATTTGCCGGGCAGGAAACCGTCAAGGAAAATATCCGCATCGCTCTTACCGCAGCCAAAAAACGGAAAGAACCTGTGGAGCATATCCTCCTCTACGGCCCGCCGGGACTAGGGAAAACAACGCTCGCGCATATTATCGGCCGGGAAATGGGAGTCAATGTGCGGGTAACCAGCGGCCCTGCCATTGAACGAGCCGGAGATCTGGCCGCCATATTAACCAACCTTGCACCGGGAGATATTTTGTTTATCGATGAAATCCACCGTTTAAATAAAGTCGTCGAGGAAACACTCTATCCTGCCATGGAAGACTTTGCGTTGGATATAGTCATCGGCAAAGGCCCATCAGCGAGAACTCTGCGTCTGGATTTACCACGGTTTACCATTATCGGGGCTACAACACGGGTAGGACTTCTTTCCTCCCCTATGCGCGACCGGTTCGGTGTCGTTCATAGGTTATCTTTTTATTCCCCGAAAGAACTGGAATCCATTATCACGAGGGCTGCGGAAAAACTGAAAATAAAAATTGACCCGAAGGCAAAAATAGAGCTTGCACGACGCAGCCGCGGAACGCCAAGGATAGCGCTCCGGCTTCTCAAGCGGGCGCGTGATGTGGCTCAGGTCGAAGGCGACGGAAAAATTACACCGGAAATACTTAGCCGGGCTCTTTCGATGCTGGAAATTGATGAGGCAGGGTTAGACTCATCCGACAGGCGGCTCCTCACGACTCTCATCGATTCCTTCGGGGGCGGACCGGTCGGTATTGAAACCATTGCTGCCGCTCTCTCTGAAGATATCGGAACTGTCGAAGAGGTGCTGGAACCGTATTTGATGCAGATAGGATTTATCAAACGATCTCCCCGCGGCCGCGTGGCAACCAAGCATGCATACACACATCTCAGGAAACCCTATCCCACACGATAATTTATTTTAATGCCGCGTCCACCGCAGATTGCATATCCTTGAAGCTATATGCGCCGTTAAAATTCGTCGCATTGACAAAAAATCCCGGTGTCCCCTGCACTCCGAGGGTGGAAGCCAGTTGGGTATCAGTGCCAAGCCGTGCATCATATTTGCCGGAATCCAGACACGACTTCATGAATGTCGGGTCAATCGCAGGGGCCAAAAAGTTTGCTAAATCCCCCGATTTCGTCTTATCGTTCTTCACAACAGGACTCGTCGATGGCTGGCCTGCCGGATCGGTTCCGTTTTGGATTTCATATCCTTTTTCACTCATGATAAGATCACTGACTTCCCAAAATTTTCCCTTTTCAAATGCACAGTAGAGAGCCCTCATGCCCATTTCACCGTTCCCGTGGCCGGGATCGTAAATGTACGCAAATGCCGCCTTCCCCTGATCCACCAGATTTTTCATTTCCGGAACAGGCGCGACATACGTACCGCCGTCGGCAACCATCTTAAACTGTGCTGATAGGTTGTTCAGCTCGGGATCTTTTCCCCCTGCAATTTGGCAAAACGGGCAGCTCGGATCCGCCACTTCAACCAATAGGAGCTTACTGTTGGCATTACCAAATTTTATTATGTCTTTCTTAAAAAGATCTTTGATTTGCGTAAGCGTTACTGTGGGAGCAGCAGCCGCGGCAGGCGTCGTCGCAGCAGCAGCAGGGGTAGCACCTTTAGAGAGATACTGCACTTTCGCCGTGAGGTTTCCGATCAAATACGCAGCAACGACAAGAGCGACAACAAGAACAATGTATAGAATATTTAGTTTTTTCGTTTGTTCAGCCATAGATTCCTCCCGGTTGGGCCATTTTACTGACAATTATTGTGTAATGCAAGATATCAGCTTACAAGAAGTAATCCGATGAAACTTAAAACGGCGCCGATAATTTTCCTCGGCCAATACGCACGCTCCTTCAGGAATATTACAGCCAATAAAACGATAACAACGACGCTTGTCAGATTTATCGTTGCGACTTGAGAGGAATTCGGCGCTTTCTGTAACGCAACAAAAAACATCAAGGATCCTGCCGCATAAATTATACAGAGGAATAATAATTTCCAAAATACCTTTTTGGTAAAAAATATTTTTATATGACCCAATGATTTTGGGAAAAACACCAGCGAAGGAAGTATGGGCAGGAGAAATCCGATGAATACATAGGGATACACATGAAGGCTTTTAAGAATAAATCTGTCGTTCGTGTTCTCAAACCCATACCCTATCGCTGCAATCACAGCAAAAATTTCATACCTGGTAATAGTAAATCTCTTTATTTTACCTGTGACAATAACGATACCCCCGAAAATACACAATGCGCCGAGCCACTGGGTGGCGTTAAACGATTCCGACAGAAGAACCGACGAAGCGAGCACCGTAAAAAGAGCACGGCTCGAAAAGAGTATTGTAAACGTTGACGCTTCTATTTTTTTGAGCGCCGTAAATAAAAAAATATTTCCGAATCCGTACAAGAAAGTCATCAGAATTATATTTCCCCATACATTTTGAATCCCAGCCATCGACATATCCTGCGTCAAAAACCCGTATGCGCCGATCAATACCCCGGTAAGAGCGGAGAACACAATAAAGAAAGCAATCGGATCACTTTTATCTTCTTTTACAAAAACCCGCTGAAGTAATACTGAGATTGAATAGGTAAGGACGCTTAACAAAATAAGGAGCTGCCAGCTCATAATCACTTCTTTGCAGCAATAGCTGCGTTAATAGAGGATTCAAAATCCGCAAGTGTTGCGGGGTTGTCGAGTTTTACACCGTTAAGAAAAAAAATGGGTGTCGCGTTGATGCCAAGCGCATTCCCGTCCGCAACGTCTTCGGCAACTTTATTTTTCACTGCATCTGAATCAAGATCTTTTTTAAATTGATCAACATTGATCCCCAACGACTGCGCATATTGGGCAAACATATCGCTGGCACTGGCGGATGCCGACCAGTCGTTTTGTTTGGCGAACAGAAGATTGTACATTTCCCAATATTTCCCCTGCATGCCGGCTGCTTCCGCAGCATACGCTGCGGGCTGCGCATTCGGGTGCAAATCAGTCAGCGGAAAATTACGGTACACAAAATTCATCTTGCCGGTAAAATCTTTAACGACCTGCGTTACCACCGGATAATAGGCGCCGCATGCCGGACACTGGAAATCAGAAAACTCCACAAGCGTAACACTCGCGGACACGGAAGCGATTTTATTGCTGTCCGCACGGACAAGAAGCGTTGAATCAACTTTGGTGCCGGCCGCCGGCTTACTCAAAAGGGCTATGCCTATAGCGACAATCACTACCGTCCCGATGATGATACCTAAAAATAATTTTGTTTCCCCTTTCATATTGCGTAATCCACGTATTCTATCACACCACACTGACCGTGACACCCGGCAAGCCATCTTTATGGTATTATTTAATTAGACACGTTCCTGAATTTTTTATGAAGGTTTCTATTTTCAACTTCACCGCCCAAAAATGCCGGGAATATTTTTTAGCTTTCGGAAATCTCTGTCGATTTTTGGTTTATTTCTATGCCGTACCCCATCTCTTCCGGACACTATTTTCTCCGTGGAAACGGGTATATGTCCAGAAGACTGGACCCGGATTTTCCTTTAATGAATTTATTTCGAGGCTGAGTTTTAACCTCATCTCCGTCACTATCGGATTCATCCTGCGTCTGGCAATTATCAGTATCTATCTCATATCCCAGATAATTATTATCGTATTGGTGTTACCGGCGTTTTTCTTATTTATTCTTCTGACCGTCACCGTTTTATATCCCGTCTATCTCATTCGACCGACAGACCAAGACGTGAAACAGAAAATGGAACAGGAATTTCTCAAAGAGCGCCTCTTAAAACCGGAAAACCGCAGTGCGGTAGAAATGTGGTTTACCCGGTATTATGAAACATATATCCATAAAACCCAGTGGTGGCTTCTGCATGGGCTTTTCGACCAACCGCCGCTGACGCAAAATTGGAATACCGGTTATACTGTGAATCTCGATAAATATGCGACCGATCTGACCAGGTTATTACCCCACTACCGCAATCTGGTCGGCAGGAAAAAAGAAATTGACCAGATCGAACAGATCCTGGCAAAATCGGAAGAAAGCAATGTCGTTTTGGTGGGCGAAGACGGAGTCGGGAAACATACGATTTTGGAAGAAATGGCAAAACGGATGTACCTCGGAAAAACCAGCGGCTACCTGGCATTTAAACGGATGGTAGAAGTGCATCTTGACCAGCTGCTGTCAGAAAATATCGATACAGACCGCAAAAAAGAAACAGTACGGCAGATTTTTGCCGAGGCTGTTGCCGCGGGCAACATTGTGATGGTCCTCAATAATTTTGACCAATATGTTGCCGATGCACCGGGACATATAGACCTGACGTCCGTTATCGAACCGTTTGTCAAAACCAACCGGATCCAATGCATCGGTGTTACAACCCCGTTCCTGTACCAAAAATTCGTCTTCCCCAATACAAAAATCCGCGATATGTTCCAAAAAATTGATGTCTTTGAAATCAGCGAGGACGAAGCCATCACCATCATCTGTGACTCCGCGTTCGACTTCGAACAGAAATATCACGTACTCATTCCGTATGAAGTCATCCAGACAATTATCGAGAGAAGCGATTTTTATATCACCAATATCCCTTTTCCTGAAAAAGCCATTGAACTTCTGGATGAAATCTGCGTCAACCAGGTAACAAAACAGGATTCTCGAAATGTTATACCATTGACACCTGAAATTGTTGACGAAATACTATCGGCGAAGCTGCATCTCCCGACATCGCTTACGGAAGATGTCCGCGCAAAATTAACACAGCTGGAACCGGCTCTTGCCTCCCATATTATCGACCAGCCGGAAGCCGTTGCAAAAACTGCGGCGTCGCTTCAAAAATCGTTCGTGCTCATCGGCAAACGCACGAAACCCCTGGCAACACTGTTATTTCTTGGGCCGACCGGTGTAGGAAAAACCCAGACAGCCAAAGAATTGGCTGGTTTCTTTTTCGGATCGGATAAGTATCTGTACCGCTTTGACATGTCCGAATTCCAGTCGCCCGACGATATTCCCAAATTGATCGGGTCCCCTGATACGGGACAACCGGGTGAATTAACAGAGGTCATCCGCAATAATCCGTACGGCGTACTTTTGTTGGACGAATTTGAAAAAGCCGACGGGAAATTTATAAATATCTTCTTAACTGTTTTGGATGAAGGGTATTTTACCGACGGCGCCGGCAAACAGGTGGACTGCAAAAACCTCATTATCATCGCCACATCCAATGCGGGCAGCGAACTATTGTATGAACAGAATTCCGATACATCAACAACCGCAAAACCGGACGACCGGACACTGATAGACTATATAATCCGGGAAAAAATTTACTCACCGGAACTGTTAAACAGGTTTGACGAAATCGTGATGTTCCGGTCTTTAACCCTGCCGTCAATCCTTAAAATTGCCCGACAGCAGGTAAACGCTATTTCCCAAAACATTCAGAAATTGCATCATATTCGCCTTGATGTCTCCGATACATATCTATCAGACATAATCATCAAATCCTACGACATCCGTTTCGGTGCCAGAGATCTTGAGCGTATACTGCAGGATTCAATCGAAAATCATATCACAAAGTTACTTCTGGCAAAATCCGTAAAAGACGGAAACACCATTTCTTTGTAAGAAAAGACT
Organism: Candidatus Gottesmanbacteria bacterium; assembly: GCA_963714095.1. Lineage (GTDB taxonomy): Bacteria > Patescibacteriota > Microgenomatia > UBA10105 > UBA927 > XYB1-FULL-47-11. Next base: position 327,264 of record OY970230.1, read on the forward strand.
CAGACGGTGGTATTCTGTATCGCAGCTGATAGCATCACAACAATCCGTTCAATTTCCGCAGAGGTTTCCGACCCTGCTGAAATCCGCAGGAATGGCCTGACAAATTTTGATCTTTTTCCGACAATGTACATACGGGTTACCGGCAACCCAAAACTTGTGCCGCCTATAAACGGAATGTTTTCCCGCCGGGCGATAGTCATAGAGGCATCAAATACTTTCCTGTACCATCTGAGCGCTTTCTTTTCATCTCTATACTGAACCATACAAAATGATCCGTGGAACGGCATATTCTTCGTCCAACGGTATCCGGGATACATGGGCAACCCGGGGTAAACGAGCGTAATGGGAAGTCTCTGTTTGACTGCAGTTTGTGAAAGTACATTGGCCACATACATTGCGTTTCGTTCTAACCTCGCAAGATATCCGGTAAGTTCCTTGCGATTTGGCTTTGGAAACGCAACTGACGAAACATCACTTATGTTTACTCCGAGACGGCGCCGGTAATCATAGAGAAATATTCCCCGGAATCCAGTCCCCCATACCACGCCCCCCGTAACGCGGTCCAACCCGAATTGTGCATATTTATTTAAACTCTCAACCCCGATAATTTCCAGTGACGGCCGAAGTTTCATCAAACCTTTTAACGGATTATAGGAAACGGAAAGACCGCTATTATCCAGGATCAGCTTACAGGGTTTTTTATATGAATGTGCAAGATGCGAGATAATGACAGATGTGTCCGGGACCGCGACCGTGGGATCATTTCCGAGTGTATCCAGAAATACCGCGCCCGGCTGACGGGTGTTAATTTCGGCAATAATGTGTTTCGTATCGAATTCATTTACTTCTACAATTCTCTCGCCGAACATTGACGTAAGCATTTCCTTATTTTCAAAATAGACGCCCTGCCCCATGAGTACCGTACTGTCTTTCGGAATGGTTTCCAGCGCGTACGAGGCCGCGACTGAATATGCAGCCATACCGCTGGCCGTGACAAATAAGTATCTCGGAATGAAAAAGGGAGTTTGAAAATATTCTTTCTTGAGCGCCGTTTCAAGCGCCCACTCGTTCATATGCTGATCCCGTTTATAGTCGTTATCATTTGCAACTACGCCCCCTGCCTGCGTACCTGCCTGATTACAGACGCTGGCACTATACGAGGGAGACTGCCAATGTGTTGCTGTTACCGCCGCGCCAAGTACCCCTACAAGTGACCGCAGCCGGTCAAAACAGCTTCGTTTTCCGTCTATAAGCACCCGATCCGCAACTTCACCCGATTGTACGTTCTTTTTAAGCCGACTCATGTCTGATGCAATTTCATCCAGTTGGATATGAAGCGTTTCAACAATCATTTTGCAGTTCTTTGCCGTTTCACCAAGGATATCTTTTCTGTGAAGATTCAACTCATCACGATATGTTTCAAGTTTTTCAGCCGCGTCGGAAAACAAATATTCCAGAAGGTTAAAATCGCATATTAGATCTTTTCGCGTTTGCGTATCGACGACCATATAGATGATATTATAATGGAATGAAACCTATTGCACTTGTCACCTACCGTAACAACCCAAAACTGAATACTAGTGACTCTCTTTTACCGGCTGAATTTGCCAAGCATAACACACAGGTTGTTCCGGCTGCATGGGATGATCCCTCTGTCAACTGGTCCGCATACTCCCACGTAATTCTTCGATCCTGCTGGAACTACCATACCAATTTTGAATCCTTCCGCGCATGGCTTACCCGACTTCATACGCGTGAAACACAGATTTGGAATCCTTATGAAATCGTCTTATGGAATACACGAAAAAGCTATCTGTTCGATCTTGCAACCAAAGGAGTAGTAATTGTCCCGAGTGTCCTCATAGGCTCACCAACCTCCGCAACACTAAAAAGAGTTGCGGAAAAAAACGGATGGAACGAGTGCATCATAAAACCCGTAATCGGCGCATCCGCATTTCATATCATAAAAATCAACGTGAAAGATTTTGAAAGAAGCCAAAGTCTTTCGGACATCCTGCGGTACGGCGACATCATCCTGCAACCGTTTATGGAAGATGTCGCTAAGGTGGGAGAATATTCATTTGTATTTTTCAATAAACAATACAGTCATGCAGTTATTAAAAAACCCAAATCGCATGAATTCAGGTCGCAGCCGGAATTTGGGGGAACTGAACGGCCGGTAACCGTTCCAAACGCAATTATTGCGCAGGCCACACATATACTCAATACTGTTCCTTCACCGCTTCTCTACGCCCGCGTTGACGGCATTGTACAAAGCGGAATATTTTATCTTATGGAATTGGAACTTACGGAGCCGTATTTATTTTTTGAATATGAACCGTCTGCGCCTAAAAAATTTGTTGATGCATTTCTTTCGCTAAATACATAGCGCCGACATTATGCATCAACTTGTCTTTGGATAATGACACTTCTTCCATTTCTTCCCGCTCCCGCACCAACAGGGGTCGTTCCGTCCAAGCTTTTTAGCGGCATTGACGACCGGTTGAGCAATAGCTTGCTCTGACGTATTTGTCCGCATCTTTTCGGCAGCCAATGTAATCGGCGATTGGGCAATCGGCGTCTGATTCACAGGAACTTGACCGGGTGGGGCTGTTGCTACCTGTACTTTGTAAATCCTGTGCACGATCTCCCCGTCGATACCAGCCATCAGCTGTTCAAACATATTAAACGCCTCGTTTTTGTACTCAACCAAAGGATCACGCTGCCCGTATCCGCGGAGACCTATTCCCTCCCGTAAATCATCAACAGCGTCCAGATGCTCCATCCAGAAACTATCTATCACCTGCAGGCTCACCCAACGTTCAATCTGGCGCATGAGCTCGGGAGACACCTGCTTTTCCCGCGTTTCATACATATCGCGGGAAATACCTGTCAGGAATCCCGTAATATCCGGCCCGGTATGGAGCTGTTCTAGTTGTTTTAACAGTTGCTGCCCTGACGCGGGATCAAACGGGATTATGGAAACAAATTCCTGCACGATTTTTTCCCGTTCAACAGATACACCTTTTTCATCCGCGTACATGGCAACGACGTTGCCGATTTCTTTGGCAATATTACCCAATATTTCCTCTTTCTGGCTCTCCCCTTCCAATATTTTGCGGCGCTTGCGGTACACGATTTCCCGTTGTTTATTGAGAACATCGTCATATTCGACCAAATGTTTACGGCTGTCGAAATGAAATCCCTCCACCTTAACCTGTGCCTGCTCTATCGAGCGTGACACCATCGCGTGTTCCAGCGGCACATCCTCCGGAAGTTTAAATATAGTCATGAGTTTGGCTACCTGATCGCCGCCGAAAAGCCGCATGATATCATCCTCAAGCGAGACATAAAACCGGCTGGTTCCCGGATCTCCCTGACGGCCGCTACGACCGCGGAGTTGATTATCAATCCGCCGTGACTCATGCCGCTCGGTACCGATGACATGAAGGCCACCGGACGAAAGCACTTCGTCATGCGACTTTTGCCAAGCATGCTGTTCATCCGCCCAAGCTTTGACATCCGGTACTTCCCACTTTTCGTGAATAGAACCGCCGAGAATAATATCTACGCCGCGTCCGGCCATGTTGGTAGCCACGGTTACCGCTCCCTTTTTACCCGCATCCGCAATAATCGACGCTTCTTTTAAATGATTTTTGGCGTTCAGCACCTGGTGGGGCACGCCTTTCCGCTTGAGGAATTCGCTGATGATTTCATTTTTTTCAATGGACGTGGTGCCCACGAGTACCGGCTGCCCGCGTTTGTGGCATTCGATAATGTCGGCAACGATTGCCGCGTACTTCGCCCGCGGTGTTTTGTACACACTGTCCGCAAAATCTTCGCGGATCATCGTTCGGTGTGTGGGTATTACGACAACATCAAGGTTATAGATTTTATGGAATTCTTCCGCCTCCGTCGCGGCAGTTCCGGTCATGCCCGCCAATTTCTGATACATACGGAAATAATTCTGAAGTGACACGGTCGCCAGGGTCTTACTTTCCTGCTGAATCGGTACGTTTTCTTTCGCTTCTATCGCCTGATGAATGCCCTCGGAAAACCGCCGGCCGATGAGGAGACGCCCGGTAAACTCATCAACGATGATGACCTGGTTATCCTTCACAATATAATCTTTCTCCCGCTGGAAGAGCGTCCGTGCTTTCAATGCTGCTTCGATATGGTGCACGGTCCCGAAATCTTTTTCGTAAATATTGGGGATACCCAGAAGTTTTTCTACTTTCAATATCCCGTGGTCCGTCAAATGTGCGGTCCGCAGTTTTTCATCGATCACAAAATCCAGATCTCCGTTTAATTTATCCACGATCTTCGCATAATCGTAGTACGCATGGGTTGCCTCCGTGTCGGGAGCCGAAATGATGTGCGGCGTGCGCGCCTCATCAATGAGAACCGAATCCACCTCATCCACAACGGCATAATGGTAATTGCCGCGCTGCACAATCTGGGAAATATCCGACACCATGTTATCCCTGAGGTAATCGAATCCGAATTCACTGTTGATGCCGTACGTCACGTCGGCCTCATAGGCCTGTTTTCTCGTAATAGGCTTAAGGTGCTTAAGTCGTCCGTCGGTGGCTCCCGGATCATCAAACGCCGGATCATACAAAAATGACTGCTCGCTGATCATCGCGGCCGTTGTCATCCCCAACAAATGAAAAATCGGTCCCATCCAGCCTGCGTCGCGGCGCGCAAGATAGTCATTGACCGTCACAAGGTGTGTTCCCTGACCGGCAAGTGCATTGAGGTACAGGGCAGGAATTGCGGAAAGGGTTTTTCCCTCCCCCGTTTTTTGCTCTGCCACTTTCCCGTTATGAAGCGTTATTCCAGCCATCAGCTGCACATCGAAATGCCGCTGACCGATGGTCCGCATGGCCGCTTCGCGCACCAGCGCAAATGCTTCAGGAAGAATGTCATCAAGCATCGTTCCGTGCTCCAGCCGCTCTTTGTACTCCGCGGTTTTTTTGGCAAAATCCCCGCTTTTCAGTTTTTTTACATCTGCCTCTAACGCATTGATGGATTCAACCGTTTTTTTGAGGTGTGTAATTTCTTTTTCGTTGCTGTCAAGAAGCTTTCCCAAGAACTTAAACATCTGTTTATTTTACCACAAAAAACGGTCATTGACAGCAAAAAAACCGGTTCGTCCGGATAATCATACTGCAAACCCCGGGAAAGAGATGTAACAGCTGTGTATAAAGAGCATCGGAACGCGGTATATACTCTCCGTAATAATTATAATTGATAAGCATCCGCCCTCCTTCGGCGACGACGGACCGGATATCCCGTAAAAACGGCGAGTGTTCTGAAAATTCCGGTATTTCAATCCCGATAAACAGGTCTGTAACAACTATGTCCCACGTCCGGTGTTTGCCAACCGCGTTTTTCAGGAATTTGCGGGCATCGGTAACGTGCGTGGTCAATTGAGGCAGTGTATCCAGTTTAAAAAACTGTTTACCTATCTTAATCATCTGATCGTCAATGTCAACGCCGTCAATCCGCGCATCCGGATACCGGTCATGAAGAAGATGAATAACGGTACCCCCTGCGACGCCAAAAACTAAAATTGATTGCACCGGAAGCGACGGGTTAATGTTGAAATTATGTAATGCTTTTTGCCAGATCCTGCGGATAAACGGCCCGGATTCCCGTGCTCCCTGGGCAATAAGCTTAAACTGTCCGTTTTCTTCCACGACACGGATATCTTCATTGTATTTCGTGGAATACCGGGCGACAACGCGGGGAACGAGATAGGAAAGAAGACTCATTTTTCAATCACCTTTTTCCCGATATATGACTGGAGTACAGACGGCACCAAAACAGATCCATCCTTTTGCTGATAATTTTCCAAAATTGCGATAAGAATCCGCGGCGAGGCAATTGCTGTATTGTTTAACGTATGGACAAACATCATCTTTCCGTCTTTTGTCTTATACCGGATTTTTAATCTCCGCGCCTGGAAATCCCCCATCACGGAATTCGACATTGTCTCCCCATAGGCTTTCCGCCCCGGCATCCATGTTTCGATATCGTATTTTTTCACCTGCGGCTCACCCATGTCACCGGTACACATAAGCATAACTCTGTACGGAAGACCGAGATCCTGCAGAATTTCCTCAGCATTAGCCAACAACTCCTCGTGTAGAGTAAAAGAATTGTTCATATCGTTGGTTGAGACAATTACTTGTTCAACTTTGTTAAATTGGTGCAGTCGATAAACCCCTCTTGTATCTTTTCCGTAACTGCCAGCCTCCCTGCGGAAACACGGGGAAAAAGCGACGAATTTTTTCGGCAGGTCCTTCTCGTCTAAGACTTCGTTGGCAAAGTATGCGGTCATCGGAACCTCCGCGGTTCCCGCAAGGAACACATCGTCTTTTTCCAAATGATAGACTTCCTCTCTTCCCCATGGAAATTGTCCGTTACCAATCAAAGTAAAGTCTTTTACCAGGCTTGGTGCTATCATCGGCGTATATCCTTTTGTTACGAGTTTATTAAATGTATAAAACAACACGGCAAATTCCAGCTGTGCTGCTTCGTTTTTCAGGAAATATGCCCGGGACCCGCCGACTTTTGCTCCCCGTTCAAAATCAATAAGATCCAGCTCCCGGGCGAGTTCAATATGATCTTTCGGGGTAAAATCGAATTTCGGCACCTTACCCCACTTTTTCACTTCAACATTTCCCGTAGCGTCTTTACCCACGGGAACGCTTTTATCCGGCACATTGGGAACAGTCAGCATGAGGATACCGAATTTTTCTTCAACACCACGCAGCTCGTCTTCGATCGCTTTTAATTCCTGTTTAATGGATTTACCCCGCACCCGGTCATCACGGGTTAATGTGTTTCGCTCTGCACGCAGTTTTTCCGACGTACCGATGAGCTCGCGGCGTTTATCATCAAGCGCCAACAACCCATCCCAGTCTACATCGCGGTTCTTATTTTTCGCGGCTTCTTTACAAATCTCTAAATTATCGCGGATAAATTTTATATCGAGCATACTTTCAGTTTAAGAATAGGTTTTAATATTTCCAAAGCCTTCTTCCTATGATTATACGTTTCTGTCTCGGTTGCGGTCAATTCGTCGTGATTGTAATATTTATTAATTTCAGGCAGAAACAGAAGCGAGCGGTACGGAAACCCTTTCCAACGGTTTTTGGATGCGACCCTGGGAATTATCCCCCTGACTTTTTCTTCAGACGTAAATACTTCGCCTCCCGGCAACACCAACGCCAACACAAGCCGCAGCTGCGCCCCACGATTAGCGTCTGAAATATCCTTCATCCGGTCCAGCGTATATTGGATAAGTTCCTCATCAGAATCCTCACGGTCATCATGTATCCACCTGTGTGATTTCACTCCCGGCTCGCCATTTAGAGCATCAATCTCCAGCCCCCCGTCATCAGCAAGCGTCGGAAGCTTGGATTTTTCCGCGTAATATTTTGCTTTAAGAATCGCGTTCTCCTGGAAATTTATCCCTGTCTCTTCGGGAAAAACGGTAATACCGACATCATTCAGTCCGACAAGCGTCACGGGGAGGTCCGACAAAAAACTTTTTATTTCTGCCAACTTTCCGGGATTAGTGGTCGCGATAAGGAGCTTATTCATTCTTACATTCCCAGTTTCTCATGAATCCCCTGCAGAGCTTTGAGCCCCAGTGCCAGAAACTCATCAATGGATAATCCGATCTGTTCACATTCCAGAATAATTTCTCTCCTGCAGTTTGCAGCAAATTTTTTAGTGTTAAATTTCTTTTTTAATGATTCCGGTTTAAGGCTCAGTAATTTTTTATCCGGCTGGATGAGAGCCGAGGCGATAATTAATCCTGTTAATGTTTCTGCCGCGGCAAGCGCATGCTGCACGCGACCCTGACGCAATTTTCCTTTCAATGACTCAATTTGCCCAAATCCGTGAGATTGTATAGTTTCAACAAGATAATCACTCGCGCCGTTTTTCTTCAAAATTTCAACACATTTGATACAGTGTTTTTTGGTATCGGTTTTCGTTAATTCCCAATCAATATCGTGCAAAAGACCGATAATCCCCCATTCTTCCTCATTTTCACCAAAACGCTTCGCGAGCGCGCGCATAATCGCTTCTGATTCTTTACAATGCATGCGGGTTACGGGGTCTTTAATATATTCCTCCAATACGTTATTCGCTTTCCCGTAGGTAATTCCCAAGGACTGATGGCCTTCCAGCTTTTCTGATTTTACCGTAACGTTTTCCGGTTTAAGTGTCGGGAATAAAATAACGTCTTTGATATTCGGCTGGTCCGTAAGTATCGCAACAAGGCGGTCAATTCCCATTCCCCATCCTGCGGTCGGAGGCATGCCGTACTCAAGCGCCCTAATATAATCCTCATCAAATGCCTCGTGTTCGCTTTGTCCCTGTATCCCGAGCTTTTCGGACTCATGCCAACGTTTTGCCTGATCTTCCGGATCATTCAGTTCGTTATAGGCATTAATAATTTCCTTACCGGCAACCAAAAGCTGGAACGATGCGGTTTTAGTAGGATCGGCAGGAAGCCGCTTGGCGAGCGCCACAAATGCGGTCGGCCGGTCGGTTACATACAGGGGACCAAGTAATTGCGGACGCGCTGTTGCCTTATACAGCGTATCCAAAAGCGCTCCGTACCCGACAGCACCGGTCAAATCAAGTGTAATTTTTTTCGCTTTAATTTCCGCCAGTAATTTTTTCTCATCATTGGCTTTATTAATGTCTACGCCAGAATATTCCAATACGACGTCACGGTACCGTACCCGCGGCCAGGGCGGCGTAAAATTCAGTTCCGTTCCCTGATAGGTAAATTTATATGATCCTTTAAGCTCTTTTACGAGACTGGCTATCATCGTCTCCGTATATTTCATAAGGTCATCATAATTGGCGTATGCCCAATAAAACTCCAGCATCGTAAACTCGGGATTGTGCTGCCGGTCTATGCCTTCGTTGCGGAAATCGCGTCCTATTTCATAGACACGGTCAAATCCGCCGACGATGAGCCGCTTGAGGTACAATTCATCGGAAATCCGAAGATACAAATCAACATCCAGCGCGTTATGGTGTGTGACAAAGGGTTTCGCCTGCGCACCGCCGTAAATAGGCTGCAATACCGGTGTATCCACTTCGATAAATCCGTCTCCGTCCAAAAACGCGCGCAAAAACGTGACGACTTTGCTCCGCGTGAGAAAAATATCGCGTACATCGGGGTTCACTGCCAAATCCACATACCGCTGACGGTAGCGCTCCTCAATATCCTTGAGCCCGCTCCACTCACTTGGCAAGGGCCGGACGGCTTTGGAAATGATCTGAAAATTTTTTGCGAAGACCGAACGTTCACCTGCCTGAGTATTTCCTACCTCCCCCTGTACGGCGAGAAAATCCCCGAGATCCATGCAGGTAGTCAGTGCAAACGCTTTTGCGCTGCACACATCGGACTTGAGTACTACCTGAATTTTGCCGGTCCCGTCAATAAGATCCAAAAAGAAAATCTTCCCGTGTCCGCGCACTCCCATCACCCGACCCGCGACTGCCGCGTCTTTCCCGGTTAACCCGCGCGCTTTGGCAATGGTATATTTTCGTGTTATTGTGCCGGGGTACGGATCCACGCCGGCACCCCGAAGTTTCGCAAGCTTGGTTAACCGCATCTTCTTAAGATAATCGATAGTGGCCATGGTTCTATTATCCTATATTGACCGCATTCATTCAATTATCCTAAAAATCCACTGACAAATGTTCGGGCGATATCCCCGATAGTCCCGACGTTATACCCGCCTTCCTGAATCAAAACGGTCGGAATATTACATTTAGATATAAGAGAGGCAATCCGCCGAAAATAGTTAGTTGAAAGCTTTAATCTTCCAATCGGATCCGATTCGTGTGCATCAAATCCGACCGAAACAACCAAATAATTTGGGGCAAACTCATAAATTCGGGTCAACGCAGCAGACAACACAATGTCATACACCCTGTCTTTTGTGCCAAGCGGCACCGGTAAATTGACGGTATACCCGATTCCTACCCCACGACCACATTCTTCTTCCCTCCCTGTAAAATATGGAAACAGCTCATCAGGATTCCCGTGGATACTCACGAAAAGTACGTCGCGGCGGGAATAAAAAATCTCCTGTGTACCATTCCCGTGATGTACATCTATATCCAAAATCGCCACCTTCCCTCTGGTGCTTAAATAATTCGCAGCAATCGCGGCGTTATTAAAATAACAATATCCGCCCATGCGTCCCCGCAGCGCATGGTGCCCCGGCGGCCGACACAGTGCATACGCCACCCGCTCACCGCGCCGGACCAATGAGGCAGCAGTAAGTGCTGCCATTGCCGAACCGCGGGCGGCTTCATAGGTGGTACTTGAAACCGGCGTGTACATATCAAAACTATATTGTCCGCGAAGACCCACGTCCTGCTTCGTGTATTGATCTGCAGCATACGGGAAAACCGACGGGTACACATAGTGATTCCCTGCCCGTCTTCCCGCTTCGGCAAGATAATTAATATACGAAATGTCATGGACCTGATCAATCCACGAACGGGGAAACCGGCGGGGAAGGACAACTTTTATCCCGTTCAATTGCTCCAGAGATGCCTTTATGCATTCTATCCTTTCCGGTACTTCCGCATGCGCATCGCGATCCCCGTTCACAATTTCATTCGGCGGCCGGTGCCTGACATGATAGGAGGGGTAAACAACAATCATACTTCCCTCCCTAAAATTTGACTGCGCTGTTCCGAAGAATAGTAATCCCGCACACTATCCGACGAAATATACATCATCGTAAAATCCCGGAGTCGTTCCGACCGCAACCCGTCACCAACAGCGACATTTTGCCGCAGCACCTGTGACACCAGAAAAGATGCTATTTTTCTATCCGCCACGATCATCCCTGAATTATGCCCGTTACGATCCGCCCTACTTGTAAAATTTGTCTCTGCGACAATAATTGGAGGACGTTCTAAAAATGCCAAATCTGTGAGTACCTGTGCGTGCACGTGTGACGGAGCTCCTGATCCTAATCCGAGACCTTCCCATCCCCGCCGGACACACCATTCCGTACTTTCAATAATCGACTGATTATCTCCGCGGTGAAACGGGAGATCTAATCGTTCCGCCATTGCAAGAGCAACAACATTATTCAAATCTGTAATTGCTGTGAACCATACTGATCGTCTTTTCGGCGATAAACTCTTCTGTTCTTGTAACCGTCCTCTTAAAGCGCCTATATCTTCTTCGGACCATTCGAAAATCGGATGCCAAAGCGAATATACCTGCGTCAAATCGATGTTATCTAAATTATCGACGAACCGATATCCTTGTTGACGCAATACATCTACCCTTTCTGATGGAGATAACTGTGACGGGTGCTCATATACAGTTTCCCTCTCTATGACACTCACGGGATCAATTGTTTGTTCACGGTGGTTATTTATCCCCCACATCGCCATAACGATAGGAGATCCTTGATATTCACCCACGGGAATAACTGCCTCTATAGTATTCTGAAGGGTCTGTGAGCGTCGCATCGCCTCTGCAAACTGGGGTACGGTCATCATGATTCTCCCGACAATCCGCCGGTGCCTGTCCCTTTCTTCAAAACCCTCATCTTGTTCGACATGCGCCGCTGCCCAAGGAACCATACGCGTCACAAAATAATCGACATTTCCCAGAAGTTCCCGGGCGTTATAATACAAACGCTCATAACTTCTTCGCCCCAAACCCAAAATCCCCGCGCCTGGCTGCATCGGCTGCTCGGTATTTTCTATTTGTATTATCGGGACGACCCGTTGTTCAATAAGTGTCATATATCCTCCTTTTTCCCACGAAAAAACCCCTCCGGAGAGGGGTTCTGTGGAAAATAAAATTAATTGTTTACATTACGCCACAAGCACCTCTCCCGGTTAGGGATTGTTTCTTTGCTTTTTTGCTGATGAAACAATAGGTACTCATAGATATAAGCTCCTACATATACACGTTGTTTTATATTCTGTCAATAGCCCAATCGAAAACTTTATTCAATTCCCAGAATCTTATAGATGACTTTGCCCGCCGGCGCTTCAACTTCCACACGGTCGCCGACTTTTTTGCCCATAAGAGCTTTCCCGAGCGGCGATTCGTGGGAAATCTTTTTCTGTTTCGGATCTGCTTCCCATTCACCGACCAGCATAAATTCATCCCTTTTGCCGTTGATATGCAAAATGACTTTGCATCCCACGTCTACCTGGGTTTTCTGGTGATTACCGGAGATGAGCTTAGCGCCGTGAATAATTTCCTCGAGTTCCAGAATTCTGCCGTCTATGAAAGAAAGGTCCTGTTTGGCTGCCGCGTACTCACTGTTTTCCGACAAATCCCCCAGCTCGCGGGCGTCGGAAAGGCGCTGCACCGCTTCGGGTCGCTTTACATCGAAAAGCTCTTTATACTCGCGCTTGAGCTCAACGAGGCCATCTTTTGTCAGTAACACTTTATTATTCGGATCCATAGGTGAGCTAAAAAAAACCTCCCTACAATCAATAGGATATAGGGAGCGACTAATAAATACTGAGAAATTGTATCGGATTTGTGTTGCTATGTCAAGACTAAGCTGGTAAAATTAGCTTCAGTAGCCGCGTTCGTATAACGGTTAGTACGGTAGATTCTCAATCTATCAACAAGGGTCCGACTCCCTTACGCGGTACTTTCATTAGGAAGCTCTTCTACCTTCAGAACTTTTGCAGCCCTATACCAGCCATCGTTACATTGAAACACGCGGTATTCAATTTCCAAACGGATTTTCTTCCCTGTTTTTGTATTACACAAAACTATCGTCGTCCCCTGCATTTTAATTAATTCTTCTGCCAGTTCGTTTCGATACGCTTCCGGATCAACACTTTTATCTAACGTGTCGTATGTATGAAGTTTTGAAAATTCATCAGCAGTATACCCCGCGGTATGAAGTACTTTTTCGTTCGCCCACACAAAACTTTTGTCATACAAATCGATAACAAAATCTACCGTATCGAGATATTTTCTTGCCTCGGTAACGACCTGGTTATCCATATATCCGGTAGTTACATTATATACACCCTTGTCAAACAAAATACTCCGGATTCTTGCCTTTTTAAAAAAATCCGCTACAATACATCGGTTCACCCTGTCCGTCTGCCTTAAACTATGGCAACTACCGCAGAAGCACCACGAGTTCATGTCATCACCGATTCAACAAGCGATGTCCCCCCGCAGATGGCAAAAGACTGGGATATAGACATTCTTCACGGGAGAATTATATTCGGGGAAACAACATATACAGACGGGATTGACATTTCCCCTCCGGAGTTCATCGACATGCTGAAAAAACCGCATCTTATCCTGAAAACCTCACAATGCACCCCGAAGGAATATACCGAAATTTTTAACGCTCATCCGGAACCGATTATTTCCGTCAATATAGCACGTAAATTCAGCGGTTTCATAACGACAGGTCAGATGGCGGCAAAAGAGCTGGGACGGTTCGATATCAGCTTCTTTGATTCCGGAAACGCTTCGCTGGGAAGCGGCCTATTGGCTCTTGCCGCAGCCAGGTGGGCGCGTGAGGGATTAACACCACTCGATATTATGAAAAAACTCGAAGACATGAAAAGGCGGACGACTGTCTATGCGCTGGCCGATGTGCTGGAATACCTTCGTGAAAGCGGAAGAATCAGTCCGGCTGAATTAGCTTTTGGCAACATATTAAATATTAAACCGATTCTCCGGCTGAAAGACGGAGAAGCTCACTCGTACGCTAAAGCCAGAACTAGTAGTAAGGGCATAGATATGCTCATCGAAAAAGTTATCGAGCATGAACCGTTTGAAGAAATCGGGGTTATGCAGGCGGATAATGAAGCAGGAGCCCGGCGCGTGGCGGAAGCATTACAGCCATACGTTAAAAAACCAATTGTTGTTGCCGAACTCACCCCCACAGTAACAGCCCATCTCGGGCCAGGTATCGGAGTCGCATTTGTCACCGAGTAGATTTGAAATTTACCGCGCCAGCGCCGTATAGACGACGGCCAAATCCCAGCCTATGATGAGGAGGTTCACCACAAGCGTCATTGGGGCCAAACGGTTACTCCGTTTGAGTTTATAGGTAACCAGCGCAATCAGAATAATTGAAACAATAATCCCGATGATTTTATACGTCACGGACATGGGAACAAAGCTCACGAGTATTGCGATAATCCATACCGCGATCGTCATCTGATTCTCCATATCACCAGTGTACACGACTCTAGTAGAATATAGAATATATGGTTACCCTCAACGTAAAAATCCTCTCAGGCCTGTGGGAAAAATCAAAGGGACTTATCGGCGTACAGAAAATAGAACCTATTTTCTTAACCACGCGCTGGGGCATCCATACATTCGGAGTCCGTTCCCCTATCGATATCTTGATTTTGGATGACAAAAACCTGGTTGTTTCACTTCGCACCCTTCCTCCTAACCGCCTGTTTTTCTGGAACCCGGTCTATAAAAACGTCATCGAACTCCCCGCGGGAGACGTTAAGAATAAAGGTATTAAAGTCGGAGAAAAAATACAGTTGCACGGATAAACAATGTAACTTCAATGAGGCTGATTATTTAAGATATCTATTCACCTTTGAAGATGCGCTTACACGTTTCAATTGCTTCAGGGTAATGGTTGCAGTCTCTCCGAATACAGCGTTGTTTTCGGCGACAATAAGTCTGGCGACATTCCAAGTGAGTGATTTGGCTTCTTTCTTACCTTTCCTGCTTCCATGTAGCAGTTCATTGTCCAATATGGACCATACCGCCGCCCAAATTTCTAAACCGGTACGGCCTCTTCCCATCGCCGCGCCGATAACACCTTCTAACTCATTCCGTTCGGAATGCGGATGGTCAGGCATAGGTAATTGAGTACCAAGAGGAGATTCTTTTATCATGCTACTATTATAGGATATTTTGACCGGAAATACAAGGGTACCGGTCTTCCGTGGTATTATTGTTTTGCAATGAAAAATAACTCATCCTTCTTTTTCTTATCTCCGGCCCGTGGTTTGCAAAAAATCCCCGCCTACGTCGCCTACAAATCCTGCACAAAACGCCTCATCCCGTTTGTCTATTAATTCCCCAATCTCCGTGTAACAAAGTGTTTATCTTGCTATAATGCACACTAGTGCAAATTACCCACCCCTTGAACATTCTATTTGTCTACCTCGCCAAGCAGCGCGATAGCCGCGTGGACATGGAGATTGATATCACCGAACTGTGGCACCTGGTTGAAACACTTGGAAACGCACGCGTCATAGATCTAATTTACCAAAAAGGTGAAGAATTCGCCTCAACCTATATCGGCCCGGGGAAGGCATCGGAGGTCGGTGAGTACCTCAAAACCCATCCCACGGACATCATCGTATGTAACGGCCAAATGAAACCCAGCCAAAAATTTAATCTGTTAAAGCTCTATTGGTCTCTTAGGCCGAATATCCAAATCTGGGACCGGGTAGACCTTATCCTCGCCATATTCTCCCGTCACGCGCGCACGACCGAGGCCAAACTCCAAATAGAGCTTGCTCGGATGTACAGCATGGGGCCCAGGATTTACGGCATGGGCATGGTGCTTTCGCGCCAGGGCGGCGGGATCGGAGGACGCGGCATCGGGGAAACAAATACGGAACTCATGCAGCGGCACTGGAAACGCGAAATTGCGCGCACCAAAAAAATGCTCGCGCAGTCCGCTGCCACGCGCCAACACCAGATGGACCACAGAAAAAACCTCGGACTACAGACGATCTCCATCGTGGGATACACAAACGCAGGGAAAACATCGTTGTTTAACCTGCTCACGCATAAAAAACATCTGGTGGAAAACGCTTTGTTTGCGACGCTGGACAGCACAGTCGGAGAAATATATATGCTGAGTCTCGGAAAAAAAGTGCTGATCTCTGACACCATCGGATTTATCGCCAACTTGCCGCCATCCCTCATTGAAGCATTTAAATCAACGCTCATGGAGTCGGTCCACGCCGATGTAGTGCTCCATATCATCGATGCATCAGATCCCCTGATGATGGAAAAGATCAAAATCGTGAATGACATCCTTACTCAACTTCACATTCCGCTTGAAAAAGAAGTATTGGTGTATAACAAAATTGATGCTATACCTGCCTTGGATAAACAAAAAATATCAGCGGCTGCCGGCGCCATTCCTCATGTCTTTATCTCCGCCAAAACCAAGGAAGGGATCGAAACGCTCACATCAATAGTGCTTCCACAAATAATTCAAAAGGGTTTGTGACCCTGATTCCGTTCATCTACTAATCCCATTTATTTTTCAAACTTCCTCACAACCGCGCGGTATTTGCAAAAGTCGCAATCCGGTCCTGGTGCGGGTAAATGCTCGCTTTGCAAGCATTTAATCGCATCGTAAATCGTTCCTGCGACCCATGAATCGTCACCGACGTAGGGAATGATTTTGATATCAAATTCCAGCTTCCCGTCGAACGCTTTCTTGTCGGTATTCCCGTTGCAGTACACAAAATATCCGGTATCGGAAACGGTAAACCCGTTCTTCCGGAACAGCCACTGGTAAATTTCCATCTGCCGCTTGTACCCTATCTGCCAATCGGCATCCAGCGTGACTTCCGCATCCTTAGCCGTGGATTTGTAATCTACAATACAAATCTCTCCGTCAGGCTTCACCCACACGTCATCCACCCCACCGGTAACCACGACATTCGTGCCCTCGATTCGGAATGTAATCCCCGCACGCAAAGAATCGCGCCACTCGTTCATCTTTTCGTGCGCGAGCGGCACGGCATCAATACCGTAATGTTCCATCAGTGGATGCCGCGTGCCTTTGGCCCTGTGGATATCAAATTCTTTTTTGAGGAGCTTATCGACCGCGGAATTGAGGGAAAACGGATATCCCGGCGGCTGCGCAACGCCCAATTTTCTATCCAAATAAAAGCACCGCGGACAGTTGATAAACAAATCCACCTTCCCCCTGCTCAACCTAAATAGATCTTTAGAGGTTGAATCATACTTATTTCTCGCGCGGTTTGGATTGTAGTATTGAGACATATATTTTAAATTACAAAAAATTATTTTAACCGATAATTTCCTCTACCCGTAAATTCAAGATATCCCTTATCGCGTAATACCTGTAGCTGCTGTCTGATTTTATCTTTAATATGATGATTATCTAAATGTTTAACGCTTAATTCGTTTTCGAATACATAGATGTCACTAAGCGAAAAATCTCTGCGTCCAAGCCTTTCGACGCATAACATGACATCCAATAGCCACCCCTTTGCGCTTAATTCTTTTTCTTCCCGTAAAAATATCGTCTTTTGCCAGTCTGCCAATACCTTTTCTTTCGGCTCAATCTGTTTTTCTTTAACAAAAAATATTTTCCCAGCTTGCGGAATACTTTGTAAATTAATGGTGCATCCTACCCAACCCGCCCGCTCTGCTGTGGACGCAAGCGGCGGTCTTTTCTCAATAATTCCGGGGATAAAAAAATGTTTTGGTATGACAAAGAAATTCTGCACTTCAAGATTTGGTAAATTGTAGTGAAGTAAAAATAGATTTGGATTGTTACTGCTATGCAACCGCTCAATCATGGTGCGATATGCGCCATCGACTATTTTTGCCCCAATAGCGTTTTGTTTGCTTTTTAACTCATAATCTTCTTTGCAATTGCTGCAATAGAAATCAGCAACCGGCTGATTATTCGGATATTTATCAATATCCATGTGACCACAATTCGGACAAAAAACCGATTCATCAACCCAACGTTCCGTCAAAACACGGGCTTTCTGTGATAAACTTGTATAATTGACCGCAATCTGCTGATCAAATGCTAACTTCATATCAATTTATAATTACCCTCCCAGCGCAAGCGATGGTAAAATTATACTCCGCTCACGCACACGAATCGATTATTTTGATACTGATTCGAGCGCTTTTTGGATTTTATCAATTTGATCAACTGATAAGGATATTTTATTCACATTAGCCTGAATTCTTTCCAGTAACCATCTCGCGCCGATAACGCTAATACCATCGATAAGTTTCCTTCCGAAACGGACAGATGCAAACCTGCTAGAAAATACCAGAATCGGCTCGACAAGAGGAATTTCAATATTCAAATATTTAAAATAATTATATAACTCGCTTGCTTCGCTATTAGTTTGCCATAGAAAATCCTTTTCAAATTTTCTTCCATACCTGAGCAGTTGCTGCCCATCATACGATATACGACCTGCATGGCTTTTTACTTCAATAGCAAATATTCCGCT
The DNA here is from genome assembly GCA_963714095.1 of Candidatus Gottesmanbacteria bacterium. GTDB lineage: Bacteria > Patescibacteriota > Microgenomatia > UBA10105 > UBA927 > XYB1-FULL-47-11. The sequence continues at coordinate 345,558 of OY970230.1, forward strand.
CGGACCAATTACAACAAAATCAATATTTGACTGTTTGTCCGGCAAAACTACGTTTGCTACTACTATATATGATTTTGGTAAACCTTCGAGAATCTTTTGGACAGATTCTTCGCCGCGAAGACCATATATGTAATCCCACCTTAGCATTATCTCCTCATTTATCGGTTCCCTCATCACTAAGTAGATCAGAAGCACGATCACTCCGATAATATTGGCTTCTGGCTGTAAAAAGTGAAATTCTATAAGAAAAATTCCATACGAAATTACCGCAATAAAATAGATATAAATAAAAAATAGGCCATATATCGAATGATCATTCTTCTGTTCTTCTAAATAAGTATCTTTTCCAATGATTTGGGCCATATTTTAATAGTACTCCCCTCATGCGGGAAAGACGAGAAACTAATGTGCGGGCAGGGTGGGCAGAAGGGTGAGACGCGGATCCTGTGCATGAATGCCGATAAGACTTAGCAGAAGCTGGCGCCGGGCATCGATGGACAACGCCTCTTTCGTCTCATCATACGCAAAACAAGTAGAGAGATCGACTTGAACTCCCATAACCGCGGGTTGTTGAAAACTATCCGGATTATTTTTGAGGGACAGGAGTGCCCGCACCCCTTTCTGTACACATTGGTCCAGCCATGCTCCGGATAAACAGACGGAAACCGGTTCGTGATACCCGGTCTTGGCGAGTAACTGCTCAAGCACGCCGTCGGAAGAACCGACAAGAATTGCACCGGACTCCTTCTTCTCCATCGCCCACTGGCGGACAGTATCCGGACTTTCCGTGATGAAAAACTCAAACTCTTTAGCCATGAACGGCAGTATATTACGCGCCGCAGGCAGAAGCAACCGCACGCGGGAAAGACGAGAACTAGCGCGGGAGCGGGATCGGGGCGGGCAAAAGGGTAAGCCGTGGGTCGTAGCCAGCATCCCAGAGCCTTATTTTCAACAGTAAACTTCGCTCTTCCGGAAGTATTTCTATTTGTCGTTCCGCTTTTGCCAGACACCTCGTCAGATCTACGGTCACACCGGACACGCGCCGGTCTGGGAGGTGCTTTGCAAGAAGACTGGGCGTAAGGAGAATGCCCGTGGCCCATGTGATGCACTGTTCCAGCCAAGCGCCGGAAATCCGGGTAGAGAAATCATCTGCAGGCGCGGTATGATCCTGCAAATATTCCAGCAACTGGTCGGAATTGCCTACGATGATGGCACCTGCCTGTTTTCGCTCAGCCGCCCATGCAACAACTTTCGGATGCTCTTCCCGAATGAAAAACTCAAACTCCTTAGCCATGAGCGGCAGTATAGTACGGGCCGGGAGTAGAATCAACCTTGCATTTGTCCGTTTCGTGTGCTACGTTCGGGGTATATGAATAAAAAAACTCTTGTTCTCGTTGTAATACTTGTTCTTCTGGTTCTCGGCGGCGGTGCGTATGTCATGAAGCACAAATCCGCCGGTGCACCCGCAGCTCCCACAACCGCGGTAACTGCAAGCCCCACCAAGGCAACAACAGCTGGGGTCCAGGGCACGCTGAAAAGCCTTTTAACCTCGGGTGAAACGCAAACCTGTACATTTACCAGCCAGAAACAGGCAAACACAACCGGAACCATCTATGTATCGGGCGGCAAAATGCGGGGCGATTTTACCTCAACAAACCAGGGACAAACCGTCACCGGTCATATGATTGTTGATTCCGGATACAGCTATATCTGGACGAACCTCATCAAACGGGGTATGAAAGTAGCCATTTCCGAAACGCAGGCTACCGCAAGCGCCAACAGCCAGGGCATGGATGTGAACCAGGCGGTCTCCTACATATGCAAACCGTGGGTTGCGGATGCATCCGAATTTACCCTGCCAGCTGATATCACATTTACGACATTTACCATGCCGCAGAGAGCTGCAGGCGGAACCGGGGCTAGCCCGGGAATTACCGCCACGTCCGAATGCAGCGCATGCGACAGCTTACCTGCCGCAGCGCAAAGCGCGTGCAAGACGCAGCTGAATTGCCAGTAAACGGAATAGGCCTCTTGACGGTGTTGACTGAACGCTGCTCCTCGACTACTATGGACTTAAAACATGGACAAATCAGCTGAGCCGGTACAGGAAGACAACACGAAACAAACAATCATCGTACCTCCTCTGCCCCTCCCGTGGTACCGGCGGATCCTCAATAAATTCCGGACGAACAAAAACATCGGGATCTACCTCGGTGGTCTCATTTTACTGATAACAGGGTACATTATTAGCCAGGCCACGCTGCACCAGCAGGGTTTGCCGATACGGGCCGGAACCAACACCGTCAGGATTTCCATCCAGCCGGCAACCAATTCCATGCCACCGAAGACTATATTTCAGATCTGGGCAACGGCAAACAATCCTGTTGCATTCGTTACAATAAAAATAGTCTTTGATCCCACAGTTGTAAATCTGACCGGCGAAGTCTCCACCGGTCCTTCCCCCTTAACCCGCGTGATAAAAAAAACATCCATGAATGAGGCTAATACCACAGGTATTATCAATCTCACCCTGGCTCTGGATCCCGCGAAGCGTTCATCGCCGCCACGGGGCACCTTTGAGGTGGCTACCCTTCCCATGGCTCCCAACACCAATCAGAACGTTATAACCACCCTGCACATGGATGCTTCCGTCATGCAGGTCGTCAATCCTGATTCGACAATCTTCACTATAACGACGATCGACAGTACCCTCACCCTCAATCCTCCTCCTCCGACCGCTACCCCGACCGCGACACCGACACCAACCGCCGCCGCGACCGCAACACCAAGGGCGTCACATACGCCCACACCCACCCCCGCCATACCTCCTCTCAAACGGAATAATAGATAACAGAGTTACGCGGCACGATGAGCCTACCAGCCCCCGCCGCCCCCCCCGCCGCCCCCGCCGCCGGAGAATCCTCCCCCGCCGGAGAAACCGGAGGAAAAGCCTGTCGAAGATCTGGTCGTCACCGACTGTGCAAACGACACCGCTGCCGTGCGGCCGAGACTGTTGGCAAAAATAACCGTATTGAACGGACTGCCTGTCGGAGAAACGTACCATGTGGGTTGTGTGATACCCAGGTCCGCAAACCTCTTTGCCCAAATTTCTTCTACGCCGAAAGCGATGGCATAGGGCAGGAGTTTTTCAAACATCATCTGCTTACTTGCCTGAAATTTCAATTCGCTCTTCTGGCTCACGAGAAAATTCTTGAGTGACCGCGCAATGGCAGCCTGTTGCGACCCATATTCGGTCTTTCGCGGCATGTTTTTACCGAAAATGAGGGCAATAAGAAACAAAAGGAGATTGCCGGACAGAAGGGCAAACCCCGCCAATACGTAATATTTCGTGCGCTGTGTCTGCGGATTCTCGGGGAAAAAACCGTCGGCAACAAGCGAAGAATAAATGTCCTGTTTCACGGCGTCAAACGGAACAGACAGGTCCAGATCCGCAAAAGAAACGCGTTTCTTCTTCCCGAAAATCCCCTTCAGAAGCTCGGTCTCAAATGGTTGAATTTCCGAATCCGCAGGAGCGTTCCAATCCTTCTGTTTTTCAAACTCGAACACTCCTTTTGTCTTCTCGATAATATTGAGATATCCACGGCGTGCCAGATCCACAATGGTCGCGTATATATCACGCAAATCCGCCGACTCATCAATCAGCGTGCCTGTCTCCGCAGGCGTTAGCTCCCGCAGTTTCTGGTTTTTCGGCGGGCTAAACCACGCGGGGACCTCCCCCATCGCGGGCTTGGGATCGCGGCCCGATACCCACCATTTGCGGATAACAAAAATAGGAGCGACAACATACCACACCAGTGCCGCGATACCGAAAATGGCAAGGGTAATTTTCCCGGCCATGGTTGAAAGGAACGGTACAACTTCGAGCGGCTCCAACTGGGCAGCTATTCCTTTCGGAAACCCGACGACCATGGTCGCGCCTTCATATGCCCCAAGCGGCCGGCTCACGCTCACCGTCACGCCGCTATCCGTTTTTGAAATCAGACAGTCCTTCCCCGTTGAACCCTGCGCCCCTACAAAGCAGGAAACGTTTAAATCCGCGGCGGCGACTGGGCGCGGCAGCGTCACGGTTGCAGACGCTTCACCAACCGGTACCTGCCAGCTGGTGCCCACGGCATTCCAGTAAAGTTCATCATGCCCGGGAAAATACGTAAGGGCCCCGGCAACACGGTAGGAAATAATGTACCAGTGCAGGCCGGTTATCGTTTTATACGGATCACCTATTTTTAACTCATCCGTATCTGAATTCTGCGACTGTGTATACTGATACGCATTTCCCTGTTCATCGGTAACGGAAACGTTCGTGATGGTCATCGCGTACTTTTTTCCGTCAGCATTGGTTTTTATGTACGGGATATCACGGTAAATGCCGTGCCGCTGCGTATCAAAAAAATAATCGATGCGTTCGGTGACATCGATAGTGCCGTCGGGTTTGATGGCAACGGAGGTATCGTAACTCTGGATGTGTTCCCCGCTTTGGGCCCGAACAATCCCGGGTAGTACGAAACAAAAAAGTGAGAGAGTGAAAATAAATACTTTTTTCATGACAAGCTGATGAAATTATACCCCATTGAATTGCAAATTGGCAGATATGAGGTATACTGGCGGCACGATGGATGACATACTGACGGTTGGCGAGGCTGCCCAATTCCTGAAAAAACATCCGGGGACGATCCGGCGGTGGATTATTGCCAAAAAGCTGAAAGCCAAAAAAATTCCTGCCGGAGGGACGGGCGTGTTTGTCATCCTCAAAACCGATCTCTTAGAATTTTCGATCGCAAAGATGGTGAAGGTTGAGCACAAACCCAAAAAAGAAACGAGGCAACCGGCTCCCCCGTCGGGGCAGGAATCACTGCCGATCTAAAAACCCGCATCTATGCTGTTGAGGCCGTTGATCTGGCCGCCGACAGAAGAGCTGATCTTGTTGATGTAATCCACCAGCCAAATCGATGTCGCGATAAGCGATACCGTCGTGAGAAGTATACAGAGAATCCCTATCCGTTTGCTTGCCGTATCCGTCTGTTTGAGATACTTAACCCCCCACCAATACCCCAATGGCGGCAGGAGGATGCTGCCGAGGTAATACATAATCTCCGTCGCAGGCTTAGTGGATAATAATTTGGGTTTTAAATTCTTTCCGCAGTTATAACAGAAATAATCGGTATCATGTACCATCACATGGCACTGCGGGCACGTAGGTTCCATACACCTATTGTAGCATGACAGGAATACTGTGAGTCAGACTGATATTTGATACAATAGAAAGTTGTATGAATCAAGACATCGATAATCCTGCTCCTTCCGCGACTCCGCCGCCGCCGCAGCCGGGACTGCCGAAGCCGTCGGTCTTTGACCGGATAAAAGGGTGGTACCACGCCCTGCCGGATAAAAAGCGTTATGTGGAATTTTTCAGTGCTCTGCTTTCCATACCGGTACTGGTGACTGTCATCATCCTCAACATCAACAATCTGAAAAGCGAAAGCCAGCAAAAACTACCCTCCCCCACGCAACCGCCGGCCGTGGTCACCATAATCCAACGCCCTCCCCGCGTATCCTCGACGCCGGCTCCCGTGCCGACCGCCACAATTACTCCGACCCCATCTCCAACGCCGACTGCATCCTGCATACAGGCGGTGGGGCCGGTCAGCATCTCCGCTCCGGATGAAGGCGATGTCGTAACCGGCGATCCTGTGTGTTTAGTTATCGATAGACAGGGTGAGGACTACTGCGGTGTCGTGTGGAGTTATCAGATAAACGGCGGTCCGTGGAGTGACTTTACCGATAATACGATCTGTATGTACGGTCTTACGCCGGGCGCAAAAACGCTCAATTTGCGGGTACAAAGTCTGGTATCTTCCGATGAGGTATCGTTGTCACGAAATTTCACGGTCGCAGGCGGCGGACCGGCACCGACAACAGCTCCCACACCTGCAAGCGCTTCCGCAACCCCGACTAATTAATTATTGTTACCGCGTGACGGTTGTCTGAGTCGCGTCGTCCCAACATTGCGGCACCATCGTCGTAGGGAAATTATACGGATTAACAGTGGCGCATAAAATCGATCCGTTGCCGTCCCAAACCAGTTTCCATGTGCCTGTTAATTTGGTGGCCAGCCACATGCCGCCGCCCGCACTCGCCGATGCGCTACCTTGGGCAAAATTGCCGACAATTTTGGATACGGTAACTGTCAGGCTTGCAGCGTCTGGCCCGTGTTCTGCCACCAATCCCGCTTTCACGGCAGCAATAACCGTTGCCGTTTCATCCACAGTAGGAGTTACCACGGCGGCGCTGGGTGTACCCGTATTCGCCATGACTTCCGTCATCGGTGTCGGTGTCGCTGTGGGGGTTGTAACTGTCACGTTTTCCGCTGTCTGCGGCTGAAGAGTGAGTTTATAATTTGCTCCCAGATAATACCCGCCCGCAATCCCTAAAAGAATAAGAATAATAACAAGAACTGTGGTTTTTCCGTTCATATATTCCCCCTTATGCGTAATATACTATACTAATTACTGATGTACAAAGCGACGCTCAACACCAGTAAACTTTACCTCGGACTCCAGCGCCAGTCGGAAATCAGCGAGAAGAAACTCCGTACCAGACATCCGCACGTGGTGACATTTTTTGAGAAGCACGGGATCACGCCGTCCCGTATCCGTGAGTATGCCGCAAAGGCCGCGGCAACTGCGGGCGTGACCGGCGCACTTCTTTTTGCCCAACCCCTTACCCAGCAGGTCCTCTCAACGCCGACCCACCAGATGGCGGCGCTTTCCGCCGATCAGCTACGAACACAACTATCAAACCAACTGGCTACACTGCTCCCGAAAGATGCGACTCTGTCGACGCCGCTGACTGACACTCAGGAACAAGCAATCAGTAACGAAATTAAAACCACCTGGGGAATAGACGCCAGTGCAACACTTTATGGTGAACGGCTCAACCGCAGTTACGGATATATCGGCGCGGAGCAGCATCTCCCCCGCTTCCCCGGCGATTCGGTTCCTGATATGGCACCCGGCACGGGCGCGTGGGGCTATTTTGCACAAACCGAAGACAGTTTGACACAGGATCTTATCCAAAAAGAAAAATGGTACGTCGCGGTTCAGACCTTATATTTGCCGGACTGGCAAACCAGACTCAATTATTTGAGAGACTGGTATAAATACCGGAAAGTTCTCGTTATAAATCCGGTAAACGGAAAAACAGTGGTTGCGGACGTTGCCGATTCCGGCCCTGCCCAGTCAACAGGTAAACAGTTCGGCGGCTCACCGGAAATCATGGCATATCTGGGCCTTAACACAGGCCCGCAGAAAGGCGCGGTCGTACTGTTTTTCGTCAACGACCCGAATAATCAAATACCCTTGGGGCCCGTGGAGTACAATGTACGTACGGGCACGCCGCAGGTTGCGGACAAACTATGAACCAACTCTTTTATGACCATTTAATCGTTATCGAAGAAATAGTCGCGGTACTTGATGACCATACGGTAAGCACCAAAGACAAAACAAAAATACTTGAACTGATGGATGCCACCCTCCAGCACGAGATATTGGACGTAATCTTTACGTATCTTCCCCGCGAGTATCATGAGGAATTTCTGGAAAAATTCCGTGCGGCCCCCGGCGATACGGCGCTCATGCAATACCTGAAGGATAACTCGCCCGTTAATATCGAGCTGGCGATTTTAGACCGCGCCAACAAAACCAAACGGAAGTTCCTTGCACAGGTTCGTAAACACTCCCTGTAGACTTGAAAAATAGCTTATAGTGTGATATCATTTAGCTTCTGTGAACACACTATTTGCCCTTGTCATCCATGCCATTATGGCCTCAAAATCAGCTGCCGGCGGTTATTTGCTCGGCACCCAAAACGTGCGTGCAGAGCGGAGCTTCAGCCTTACCGACCGCTACCCAAATCCGTGGGTAAGCGGCATCTTCCGCGACAACATTCTGCTCACCCTGAGTTACATGGATCATGAGGTCAAAAATCCGGCCTCAGTGGACTGGTCTCTCATCGATAAACCGCAATCTTATAGTTTTACGTTAAATCCCGGGAAAGTGTTTGCATTCCACCCCGACGTTTTACCCCAGTTTGAAGGGAAAGTCAGTGTAACCATGAGATCACACTTTAACTATCAAGATGGTTTCAAATCCGACGGATATTTAACCGGCGACGGCGTGTGCCATCTTGCATCCCTGATCTATTGGGCGGCAAAAGACGCAGGGCTCGCGGCACTGGCCCCTACCAACCACAACTTTGCCTCCATTCCCGAAGTACCTAAAAAATACGGAGTGGCAATTTATTATATCCCGGGCTCCCATGACACAAACGCACAACAAAATCTCTACATCACCAATACATTTGATAAACCCGTACACTTCGCGTTTGCCTACGACGGCACCGATCTTACCGTCAAAGTCATTGATTAAGAAGAAGAAGTGAAAAATTGAGAACGCTGGCAAAGGACACCCAGGCAAGATACGGGAGTAAAAGATACGCAGCCGCACGGTTTATCCGGTAAAATTCGCGGATAACAGCAACGATGAGACCCCACAGGATAAGAATCATGAACATCCCTCCTCCAATTGAATGAAGCCCAAAAAATACCACGGACCAGCCGGCATTGAACATAAGATGAATAAGGAAAAGTGTCAACGACTTCCTCTTTATCCACACGAGATACATCGCAATACCCATGAGTATATACAGTGTCGTCCAGACAGGCCCGAAGACCCAGTTCGGCGGATTAAATGCGGGTTTTGCAATAGCCGCGTACCATGTCGGAATGGCGGAAAACGTAAACAGTGAACCGATCAACCCTGCTGATAAACAAATGATAATCGAAAGGAATAATTTTCCTGCGTTCAGTTTTTTCATATCTTTTCTATTATACCAAGCGTGATACAATTTGTTTCATGCTGAAAAGATGTATTTTCCTGATGGTTGTGTGTTTCATCGTTGCCTGCGGCGCATACATATTTACCAAAGAAAAAACCAAATCTTTCGTATCCCCCATCCAGAGCGATGCATATACCAGGATTCTCGGAATTTTTTCGGTACGTAAGGATCCGGAAGTGTTAAAAAAACAAATACAGTCTGCTATCGGCGATACGTTTAAAAATTATTCCGTCTATATCGTGGATTTCCATTCCAACTTCTCCATGGGTATCAACGAATCGGAACAATTTACCGCCGCGTCCGTCAATAAAATTCCGATTCTGGCCACGCTCTATGATCAGGCGCAAAACGGTAAAGTCAATTTTGACCAGATAATTACTCTGCAACCTGATGATATACAGGATTACGGCACCGGCAGTATCCGCTACGACCCGCCGGGAACGACGTACACGGTAAAAACACTCGCCCGTCTCATGATGCAGAAAAGCGACAATACGGCAGCTTTTTTACTGGGTAACTATGTCGTCGGACTTCCGACCGTGCAGTCAATCATCAACAGCTGGGGACTCACACAAACGGATATGGCAAATAACCAAACGTCAAATAAAGACATGGAGCTTCTTATGCATAAAATGTACAGTAATAACGTTACAAATCCCGCAGCGACCACGGAAATGCTCGGGTTTATGCGCGACAGCGATTTTGAAGACCGCATACCGGGAGATTTGCCCCACGATGTAACGGTCTATCATAAAATCGGCAACGGCGACAACGGAGAGATCCATGACGTGGGCATCGTCGTGCACGGCAATACGGTTTATTACATCGGCATACTCACAACTGACGCGGGCGACGAGGACACGGCGGATAAACTGGAGGCCAAAATTTCGAAAATCGTGTATGATTTTATGAAATAACCGTTACTTTCTGATAAGAGGTTTTATGAGGGCAAGCTTCAGGACTTCGTCCATGTGCTCGACAAAGTGAAACTTGAGATCCGTAGAAACGCTTTTGGGAATATCTTCGAGATCTTTCTTATTATTTTTCGGCAGAATGACGGTGGAGATGCCTGCCCGGTGGGCGGCTATCACTTTTTCCTTCACGCCGCCGATTTCCAGAACTCTCCCCCGCAGGGTAATTTCCCCTGTCATTGCAATGGTGCGATGGGTCGGAATTTTTGTAAGCGCGGAAACAATTGCCGTTGCAATTGCGGCCCCGGCAGACGGTCCATCTTTGGGCACTGCCCCTTCCGGCACGTGTACGTGAACGTCTATCTTCTGGAAAAACTTTTCCGGTAACCCCAATAGTTTCCAGCGGCTCCGCACATAAGACATGGCGGCAGTCGCGGATTCTTTCATTACATCACCGAGTTGGCCGGTTAGTGTAAGATTGCCTCGCCCAGGCATGAGCGCACATTCAATAAAGAGAATATCGCCGCCCGCCTCGGTCCAGGCAAGACCCGTGGACATACCGACTTCATCCTTCGTCTCCGCGAGCATGGAAGTAAATTTTGTCGGCCCAAGATATTCATGCAACACAGCAGGCCCGATTGTGAATGTGGGCCGTTTTCCTTTAACATCCGCAATCTTTTTTGCAACCTTTCTGAAAATCGTCGCTATTTCCCGCTCGAGGTTGCGGACTCCTGCCTCACGCGTATATTGCCGGATAATTTCATACAGTCCCGGATCTGTAAGCTTCACCGTATTTATCGGCACACCATGAATTTCCCGCTCTTTTTCAAAAAGAAAATCGCGCCCTATGTGGAACTTTTCATCTTCCGTATAGCCGGGGAAATGGATGACCTCCAGGCGGTCACGGAGCGCCGGCGGAATGGTATCCAGTACATTGCAGGTGGTAATAAAAAATACGTCGGACAAATCAAACGGTACTTCCAGATAATGATCAGAGAATGAATAATTCTGTTCCGGATCAAGCGCCTCAAGAAGTGCCGCCGACGGATCACCGCGGAAATCAGTCCCCACTTTATCAATTTCATCCAGCATAAATACCGGATTTTTAGTACTAGCCTGCTTAATACCCTGGATGATACGGCCCGGCAACGCCCCGACGTAGGTTCTGCGGTGGCCGCGGATTTCCGCTTCATCCCGGATGCCCCCGAGGGACATTTTGACGAATTTACGGCCTAAACTTCTTGCGATGGACTTGCCGATGGACGTCTTGCCTACTCCGGGCGGACCCACAAAACACAGGATGGTCGGCGCGGATTTCGCCTTCCGAGGCTTGTCCTCCGAAGCCCCGCTCTTCGGTACGGAGGAGGATGCTTCCACCGCTGCCGTTCGAAGTTTCATGACGGCAAGATATTCGAGTATCCGCTCTTTAATTTTCTTGAGTCCGTAGTGATCGTGATTAAGAATTTTTTCCGCGTCGGCAATTACGACGTTGTTGGGACTGGCCACAGCCCACGGAAGATCAACGAGCCAGTCCAGGTACGCACGCACGTAGGAGGACTCAGGGTTGTATTGGGACATCTGGATAAGCCGCGACAATTCTTTCTCCGCTTTGGCGCGGACGTCCGGCGGCATACCCGCTTTTTTAATTTTATCGGCTAGCTCTTTGTATTCTTTGTTCCCGTCATCTTCGCCGAGTTCTTTTTCAATGGTCTTCATGCGCTCACGCAGCACCTGTTCACGCACGTTTTTATCAAATTTTTCCTGAGTCTTATTAGCGATTTTCTTTTCCAGCTCCAAAATCTTGACTTCACGCGACAGGTACGTAATTTCTTTTTCAAGACGCATTTTAATGGACGTCATTTCGAGGAGTTCCTGCCGTTCATTGGGCTTGATATCAAGTACACCCGCCACCTGGTGGGAAAGTAACTGGGGAGAAACGCCCGACATAATGTTCATGAACGTGAGGAAATCCATGGTTTTCCCCAATTTGACTGCCTGCCGCAGTTCATTGGTCAGATGATTAAACAGTGCCTTGGTCTCTTCATCTTCCTCAATAGTGTCAGTGAGCGTTAACGCGCGTGCCACAAAAAACGGCTCTACTGCTTCATAGGAGAGAATCTCGACTTTGGACACACCGCGGACCAGGGCATTGATTTCACCCTCATTTTTCATCATCTGGACAATTTCACCGACCGTGGCGATAGAATAGAGATCAGACGGTGTCGGATCATTCACGTTGGGATTCCGTTGCATAACGAGGATCACGCGTTTGCCCGAAGTCTGGCCGGCTTCAATCGCCGAGACGCTTCGCTGCCTGCCGAAGGTAAGGATCATCTCCGTACCGGGAAAAACGATCCCGTCACGAATGGGAACTACCGGTAAAACCATTTCAGATGGATTGAGTATTTCGTCCATTGTATCCTTCTCTAGCACTCGAGTATAACAAGTGCTAGAGCTTGCGTCAAGAGGCGCGGATCTAACATTATATAAACTCGCTGAGGAGCTCCTGAAGATTTACGATGGTAAGCGGGCTGTCTTTCAGCGGGCCGGCGGAAAGGGCCGACTCGTGATCTTCGCTGGTCGGTTTATCCTCTTTGTAAAAGATGCCGACGGGGATTTTGTCACCCCACTCCAGGGCTTTTTCCATGGCATTCAATTTATTATCCGGTACGTACCCCGCCTCTTCCAGCTTGTATAGGCGCGGACGGTACCATTGGTACGTATGCACTTTATCAAACGTCACACATGGCTGGAGGATATCAATAACTGAAAATCCTTTGTGCTGCACCGCGGCGGCAATCAGCGCTGTAAGTCCCTGTGCATCCCCAGAAAATCCGCGGGCCACAAAAGTCGCACCGGCGCCGATTGCAAGCGCCAGCAGATTGACCGGTTCGTCTACGACTCCTTCCGGCGTGGATTTAGTTTTAAATCCTGCTTTGGCCGTGGGCGACGCCTGACCCGTCGTAAGGCCATACACCTGATTGTCATGGATAAGAACCGTGATATCTGGATTCCGTTTGGCCGCGTGAAGGAAATGGTTTCCGCCCTCCCCCAGCCCGTCGCCGTCACCGGATGAAACAATCACCGGCAATTTGTGATTGGCAAGTCGTAGTCCCTGAGCGACAGGCAATGTCCTACCGTGAAGGGCTGCAACACCGTACATTTTCATCCAATCGTACATATTGCCGTGACACCCGACGCCGTACACAATGACACCGTCATCCGTACCGATACCCAAACTCGCCAGTGCATTTTTCAAAGACATCCAGATGCCGAAGTTGCCGCACCCCGGGCACCAGGTAGGAGAAAATCCCGATTGAAACGTATCTGCAGTTACAGTCATACTGTAGTCACTTTCTCCACAATTTCTTCCGGATACCAAATTCTTCCGTCATTTTTCAGTAATTTATCTTTTATGAGAATTCCGGTATTTTCGCGGATTAATGATGCCATCTGTCCTGTGGCATTCTGCTCCACATCGATAATGCGTGGCGCCGGGGACAATAATTTCATCGCTTCTTCCGTCGGAAACGGATAAATCCAGGAGAAATGAACAAGTCTGGTTTTTTTGCCTTGTGCAGCAAGTAGCTTCATCGCCTCAAGTACCGGCCCGCGGGTACTGCCCCATGTGACAAAGGTAATTTCCACGTTCGTGTCCGCATCACCAAATACTTCGGGTGCCCTGACGTCTTTTTTCATCGCCTCAAATTTCTTCATACGTTTCTCCGACATCGCGACACGCACGTCGGACTTTTCCGTCACATGCCCTATTTCATCGTGTTCATAGGAATTTGCGTAATAAAATCCGCCCTTTTGTCCGGGAACGCTTCGCGGTGACACGCCATCGGAAACTGACAAATCATATCGTTTAAACGATCCGTCGGTCGGCAAATCCGCATCTTTGACTAATTTCCCACGGTCTATTTGTATGTCCCCTGATACATGAGATTTTGGTACACACCATTGGCTTTCGTTTAAATATTTGTCCGTAAGAATAAATACCGGTATTTGATAGCGGTCGGCAAGGTTAAAAGCTTCCACGGTAAGGGTATACGCCTCCGCTCCGTCAGCGGGCGCAAGCACTATTCGCGGAAACTCACCATGGCCTGCGTGGATGACAAACTGCAATTCTCCCTGTTCACTCCACGTCGGCATGCCGGTTGATGGACCCACACGCATCCCCAGATCAATAACCAGCGGCGCTTCGATCATACCCGCCCAGGACAAACCCTCCACCATAAGCGCAAATCCGCCGCCAGACGTGGCTACCATGCTGCGGACGCCGCCCAGTGACGCCCCGATTGCCATATTGATACCCGCTATTTCATCCTCCGGCTGCTTATACACGATATGTAACTGTTTTGCATGGTCCGCCAGAAAGGTAATGAGCGCGTTAATGGGTGTCATGGGATATATGGCGGCAAATTTTAATCCCGCCCGGACTGCCCCCAAACCGATTGCTTCGCTTGCATTCACAATAAGTTGGTCTTCTTTTTTAGTTATGGGAGAAAGATTCAAAGATTGTTCGTTTACATGATTTTGTTTCACAAAATCATAGCCTGCGCGCGCAATATCAACGTTATTTTTAATAACTTCCGGTCCTTTCCTCTTAAACTGGTCGGCTATGACGGTTTCAAAATGAGTAAACGGCGCACCCAACAGCGCGATGCTTGCACCGATTGCAACAGTATTGCGCATCACAGGATCGCCATTGAATTTGGTCACGAGTTCCGTTAATGGCACGCCAATGAGTCTGACGGGTTTGGAGAAATCACCAGCTGACTGATCTCCGTCTTTCGGATCGAAAATTACCAGGGCATTTTCACTCAATTCCTCCTTATAGAGATCAACTGTTTCCTTATTTAATGCCACCAACAAATGAAGGTCGCGGTTCATCGCCTCAAATTTTTGTGTACCAATGCGGACTGTTACGAGATTGTGCCCTCCGCGGATACGTGACGGGTATTCGTTGGTCGCCAGTACATGATACCCTGCGCGGGAAAATGTGCGCGCCAACATGGCTCCGCTTGCCATTATCCCAAACCCTGCTTCACCTCCGATTTTCCAAGTAACAGAATCCATCATATATCTAGATTACCACAGTTATTCAGTCGAGGGGGTGAAGAAAAATCATTCTACGGAAAAATTTGTTTACCCGTGTCGTCGGTGATGAAGATTGCCATGACCGGACAACCTTTTGCCGCTTCGATAAGCACTTCGTCAGACTCCTGATCGGCCGTATCCAGAATTATTGCTTTCGCCTCGTTATCCAGCGCCCAGGCTTTGGGCGCAATCGCCACACAGGTTGCCGCGCCGATACAGAGATTTCTATCAATGCGCATCGTGAGTTTCCGGATAGTACGTTTTACTTTCGGGTCGTTATCATCCATAAAGTTATTTCAATGATACCACAGCTTTTTGTAACACCTCAAGCGGGAGTGTTGCACATTTTATCCGTGAAGGCGTAAGCGTTGTGCCAAGCATATCAATAATATTTTTTGCGTTAAGCTTCATAACCTCAGTCTGACCCATCCCTTTCACCTTTTCCGTAAGCATCGACGCAGAAGACTGACTTATGGCGCAGCCAACTCCGGAAAACCGGATGTCCTTAATTTTATTATTCTCAATAGAGATTTCCATAATTATTTTATCCCCGCACGTTGCGTTAAACGCATTTGCGGAGGCAGTTACGTGAGGCAAGTGCCCGAAATTGCGCGGATGTTTATAGTGATCGAGGATAATCTCACGATACATGTCCATATTACGAAAATATTTTGATGACCTTCTGAAGTCCTCCACCCAATGCATCAATATCAGCTTTTGTTGTATATACATAAAATGATGCACGGGCGGTTGGTCCTATGTTCAGATATTCATGGAGCGGCTGGGCGCAGTGAAACCCCACGCGGATACAAATATTATCCTCATCCAGAATCTGCGCAACATCATGGGGATGAACACCGCGAACGGTGAACGTAATCACTCCCCCACGCTTCTCCGGATCTTTTGTTCCGATAACCGAAACATCTTTGATTGACGAGAGTACACCAAGTGCATATTTCGTGATTTCTCTTTCATGCGCACGAACAAAGACCATGCCTATCTTCGAAAGATAGGTAACAGCGGCGCCCAGTCCGATAGCGCCGGCAATATGCGGCGTCCCAGCTTCAAACTTGTGCGGGACATCGTTAAAGACAGTAGATTTTTCATGAACTTCCTTAATCATGTCTCCGCCGAAATTAAACGGCGGCATACTCTCAAGCAGTTCCCTTTTCCCCCACAACACGCCAATGCCTGTCGGCCCCAGCATTTTGTGACCGGAAAAGGCGACGAAATCAGCGCCCCACCCTCCAACATCAACCGGCATATGTGGGACCGCCTGGGCGGCGTCAACTAGCACCAAACACTGCGGGTTAATATGTTTCACAAATCTGACGATCTTCTCAATCGGATTGATTGTCCCAAGCACATTGGATGCAGCTGTGATTGCGAGTAATTTTGTTCTTCGGGTAATTAATTTGTCCAAGTCTTTAAGATTTAATTGTCCTGACTTGTCACAATACCAAATTTTAAGTTTTCCTCGTTGTTGCCAGGGAACAAAATTAGAATGATGTTCCATGACCGAAGCAACTATTTCATCTCCGTGGATTAAACCGTAGCAAACAAGATTAATTGACTCCGTCGTATTCCTGGTAAAAATAATTTCTTCTGACGCTGGTGCTCCTATAAATTTCGCAATTTTTACGCGGGCATCTTCGTATTCTTTCGTCGCTTCTTCGCTTGTCGTATAAATACCGCGGAAAATATTTGCTGTATACCTCGTGTAATATTCTGTTTCTTTATTAATTACCGCCATCGGCTTCAAAGAAGTTGCTGCAGAATCAAGATAAATGATAGGTTTACCGTTTATATTCCGTTTAAACTGAGGGAAATTCTGCCGGAGACACGAAGTGTCCATCATACCAAAACCAATACATTATCCCCTTCTACTTTAACTGTGTAGGTTTGCACATCCTTCACTGGGGGTGCTTTAAGTACTTTTCCGTTTGTAACATTAAATTGCCCCCTGTGACAGCCGCACGTAATTGTTGATCCCGACAAAGACCCTTCTGTTCCCAATGAACACCCGACATGTGTGCATGCATCATCTATCGCAAAAAATTCTCCTCCGATATTCGCAATCATCAGATGTTTCCCCGCAACAACGACCGTCTTCTTTTCTCCGCTTGCCAATTCCGATTTTTTTAATACATTCGTATATTGCGCCATAGGGATATTATACCGCGTTTCGCATCCTTGTCTATCATGCGGTCCAACGCGCTTTCAATAAAACCTTTAGCGATCATATGTACTGCTTGTTTTTTTGAAATCCCGCGGCTCGTAAGATACCATAGCTGATCCTCATTTATCGGCCCCACGGTCGCACCATGTGTGCAGCGGACATCATTGGCGAGTATTTCAAGAGACGGCTTGCTTTCTGCATATGCATGATCGGAAAGCAACAGATTTTCATTGCGTTGATACGCATCGGTTTTTTGAGCCGTATGATCGACGCGGATACCGCCGTCATACAGAAACGCAGCATGACCTGATAAAACGGTTTTTACTAATAAATCACTCGTCGTCTCCTGCGCCTCGTGGATCTGCATGGTATGAAACTTTATGCGTGAATCCTTTTTCCCTATAACAATACCAATAATCTTCACTGATGCGCCTATGCCAACGAGGGTCACGGTTACCGAAACATCAGTAACGCCGACAGTGTTGACGAACAATACAAGAGTGAGTGATTCATGCGATTTTACTGAGTGTTTAAGCTCGGATTTTCCAGCAACAATTGTTTCAACGATGGTTTTATTCATCCTACTGATCCTTCCATTTGCAATTCAATAAGTCTATTCATTTCCACCGCATACTCGAGCGGCAATTGTTTCACGATCGGTTCTATAAATCCGTTTACAATCATTGATTCTGCTTGTGATTTGTCAATCCCACGACTTTGTAAATAAAATAATTGTTCATCACCGATTTTTGATACTGTCGCCTCGTGCTCCATCTGTACATGTTGCTCGTCTATTTTCATCGTGGGATAGGTGTCACTTCTGGATGATTCATCTAAAAGTAATGCATCACAAACGACTTTGCTCTTAGAATTTATTGCCCCGGAGTACACCTGAACCAAACCGCGGTATGATGTGCGCCCTCCTCCGCGGCTGATGGATTTGGAAATAATCCGCGACGTAGTTTCAGGGGCAATATGGAACATTTTTCCTCCTGCATCCTGATGCTGACCTGGGCCAGCGTACGCAATGGAAAGCAATTCGCCGCGGGATTTGCGGCCAGCAAGAATGACGCTCGGGTATTTCATCGTCAGTTTGCTGCCTAAATTTCCATCCACCCATTCCATGATCGCTTCCTCTTCAGCTCTGGCTCTTTTGGTTACAAGGTTATACACGTTATTGCTCCAATTTTGAATGGTCGTGTAGCGGACGCGCGCGCCCTTTTTTACGATAATTTCGACTACAGCAGCATGCAAAGAATCTGTCGTATAAATCGGAGCAGTGCAACCCTCAACATAATGCACGAAACTGCCTTCATCCGCGATAATGAGTGTTCGTTCAAACTGGCCCATGTTGGCTGCATTAATCCGGAAGTACGCCTGCAGCGGCAACTCTAAACGCACCCCTTTTGGTACGTAAATAAATGATCCACCACTCCAAACTGCACTATTTAACGCAGCAAATTTATTATCAGTTGCGGGAACGACGGAAGCGAAATATTGTTTCACCAACTCGGGATACTCACGGAGACCCGAATCCATGTCCAAAAACACTACGCCCTTTTTATTGAGCATTTTATTAATGCTTTTGTAGACAACTTCCGATTCGTACTGTGCTGAAACACCAGCGAGAAATTTTTTCTCCGCCTCGGGAATACCGATTTTATCGTAGGTTCTCCGTATTTCTTTCGGGAGGTCATCCCACGAACTTACTTTATTTTTCGTCGGCTTAATATAGTAAAAAATATTGTCGAAATCTATGTGCGTCAAATCCCCGCCCCACGTTGGAAGATGTTTTTGTTGAAAAATCCTCAGCGCTTGAAGACGAAACTCAAGCATCCAAACGGGCTCCTTTTTATGCCAACTTATATCGCGAACAACAGACTCGTCGAGCCCCCGCTTGGATTTGAATACGTAGTTTTCTAAATCATGAAATCCATATTTATACTGATCGTTGATAATCGGCATATCCTTTGTCCTCAATAATTTTTGCCAGATTCGCAGTGCCCGTTTTTACAATTTTTCCGCTCACCAGTATGTAAACCACATCCGGTTTTACATATTTCAAAATCCGCTGATAGTGCGTCACAATAATAACACCGGTTCCGTGTTTAACGAGAATATCAATTCCTTTTGCCACGACTCTCAGTGCATCCACATCAAGTCCTGTATCAATTTCATCAAAAATTGCAAACTTCGGGGACAGCACCAATGCTGTAAGCATTTCTATTTTCTTTTTTTCTCCGCCGGAAAACCCATCATGAATTCCGCGGGATAAAAAAGACTCATCAATATGTAATTGTTTCGCGAAATTGTTCAGCATATTCATAAATTCAATGATCGATAGCGATCCAACGTTGCGTCTTGCCAAAATAGGGTTTTGGACAACATCCTTTTTTGTGGGATACCGCACTTCATACGCGGTTCGAAGAAGACTCCGAACAGTTACACCCGGTACCGCAATCGGATTTTGTAAAGCCAAAAATAATCCCAATTTCGCCCGTTCTTCTGTTGGTAAATTGTCTAGTCTTTTTGTTCCGATTTTTATACTTGCGGTTACGTTATAACCCGGATGTCCCATGAGTGCATACGCCAACGTTGATTTTCCTCCACCGTTGGGGCCCATTACTGCATGTACCTCTCCGGAACGAACCGTAAGGTTAATACCCCGTAGAATTTCTTTACCGTCGGCAGAAGCGTGGATGTTAGAGATTATTAGCGACATGATCGTTTTTCCCCATAAAAACTTCCGTAGTCCCGTACATACGAAGAATAAAATATTCATGTTTCAACATCGGCTGGGACGACAGGGATAAAAACCTGTCCACATCTTCCTGTTGTGATACGTGGGATGCAAGCGCTTTCTTTTTCGTCGAAGCAAATTTCATAATGTTTATCACCGTTGTAATATTTTTATCGGGAGTCCCCTCCCATGGCTTGCCGAACGACTCAGCGGGCAAATTCTTTTTTTTCTTTAAATATTGAACTGTACTTTCCGGCATGCACGCGTAATAGAGTTTAGGAAATACCTGAGCTGCTTCTTCCTGATCTTTCAGTTGTTCCTCGATCCATGCAGCATATTTCTGAAATGCGTAGGTGGTGACGAAACACATTTTAATGTGATCAGGGTGATTACTTATTCCGGTTGTATCCATGGTCACGACAGCGTCCGGTACCAACTCTTCCATTTTTTTATAAACGATATCTTCCAATTTCCCCGGGGTTTGCGAAACGAGTGTCCCATCCCTGTATCCCAGAAATGTTACGGAACTTATACCGAGTGTTACACCTGCTTTTTGCAATTCTTTTTGCCGTATTTGACCCAAATCACTCTGAGGAAGATCTGTATACGGGCCACGGCTCCCCTCTTCGCCGCGCGTGGCGCAGATGAGGTCCACGTGCCAACCGGCGGCCACGTATTTTGCCACCGTCCCGCCGCAGCTGAACGATTCATCATCCGGATGTGCAAAAACCAAAAGTAGGCGTTTCATAGGCTTAATAGTACCACAAACATTGCACACATATCTCAAGTGTGGTTGTATAGATATAAGGGGGTGACAATTCATGAAAAAATTTAGCAAATCTGCAAGAAAATACCTTGGTGCTCATACGCAGTTCAGCGGGCTCGTTCACCTGCTATTTGGTATCGGAATCGGGGTAATACTTACCTACCCAATTGCAGGCGTTCACCCGCTTCGATTCGGGTTCATGTTTCTCGTACTCGGGATTTTGGGATACGTCTGGGCGGG
The DNA here is from genome assembly GCA_963714095.1 of Candidatus Gottesmanbacteria bacterium. Classification (GTDB taxonomy): domain Bacteria; phylum Patescibacteriota; class Microgenomatia; order UBA10105; family UBA927; genus XYB1-FULL-47-11. Next base: position 366,410 of record OY970230.1, read on the forward strand.
AATGCAGAAGCCCTAACGGCTATACACTCCGACAAGAAGCGCCTGCGTTATCACATGGCCGCGCATAGAGTTTTCGATATCCGCTTTCGTTGCCTTCCCGTCCAACCCTAACTTCACGTCCATAGCATACAGCGTAAAAAAATATCTGTGCTCGCCGCTGGGCGGACACGGCGGCGTATACCCAATCTGTCCGGCTGAATTGGTACCCTCTTGCGATTTTTCGGGAATCACCCCTTCACCGATATCTTTCGTTAACGGATTAATATTCCAAATAACCCAATGGGTAAATATACCTCCCGGAGCATCCGGATCGTCTATAATAATAACCAAAGATTTTGCCGATGACGGAACCCCTGTAATTGCAAATGGTGGATGCAACTTTTTACCGTCACAGGTGTAGGCGGCGGGAATTTTTTGATAATTTTCAAATGCAGAACTTATCAACTCCATGCTTACCTCTGTCATAGTTGGAGTCGGAGAAATATTCGGAATATTTTTTGTGAGAAACGGATGCCCAACGTAATAAATCCCGACTATGACGACTAAACAAAGTATAGCACCGATGACGACTGCTTTTATATTCACAACTGTATGGTAGAAAATAGATAGCTCCCGATAGCAAGAATGATACACGCCATGACAGATAACACCCCAAAATCCGTGGCGAGACCGAAATGAGACACGCCCTCAAGAGCTCCGCGCATCCCGTCAACTCCGTAAGACAAGGGGTCAATCGAGATAATTACTTTCAGAAGCTGCGGCAGATTTGTAAGGGGAAACAGCGCGCCAGATAGGAAGAAAAGCGGCATGATAAGAAAATTCATAATGAGTTGAAATCCCTGCATGTCCTCAAGGCGGGACGCAATTGCCGTGCCTAAAGCCGTAAAAAGTACCGCCGTCAGAAACATAAAAACAAACGCAAATGCAAGGTGCCCCACGCTGGACGGACGGAATCCCGCAAAAAAAGAAATGACAAAAACGATGCATCCCTGAATCATCGCAACGGTCGCTCCGCCGATTGTCCGCCCTATCATAATTTCCATACGCGATACGGGCGCAACAAGCGTCTCCTTTAAAAACCCGAATTGCCTGTCCCAGATAATTTCAATACCGGAAAATACCGCAGTGAAGAGTACACTCATAGAAACAATACCCGGAACTAAAAACTGGATATAGTTGCCCTGCCCGGCTTTTTGAAATGTCGGTCCCAAACCGAATCCGAGTGCCAGTAAAAACAAAATCGGTTGCCCGAGGGACCCGATCATACGCGAACGGCTGCGAAAATACCGTTTCAATTGTCTCAACCATAAAATATATATTGTGTTCATAAAAATGTCACCCGTGCCGTATGCGGTGACGCAGCCGCATGCGATCAGCAGCAGACGCGTCTTCATCCCTGATGGCATGACCGGTAAACTGTAAAAACGCCTCTTCAAGCGTAGCGGTTTTTGTTGTTACTTTCAGCTCATCCGGTGTCCCGGTAGCAACAATCTTCCCGTTATCGATGACGATGATACGCCGCGCGACCTTTTCCGCTTCTTCGATGTAATGGGTGGTAAAAAAAATGGTAATCTGTTCTTTTTTATTTAAATCGATGACGTAGTCCCACATGGCATTTCTGGTTTGCGGGTCGAGCCCTATCGTCGGCTCATCAAGGAAAAATATTTTCGGGTGATGCAGAAGCCCGCGCGCAATTTCCAGGCGCCGCTTCATGCCGCCGGAAAATGTTTTGACCAATGCATTTTTCCGGTCCCACAATTCCACGAATTTCATAAGCTCTTCGATTCTCGGACGGCGGATATTTTTAGGAACGCCGTAGAGGACCCCATGGAACTCCAGATTCTCCCATGCGGTCAGTTCGTCATCAAGACTGGGATCCTGAAATACGATACCGAATGTCCGGCGCGCATCCTCCTGATGCGTCACCACGTCACTGCCGTTCAGAAGTACCGACCCGCTGGTCGGAGCAAGAAGCGTCGTGAGCATTTTTATGGTTGTCGTTTTTCCGGCGCCGTTCGGGCCCAAAAACGCAACAATCTCGCCTTTTTCAACCGTAAATGAAATATCATTCACGGCCGTAAAATCGCCGAATTTCTTGGTCAGATGGTCAACCGATATGATTGCATCATTCATAAGCAAGAATATTTATTATAATACACTTTTTCATTAAATTTTACTGTATCAGTCTTCTAAGCTTATCATCAGTATTCATCATATAAAATGGGTCTTATTGCATTAATCGCTGTATTCATGCATGATAAATACAGACCTTATAAAGATATAACGTATGGCGAATAAAAAACAGCAGGATACTGAAATTATTTCTTCAGCTGTGTCTCAGAACCATGATATACACTCTATCCATATGTCGTTCAAAGACAGGGCTGGAGCATTGAAAAAGTGGCTCTTCGGGCTTTCACTCATCTCAAAGATTGCAATTCTAATCGTCATCGTGGCGATTGGCTGGTTTACGGTTCCCAAACTTTTCGGAGGCGGCACCAAAACTACCTATCAAACGGATACGGCAACTAAGGGGACACTTATCGTGACCGTCACGGCCTCCGGAAACGTATCAAGCGCCAACAGCGCATCAGTGACGACGCAAACATCAGGCGTCGTATCGAAAATTTACGTCAAAAACGGGGATACTGTAAAATCCGGCGATCCTATCGCGGATGTTACCCTGGACATGGACGGTCAACAGCGCGCATCCCAGGCGCTTGGCTCCTACCAAAGCGCCAAAAATCAACTTTCAAGTGCACAGGCTGCTATGTATTCTTTACAATCAGGGATGTATTCCAAATGGTTAATTTATACGAATATTGCAGAAAACAGTACGTACCAAAATCCCGATGGCAGTCCAAATACGAGTAACCGTACCCTCACCCAATTTACAACGGTACAGGATGATTGGCTTGCAGCCGAAACCCAGTATGCTAATCAGCAAAATGTTGTCATTGCGGCACAAACGTCTGTAAACAGTGCCTGGGCCAACTACCAGCAGGCGTCTCCGACTATCTACGCCCCAATATCGGGAACTATTAGCGGACTTTCCCTCCAGGTCGGATCCGTACTCACCTCACAAACAAGTTCAACAGGCAACTCTACATCACAGCGGATCGCAAACATCAAAACAGTTGCCACACCGGTTGCTGTCGTCAATTTAAACGAAGTGGATATTCCTAAAGTGAGCGTCGGAAACAAAGCAACCTTGACAATGAATGCGTTCCCGACACAAACATTTACGGGAAAAATCGTGAGCATTGATACCACCGGATCTGTTTCATCAGGTGTCACCACATACCCTGCCTATATCACCTATGATTCTGCCATTGACGGTATTTATCCGAATATGGCGGTGGACGCCAGCATTATAACGCTGGTAAAAGATAATGTTGTTTTGGTTCCGAACGCTGCCGTGCAAACGTCATCGAGCGGCCAGTCAACCGTCAGCATTATGAAAAATGGTACAGTAAGCACGGTGAACGTCACCGTCGGTGATGCCAATGATACCCTAACGGAAATCGACTCGGGCGTGAATGAGGGCGATACCGTCGTCACCGGTACCGTGACCACGGGAGGGTCTACAACGACAACCGGCGCATCGCCTTTCAGCTCTCTCGGCGGCGGGCGCGCGGGATTTGGTGGCGGCGGAGCGGTCAGGGCGGTAACGACAGGAGGCCGGTAACCTATGGCACCCAAGCCTATTATCGAGGTCTCTCATCTATCCAAGGTATACAAAACGGAAATGGTCGAGACCACGGCTCTTGATGATGTTTCATTCAACATACAAAAAGGTGAATTTGTTGCCATTATGGGTCCGTCCGGAAGCGGCAAATCCACACTCATGCACATCCTGGGCGCCCTTGACCGTCCGACCAGCGGTACCTACATCCTCGACGGAGAAAATGTGGAAAATCTTTCCGATGACGCACTCGCAGATATCCGGAACCGGAAAATCGGCTTTGTATTCCAGGCATTTAATCTACTTCCGCGGACTACGACCTTGAAGAATGTCATGCTGCCGATGATGTATGCCGGAATCCCCAAACCCCAACGGGAGGAAACGGCAAAAAAATTTCTGGAAATGGTGGGTCTCGGGAACCGGCTTACTCACACGTCCAATCAAATTTCCGGAGGCCAACAGCAGCGTGTGGCGATTGCCCGTGCACTCGTTTTAAACCCCGCCCTGCTTCTTGCCGACGAACCGACAGGCAATATCGCAAGCGCCCAGGCGGAAGAAGTTATGGCTATTTTCCAAAAACTGAATAATGAAGGACACACAATTGTCATGATTACCCATGAACCGGATATAGCAGAACATGCCAAGCGCATTATCCACGTCCGCGACGGGAAAATTATACAGGACGGCAACGGACATACACAAAGAAAGGTGACACTTAAACATGGAACCGATTGAGCTCGTATTGGAAAGCTTACAGACATTCTCGGTAAATAAACTCCGGACCGGACTTGCAATGCTGGGAATCGTGATCGGCATCGGCAGTGTCATTGCCTTGGTCTCCTTGGGTGAGGCAACCTCACAATCCATACAAAATCAGATACAGTCGCTAGGAGCTAATCTCCTGACGGTCCAGCCGTCCGCACAGCGCACGGGAGCAGTCCGCGGCGCAATCGGCGGGGGAACGACATTGACCCTTGATGATGCGATAGCAATCGAAACGTCTCCCCAGACAACCGATGTAATGAACGTTTCACCTGAATATTCCAAACGGGCACAGATTACCACGGGAAGCAATAACACAAATACTCAAGTGATCGGTGTAACACCGATCTATACGCAGGTACACAAAGTTACTATTGACTCAGGCGCCTTTATTACGCAACGGAACGTCGACTCCCTCTCGAAAGTCGCGGTCGTCGGACCGCAGGTGGTAACGGATTTATTCGGTACCGGAGCAACGCCGCTCGGGCAAACCCTGCGCATCAGCGGGCAAACATTTACCATTATCGGTATCACGGCATCCAAAGGAGGATCGGGATTCCAGAATCAGGATGATATCGTCCTTGTGCCGCTCACCACGGCGCAGCAACAGTTATTCGGCGTCGACTATTTAAGTTCCATCGCCCTCGAGGCAAAAAGTTCTGACGTTATGACTGCAGCAGAAAATGAAGTCGGGTACCTCCTTCTTCAACGGCATAAGTTTAATGATCCGACACAAGCTGATTTTTCCATATTTTCCCAGCAGGATATTTTAAATACGGCAACCTCCACGACCGGAACATTCACGTCACTTTTGTCGGGTATCGCGGCAATTTCCCTTCTGGTCGGCGGCATCGGTATTATGAATATCATGCTCGTCACTGTCACGGAACGCACGCGGGAAATCGGTCTTCGTAAAGCCTTGGGTGCAAAGAAAAAAACCATAACAACACAATTCTTAGCTGAATCAATTATGTTGACGTTCACCGGAGGCATAATCGGAATTTTACTTGGGATTCTCGCGTCTTATATCATTTCCGTCGTTGCTGGATCACTCTTTGTCATATCGCCGTCTGCCATACTTCTGGCTTTTGTCGTTTCCGCCGCAATTGGAATACTCTTTGGCTGGTATCCGGCCAAAAAGGCGTCTGATCTGCAGCCTATTGAAGCACTGCGGTACGAATAAATACTCAGGAATTCCTCAGAATATTCCCGTATACTACGGTAATTGAATGGAGGTGAATGAAGTTTATGAAAAATAATATTGCGTTAATAGCTATTCTTGCAGTAATAGTTGGCGGCGCCGCAGGATTCTTCGGCGGTGTGCAATACCAGAAGAGTCAACGTCCGTCGTTCGGACAATTTGCAGGTGCAGGAGGTGGATTTGGTACACGGGGAGGAAGCGGTGCAACCGGAGCACGAAGAGGCGGAAACGGAGCAGCCGGAACAATTCTCAGTGTCGATGCCAATTCAATGACCGTAAAACTCAATGACGGCAGTTCAAAAATCGTTGTGCTGACAGGAACGACATCCATTAATAAAGCGGCGGCGGCAGCGGTGAGTGATCTCTCTGTTGGTGAAACTGTTTCTGCATTTGGTACGACTAATTCCGATGGCAGCATTACGGCAACTAATATACAGATTAATCCCATGATGCGGGGTCCGGGTGGTCCAAGCGCGACACCTACTCCTTAAGCATGTTCTCAGACAGAAAGCGTACGCTTTCTAGACATTCATAAACTTTTAGGTAGCTGGAAAGGACACTTGAAAAGCCTATGAGTTGGTTGACAGTTAGATGTTTCAACCAAAGATGGCCCCGCCGAGATGGCGGGGTTGTCGTATTTACTGAGCTGTCATTTTTTTAAACCACTCATGCGCAACAAGTGAGGGTGCGCCGGTTTCGATGGCTTGAAGAATTAATTTTGCAATGTGCTCCGGCGGGTCGGGCGGCGGAAGATTGCCTCCTCCACCCCAATCAACGGAAATTTCTTTTCCTTTGATCGTATTTTTTTCGAAATTTGTATCCGTGCTATACGGGAAAATGACGGAAACGCTGATATGATCTTTTTTTAATTCTTCATTGGCGGTGAGCGATAATCCTGCAAGTGCCCTCTTTAGCGATGAATAGCCGCCCATATTCGGCAAAGCCATAAGAGCCGTACCGCTACTGATATTTACGATCGCCCCCCCGCCCTGTTTCCGCATAAAAGGAATAACCTGCTGCATCGCCAGAAGCGGGCCGACGACATCCAGCGTAAAAATTTCCTGTAATGTTTTAATGTCCGTATACTCTATAGCTGCATCGTATCCTTGGCCGGCATTATTCACTAAAATATCAATCCGACCGTAATGCTCTATTGTATATTTCACCATTTTTTCTATATCCCGGGGTTTAGTCATGTCAGCAACAACAGAACCATGACGTGATACGCCTACGACAATTGCTCCTTTTATTGTGAGTAAACTCGCTGTTGCTTTTCCGATACCAGACGAAGCTCCTGTGACGATCGCTACTTTCCCTTTACAATTCATATTGTTTTATATCCCGTATAATTTCCCCCGCATGAATTGTCGGATTTACGTTGTTATACACTTTTTTGATATCACCATCGGGATTAATGACATAGGTTTTTCGCAATGTCCCCTCAAACTGCTTTCCTAAGAACTTTTTTACTCCGCACGCATCATACTCTTGAATCGTTTTCTTCGATGCATCGCTGAGTATCGGAAAATTCAGGTGATATTTTTCGGCAAACTTTTTATGAGAGGCAACGGAATCTTTTGAAATACCCAGTATGATGACACCGAGAGTCTGAAGCTCGTGGAATGAATCGCGAAACTTGCATGCCTCTATCGTACACCCCGGTGTGTCATCTTTAGGATAAAAATACAGGACGACCCAACTCCCCCGGTACTGTTTGAGCGTATGCATGGCATTATTTTGATCCGGCAATGTAAAATCTTCCGCTTTCATAGATGATATACTGGTATTATACAGCACGTGTACAGGAGGAATTTTTCTCAGCAAATATTCAGCAAAAATAGATAAAGTAGCTTCAACATGAAGAAATTCTTACTTTCCGCTTTTGTGGTCATTACATTCGCGGGATATGCCCTCCAACAGCGCTTTGGAAGTGAAGGAGTACCGGTCGGAACAAATTCTATCACCCTTGTAGATACTCCGACACCGGCAACCGCACAGGGGTCCTCAACTCCGACAGGAAACTATCGCGACGGCCAATATACCGGTACTGTTGTAGATGCGTATTACGGAAACGTGCAGGTAAAAGCAATAATAACAGGCGGGAAAATATCCGACGTACAATTTTTGCAGTATCCCAGTGACCGACAAACGTCACGGATGATTAATTCCCAAGCTATGCCGTACCTCACTCAGGAAGCCATACAGACACAGAGCGCAAATGTGAACGGAGTTTCAGGCGCCACGGCAACAAGCCGTGCATTTATCCAGTCCCTCACGGCCGCGTTAACCCAGGCAAAGTGATATATGAGACAGACGCAGCTCATCATGGACATGCCGGTCATCGTAGAAATTCCAGGACCGTCGAAACCGGAAATTTTCAAGGAGGTATTTGATTATTTCCGTTATGTCGATAACACGTTCAGCACATTTAAAGAAACAAGTGAAATAACAAAAATAAATAACGGACTATTTGCTGCATCAAATTACAGCAATGATATGAAGGAAATTTTTCGCCTAGCGGAGCAAACAAAGAAAGAAACAGACGGATATTTTGATATACGGCGGGACAGCTACAGAGACCCCTCAGGTATCGTCAAAGGCTGGGCAATTCACCACGCCGCCTCTCTGCTTCGTACAGCCGGGTACAACAATTATTATGTGGAGGCCGGCGGCGATATAGAGGTCGCAGGCAATAACCCTGACGGTGAAACGTGGACTATCGGTATCCGCAACCCGTTTAACGTGAATGAAATAGTAAAAAAAGTTACACTTCGTGACCGCGGCATTGCAACGAGCGGAACCTATGAACGAGGGAAACATATTTATAATCCGAAAACGAATACGCCGGTTTCGGAAATTGTGAGCCTTACCGTCATCGGACCTGATGTATGCGAGGCAGACCGCTTTGCAACCGCCGCCTTCGCCATGGGAAGTAAAGGAATTCAGTTTATCGAACGTCTCAATAAATTTGAAGGATATATGATAGATACAAAGGGGATCGCGACATTTACGGGCGGATTCCATACATATGTCGTATGAAAAAAGCTCTCGATGATTTTTTAAATTCTACCACAATGTACAGACTGCTTCTGTATTATCTTACCGTTCTTGTTCTTGTTGCGGCAGTATTTTCTCTGTTCGGGTTCCTATCATTTTCGTTTTTACCGTTCGTCATATCCGTTTTTTTCCTATTAGCCATATCATTACTTGTCAACGAAGTGTTTGCAAACGTTTTTGGTGCACAGACAAATGTGGAATCCGTCTATATATCAGCACTTATTCTTGCCCTTATTATTTCCCCTGCAAAAAATCTTCAAGACCTCATATTTCTGGGCTGGGCAGCGACACTTACCAGTGCCTCAAAATATATTCTCGCCATAGGCAAACGACATATCTTTAACCCCGTCGCTATCGCAGCAGTTCTGACCGCTTTCGTATTAGGAGATTCGGCGACGTGGTGGGTAGGAACACTTCCGATGCTGCCGATTGTTCTGGCAGGCGGAGTATTACTCGTAAAAAAAATCCAGCGGACTGATGTATTTTTCAGTTTCCTGGGAACCACGATCATCATCATTATGGCATTCGCCATATACAACGGGACGTTTACGTTGTCGATATTCCGGCAAATATTCATCGATTCACCGATAATCTTTTTCGCCTGTGTCATGCTTACTGAACCTCTCACAACACCGCCGACTTCCCGCCTGAGGATCTGGTACGGCATACTTATCGGAATATTCTTTGCCCCACAAATCCATATCGGCGCCCTTTACAGTACTCCGGAATTAGCACTCGTCATAGGAAACATATTCTCCTATATCGTCAGCCCGAAGGAAAAATTATTGTTGACACTGAAAGAAAAAATTCCCATCGGGCAAAACCAATATGATTACTTATTCACCGCTGACAAACGATTTTCATTTAGCCCGGGCCAATATATGGAATGGACACTTGCCCATCCGCATCCGGACGACCGCGGGGTCCGAAGGTATTTTACCCTTTCTTCCTCCCCCACCGAACCGGCGGTCCGCGTAGGAATCCGATTCAACAATCCTCCGAGCTCATTTAAAAAAACTTTGCTAGAAATGAACACGGGCAGTCAGATAATTGCTGGATACAGGAGCGGAGATTTTGTCCTGCCCCGTGATCCGGCACAAAAACTGGTGTTCATTGCCGGCGGCATCGGGATCACGCCTTTCCGGAGCATCATCAAATATCTTATCGATACCGGAGAGAGGCGAAATATTATACTTATCTACTCGAATAAAACGGCGCAGGAAATCTGTTACCGCGATGTATTTGATGAAGCTCAAAAACGGATCGGAACGAAAACGCTGTATACACTCACCGACCGAGAGCACGTTCCTGCCGGTTGGACCGGACACGTGGGCAGAATTGACGGGTCCGCCGTCGAATCAGAAATACCGGATTATGGAGAACGGCTTTTTTATATATCCGGTCCGAATTCATTGGTACAGGGATTCAAAAATACCCTTAAGAGCATGGGTGTACAGGAAGGCAGTATAAAAACCGACTTTTTCCCCGGATTCGCGTAAGCGCATTAGGAGAGCGTATTCTCAGGATATTCTCAGTCCATTCTGCTAGACTACAGCTATGCGTATATTAATCGTCGAAGACGAACATAAAATCGCAAACTCCATTAAAAAAGGCCTGGAACAGGAATCCTACGCCGCCGACGTTTGCTATACCGGTACGGACGGATTTGACCTTGCCACTACCGAAGACTACGATGTTATCGTTCTTGACCTGCTCCTCCCCGGTATGGACGGGGTCACCGTCTGTAAAAAACTCCGCGCGGATAAAATCCATACGCCAATTCTCATGCTCACGGCCAAAGGACAAACCGGCGATAAAGTTGAGGGGTTGGATGCGGGTGCAGACGATTATCTCACCAAGCCTTTTGCATTTGAAGAACTCTTAGCACGTATCCGGGCCCTCATGCGGCGACCACGAAACGCTACTGGAACGACTTTAAAAGTCGAGGATTTGACACTCGATACGTTAGTGTATGAAGTCAGACGCGCAGGCATAATCATCCAACTCTCGAGCCGTGAATTTGCACTTTTGGAATATCTTATGAGACACCCGAACACGACGGTCACCAAAGACCAGATCATCGGCCATGTATGGAATTACGATGCCGACATATTACCCAATACGGTTGAGGTGTATGTCGGATACCTGCGGAATAAAATTGACAAGCCATTCCATGGGAAACCCATGCTTATCCATACGATCCGCGGATTCGGGTATAAAATAGGGAAAAAGGAGTGATATGTTTCATTCAGCTCGGATTAAATTAACGGCATGGTATCTGCTGATCATTATGACGATCAGCATTTCTTTTAGCGTCGCGATCTATCGTGTCCTCACATCCGAATTGGACAGGTTGGAGAGAGCGGAACAGTCGCGTGTTGCACGCCGTCTCCCTGAATTCCAGATCAATCAGACGGCCCCGGGCGTACCAGATGTTATATTGGATCCGGATCTTCTTGCGGAAACGAAAAACCGCGTCGAAATTATTTTGATTTTTATTAATCTCTTTATTCTCGGAGGATCTGCATTTGCCGGATATATGCTTGCGGGCAGAACTCTCAATCCTATCGCTGAGATGGTTGATGAACAAAACCGGTTTATTACCGATGCATCCCATGAACTGCGCACACCGCTGACATCCCTTAAATCAGAAATCGAAGTAAACCTGCGGGATCCGAATTTATCACTGGAACAGACAAAAACCCTCCTCAAAAGCAATTTAGAAGAGGTTAACTCTCTCCAGGTATTATCCGACGGCCTCATCAGACTCACACAATATCAGCAGGGACACAACACATTACCATTTACAACTGTTCAACTTGCCCCTATCGCGAAAGAGGCAATCCGTAAAGTAACGAACGCCGCCAAAGAAAAAAAGATCACGATCACCAATGATATACACAGCAGTACCGTACAGGGAAATCAAACCGCTCTTACCGAACTGCTTGTTATCTTTCTGGATAACGCAATAAAATACAGCCCGAAACAAAAAACTGTTCATATTATGAGCAAAAAAACCGACGGCCATATACTCATTGAAATTGCTGACCGCGGGTTTGGCATAGACGAAAAAGATATTCCGCATCTGTTTGACCGCTTTTACCGGGCAGACAAATCGAGAACGAAAACCGGTGTGGCGGGTTATGGATTAGGGCTTTCCATTGCAAAACAAATCGTTGATCAACATGACGGATCTATCCGTGTTCAGAGTCAGCTCAAAAAAGGTACAACGTTTACGATAGAACTACCTATCAAACACTCTGAAAATTTTGTATAATCATACAGAATGAAAAAATCTATATTTCGTAATAAGCTCCTCTATATCATCCCAATCGTCTATATTTTGGCGATAAGCGTCTACATGATATGGCACCGGGCATGGCTCTCACCTGATCAGTTTTTCGCATTCGCCATTATCGCGACGCTGGTCATCGGGAAAATTAAGCAATTTCTCCAGGATTGGGTTCCGGTACTGCTTCTACTTTTCAGTTATGAATACCTGCGCGGCGTTATCCCGATGCTTGCCATGAAGCCGCATATTTTCCCGATGATTCACGCAGACACATTTTTGTTCGGCTATATACCGACAATCAAACTGCAAAGCGCACTCTTTCACTCCGGTGTCAATCATTGGTACGATTATGTTGCCGTCACGCTCTATATTTCCCATTTTGTCGTTCCCATGATGGTTGCGTTTCTCTTTTGGTTATTTGACCGAAAACATTTCAAATCCTTCACAACGGCATTTCTTATTCTTTCCTATCTTGCATTTTTTACCTACATCATTTTCCCTGCTATGCCGCCATGGATGGCAAGCAGTCAGGGATATCTGCCGCCGCTGGATAAAATTATGGATCAGGTGTTGGGTTCATTTGCCCATCCGATCAGTGTTCCGTCAATTTATCAATTCTTCGGAGCTGATCTGGTCGCTGCCATGCCGTCACTTCATGCAGCGTATCCGTGGCTTATATTTCTTTTTGTCTTTAAAAAATTCCGTTACTGGGCACTTCTCATTCTTCCCTATGTCTTCGGCGTGTGGTTTGCTGTTGTATACCTTGGAGAACACTACGCAATTGATGTTATATTTGGCATATTGTATGCCAGTGTTGTATTTTTAGCCGTTTCGTATTTTGAAAAAAAACGGTCAAAGAAACTCGCTGTTACAGAACCAGTGTATGCCCAAAAAAATACGGAATAATCCAACCGTCCGCAAAATACTTCTCTCTATTGCCATCCTTATCGGCGTAGCAATAGTGGTCTACCTTATTATTCAGGGGCGGCATTATTTTAACCGCCGGGGTATCCGGCAAATGCAGACCGTCATTAATTCGTACGGATCATTGTCACCGTTTGCTCTCATATTTCTTATCGTCATAAGTACCGTCATTCCACCGCTTCCCCTCCCCATCCCGCTTATCGAAATGGCGGCAGGACTCATATTCGGATTCGGTGAAGGATTTCTCCTGGTGTGGGTATCACAAATTATCGGATCGGTTGCCGCGTTTGTCATGACGCGAATAGTAGGCAAAAGCATATTCCGCCGTATGTTAGAAAATAAAATCTTTAATTTTTACCGACGATATATCCATGATAAAGGTCCGCTGGCAATATTCACGATCCGGGCAACGATGGCTTCACCGTTTAACGTGGTAAGTTTTCTTGCAGGTCTCACGCAAATGAAAATCCTTAATTTTACCATCGCAACAATCCTTGGCACCATCCCCGAATCGTTATTGTTCTCTTATGTCGGCAGTCTGTTACAGAGCACGCGTTTACGGCTGTGGTATATATTTATTTTGACTGTGCTTCTGGGGGCCATCGGGCCGATCTTTATGTATCTGGAGTCGAAATACCTGACGAACGAAAAACGCTAGCCTCCTCTTGCCCCTGACTATTCCTTGGGATACTATAGCCATATGCGGCGATCAGTGGCGAGGCTTAAAGGAATCGGATTTATTTTATGGCATACCAGACATGAATTTTACCATATGCTCCTGGGGCTTATTTGGGCATGGTTTCTGCGGGAAATTTGGCGGCAACTCAATGCAGAGTGGATTGCTGTTTCCGTGATCGGATCGCTCATACCGGACCTTGATCATTTCTTCTATTTTTTCATTTATGGTAGGAAAGACATGTATTCAGAACAGGTGAAAAATTTCTTCAGAAGCCGCGAGTGGCGTATATTATGGAAATTCCTGGAAACCGGCCATAAATACCAGACAGAGTTAGCTACCCATAATTATTACTTTATGATAGTTCTTCTGCTTCTGTCTCTCACGTCATTTCTTTATAACTGGAAAATAGCGGTCGTTCTGTTTGGCGCAATGCTCATTCATTACCTTTTCGATGTATTTGACGATATCGTAACACTGGGATATATCAATACGAATTGGAAGCGATGGTGGAAACCGAAGAGATTAAGGTAACGGCCGTCGCTTCTTCATCTTCAAATAAAATACGGCCCCGAATACGGCACAAACAACACCAACTGCAGTTGCCCCGAGCATAATATAATTCACAAAAGAATGAGACGCACCGGTTGCCCCAGGAGTCGGTGTAGGTGCTTCCGTTGGCGTCGCTCCGGCGGTCGGCGTATCCGCTGTTATATCAGGTGTAGGTGTATCGGTCGGTGTGTCTATTATAGGCGCGGGCGTAGGTGTAGGAAATCCGCCGGCCACCTCTGACATCTCGTTGGAATAGCTACCGGCTGTGCATCCGTTATTTGCCATCACAGCGAAATAATATTTCGTCCCTGTATTCAATCCCCCGACGGTAAATGATGTCGTCCCCTGCCCGCCGATATTCGGGTCTCCGTAAATATAGTTACCGGAGGAAAGACCGTATGAAACTACGTAATTCGTCACAGGATTTGATGCATCCGTCCACGTGAGCGTTATATCATGGGCATCTGTAGATACCGCGGATGTCAGCTGTACGGTGCTTCCCGGCACCGAATCCGTACATACTCCGGGAGCGGGAGGTGTCGGCGTTGGGGTTGCAGATCCCGGCTGATAAAACGTGACGCTTCCGGTAAGCGTGGTGTTCGTTGTCGTATCGAGGACTGTAATATTGACGCCTCCTACGCTCGTTGTTGTCATGCTGAAAGTAAAATTTCCGCTGCCATCTACCTGCGATTGCAGTGTTGTCTGTGAATTAAATCTGGTCGTTGAATCGCTTGAGGTTATTGTCACGTTGTCATTGGGCACCGCGGCATCATTTGAATCGTGAAGTGTTATCTGAACGGTTGACGCTGTCGAGCCGTCCGCAGGAGCGGATGTCGCGGATATATAAAAATGGCCCTGATCCGGCGAGTTACCTGCAAATACACGGGCCGGAGAATGTAAACCACAAAGAATAAGAAAAACCGCGATGATTCCTGCTACAACTCTTCCCTTCATATGGTGATGATACGAATTAAGACGAGTATAGGCAAGTTTTCTGATAAAATGCTGAGGAAACTCAATCAGTGTGTCTTCGTATACACGACCATTTTTGCGGACATGCCGTTTTTTATGGCAGGATACCGGATTGAATCAAATTTGGCATACACGGTAAATTGCTGCGTAGCGCGCTCTGTTGAGGTGGAAAATGAAAAGGCAGGCGCGACAGCTGAGGGTGAAATTTCATCAACATACCCCCAATAGGTATTCCCGGACAATGCATCAACCGTAAATGAAACAACTTGCCCGACCCGGATGTCATTTAAACCTTTATTCTCGTCGATGGTACCCGCAACCCGGATATTTACCGGCCGGATCATCTGGATAAGCTGTGTCGCTGGATTTACCGTAGAACCTGTAAGATCCGCAGCCGATATAATAAGGCCGTCTGTGTCTGCGCGAAGCGTCTCGCTTCCGACGACTGCCAATGTATCACCGTTTTGTACCGTTTGCCCCTCCTTGACATCAATTTCAGTAACCTTACCGGAAGACGAAGGTGAAATGGTAATAACCGGTGCCTGTATCAGTGAATTATCAATAAATACTCTACCGGTTGTTTTGGCGAAAATAATATATAAAACACCCACGACAATGACCCCGCATATGCTGCCTGCAATTGTCAGAAATTTTCGGTTTTTGAATAAAGAAACTATTTTTTTCATAGCATCTGATACTTGAGAGTCGGAATAAATTTCGGATCAATGATTATTTTGTCATCCGACGACAATCCTTTCGTGATTTCTATTTCATTTCCATGAATTTTTACTGCCGTCACCTGCCTTAAAGCAGGCGTTCCGTTATTGTCAATCCATATATATTTACCGGCAAGTACGGTCCAGGCGGGAACAAGTGCAACATGCTGTGCATTCGTACTGATGATTGCCGTACCGTTCTCATCCAACTTTGCCAGTTTTTTTAAATCACTACTTACTATATCCACCTGGTACACGGCCTGTCCGCTTGGTAAGAGAACTTTTGAGGGATAAATTTTTATAACCGTACCGGATATCTTATTCTGTATGCCGTCTATGGCAAGAGTAACAGCGCTTCCCTCGGCAATGTAATAAATACTTCCTGTCGGTACATTTGCACGAAACACCATCGTACTCGGATCAGCCACAATGAAGGTGGTGGCAGGCGTAATGTTTATTCCCGGAAGACTGACGTCTTCATGCGTAATGATGCCGTTTATCGGAGACGTCAGGCTGGAAAGCTGCACGGCATACTTAGCAAGATCTACATTTATCTGCGCTGAATTTTGAGCCAGCAAATCATTGTCTACTATTCGAGTTACCGCATCATACACAACCGCTGCTTCTGTGATGGCAGCATATGCCTGCTTGTTGGACGTATCAAGAGCATACCGGGTTTGTCCTTCGATAATTCCCGCCTGGTTATTTTCAAGTGCCTGGTCAATATTGTTTTTTGTCGCCTGATAGGCGTTTGAGGCAAGCTGTAATTCCTGCCTAAGTGCGTAAGTATCCAACGACGCGATAGTCTGTCCCTGATACACCGTATCTCCTTCTTTAAAAGGCATGTACACTAATTTGCCCGGCGTTTGGAAATTAAGCATTGCTTCATCCTGGGCTGTTACTGTCCCGTCGGCGCTGATTGTGGAACTGACAAATTGCACTGATGTCGTGGTAGTCGGCCCGGAACCCGGACGCGAAGATACCTGCACATATTTGTTCCCTACTAGTATGCCACTGGCAACGAATACGACAAGACACGCGGTCAGGATAATACGTTTACGACTCATGTTATTTTTGTAATTTTGTGTTTAATGTTTTAATGATATTAAATAATTCAGCTTTTTCGTTCCCTGATAAATAGGATAGCATCTTTTCGAGTTTATTTCTGCGGTCATGCATTGCCTGTTCGAGTAATTTTTTCCCTTCATCCGTGAGTGAAATGAGCACAAGTCTCCGGTCTTCTTTGTCTGCGCGGCGTTCGATGAGCGCAAGATCACATAACTTCGTAATTAAACTTGTTGCCGATGGCAACTCTATTCGGAAATATTCTGCGATATCACTCATGGATGTTACGGCACGATTCTTCAGAAAAAAGAGTGTCTGAATTTGTAATATACTGAGATGTATTAAATGATTTGTATACGACATCTCGTCTTTCATAAGGCGGGAAACCGCAAAAATCATCTCGACTAATTCATTAGGATTGTCTTGTTTCATATATAGTTAGACTATCTAACTATTTTAGAGTATAATATATTCGCGGAAGCGTGTCAATTACGCATAGCGTATATGATTAAACTTTTACGATTCCTAAAACCATACCGCTGGCTCCTTGTCCTTGTCTTTGTTCTTGCCATCGGGCAATCCGTCGCGAACCTGTATTTGCCGACACTCATGGCTGATATTGTCAATAACGGTATTGCCAGCTTTAATACTGCTTATATTTGGCAAACAGGCGGCTACATGGTACTTGTCGCCATCGGAGGAACGCTTTGTGCCGTGGTAGGCATTTATTATTCTTCCCAGATTGCCACAGGGATGTGCACTCTGATTCGCGCCGATATATTTAAAAAGATCCAGCAATTTTCACTCCATGAGTTTGATACCATCAGTACTGCATCGCTTATCACCCGCACGACCAACGATTCCAATCAGATTCAACAAGTCATGGTGATGATTTTTAGCATGCTTATTACTGCCCCAATTACGCTCGTCGTTGGTGTCATTTTGGCACTTCATGAAGATGTAGGTCTCGCGTGGGTCCTTGTCGCTCTCATGCCGATCCTTATCGGATTCATTATTTTTCTCCTGATCAAGGCCATCCCGCTCTTTACCGTCATGCAGGTTAAATTAGACAAATTGAACTTAATTTTGGATGAAAATCTCACCGGAGTTCGTGTTGTTCGAGCATTTAACCGGATTGCTCACGAAGAAGAACGGTTTGACGTGGCAAATCATGATGTGACCAATGTTGCCATTAAAGTGAACCAACTCATGGCCTCGATGATGCCGATGATGATGCTCATGATCAATATGTCGAGCGTTGCAATAATCTGGTTCGGAAGTCACCGCGTTGCGGCGGATAAACTCGAAATCGGGGCCATGTTTGCGTTCTTACAGTATGCGTTCCAGATTCTGTTTTCACTGCTCATGGTTGCCGTCACGTTTGTTATGATTCCGCGGGCGGAAGCGTCGGCAAAACGCATCAACGAAGTGATGGATATGGAACCGGAAATCAATGATCCGAAACAAGCAAAAGGCGCCGCAAAAACGAAAGGGTATGTCCAATTCCAGGGTGTGTCCTTCAGTTATCACGGGGCAGAAAAGCCTGCCCTTTCGGATATTTCATTTGCCGCCGCCCCGGGAGAGGTAACCGCAATTATCGGCGGCACAGGATCGGGTAAATCGACGCTCGTGAACCTTATTCCGCGGTTTTACGATGTGGATAAAGGGAAAATACTGGTTGACGGCGAGGACACACGCGAAATGACGCAGGAAGCTCTACGGACTAGAATCGGATTTATCCCGCAAAAAGCGATTCTATTCTCCGGCACGATCAATGACAACATCCGCTACGGAAAAGAAGACGCCAGTGAAAAAGAAATTCAGCACGCCGCAGACATTGCCCAAGCCACGGAGTTTATTTCAAAAATGCCGGAGCAGTTTAACTCCCAAATTTCCCAGGGGGGTACCAACGTGTCCGGCGGGCAGATGCAGCGGCTTTCGATTGCCCGGGCGCTCGTTCGCAAACCAGAAATCTACATCTTTGACGACACCTTCTCCGCCCTCGACTTTAAAACCGATGCTCGCCTCCGGGCAGCTCTCAAAGGAGAAACCAAAAACGCAACCGTGCTTATTGTTGCCCAGCGGGTGAGTACTGTGATTGATGCGGATCAGATTATCGTCCTTGACGACGGACACGTCGTCGGGATCGGGAAACATAACGAGTTAATGAAAACCTGCGAGGTCTATAAAGGAATTGTCACGTCGCAGTTATCAGCTGCAGAAATTAAAGAGGAGTCTGCATGAGCGAAGCAAGTAAAACTGAAACCAAGAGCAACCCGATGAACCGTGGCGGGTGGGGCGCCATGGGCCGGCCCGTGGAAAAGGCAAAAGATTTCAAAGGCACGCTCAAACGGCTGCTTCTGTATTTCGTACCGGAAAAAATCCGGTTGGGGGTTGTGGTTGCCTCGGCCATCATCGGCACGGTATTTACGATCGTGGGGCCGAAAATTTTGGGGCTTGCGACTACCAAACTGTTTAATGACCTCATCGCCAGTTTCATAATCCAGGTGAAAAATCACGTGATGCCCGCGGCCCATTCACCGGTACCGGGCATCGAATTCGGCTATATCGGACACATCATGCTCATTTTGCTCGGGCTCTACGTGTTGAGTTCTGTTTTCATATACATCCAGCAATATCTCATGGCAGGCGTGGCTCAACGGACGATTTATACATTGCGGAAAGAGGTCGACAAGAAATTGTCGGTGTTGCCCCTCAAATACTTTGACGGCCGGACGCACGGAGAAATTCTTTCCCGCGCAGTGAATGACATGGATAATATCGGCTCGACGCTCCAGCAAAGCGTCACCCAACTCATTACCTCCGTCATCCAGCTCATCGGCGTCCTTATCATGATGCTCACCATCAGTTGGTTACTGACGCTCATCGTGCTAACGACGCTTCCCTTAAGCATTTTTGTCGTCACTGGGATAGCCAAACGCTCACAGGATTTTTTCAGGAAACAGCAAAGCTCGCTCGGAGACCTTAATGGCCATGTGGAGGAAATGTATTCCGGGCACAAAATCGTCAAAGCCTTTGGGCACGAAGGAAAAGCAATTGCCCAGTTTGAAGTGCTCAACAACAATCTCTACGATGCGGGGTGGAAAGCCCAATTTGTGTCCGGCGTCATTATGCCGCTCATGCGGTTTGTGGGAAACCTAGGCTACGTGTTTGTTGCGGTCGCGGGCGGCATTATGGCAACCCAGGGCAGTATCTCCATCGGCGATGTGCAGGCGTTTATCCAGTATTCGTCCTCATTTTCCCAGCCTATCACTATGCTTGCCAATATCGCAAACGTGATCCAGTCCGCCATCGCCTCGGCGGAGCGAATTTTTGAGCTCTTGGATGAAGAGGAGCAGGTGAAGGAAATTGCCAACCCCATCGTCATTAAAAATCCACAGGGCGCCGTGAAATTTGACCATGTACATTTTGGCTATAGCCCGGACAAAATTCTGATGGAAGACATGAATTTTACTGTGGAACCCGGGCATATGATTGCGATTGTCGGCCCGACCGGAGCCGGTAAAACTACCTTGGTGAATTTACTTATGCGTTTTTACGAAGTGAACGGCGGTAAAATTCTCGTCGACGGCGTTGATATTACAAAACTGCGCCGCGCTGATTTGCGTAAAATGTTCGGTATGGTCCTGCAGGATACGTGGCTCTTCCACGGGACGCTCAGGGATAATATTGCCTACGGCCGCGAAAACGCAACGGAAGAAGACATTGTCCGTGCGGCGGACGCGGCGTACGCCGACCACTTTATTCGAACATTACCTGATGGCTATAATATGGTTCTCAATGAAGAAGCAACAAATATCTCGCAAGGTCAAAAACAACTCCTGACCATCGCACGCGCATTTCTGGCTGATCCTGAAATACTCATTCTTGACGAAGCGACCAGCAGCGTTGACACCAGGACCGAACTGCTTATTCAAAAAGCTATGGCAAAAATTATGAAGGGAAGAACGAGTTTCGTGATTGCCCACCGACTCTCCACCATCCGCGACGCGGACCTCATCCTCGTCATGAATCACGGGACTATAGTTGAGAAAGGAACCCACAAATCGCTTCTTGAAGCCCGCGGCTTCTACGCCGACCTGTACAATAGCCAATTCAAAGGAAGAGTACTTACTGAAGATGCTGTGGAGTAATCTGCTGCGGGACTTGGATTCGAACCAAGATAACATCCTCCAGAGGGATGCGTACTACCGTTATACGATCCCGCAATGGCTCTATTATACATGGAGAGCCCCTCACCATGCTACAATACGAGCATGCTGGTTGATAACATAACACTTCAAGTCAAAGCGGGAAGCGGAGGTGCAGGGTCTGCGTCACTCTTACACAACGGCCGCACAAGCAAAGGCGGTCCTGATGGGGGCAACGGAGGCGCGGGGGGAAATATTTATTTTGTCGGATCCACGGATGTAAATGATCTGCGGGAGTTCCGCTTCACCAAAACCATTGTCGCCGACCGCGGTGGGGACGGGGCAAAGCAGAAGAAAAGCGGACGGAAAGCGGAAGATATTTTTACTCTCATCCCGATTGGTACAAAAGTAACTGACGTCTCAACAAAAGCATCAATCGAAATTACTGAAGTAGGCAAACCAATATTGATTGCCCAGGGCGGGCGCGGAGGCCGCGGAAATGTAAATTTTAAAAGTTCAACGAATCAAACTCCCACACACGCAGAAAAAGGAGAACCCGGACAGGAACGAGAACTGCTTTTAGAACTCCGGCTGATTGCCGAGGTGGGACTCATCGGACTTCCCAATGCCGGCAAAAGCAGTCTTCTTACAGTATTAACAAACGCGCGCCCCGCCGTGGCGGCGTATCCGTTTACCACACTGGATCCAACCGTCGGAATGCTCGGGACCCACCCGATTGCGGATATCCCGGGACTTATCGAGGGCGCATCCCGCGGCAAAGGATTGGGAATTGATTTCCTCAAGCATATAGAAAAAACGAAAATACTCCTACATTGCATCGACGTAACACACGAAGATCCTATGGAAGCATATAAAATTATCCGTGAAGAGTTTAAACAGTTTGACGCAGCGCTGCTTGCAAAACCGGAATATATTGTATTAACCAAAACCGATCTTTCCGACGCAGAAACAATTAAAAAAGTCACCAAGATTTTTACGGATAAAAAGAAACAAGTCTTCACCTGTTCTGTGTATGATGAAAAAAGCGTAGAACTATTGAAACAAAACGTATATGAAAAAATTGCCTCCTAGAAAAGAACCGCGGATTCCTGTTACGCATGAAGGCTACCAAAAACTACTGGAGGACCGCGCAAAATTTTTAGCCGCCCGCCCTGAAGCCGTTAAGAACCTCTCAGAATCCCGTGCAATGGGAGATCTGTCCGAAAATGGATATTACAAAACCTCGCGGCAACAACTCTCATTTTTGGATTCCCGCATACGCCGCGTTGAACGGCTTATCCGCCTTGCTAAAATAATTGAACCGACCCGCATAAAAATCTCTGACGGAACACAGGAATACGAATACGAAATAGTCGGAGGGTTTGAATCGGACCCGGTCAAACATACAATTTCGCAGCAATCTCCGTTAGGCCGCGCAGTCGCAGGGAAAAAAACCGGTGATAGTATAGACGTGCATACACCCAGCGGAATTAAAAAATATACAATTGTATCGATTTCTTAATCCGGTAATCGAATCGTCCCTTTTTCCCGTTTAACCAAACCGTCTTTTACTAACCCATCGATAATTGATGAAAGGAATTTTGATGGTTTATGAAACTTTTTCTGTAGATCAAGTTCACCTATATCTCCCACACGCAACATATCTATAATTCTCCCGCGAAAATATCTATTGGTTTCTTTAAACGGAATTCCGTCGGATTTCCTTATTTTTTTTATTTTTAACTTCGGCATTTCGATAGCACCATAATCCATGAGTGCCTGATGCCATTCCCAAGACATGCGCGCGGGCACTAGTTGATCTGCAACTTTCTGAATAACCGGGGGTTTTTGATCGATATCGTGAAAAAAGAAATGGATAATAATCTTCCGGATGTTTATATCGACTGCTGCAATATTTTGTTTAAATGCGAATACTAATAGTGCTCGAGCAGTATATGTACCCAAACCAGGTAGTTTAACAAGCTCTTCTTCATTATCCGGAAATTCTGCGCCGAATTGCGTTGTAATTATTTCTGCAGTTTTTTTCAGATACAAAGCCCTGCGGTTATACCCCATCCCCTTCCACATCCGAAGAATATCGGCGGTCGAAGCTTGAGCTAAATCTGAAACCGTTGGATACGCTTGAATGAACTCGGAATACTTAGGGATGACCCTAAATACCTGCGTCTGCTGGAGCATAACCTCGGAAACAAGAATCTTGTACGGATCGTGCGTGCGGCGCCACGACAAATCCCGTTTATTACGTTTCCACCAATCAAAAATCATATTTTGGAACGGAAGAATTTCTTTTTTCTCCATACTTCGGCTCATTATAGTACAATAGGTACATGAAATCCGGTGTTGTTGCTCTTATCGGCCGGCCGAATGTCGGTAAATCCACGCTCCTTAATACCCTACTGGGACACAAGGTGTCCATTACCTCGCCAAAGCCGCAAACCACGCGGTTTAATATCCAGGCGGTTTATGAGGATGACCGCGGACAAATTATTTTCGTGGACACACCAGGAATATTCGCAAGGACCCCGGATACGCTTTCCAAACGGATCAATGCCCGTGCGGAAGAGTCTCTTGTGAGCGGCATAGACGTCGTTGTCTACATGGTGGACCATACGCGTGAGCGGGATACCGAGGAAAACAAGGCTCTGGGAATTGTCCGAAAATTTGATGGGCCGAAGATTCTCGTTATCAATAAAACCGATATCCATACACCGACTCACATCGTGCAGTATAAATTTTTGGAAGACGAATTTACGACGGTTATCATGCTCTCTGCCCTTGCGCACAAAAACACCAATATCCTTTTAACCACTCTTTTTGACCTCCTCCCTGAGGGAAAACAATTGGTAGACAGGGGCACGCTCGCCCAACCGGCACTCAATATGGACAGTAAATTATTTATCTCAGAAATCATCCGCGAAAAAGCGTTCTTGTTCCTGCGGGATGAAGTCCCTTACACTCTCGCGTCAACAGTCGATGAAATTATCGAACGGGATAACGGCGTTGTATATATAAAAGCGAAAATAATTACGAGTGCTGACCGGTATAAAGCGATGATCATAGGAAAAGCCGGCGTAATGATTAAGGAAATAAGCCAGGCGGCACGAAAAGAATTGGAAACTGCGTCGAGTAAAAAAGTATATCTGGAATTAACAGTCGTCACCGACCCGCACTGGATGGAATACGTGTAAGCGTTTCCTCTTTCCCTAAAATTGCCATAGATTCCAGAAGCGGCGGGCCGACGGTTTTACCGGTGACGGCGACACGAAGTTCCATAAATACGTCCCCTGCTTTTAACTTCGCTGCGTCGGCCCCGTCGCGGATCGACTTTTCCATCGCGTCGTGAGTCCATGCACTCTCCGTAAGCGCTTTTCTTCCGATTGCAAGAATATTTTTTTTGAGCGGCCGCTCATACGCTTTCGGCCGTGCGAAGAAAAATCCTGCAAGCGAATCAAACTCCGATAAGAGTTTCATCCGGTCTTTCACAAGAGGAATAATTTTAGCAAGTAATTCTCTATCAAACTTTTTATCGGGATAAAAATCATGGAGAAGGGTCTGAATGTCTTTATCTGATTTTATCCGCATGTACTCTCCGTTCATCCAACGCAATTTTTCGGCATCAAAAATAGGTGCTGTCGTCTGAATATTTTCCAGTTTAAATTCATGAGTCATCTCTTCTACTGAAAATATATCGCGCCCACCCGGGAACGCCCACGCCATCGTGGCCAAATAGTTTTTAATCGCGTCCGGCAGGAACCCTTTTGCCTTATAATCCGATATCCATACGGGATTTTTACGTTTACTTAATTTACTGCGGTCGGGATTCCGAAGTACCGAAACGTGAGCAAATTTGGGCAACTCCCACTCAAAAAATTTATATAGTAATATGTGCTTTGGGGTCGAAGAAATCCATTCTTCCCCGCGGATAATATGAGAAATTTTCATGATGTGATCATCAACAACAACACCTAGGTGATACGTCGGAAATCCATCGGATTTTAAAAGCACCTGGTCATCAATCAATTTATTTTCAAAAGATATATCGCCGCGGATAATATCGTGAAACGCCGTAATACCGTCATCGGGAACGTTGAGCCTGATAACGTACTTCTCTCCTGACTCCACACGTTTTTTTGCATCTTTGACGCTGATTGTTTTACACAGACCGTCATACATCGGAGGAAGATGCTTCGCCTCCTGATCTTTGCGCATAGCCGCCAGCCGCTCGGAAGCACAAAAACAATAGTATGCATGTCCCTTGGTAACCAGTTCTTCCGCATATTTTTTATACAACTCCAGCCGCTGTGACTGCCGGTACGGCGCAAAAGGGCCTCCGATATCCGGCCCCTCGGCGTAGGGAATCCCGAGCCACTTGAGTGACGCCAGTATCCGGTTTTCTGACCCTTTAACAAGCCGCGTGCGATCCGTATCTTCCACCCGAATAATAAACTGGCCGTTATGAGCGCGGGCGAAGACGTAGTTTATAAGGGCCGTATATGCGTTACCGATGTGGAGGTCGAGGCCAGTCGGGGACGGAGCAATACGGGTTCGTACAACACTCATACTGTTGATTCTACCACGTCCGAACCGTATACTTAAATATATATCCATGGCTACACTCACTGAAACTGCCTATTATGCCAGACGTACCGTTAATTGGGCGATCTTAGCCGTCATCGCATATATACTGCTTCGCATTTTTTGGAGTATTTTTATTGCGGTATTTTTACTTATCTTTCCACCAAAAGCCCCGCCCCCCAATCACCTTTTCGGAAAATTACCGGCGCTGGTATTTCCCGCTGCTGCAACCCCGTCAGCAAGACTAACCTTTCAATTACAAACCATTGAAGGAACAGTCCCCGCCGCTTCCGTATCGGCAACCGTCTATTTCATGCCAAAAACCGCTCCGAATCTCCTCGGACTCAATACAGCTCAAAGTTTTGCATCAAGTTTCGAATTTGACCCCACTCCGGTTCAGGAAAGTAAGAATATTTACCGGTTTAATGATCCTGCACTCCCTTTGAGGACACTCAGATATGACATAGTATCCAATAATTTTATTATCCGTTATGCATTCGAGCAGGATCCCTCAATTTTTAGCGAAAAAAACCTCCCGTCACAGGAAGACGGCACAAACGAAGCAGTTAATTTATTACGGATGCACAATATATATCCCGATGACATTGCGGGGGGGACAAATGAGATAACGGCTTTAAAACTCAACGGAACGCAACTGGTCACCACAACGAGTCTTTCGCAGGCAGACGCGGAACGAATAGATTTTTTCCGGAAACCCATCGGGGACACATCTGTGTTCACCCCGGACCCGAATCAAGCCCCGATATCTATCATTTTCAGCGGATCGTCCGACACAAAGAAACAGGTTATCCAATTGGCATATACATTCTGGCCGATAGATTATGAAACAACGGCAACATATGGGCTTAAAACCAGCGAGCAGGCATGGGAGGAATTGCAAAATGGAGGCGGATATATCGCCAGATATCCGACGAGCGGAAACCTTGCGGTGGTACGGAACGTCTATCTTGGCTACTACGATTCATTGGATGCGCAAACGTACCTGCAGCCGATCTTTGTTTTTGACGGAGATAACGGTTTCCGCGCGTATGTCCCAGCTGTTGCTCCACCGTGGACGGAATAGTTAATGCGAGGGTCCCAAAACATTCCACTGATAATTTCCAAAAACCCAGTCGATCAGCTTTGATGTATCGCCAAAACGGTCCTGGCTGTGAAGAACTACGGTAATTACCCTATGACCATTTCGCTCCACCAGGGTTATCAGGTTCTCCCCAGCCTCTTCCGTCCATCCTGTTTTGATCCCGCCCACACCCGGTATTTTACCCAACAATTCATTCACATTAGTCAAATGATGAAAGTAAATATGTGTCACGTCAGAAATGGTAATCTCCGGTATGGCCACCATCTTTGCGATCGTTTTATTGTTGAGAGCGGCTTCACCCAATAAGGCTAAATCCATCGGCGTCATTTTATGATTCGGGTCATCGTACCCCACGGGATTAGTAAATGTACTGTGTGTGAGATGTAATTCTTTCGCCTTCGCGTTCATCGCTTCGACAAATTTCGGTTCTCCGCCGGGATAATAGTCTGCAAGCGCCCATGCGGCATCGTTACCTGAATAAATAAGCGCCCCGTAGAGTAAATTTTCAACCGTGATCTGTTCACCCGGCACCAACCCCATAGACTGACCATCAATATTCATTTGCTTAATCGTCACCACATCATCAAGATTATAATTATCCAGTGCTACCAACGCAGTCAGAAGTTTCGTCGTAGAGGCGGGAGACAGTTCTTCGTTCTCATTGCGTTTATAAAGGTATACACCGGAATCTATATCTAAAACAACCACGCCGGTTGCAGTAATTTCCGATCCGGGATACACACCTGTTATATTCACGGGATACGGCGCCGGGGTGGGAATTGCAATTGACCAAGGGGGCAATACGTGCTCTTCGGAGCCTCCGGCCATCAGATATATATTCTGCCCCGGAGATAACACAATAAAGATTGCTAACAATAGAAGAAATAAAATTTTCCCCCATGAGACTCGCCACCATGGGGTATGTTTACCGGATTTTTGCTTTGCCATTTATTTTTGTTTTGAAAATTTACCCACAGTCGGATGCGCCACCTTCTCAAAATCTTTTTCTTTCATGCGGACTGATTTGGTATGCAAACCAGCATTAAATGCTATTTCATCATTATCTCTCATCGCCTCGTCCACATAGAGCGGAATACTAAAAATGTTGCCGAAAGGAGGCACGGCCCCGATTGGCACCCCCGTAATATTTTTTACTTCATCCGGTGACGCCATCCTGAGGTCGCGGATATCGAAAGCATTTTTAAACATTTTTGTATCTACTTTGAGATCAGCAGGAAGTGTCAGCATAACCGGTTTTTCGTCTGCAAACATCACCAGGGCCTTTGCCCCTTCATGGAGCGGCGTGTTGCGGATTTTCGCCGCCTCTTCCGATGTCTTCACCGGCTCGTGTTCATACGATTCAAAAATACACGAATTCTTTTTCAATAGAGCAGTAATCTGAGCAAATACTTCATCTCCCGTTATAGATTTGGTAACCTGCGAAAGTCTTTCATCAATCCGTTCCATATCTCTTGGGAATATGCAGGCTTCGCGGATGTTGGGAAGCTGTAAAATCTGCATGGTTATCCGTTCCGCGCCGAACGCAAATCCCCCTTCCGGCGGCACCCCGTATTTAAACGCTTCGAGAAACATGCTGATTTTGGCCGGATCCATGTTCCATTCTCTCACGTGACCCATTAGTTGATCAAAATCATTGATTCTCCGCCCGCCGGATAACCATTCGATACCGCGGCACAGTAAATCCATTCCTTCGTTATATTCCGGATTTTCAGGGTTGGGGTACACATAAAACGGTTTCTTTTTTGTCGGATATCCGTATACAAAGACAAAATCGCTCCCCGTTTCCTCTTTTATAATTTCCGAAAGTTCCCGCTCGTCTTCCGGGTTAAGATCTTTCTGGCCGCGCACATCACGATTCTTTTTTTCAAATATTTTTTGTTGTGCCTCCTGGAGGCTTATCGTAGGCGTCTTCTCTGTCATTTTCGGAAGCATTGCCGCAAATAACGCTAACTCCTTTTTACAATCTTTTGCAACAGAACGAAGAATATGGCGTACGACTGACTCTGCCATATCGCGTACATCCTTCCAGGAATCAATAAAACACATTTCCGCGTCCAGCGACACGACTTCCGTAAGATGCCTGGTCGTCACGGACGGTTCTGCGCGGAAAATTTTATTCACCGAAAATACGCGTTCAAATGCGCTCATGACAATTTGCTTATACAGCTGAGGACTTTGGGATAAGTACGCTTTATGACCGAAATAGTCTACTTCAAACACGTCTGCTCCCCCTTCGGCGACTGCCGGAACAATTGACGGAGCCTGAAATTCTATAAAGTCCTGCGATTTCAAATACTGCCGGAACGCATCAATGACAACTGCCTGAATCCGGAAAATCGCCTGCACTTTCGGGTGCCGCAGTGTCAGCGCCCGGTGGTCAAGTAATGTCGGGAGTTCCAAATTAAGCTCCTCTCCCCCCATATCAAACGGAAGTGGCGCGGCGCGGGCCAGAATTCTCACCTCTTTTGCTTCCACTTCAATTGTACCCGTGGCTATTTTAGGATTCACCATAGTCTCGGGCCGAAGTTTAACCAACCCCACAATTTCTATGGCATATTCCGGCCGGACATCAGCAAGGGCCTTTGTTGAGATTATTTGCACAATACCGGTTCTATCCCGCAGATCCAAAAACATAATCTTCCCGTGATCCCTTCTGCTATTGACCCATCCTTGAAGTTTTATTTCTTTACCGATGTGGTTAACTGTATCGCTGCTTAATATCCTGTTCATGCACTCATTGTACTTGCCTAAACGCCTATTGACAAGATGGAGTCTTATTGGTAAACTCTCTTTTGTATGTTTCAAACGCGCCAAATCAAATGTATTCGAGTTATTACCCTCCATCTTATTGGGGGAAGGTCGCGTGGTAGATAAATAAAAAGAAACTTTCAAAACCAAGCGACCTCCCAAATATAGGGAGGTTTTTTATGAGTAAATACTATGTGTAATGTAGAATCAGCATATAAAAGACTCACAGGATTGAATCCTCGAAAAGATATTGAACCTCCGTTGCAGGGTGCAGCGCTCGTAAAATCGCTAAAGCAATTACGAAATCCAATACCATCAGACGGGGAAATCTTTACAAGGAATACAATAGCACAATATGAAATACTCGAAACTGGAAACGCTTCAGGTGAACAATTTATGCTGGTAGGACGCCGATTTGAAGACGGTAGATTAGAAGCAACTTTTGTTTTTGGACACAGACTGCAACCTAACACGGTACTTGAAAACATAGATCTAATAGAAAAAGATCGCTGGGTACCATATACAGAAGAAAACAATAATAGCTTTAGTAGCTTCTAAATTATGGAATTTGAATATCTTTAATTTTTAATTGCAATTTTTTACTGCCATTCCAGACGTTCATGTCGATGGTATAGGCTATATCAATCACAGTGCCGTTCTTCAGTTTGGGAGACAAATTGCCCATCCCGAAAGCGATCGCGTCTATAGAAGACAGCCTCAATTTGAGGTGTTTGCCGTCTGCGCCGACCAACCTGGTCTCCGAAACGGTAACACCGTTTGATGCAAATACCGGCTCGGGGCTGCCGAAACCAAAGGGTTCAAATTCCCGAAGTTTTTGCCACAATTCGCCCGTCACTGAAGTAATCGGAAGCTCCGTGTCAATTCTCAGTTCTCGGGTTAACAGTTCATCTGTCAGTTTTTTATCTGCAATTTTTTCCAATCGCATCTGTAACTCGGCGATATTTTTTGTTTCAACCGTAAAACCTGCCGCCATCGGGTGGCCGCCGACATCAACCAGAAGGTCGCTGCAGCTTTTTATTGCCTCCACAATATTAAATCCCGTGATAGATCGCGCCGATCCTTTTGACACCGCTTCCCCGCGGGAAATGACGATTGCCGGACGGTAGTATTCTTCGACTAACTTCCCGGCCACCAGACCGATAACCCCGGGATTATATGTTTCATGGGTTACGAATAATAATTTCGGCAATCCCTCTTTTGAATGTTCTTTCACTATATTTTTCGCATGAAGTGATGTATCAATCGTCAACTGTTGGCGCTCTTTGTTGGTTAACCCGAGCGTCCGAGCCAAAACGACTGCCTTATCTTCCCTGTGTGTACACAACAGACGAAGTGCATCCATCGCATGAACGAGTCTGCCCATCGCGTTAAGTCTCGGGGCCAATACGTGAGAAATATCATACGGAGTAAGCTCACCCGCTACGACTCCGGCGTCACGCATCAAAGCCAGCAGCCCCACCCGCTTTGTTTTATTGAGCTCCAGCAGTCCGAATTTTACGATCGAACGGTTCGCGCCTGTAAGAGGCACGAGATCCGCAATGGTTCCGATTGCGGCAAGAGCAATATCGGGTGAACCAATCTCTTTTGATACAAACCAAGATACCCCTGCTCCGCAGAGCGCTGTCGTATGGACAATAGTACAATTCGGAAGTTTGTCAGGTTTTACATGGTGATCAGTGACAATAACGTCAATCCCCAATGATTTTGCATATTCAACGAATTTATACGCGGTAATTCCGTGGTCAACCGTAATAATGAGTGATGGATCATATTGCTGCCGCACCGCATCTATACCTTTAATAGATAACCCATACCCCTCCTCTACTCTATGGGGAATGTAGGGCATAACATTCCCCGCAATCGCGTGTATCGTCTCCCACATAATGGCCCCCGCAGTTATCCCGTCCGCGTCATAATCCGCATACACGACGATAGACTCTTTATTTTTTACGGCTTTACGAATTCTTGCAACGGCTTGTTTCAATGCGGTCTGATTTATACCCACGTCTTTTGACGTAAATTCCGAAGGGTCTTTTGGATGAAGAAAGTTCCCGCTATCCGTGATGTCTCTGTTTTTTAAAAGAACCGCAATAATATCGTCACTTGGTTTATGTAAAATTTTCCACTTCTTCCCCATACACGCTATAATACCAGTATGATTGCATTACCTCAATCAGCTCAAAACATTATAGATACCTTTCACAAGGCCGGCTATGAAATTTATGCAGTCGGAGGGTCTGTGCGGGATATTCTTATGGACCGGCCGACACGCGGATGGGACTTTACGACGAACGCCACACCGGAAGAAACTCTTACATTATTCCCGGATAGTTTTTATGATAACCAATTCGGTACGGTAGGAATAAAAATCTCGGACGATATTTATGAAGTGACAACGTACCGAAGCGAAAAAGAATACAAAGATCACCGCCATCCGGATAAAATTCAATGGGGCAAAACGCTTGAAGAGGATCTTTCGCGGCGGGATTTTACCATTAACGCAATCGCCTACGACGGGAAAACCTTCATGGATCCGTACCACGGGCACGCAGATCTCAAAAATAAAATCATCCGCACAGTCGGAGACGCGAACGAAAGAATTGAAGAAGACTCTCTACGGATGATGCGCGCAGTCCGTATTGCATCAGAGCTTGGGTTCATGATTGAACCCGAAACACTTGCGGCAATGAAAACAAACGCCCCTCTCATCAGCGATATTTCTGCAGAACGAATTCATGATGAATTACTCCGGATACTTGCTTCCCCGTTTGCCGCAGACGGAATTTTACTTCTTAAACAAACAGGGTTACTGAAAATTATTATTCCGGAACTCGACAGTGCATTCGCTATCGGGCAAAAAAGCCCCAGCCGCCACCACATCTATGATGTGGGCACCCATAGCGTCATGGCACTGAAAAACTGCCCGACTAAAGATCCGGTCGTTCGATTGGCAACACTCCTTCATGATATCGGAAAAGTACCGACGTATAAGGTGGATGAAAAAGGCATCATCACGTTTTATAACCATGAAATGGTCAGTACAAAACTAACAAAACATATTCTTGCGCGGCTTAAATTCTCACGGAAAGACACGGAAAAAATACTCACGCTCATCCGCTGGCACCAGTTTACGGTTGACGAACGGCAGACTGACAGTGCGCTTCGTAGATTTATCCGGCATGTGGGAAAAGAAAATCTTTCGGATATGCTGGCACTTCGGACCGGCGACCGTTTAGGAGGTGGCGCCGCGGAAACCTCGTGGCGCATGGAACTCTTTAAAAAACGGCTTGATGAAGTCCAAAAACAACCCTTCACCATCGCGGATTTAAAAATCAACGGCTTTGACATCATGAAAGCCTTAAATTGTAAACCCGGCCCGATCATAGGCAAAGTGTTAAATGACCTCTTTTCCAAAGTCGAGTCCGGAAAACTCCAAAACGAACGGGAAATCCTGCTCAAAGAACTAGAAGAACTAAAAAGGAATTAAAAAGTTATTTCTTTACACTTTTTCTCTTCTCCCATCTATCCCACAAAGTCAGTATCGGCGTAGCGACGAAGATGGAGGAATAGGCGCCTGATGTCGTGCCGATTAAAAGCGCTATCACAAACCATTGGATTGTTTCTCCGCCTAAAAGCACCAATGCCAAAAGCATAAATATAATGGTAAATGAATTGGCGGTGGACCGCCCAACGGTTTCCGTCATGGCTTTATCGCAAAGCTCGTCAAACGGCAGGCGCTCCCCGCGCTTAAGTAGTTCCCGTATGCGGTCGAATACTACGATGGTATCGTGTACAGAAAAACTCATCGTGGTCAAAAATGCCGTGACAAACAAGGTATCCACTTCGATGTGATAGAAATGCCCGAAAAGCGAGAAACATCCGACGACAACCAGAAGATCATGAATAAGCGCGATAATAGCCGACACCCCGAATTTGATATTTTTAAATGCGTACGCGACATACGCCAGTATTGCAACAATGGCAATAATTGCTGCCGTAACGGTTTTTTGGAGTAGCTCCGCACCCAACACGGGACCGACGGTTTCATTGTGCACGACAGTCCCGGAGAGTGAAGCGGGAATCGCTGTACTCTGCTGAAAACGCAATATATATGTTCCCGTAGAAGTCTTCTGATACGTTGTCACAGGGAAATATTTGTTCACGGTTTTCTCATCGGTTGCAAGCTCAACGAGTGTCCCTCCTGTAAAATCGATGGACGGCCGCAGTCCCCAGCGGATCAATGAATATATTCCCGGCACAAGAACAAGACCGGAAATAATCATATAAAGCCAGATATATTTAGAAAACCGTATCATGTTTTCTCCTTATACATCACGCGGATAAATGTTCTGGTGACAACTATGCCGGTAAACAAGCTTGCAAGAACTCCGATGAACAAAGTTACGGCAAATCCGCGTACTGTGCCGGCGCTCGGCAAAAAATTCCAGTTGCCGGGGTTATAGAGAATCGTACAGGTAATAAGCGTCGTAAAATTTGCATCCCGTATGCTGTCCCATGCTTTCCCGAATCCCAATTCCATTGCCACCTTCCATGGGCGTCCTGATCGTTTTTCCTCTTTAAACCGTTCAAAAATAAGAATATTGCTATCAACCGCCATTCCCATAGACAAAATAAACCCTGCGATACCCGGAAGCGTCAGAGTAATCGGAATCCAGCGGAATACGGCAAACGTCAGCAAGCCGTAAACCATCAAAGCCATATCAGCAAAAAGCCCCAGCCACCCATACTGGGCAATCATAAAGATAGCGACGATCGTGAGCCCCACAATGCCCGCTGTAATACTTTTGGTAACCGACGATGCACCGAGCGTTGCCCCTACCGTTTCTTTCTCAACCACCGTAACCGGCACGGGAAGGGCGCCTGCGTTGAGCTGCAGGGCAAGCGTTGTTGCCTGATCCTGGGTAAATTGCCCGTTGATAACCGCGGCCCCGTCCGTAATTTCCTGTTTCACAACCGGAGAAGTAATGGGGGTGTTATCCAGGAAAATGGCCAACGGCTTACCAACGAGACGCTGGGTGACATCGGCAAACTTTTTGGCGCCCGCGGCAGTAAAAGAAATCGCAACCTGAGGCGCGCCCGTCGTACTGTCAAAGGTCACCTGCGCACGCGTCAGATCCTTACCGGTAATACCTACAGACTTTGTCATGGCAAGAAGATCCGCATACGTGGTCGTGGCACTTATCGTTGCGTTAGTATTGGTATATTCACGGAAATCCAGTTGCGCGGTCTGCCCGATGAGGGTAATTGCCTGATTCACATCGGATATTCCGGGAAGCTCCACAATAATACGGTAACTGTTCTGACTGGTTGCGGTTTGCACAACGGGTTCCGTAACACCGAAAAAGTTCACTCGCCGTTCGATTATTTGTTTTGCTGAATCCAGCGCAGATACGCGGTCCGCCATAGCGATATCTTTCATGTTTGCATCAAGAACCAGCTGTGTACCGCCAGACAGATCCAGCCCGAACTTCGTCGTAAAATCCTTGTTAATAGGCCCTATGTGAAACCCCGGGTGATAATTTTGGGGCAAATCGATATATACGGCAAGCACCGTGAGTAACAGAATGATGATAAATACGCGGCGGGGATCTTTAAACATAATTGAAGTTAACCTACTAATTCTTCTTCATCTCCGATAATCATACTACGAGACCCTTCAAGTATAGAAAGGGCAAACGGGTCGCGGCGGCGTTTGCGGAAAATGAACTCTTCCTCCGTCATCACGGTATAATTAATCTCCCGCTCACGCCGTACTTCTTCTGCCTTCACCAGTTGGGAAAGCTCCGGCAATACAACATTACCAACGACCAATAAATCTACATCAGTTGAGGATTTTTTTGGCAATCCCCGAAGATATCGGCCTGAAAGCATGGCAAACTTTATGCGTCCCAGTTTTGCGCGTTGCTTAATAAGATCGTATCCCAAGCCCGACGTTTTTGCTACAAGATCCAGGAGATCGTAGTACAACGGATAATCTTTGCGGAAGGAATAAAAGAGCCGGTTTGCCCGCTGCTCTTTTGAAACCATGCCGGCTTTCTCCATGTGGGAAAGTTCCCGGCGTACCGCATTTATCTCCTCACCGACCTTGCGAACAATATCACGGACATGAAAAATAGTCCCGGGGTGGGTAAAAAATAGCGTCAATATTTTTACGCGAACCCTGGAAATAATAATGTCTTCTAGCGTCATAACGCTCCTCCATGGGGCAGAAAAGGCAGATTTTATGTTCTATTCACTATTTTCTAATATGTAATCGGCGTACCGGTCGGAAGCATTTCTATCCAAATCTGACCACGGTTAAAGCTTACCTCTTTACCGTTCGTATCAAAGAATTGGGTACGGGATGTTCTAACTGGTTTTTTCCAGGTAACTTTTATGATCTTTCCGTCTTGATAGAGAATGCCGTCGCCTGTACCGATATTGTCGTACAATAGATGACCGTGCTCATCAACCGGTCCTGTTTCATCGGCAAACAAAATGACCACGTCTTTAGCTGTGAGCTGTTCTTTTGTTTCTAAATCCGTTTGAACGACCCCGCCATTAAACCGTTTATAACTGTTCGAGGACTTATCATAGACCCATTGCACGGTATAATCCGAATATCCCTTCCATGCCGTGAAGGTTGCACTAAATGATGCGCCGCGATCCGACGCTTTTGCGTCGTCTTTAAACTTCCACGGTACGAAATTTTTATCCCAGGAAACGCCGCTTGCATCAACATTGGTCCATCCGCGTGTAGCAGCCAAAGATAGTAATTTATCCGACACACACACCATGGTGTGTTCTGTAGCGACGGGATGATCCAAGCGATCGGGATTCCTGTAGCACGTCGGGAATGAAATACCGAACTGATCCATATCCTTAATGTTATATTCACCGATCTGACACAGTGCTTTGGCGCGATCATCAACGGTCGTATCGCTGCACACGCCGGCTCCGCCGACATGATTATATAAGGCATCGTATTCCAGTACCCAAGACAAAAAGTATGTCCGGGCACTCCGAACCGGAGCAAGATTTACTGACTGGGCTGCAATACCGCAGTAAAATACACCCATAAACCGCGTAATACCGCCTTCCGCCACCGCCTCATACACGACATCGGCTGACGACAGACCGGATTGTGGTCGTGCGTCGACAGAATTTTCAATCATAACCGCAAGCGGACGCCGTTTCTGCCAGATAGCTTCTTCCTGTTTCGTATACAGCTTCCCGTTCAACGGGCACGGCTCAGTACGGGGAATGGAAGGG
The DNA here is from genome assembly GCA_963714095.1 of Candidatus Gottesmanbacteria bacterium. Lineage (GTDB taxonomy): Bacteria > Patescibacteriota > Microgenomatia > UBA10105 > UBA927 > XYB1-FULL-47-11. The sequence continues at coordinate 403,223 of OY970230.1, forward strand.
TCTATAACAAAATGTTGTTGACTGCCAGTGGTTACCGCAGGAGAAACCGCCGTAATCGACTTGTTGCCGATATACGTAAACGTGGCATAAGATAAACCGCTCGCAATTAAATACACTGCAAGCCCGATAAACCCCGTCACGATAAAATGTTGTTTATCCATGTATTTTTTCTCCGAAAGGTTTTGCTTTTTCTACAACAGCCTGTTCTTCTTTCGACAAAGCCAGCTCTTTCCCTTTCCCATTACTCACCTCTTTAATATACCACCGATGACCCGTCCTGGCATAGAGTGAAGTCATCACAAGTCCATTATCATGCCCGTCCAACAATGCTAACGTAAAACTCTGACTCCCTCCCGTATCCGAAAACGGATTAAAACGGACCAGCCCGACCCGCTGAATATGGAGCAGTCCATCTCCCCTGATTTCGTCTAGCGCTTTATATAAATCCTTGGTCTGACTTTGCAAACCTTTCTGCGTTTGCAATAATGTCTCCAGAACTTCCTTCAATCCTGCCTTATTGGTTACTCTTGTAAGAGTATTATAATGCCGGACCATGCGGAATACTATAACCGACAATCCCGCCACCCACGCGATGACTACAAAAAAAATAATCCACCATACCGTATCTGAAGTGAACACCATTGGTATTCATTATACTACGATTCTTATTACTTTTATGTCAATAAGATAGTCAGCAGACGTATGTAGAGTTGACAAGCGTGCCTGCCTCGTGCTACGCTCTCCGCACGAGGCTAAGTATGCCTAAAAAATCAAAAAAAGATAAAATCCTCGCTGATATCAGACGAAGAGCACACACTGAGCAGTCTGTGACAACCCATCTTCCGACGCTCGTAAAGGAAGACGCTGCTCCAACGTTCCGGTTCCAACTGAAAAAAGAAGTTGCTCCACATGCTCCACGGGAGACAGAACAAAATACTTCCGAGCTTGCAGCTGTCAAACGGGATTTATACAAAACATTTATTCTGGCAACTTTGGCAATAGCAGCTGAATTTTTCATTTATTGGTTTAAACGATGAGAGGAGGTGAATAAAGAATATGGCATCAATGTATTGTGTCAAATGTCGCGCAAAGAGAGAAGATCCTAAAGCCGTAAAAGTGACTATGAAAAACGGCAAGCCCGCAATGAAAGGCAAGTGTCCAGTGTGCGGAACCGGTATGTATAAAATCGGTGCAGCGTAAGTTTTTTGCAAAGAATTTTCTGTCTAAAACCCCGTCACATGACGGGGTTTTACTTTTGCATCAAATATTTATAAACTTCCGTACGTCCTTCCAAACAAATTTAACCCCGATTGATATAACATATGTTTCTGCTAATGTAAGACAGCATACAAAGGGTAAATAATAACGGCCCCAATCATTCATAAGATAGTATGTTAGACTCCCAAATACCACAAATGTCCATAAAGGTAATAGATATTTTGAATCTATTTTATGTGTAAGGGATATTGAATGAACGGCCTGCCTTATCATGAGGAATAATCCAACCATAAATAAAAAGAGATCAACGGGATACGTTCGGTTATAGAAATTGGTATAAATTCCGTCTGGAGCTAACGTGTGAGAAAAAATCGCGATTAATGCATTCTTACGATTATAAATTGCGCTCTCAGGGGATTCAAACCAATATTGTGTTTTTGCATTTTCCAGTCTGCTATGAAACATATACCAGGAATTATATATTGAATTCTGATGGATAAAAGGATGCAGTAAATAGAAAAACGTAATCATAGTGATTCCAATAGTTACTGCCCCATAGAGCACCTGTCGTAAATTTCGATGAAATGATCTTTCTATTAGCAAAACCAGAAATATAAAAATGCTTAAATATAATGGAAGCATCAAGGCGCTGGCTTTCGTACCTAATCCTAAGGCGGCATTAACCCCTATTAACAGACTATAAATAATAATTTTTTTGGTATTTCTTGTATTTACCGATGATATCCAATAGATGCACAATACTAAGTTCACTAAAAAGAAAAAAAGTTGCATGGAGTCTGTCATAGCATTTTGACCTTCGATACTCATTAAATAATTAAAAGTAAAAAGCAATGCTCCTATAAATCCATATATCGTATTAAAAATTTTTGATCCAATAATAAATATTAAGCCGATTGATCCAATCGTAAAAATTATTCCGGTTACTCTGCCGATCCAAATGATTTTCAAGCAACTACTTAAAGTAGCCGGAAAAGCTGAAGGTTTTTCGCCCGACAGAGACTGCCACCAAAATTCTCCGTTAACTTTAATACTATTAAAACCGGTTGTCTGAAAGGTTTTTTCAATATCTTTTATTCCGGCCAAATGAAGGGCCAGGCCGTAAATATAAAGGCCAACCTTTGGTTGGGCGGCCCCCGCCTCATATTCCTCGCTATACCAGCGTTTGTCTTTCAGATCGTGTTTAACGAAAAGTAAATCAAAATAATAGCTTTTTCTTAAAAACTCATGTTCGTCTACAAAAAAAATATGATTTTTATAATCGTTAAAATACCAGAAAGAAGCAATTAATATAATTATTAAAAAGAGAATTTTAGATTTGAAAATGCTAATTTTTTTTAAAAATTCACTCATTGTTTGATCGGAAACACTCATAAACGTATATTAAGCGTTATCAGATCAAAAATGAAGAGTTTGGCGGAAACACGCAAAAATGGTATACTTATAGGGTACCTTGGAATCCGAATTCTCGCTCCGATCAAATCGGAGAGGAAAGTCCAGACAGCAGAATGTGAGGGGATCCGGTGTAAGCCGAAACGGGTAACCGCTGGTCTTTCTTTGCCGAAAGGCAAAGATTGCGATTCCTGAACTGACAGGATGAGAGAGTCGCAGAGACGATCATTTCCCTGTAGCCTGACGGCTATGGGAGATGGGTGAAACGTGACAATCCCACCCGCTGCAACCGACGACATGTCCGTTACTACGACACATTCCGGAGGACAAAAGTGTGCGGGCACAAGAGAAATGAGAGTTTAGAAACAGAATCTGGCTTATGAGATTCCCGGGTACACAAAGATTCCCTCTTATGTAGAGGGATTTTTTGCACCCAAAATTGAAGTAAGAATTACTTGCAGGACTAAAACTGACGGCACGGCGATGACGGCTCCCCCAATTCCGCCCAATTGACCGCCGATCATAAGAGCAAGAATGGTCACTAAAGGTGAAAGTCCCACACTCCGTTTCATAACGATGGGAACAAAAATATTACTTTCCACCTGCTGAACCACGACATAGAGAATAATAACGCTAATGGCAAGAACCGGGGAAACTGCAAGCGCCACGAGCACCGCCGGCACTGCAGAAATAACCGGCCCGATCATCGGAACAATTTCTAAAAGTGCTGCAATGATAGCAAGCGGCAGAGCAAAGTCTATATGGAGGATGATAAGTCCTATATAGGTCATTACTCCGACGAACGTCATAAGAAGGAGTTCCCCGCGCACCCAGGCGCCCAAACGGCGTTCAGCAATCCTGATAATCTCTGCTACATTCCTGCCCGTGGTTTCTCCCAAAAAACCGGTAAGGGTCGTCTCTGCACGGCGACGTTCCACTATAAAATAAAACGTAATGATAAAGACCATAAACGTAGTAAAAATGTTAGAAAAAATTCCCAATGTCACAGAAAGAACGTTTGCCGAAAGCGGCGCAATTTGCCCTGATATGGTCTGAAAATCTATGTTCCAATACGGAAATACCCGCGCGGCAGTCTCTGGTAGTGTCGACGCGAGCTTTGTCGACTGAGAAACAATCGTTGGTACTGCTGACCCGACAATCACACCTAAAACTCCCAAAACCACGAAATAAATAAGAAGCGTACCTATGGGCCGTGGAATTTTGAACCTACCAAGCCACATAACCATGGGGTAAATTGCCGTCATGAGAAGGAATGCAATGAAAACGAGAAATAAAATATCTTTTATCTGTAAAAGAAGCCATAATCCCGCGAGAATCGCGAGGGTCAATAGGACGGTTCGCAGTGATATTTCAATCTTCCGGAACATACTACCTGCAAGTATACCACGCTGCTACGAGCTCAGCTATGTTGTCCGGAAACTTCTGGTCCGTCACATCAAACCAGTGAATATCCTTCTGCTTCTTAAACCACGTCATCTGCCGGCGCACGTATGCGTGTTCATTTAAACCTATGGCGCTCATCGAAGGAAATTCCCGACCATATTTTTGGACTAATACTTCAACTTCTTTGTTCATTCCTTGACGTAAACGCTCCTTAAAACGCTTATCAATCCGCTTATCTAAAATCGGCAATGAAGCCGTAAGCCCGATGAGACAATAATCAAACGTCTGCAGTTTTTTTTGAAAAATTCGTTTAGATTTTTCTATTTCAATCTTGCGGATAAGACGGCGGGGATTATTCCAGTCTGACTGATTCATATCTCCGCGCGCAGTCTGTGCCTGAAGCTCGGCAACAGATAAAGTATAAAGTCTAGCGCGCAGTGCTGTGTTTGGAGGAATATCAATTGTGTCAAATGGATAAAGTAATGCTTTAATATATAATCCGCTTCCCCCTACAACAATTGGCAATTTGTGCCGTTCCAAAATATCTGCGATTTTCTGATTTGCAAGCTTCGTCCAATGGCTAACACTAAATTCTTCGTCAGGATTGACAATATCATAAAGCCAAATGGGCACATCAGGTCTATCTTTCCCCGTTACAAGATCCATTTCTTTATACACCTGTCGGGAATCTGCTGATATAAGTTCACCGTTAAATTTTTTGGCTAGTGTTGCGGCGAGCGCAGTCTTCCCTGTTGCCGTCGGGCCGCAGATAACCAGCAATCTATTCATATGTTCATATGTACGTACCATTTTTTAAATTTGTTTTATTGATGAGTTCCTCAAGGATCTTCCACCGCCGTTTCTTCTCACCGTGAGGAACATCGTCTTTAAACGATGTATGTGCCGCTGTCATCGGCCGGTCCGAGTACATGGCAACATATGCTTTGGAAAATTCAACCTTTTTTGCCAAACTCACGGTATTGTTAAATTGCGTTCTCGTCTCACCGCAAAAACCGACGATAATATCCGTGGAAATTGTAACGCCTGGAATTTTCTTTCTCAATTTTTTAACTAGTGCAAGATATTCCTCCTTCGTATACCATCGGTTCATCCGTTTCAGCATTACGTTATCTCCCGACTGAACGGGCAAATGAATATGGCGGGAAATATTTATATTTCCTGCAATTACCTCAATAAGTTCATCGGAAAAATCCCACGGATTACTGGAAATAAAATCGATAACCGTTAACCCTTTTATCTTACTGACCTCTTCCAGCAAATACGGAAATAAGGTAGGAATCCGAAGTCTGCCTAAATGCTTTACAAAAACAGGTTTAATATTTTTATATTTCAAATCCGAGCCATAGGAATTTACATTTTGTCCGACAAGTGTAACCTGCGTATATCCTTGCTCTGCCAGCGCACGACATTCCGCCAAAATATCTTCGATCGGCCGGCTAATCTCTCTCCCACGGGTAAACGGCACCACACAATAGGTACAGAAATTATTGCACCCGTTTGTAATGGGAACCAACACATGAGTTGCATTTGTCCGGACCGGCGCATAATCAAAACCGACTTCTTCAATCGGTAAAAATTCGTCAACCGTGGGCATCCGCCTCTGAAGACGTAGGAGCATTTTGCCGGTCTTTTCTCTGGCTGCCATGCCGACCATGCATCCCGTAACAACAACCTTTATATTTCTACCTTGTTGTTTTTCTTTCGACAAATTATGAATAAGCCCGTATACCCGGTTTTCAGCTTTTTCGCGAATCATGCAGGTGTTGATAATAATATCGTCGGCATCTTTAACCGATTTTGCTGGCGTATATCCGCGGGCTTCATACTGAGCCGCTACGCGCTCGCTGTCCGCCTCATTAGCAGCGCAACCAAACGTCACAATGTGGTATTTCATAGTGGTATTCTACCAGAAGATTAGGTGTTGAGTATAAATTTCTCAATCACGGTTGCCACACCGTCGTCTTCCACTGAAGGCGCGATGAAATCCGCGATTGCTTTAAGCTCCGGCACTGCATTGCCCATAGCGATTTTTAATCCGCACGCCATAAGAAGGGGAAAGTCATTATATCCATCCCCTACCCCAATCATTTCATGAGTCTGAATGCCAAGCAGGCCGGCAACCTCTGCGATGCCGTGCAATTTTGATGCTTCTTTAGAAACAACGTCCAGACACTCAAACTGTTCATCCCAGGCCTTCATCCGATGCAATGAAATATCAGGAATCCCTTCGAGTATTTTATGAATGTTATGATATGTTTCAATTGTTAATTGGGGAAAATACACTCCGACTACTTTTTTTGGGACATGCACCCCATCGAATGGAACCTCATTCACTCCGTTGAAAACTTTCAATTCTACATCATACTTTTTTGCCGTATCAAAAACTATTTTCATTGCATGTTTCGGAAATAATTTTTCTATTACAATTTTATTCTTCTTAGGGTCATAAATTTGAGTACCGCTTGAAAGAACACAATACCCGCCTAAATCTAAATGTTCAATAATAGTATGTGTCACCCGTAAGGTCCGTGATGTCGCTAAACAAACGGATACTCCTGCTTGCTTACATTTATTAATAGCGTCCGTAACGCGGGGTGAAGGTAAATTATCAACGCCGTGAATCACCGTCGTTCCGTCTACATCCAAAAATAAGGCTTTATACTTCATGAGGAAATTATTTTCCGACAATAACCTGCACGTCAGCGGATGCGCTTGAAGATAAATCCGCGGCAACGGTGCTTAAAGTATACGTATCCTTCAAATCCGCCTGAAGATTTGCGATTGCATCTGTCATCGTGGCTTTCCCGTGAATTTCCGTTGTTGTATACGTATACTCGTCCGTATTGCCTGTCGCAGACACCTTATACCCCTTACCCTCCAGAAAGGTCTTCATTTTCCCGGCTGCACCAGCGGTCCCGCCGCCGTTTAATACCTGTATTGAAAATGATGTTTTATCAACGGTCTTCGGTGCCGGCGTCGGGGTTGCAGTCGGCGCAGCTGTCGGCGTCGGGGTGGGACGCGCAAACAATTTCATTGGAGACGTTTTCTTTGCTACGGCAAATAAAATTCCTCCTGTCGCGAGAGCAACTATTATGGTAACTATTGCCCACACTAACAACGATGCGGGTCTCTTTTTATGTACGGAGATTTCCGGCATAACACCCGGTTGTTTCTCCGTCGTATACAGCTCCTCAACCATTGATTTCCGAGTTGGAACTTCCTGATGTTCCTGCTCTTCCGGCGGACTCACGGGCGGCTGATCCTCTGTCGGCGGTAAATCCTGTACCGGCTCGGCTGGCGGCGGCATCTCAGGATCCTCCTCGACGACTTCCACAACCTGTGTGACAGGAGGACGCTCGTCGTCTGCGGGTTTCTCTTCCGGCAAACCATCAGGAGCCGCTTGCGCAGTCATCTTGTGAACCGCTGTTTTACGTCTTCGTGATGGCATATTCTTAGTGTATCACATTCTTTTATTTTGTCACGTAACTAGCTGGACGCGGAACTATATTTCGTCAGTGCAACATTCCAAAGCCGGAAACAGATGAGAAAAAATACGATTCCTAAAACAAGAGACCCGATAATGACCCACGGCGTCAGCAAACCCAAATAGGCTTTTGCGGGTATGGTCATCATAACGCCGACGGGTATAATAAATGTAAGTATTGTCCGCATGGGCTCGCGGTAAATATCGACCGGTACACGTCCCATGCTCGTGAGATCACGGTAAATCATCACCGCATGGTCTATTTCCGTAGTCACGACCGCCAGTGCCAAAACCAAAATATGGAATCCTGTTGCAATCAGCAGTCCGTTTGCAAGAAGCAGGATGTATAGCGCCACATGGGCAAGAGAAAGTGTTCCGAGTTTTCCGGCGATAAATATAAGAATCGCAATATACGGGATAAGCATAAGCAAATCCAGAGGATCAGCCCCTCCCGCCAGTGCGCGGAATAAGGGGTTCATGGGTTTTACCAATACCAAATCAAAATCGCCGCTCACGACCATCGGCCGGAAGCGGTACACCTCACGGAAAAATAACTGCGTGATTGTATCGATCATCGTGAATGTCAGAAAGAAAAATGAAAATTGGATGACCCCGAAATTCGCGAGTTGCTTGGTTTGAGCAAAAAGGACAAAGATGAATCCGAGCATGAGCGCAAACCGTAAAACTTTGCCCAACAAAAATATGAACGCGTTAAATTTGCTCGTTAACGAAATAAGAAACGAATTCTCCGTTAATTTAAGCCAAAGACGCAGATATTTACCAAACGTTTTCATACTACCGACCTTCCGCCGTATATACGCGCAGCCCCTTCTGCCACATAACCCGCACAGCCAGGGCAAAAAACCCGATCCAGAGGAACGCCCCGGCAAACCCGGTAATAAGATCCCAACCGGTAACTTTTCCCAAATAGATACCCAGGGGGAAATACATAAAATAGTAGAACGGCAGAATTTTTGCGATGAGAAAAAGCGTTTTCGGAAGTATATCCAAGGGAAATATGCTTCCTGCTAAAAACTCCATGATCACCATTGATAAAAACCGCGGCGCCCACACATCCTGCGTCCAGAACCCCATGAACCCGAAAATCATATTATAGAGAAAATATAACGCCATCCCCAAACCTGCAGCCGCAAGTGCCGTGAGAACGGCCATCGGATTCCCTTGGATAAATAATGGCGGCCGCAGAATTATAAGCAATACGCTCACCTCAACAATGGAGCAGAGTAAATTCAATAGTTTATCGCCGATATCCCGGGCGATGTAATAGGAAAAAAATGAAAAAGGCCGCACTAAATGATTGGACAGGGTTCCTTCATCAATAATGTCCCCTATTTCCATGGTTGTGGTCCCCAAAACAATTGTCTGCACGACGGAACTTAAAAGAACATACGTCAGCATCATGGATTCCGTATACCCGGCAAATATCTGCCGGTTGGTGAATATCGCCCACCAGAGAAAATAGGTCACCAATATCTGCATCACCATCCGTACCCGCCACAGAAAAAAATTCAGGCGGTACACCATATACTCTTCCCACGTGTCCTTAATAATCTGGAAATATGTTTTCACATTCGGGTAAAGACATCGCGGATAATATCCTCAATATCCGGTTCCTCAATGTTGAGATCTTCAACGGGAAATTTCTGTAAAATCTGCGCTGCTGCCACATTGGATGCGCTTCGCGGCACACGGATGACCGCCTTGGGAAAATTGTAATCCACCAGCTGCCCGACTTCAGCAAGTTTATTAGGCGCGACGTATGTCTCAAGGACCACGGATAACACTTTATACTTTGCAAACTTTTTTACCAGATTATCAAGTTTTCCGTCATACAGAATCGTCCCGTGATCAATGATAATCACGCGTTTAGCCAGCTGTCTCACGTCCTCCATATAATGTGATGTCAGCAATATCGTTGATTTCCGCATTTGATTATATGCCTGGATAAAATCCCGCATTTTCTTCTGCATCACGACGTCAAGTCCGATTGTGGGCTCATCCAAAAATAATACTTTCGGCGAATGGATAAGTGCCGCGATAAGTTCCATCTTCATGCGCTCTCCTAAGGAGAGCTTGCGCACCTGAACCTTTAAAAGTTTTTCCACCTCAAGAAGCTCGACAAGTTCCGAAAGCGTTTTATGATATTCACCATCGGGAATCTCATAAATTTCCTTATTCAGAAGAAACGTTTCCGCCGCCGGCAGATCCCACCATAACTGGTTTTTCTGTCCCATGACGAGCGCGATCTGTTTTAAAAATTTATTTTTCCGCGCGCTCGGCGTATACCCTAATACGGAAACATTCCCGCTCGTCGGGTACAATAAACCGGAAAGACATTTGAGCGTTGTGGTTTTGCCGGCTCCGTTTGGCCCGATAAATCCGACAAGTTCCCCTTCGTCGATTTCAAAGGAAATATTATTTACTGCTTTTACCGTCTGATATTTCCTGGCGAATAATGATTTGAGTGACCCGAAAAGTCCCGCGTCTTTCTGAAACGTCTGGTAGTTTTTGGAAAGATGGGAAACGGAGATAATCATGATAGTATTATACCTTACTCCAAAAAAGAACCCAGCTGCTCGTGAGCGGCTGGGCCTTTCTGTTTAAGTTTTAGGTAACGGTTTACCGAACAACTTTTTTTAATGCCTTACCTGCTGTAAACCCCGGAGTTTTTCGTGCCGGAATATTAATCGGCGCTCCCGTCTGTGGGTTTCTGCCTGTCCGTGATTTTCTCGAGCGGACCATAAATGTACCAAATCCCGTGACGACTACTTTGTCGCCTTTCTTAAGTGCATCAGTGATGCCTCCAAAAACGGCTGCGACTGACTCACGTGCTGCTTTTGCAGTAAGACTGGCTTTCTTGGCCACTACTTCTACCAAATCTGCTTTTGTCATAGAATTATAATTCACCTCCTCTTGGGCAGAGGGATAGAACAAGAAATTTTTTTTAAGGGATTGCTGCAGCAATCTTTCAGAGGCAATGTAAAGAATTTAGCGTGCTCTGTCAATATATCAATTTTTTTAGATTGACAGTATGCGCTAAAAGTTAAATTATTTTTATTTAGCTATCTCTGTTGCTCTTAATTCCCGGATGACGGAAATTTTGATTTGGCCGGGATATGTCAGTTTTTCCTCAACCTCTTTTTTAATTTCCTGTGCCATCAGCGTTGCTGCTGCATCGTCAACAGTGCCGGGATCAACAACGACACGGATCTCGCGTCCTGCCTGGAATGCGAATGCCTCGTTCACGCCTTTATGCGCTTTGGCGATTGCTTCCAAATCCGTCAAACGCTTGATATATTCTTCAACATTTTCGTTTCGTGCCCCAGGACGTGATCCGGAAATCGCATCCGCTATATACACGAGCATCGATTCGCTGGATGTAAACGGCGTATCTTCATGGTGCTGTGCCACACAATCAATAACTTTTTGCGGCATGCCGTATTTTTTCAAAAGCTCAACACCCAGATCAACGTGGGATCCCTCGCGGTCCATAATGACCTTACCGATATCATGAAGTAAACATCCCAATCGAACTACGTTAACATCTGCTCCCACCTCACGGGCGAGGGCGATACCGATCTTCGTTTCCTCCAGTGTGTGGGCGATCATATTTTGCCCGTAGGAGAAACGATATTTAAAACGGCCGAGATGTGCAACGATTGGTGCGGGCAAATTGTAGACGCCAACGGCATGACAGAGTTTCTGCCCTTCCTCAAACATAATCCGTTCAACTTCTTTCCGTACCTGTTCAACAATTTCTTCAATACGCCCCGGCTGCACTCTGCCGTCGCGTAGTAACCGCTCCATGGTCACGCGGGCAATCTCGCGGCGGACGGGGTCAAAACACGATAAGCGGATGACGCCTTCTTCATCCAAATCCACGTCCACCCCCGTTGCCGTTTCAAACGCACGGATATTCCGGCCTTCTTTTCCGATAATCCGGCCTTTCATCTCCTCATCAGTTAGTTTAATCACCGAAACGGTGTATTCGGCAACATAATCAGTCGCGCCGTGGCGCATAGCATCAACAAGAATTTCTTTTGCTTTCTCATCTGCTTCTTCGCGGGCTCGGTCGGCTGACTCCCGAACCTCACGGGCCAGATTTTCTTTCAGCTGGTCCCGCATCGCATCCATAATAACCGCCCGCGCTTCGTCACGGGTTAAATGCGCGACATTCTCCAATTTATCGATATGCTCCTGCTTGAGTTTTTCTATTTCCGCAGCCTTCGTCTCCGATTGCAATTCCAAATTCTTCAGTCGCAGATCACGGTCTTCCAATGCGCCTTCTTTACGCTCGATATCAATTAATTTCCTGCGCGACTCTTCCTCTGCGTCACGACGGATTTTAAACGCTTCATCTTTTGCCTCCACAATAAGCTCCCGCGCCTTTGCTTCAGCAATTTTGACAACTGCCTGTGTGTCAATGGATATTGGAGGTGCCTTTTGTTTTACCGGTTGTGCTTTCTGCTGTGTACTGACTTGCGGAACAGGGGCGATACCCGATTTTTTATTTTTCACTAACCCGGAAAGGGTCTTTAGTACTTCAAACATAGTGTTATGAAGATTTAAGGAAGAAGAAGTGCAGCAACAACGCCGTGATTACACGGCATAATGTGTAGGTGTGAATTCAAAAAATATCGAAGTGTTCATAATCCTACAAATTGCTGTTTCAATCTCCAAAAATCTACGTATTTACTCTCCATATTGTACGCCTCTCACTCTCTTCCGTCAATGAGCTTACGGATTGTTTCGAAGTCAAATCCACGCCTGCCCAGGTAGTCATACAGCTTCTTCTTACGTGCCAATGTGGGCAGCTTCGTCCAAAGAGGCATCTTCTTCTCAACAGCCTGTTTAGCGGCCGCCAGAAGGCTCACAGAGCCCCGTGAGGCCAAAACTGAGTCAGTGACCGCTTCCGGCACTCCTTTAGCTCTCAATTCCATCTTAATAAACCTATTCCCCTTTGGCTTAAACTCTGTGCGCTGCGAAACCCACCATTCTGTAAACTTCACGTCGTCCGCGTATCCTAATTCTTCCATTCGACCTATAACTTTAGATACTAGCCCGGCGCCGGATATTTTATACCGGGTACATTTCTTATTCAGGAAATCCGTAAGCTCTTTAACGCTTCGCCGACGGAACGATACATACCGTATCGCGGCATTCATGAGGAGTTCGTAATACGGATTATCCATGGCTGGTCGGGGTGGGCAGACTTGAACTGCCAACCGCTCGCACCCCATGCGAGTGCGCTAGCCAATTGCGCCACACCCCGATTGATTGCTTGTATTCTATCATCTTTTATGTAAAAATGGGATAATTCTTCAGCTTGCCCGAGATAAGGAGATCTATTATGCCAGTCGATGCAAAAGTTCAGGCAGTCAAACTTGCGATGGAACAAATCGAGAAACAATATGGCAAGGGTTCCATCATGAAGCTCGGCGAGAAAAGTGCGCACATGGCTATTGATGTTATTCCCACCGGCATATTACCGCTTGATTTAGCATTGGGTGTCGGCGGATTACCGCGCGGAAGAATCGTAGAAATCTACGGACCCGAAGCATCAGGAAAAACAACCGTCTGTTTATCCACGATTGCGGAAGCGCAAAAAGCAGGAGGGACCGCCGCATTTATTGATGCCGAACACGCGCTTGACCCGCAATGGGCGGAAATTTTGGGCGTCAAACTAGATGATCTTCTTATTTCCCAACCGGATACAGGCGAACAGGCCTTGGAAATTACCGAAACGCTCATAAGAAGCGGCGGCGTAGATATTATTGTCATCGATTCCGTTGCGGCATTGGTGCCGAGGGCGGAAATCGAGGGAGAAATGGGTGACAGCATGATGGGCGTCCATGCCCGGCTTATGTCGCAGGCGTTACGGAAACTGACCGCCGTTATCTCGCGATCAAAGGCGGTTGTCATATTCACGAATCAATTGCGTCAGAAAATCGGCGTGATGTTCGGAAACCCGGAAACCACGACCGGCGGCATGGCACTGAAGTTTTATACAAGCATCCGCATGGATTCACGGAAAATTGAATCACTCAAAGATGGTGACAAGGTGATCGGAAGCCGGCACCGCGTGCGCGTGGTTAAAAATAAAGTCTCTCCCCCATTCCGGTTTGCGGAATTTGACGTCATGCATGACGGTGTATCACAGGAAGGCGGACTTATTGATGTTGGACTGGAGTTTAATATCTTAACCAAATCCGGCGCGTTCCTCAAATACGGGGCTCAGATGCTCGGACAGGGACGCGAAGCTGCAAAACTCTACCTCAAAGAAAATCCGAAAGTAGTCAAGGAAATCACCGACGCAATTTGGAAAGTCGTCCGCGAAGGCCGCGCCGCCTCCAAAGTCGCCATGGGAGTGGAAGAGGAAGAATAAAAACTTCTGTAAGACTTACCGTTTCGGTGATTGCTTTCTCGCTCTCGCTTTTCCAGCGAAACCAGCTTTCCTTCGCTGCTTGGCTCTGGGGTCTCGCATCAAAAATCCGCGTTTCTTTAATATCGGACGGAATTTTTCCAGATCTACTTTAATGAGAGCTCTGGATAACGCATGAATGGTTGCTCCCAGTTGCCCAGTCAGTCCCCCACCGGTGGTCGTCACGGATACGGCAAACCTGCTCATGGTATTGGTCGTGCGGAACGGTTCCTGATATCGTTTCTTAAATACTTCGCCGGGGAAAAATTTTTCAACGGGCAAACCGTTCACGATCATCGCGCCTTTTTCCACGGACTTGCCGCTAATTGTTATTGCCGCATCTTTGACAACGTAGAGACGCGCTCTCGCGCTTGCGGTTTTCCTGCGACCCACTGCTTCGTAATACGAAACCTTGTCTTCTTTCACCGCGTCTTTCGCCGTGTCTTTCTTAACCTCTTTTTCTTTAATCGGTTTGTCTGCCATAATTATTTTTTAATAAATTTATCTTTATACGGATGATCCGCTTCCGGGTATATAAAGAGTCGGGTTATGAGTCTATCACGGAGTTTATTTTTGGGCAACATACCCCATACTGCATGGCGGATGGGTTCCGTGGGCTTTTCCTGACGCACCTGCCACAACGCTTTTTGTTTGAGCCCACCTGGGTAACCGGAAAAAGTACTATACAACTTTTCCTTATCTTTTTTTCCTGTAACGACAAAATGTGCGGCATTGATAACAACGACATTATCACCGCAATCTAGAGAGCGGACGTAATTCTTTTTGCTTTTGCCGATGAGTTTCTGTGCAATCTCGGTTGCTACACGACCCAGCACTTTGCCTTTCACGTCAACAAGCTGCCAGTTGTGCTCAAGATCTGATATTTTGGTTGCCGGTGTGTTCATATTACTTTTTTACTGTAACTTTTTTCACAACTTTTGGTTTCATGACTTCAACTTTTACTTTTTCGTCAACGAGTTGAAACAATACCTCTTCCGTCACATCTCCAATACGTTTGCCCAAATGGATAATTCTCGTAAATCCGCTCGTCCGATTCCCAAACCGGGTTTTCGCGTCAGCGAGTAACGCCTTCTCAATATCTTTACTCGCGAGCACTTTCTCAATTTGATTGACGCTTGCCTGTGATCCGTCCTTTGCCTTCGTAATAAGTTTCTCTATCATTGGCTGGGCAGCTTTCGCTTTTGGCAAGCTGGTTTTAATCACTCCGTGGATAAACAAATCCCGCGCAAGCCCCTGCAAAAGCCGTTTGCGTTCGTTTTTCGTCCTAGAAAATTTTCGACCGAATACAGAATGTCTCATATAGTACTATTAAACAGCAAGAGCTACTCCCTTTTCCCGGAGCTTCTCTTCGACGACCGCCAAAGATTTCGTTCCGAGGTTCTTTATCTTCATAAGTTCAGTTTTTGGTGTCCCCAGAAGCTGACCAATCGTCTCAATACCGCCGTTTGCCAGGGCATTCACGATACGGGTTGGGATATCCAACTCTTCAATACGCATTTTTAAGACTTCATCGGATACCGTCGGTGTCACTGCAACTACGTCTGTCGCCCCTACAACTTTCGGTTCATATACTTGTACAAAATACGAAACCAGAATTTTTGCTGCAGATTTTAATGCTTCAAGAGCGCTCACGGTTCCATCTGTCCACACTTCCATGACAAGCCGGTCTAAATTGGTCATGCGGCCGACACGGGTAGCTTCAACACGATAGTTCACCCTCGTCACCGGTGAATACAGTGCGTCCACAGACATCACGCCGACTTCATCATGATGTTTTTCATCAGCTGATATATATCCCATACCGCGTTCTGCCGTACATGTTACTTCAAGACTCGCCTTTTTATCAGCAAGGTGTGCAAGAACTAACTCTTTATTCACAATGGTTACCCCTGCCGGAACTTCAATATCTGCGGCTGTCACTTCTCCAGGTCCGGTTTTTGAAATAGTCAAATTCACCGAGGCATCTCCCTCAACCGTCAGACGGACTTTCTTAAGATTCATCAAAAACTCTACAACGTCTTCTTTCATGCCGGGAAGCGTGGAAAACTGATGTTTAACGCCTTCAATTTTTGCCGTCACGATGGCACTGCCCGGAAGCGAAGCCAAAAGAACACGTCGGAGACTGTTACCTAGCGTCTGACCATACCCCTGATCCAGAGGTTCCAGAATAAACTTTCCGTATCCGGGTTTATCAATTGACGTTTCTATTTGAAAATTAGGGTCTACCATATATTTTTATTAATTTAGTGGTGTGTGTTTATAGCTTCCGGATATAAACCCCCGCCGCCAAATTTATCCTTTCTTAACGTGAATAATGTTCTACAATTAACTGCTCACTGATGTCTTCACCAACGTCGGCACGCATTGGCAACCGGACAACCTTGACTACCGGGCCTTTGCGCTCCAACCATTCCGGCACTTTTACCGTTTTATCTTCCAATAACCGCTTGACCGCCGGAATCTCCAATGATTTTGACTTCATTGTGATGACCTGATCCTTATCAACGAGAAATGACGGGATCGTTACTTTCGCGCCATCTACTGTCACATGGCCGTGGTTGACGAATTGCCGCGCGGATGCGCGGGTCGGAGCGATACTCGCCCGATACAATACATTGTCCAGGCGCCGTTCCATAAATTCCAATAATTTTTCTCCGGTATTGCCTTTCCATTGTTTAGCGCGTTCAAATGTTTTTCTGAATTGCCGCTCCAAAACGCCGTACATCCGTTTTACTTTTTGTTTCTCACGGAGTTGCTGGCCGAATCCTGATACTTTCCGTTTACCTTTGGCCCCGTGCTGCCCGGGAGGGATATTCGCACGCCTGAGGTATGCCGCATGGGATTTACTCCCTACGGTTTTGAGACCGAGGTCTATTCCCTCGCGTCGTGACAATCTGTTTTTCGGTCCTGTATATCGTGCCATAATCTTTTACACCCTTCTTTTCTTCTTTGGCCGTACGCCGTTATGCGGCATCGGGGTAACATCTGCAATAAGCGAAATAATAAGCCCCACTGCTTTTAAACCCCGCAGCGCTGCATCCCGCCCCGCTCCCGGTCCTTTAATATATACTTCCACCTCTCTAAGTCCCTGATCCTGTGCCTTACGGGCGACCGCCTCTACCGCGGTTGTTGCGGCATACGGAGTGGATTTACGTGCTCCTTTAAACCCCGCCATACCGGATGATCCCCAGCACAACGTATTGCCCTGTTCGTCGGTAATAGTCACTAATGTGTTGTTAAAGGTCGCTGTGATAAACACTTTTCCTTTTTCAACAACACGATGTACTTTTTTTACTGCCATATATTATTTTTTCGCCTCAGCGGCTGACGCCGCAGGGGCTACCGCCGCAGTTGATGCGTCTGTCTTTATACGGTCATCCTTCTTCATAGCACCAATCGTCATACGCTTCCCGCGTTTCGTACGTGCATTACTCCTTGTCCGCTGCCCGCGAACCGGCAATTTTTTAACATGCCGACCTCCTCTATAGCTGCGGATTTCGATAAGCCGTTTAATATTATCGGAAACTTCCTTGCGCAAGTCTCCCTCAACGCTATATCCTTTTTCCAGTATTTTTGCGATTTTATTGACTTCCTCGTCCGTCAATGTCTTCACCCGTCTTGCGCCGTCCATCTGGGCTTCTTTCAACACCTTCACGACATTACTCCTGCCCACCCCGTAGAGGTAGGTCAATGCAATATCCAGCCGTTTATCGTTTGGTAAGTCTACTCCTGCAATACGTGCCATAAATTATCCCTGTCTTTGTTTATGTTTCGGGTTTTCGCAAATGATGTACACCTTTCCATTCCGGCGTACAACTTTACATTTATCACAAATTGTTTTTACGCTTGCTCGTACTTTCATATGTTTTTTATTATTTAACCCGATACGTAATTCTGCCCTTTGTTGAATCGTACGGTGTTACTTCTACTTTCACTTTGTCTCCGGGCATGATACGGATAAAATTCAACCGCATCTTCCCCGATAAATGACACAAAATAATATGCCCGTTTGCTAACTTCACCCGAAACAATGTGTTGGGCAGACATTCCGCTACCACTCCTTCTACTTCAATATTTCCCTGATGGGCCATAATTACAAAAACAACAAAAATATCCCTCTTTGAATCGAGGTTTCTGTCAATGCATGCAATTGTACCTCAAATACCTCCCGCGGTCAACACTACGGGGCCACCAGACGTAATTGCCAAAGAATGCTCGAAAACCGACGTTAGGGATCTATCCCTAGTCGCCAGCGTCCAACCATCAGTATTCTCATACACTATTTCACCCCGCCCCATGGCATAAATAGGCTCGATTGCTATAGTCATCCCTTCAGTAAGCGGCAATGTATTCTCAATGGCACCCCGCAGGTAATTGGGAATCTGCGGCTCTTCATGAAGATCACGGCCCACGCCGTGCCCGACCAAAGATTTCACGATACTGTACCCCGCGCCTTCAATCGTCTCCTGAACAACCTGTGAAATGTTACCCACGCGGTTGCCGATGATCGCGGCTTTAATCCCCCTGTCGAGAGCCAGCTTGCCAATCTCAAGAAATTTTTTCGTTGACTCTGGAATTTCGTATTTTTTCGATACAACGACTTTTGTTCCGGCCGTATCCGTATGGAATCCTTTGTAAATAAGACCTATGTCAATCGTCAAAACATCTCCATCCTTTAATACGTACTGCGTCGGAATTCCGTGAACCACGACTTCATTGACATTGAGACACGTGGCCCAGTGATATCCGGGGACAGTTGCAAATGACGCGGTTGCACCCGCTCTTTCGATTAATTCATTTGCACGCTTCTCTATATCCATAAGGACGACTCCAGGTTGAGAAAATGTAAGTAGATCGTTGAGAATTACCCCGAGTTTTTTGCCGCCCTCGCGCATAACGGCAATTTCTGTAGGAGTTTTAATGTGGATCATACAAGTTTTTTGTAAAGCAGCTCCAACTGAGCACGAAATGCTTTTTCATCACTGTCGTTCACTAAAAGATAATCTGCAATAGCAATCGGGCCGCCCTTATTGAGATTTTCTAATTCCGCTATATCGCGGCTGCTAGCCTCAGCCTGTGTCAGCGGACGGACCTTCCGTTGACTCAAACGCTTATACCGAATCCTCGGAGGAGCATAGATACATAACAGCTGAATCTCAGGAAACTTTCGTTTGAGGAAATTATATTCTTCCCAGGAATATAATCCGTCCAAAACGATAACGTTGCTTGTTTTGGCTGCTTCCAGAATCCTGGGCTCTATTTTAATGGCCATCGCCGCCATTCCCAGATCTTTCCGTAAGGATTCACGGACAAACCGCTCGTTTTTTTCGTTACGCGGGAGGCCCAATTCCTTGAGGCTAATATCCGTCTGATCGCCAAAACGAAGAATTGGAATTCCTTTTTCCCGAAAAAAATCCGCGGCTACCGTCTTTCCGGCTCCGGGCATTCCGACAATAGCAATAAGTTTACGCTGTGGTTCCATTAATTTGTTGCATGATGGCCGCGTGTACTTCTTCAATCGTCTGATTCGCATTAATTTCGACCAGCACGCCCTTGGCGCGGTAAAAGTCCAACACATCTTTTTCCCCTTCTTTGTACATCGCAAGCCGTGTCTTGATACGCTCCGGCGTATCCGCTGTTTCTACACTCCCGGGATGTAATGGCCGAGCCCGTTTAGCCAACCGGCTAATAGACTCTTCTTCGCTTAAATTAAGATATATGACTTTTTCTACTTTATAGCCGTATTTATCAATCTTGTCATCTAAAAATTTTGCCTGCTCCACATTTCTGGGGAACCCATCCATAATCCAACCGCCTTTTGCATCTTCCTCCTTGAGGCGCCACTTCCACAATACAAACATTTCACTGTCGGCAACATACTTCCCTTCTTCCAGTGCCTGACGGCAGACCTCGCCGATAATTCCCTTGTCATTTGCCGCCGCGTCACGCACTAAATCGCCGGAGGTAAGAATAGGTAAATGCAACGTATCCGCCAGTAACTTTGCCTGCGTTCCTTTACCTGATCCTTCCGGTCCGTAAAAAACAATATGCATGATCCTCCTTATTCTTTTAAATACCCTTCGTAATTTCTCATGACAAGTTGAGCTTCCAATGCTTTAAATGTCTCCAAAACTACCGATACTACGATGAGGACGCCTGTGCCTCCAATAAGTAATGTCGAGACCCCCGAAATCTGCCGCGCAATAGACGGCAATATTGCAATAATCCCCAAAAATAACGCACCTGCAAGCGTAATGCGGGTCAAAATATAATTGAGGTAACCGGCAGTTGCAGTCCCCGGCCGAATACCCGGAATAAAGCCGCCGTACTTCTGGATTTCTTCCGCAATCTTTTTTGGATTAAACGTAATGGCGGTATAAAAATAGGTAAATCCGATAACGAGGAGAAAATAGATAACGTTATACCAGACGCCGTTCGGATTAAAAACATTCGTAAGAAAAACACCCAAACCGGCTAAGGCAGGGCTTTTCACCTGCTTTAAAAATCCGCCGAGTAGTGACGGCAAAAGTACCATGGAAACGGCAAATATGATAGGGATAACACCTGCCTGATTGACCCGAAGCGGCAAATACGATACATTGCCGCCGTACACTTTATTGCCGCGGATTCGGCGGGCATAATGCACCGTAATACGCCTGACTGCTTCGTTCACAAATACGGTCGCCGCAATGACAAGTATCGCCAGTATCCCAAAAAGAATAATATTCGTAATCCCTTCCGCTGTTGCAGTAGTCGCGACCTGTCCGAATGCAACGGGCAGCCGGCCGACTATTCCGGCAAAAATAAGAAGTGATATACCATTTCCTATTCCATACTCTGTAATCATTTCACCGAACCACATGGCAAGAATTGTCCCCGCCGTCATCGTCACCACCATAGTAATAAGTGCCAAAGGGTCCAATGTCGCGATGATCCCCTGATTCCGAAGAAGAGCAATCATTCCGATTGATTGCACGGCAGCAAGCGGAACAGTGATAAGGCGCGTGTACTGATTAATTTTCTCCCTGCCGTATTCCCCTTCTTTGGATAATTCTTCAAGCTTTGGAAATACAATCTGCAAAAGTTGCAAAATGATGGAGGCGTTGATGTATGGGTTGAGTCCTAATGCCATGACGGAAAAATTTACGAGCGTCCCGCCGGAAAAAATATCCAATAGTCCCAAAAATTGATTTGATGCAAACAGCGCGGCGAGTTTACGAGTATCGACCGCAGGAATCGGGATATGGGCAAACAAACGGAAGACGACAAAAATAAACGCAGTAAGCAAAATTTTCCGTCTCAAGTCCGGTGCTTTCCAGCTATTGATAAGAGGCGACAAAAATTTATTCATGTGGCGAGAGAACTTCTCCCCCGGCTTTTTCGATTGCACTCGCTGCGCTCTTTGAACACGGTACCGCAACTTCAAGTTTTACTGTTACTTTTCCGTTTCCTAAAACTTTCACCCGGGCAGTTGCATTGTCTATCATATGATATTTTTTGAGCGTTTCCAATGTAACAGATGTACCCGCAGGTATCGTATTCAATTTCTCAACAGACAGTGGATATGCTTTTCCTAACTGAGACCCGTTGCGACCCTTCCCGCGAAGAAGCGGTAACCGTTTAATGAGCGGCAACTGTCCGCCTTCAAATCCTATGTGAATGCTGTCACGGGATTTTTGTCCTTTGGTTCCCCGTCCTGAAGTTTTAACTTTTCCGGACCCATGACCGCGCCCAAGGCGCTTTTTCCCCCGCTGTACAATCGATATCGCGTTAAAAGATATATTTGTCATATGATTCTCTTTAATCTCAACAATTTAAGGGCTTCCATCGTGGCATAGACGTTCGATGCCTGATTTTTGCTTCCTAAAATTTTTGATACGATGTCACGGATACCAGCCGCCTCAACGACTGCGCGCACCGCTCCCCCTGCTATAACACCAGTTCCTGGAGGCGCGGGTTTAAGCATAATTTTTGCCGCTCCCCGCTTGACACGGATTTCATGCGGTATTGTAGTTCCCTTCATAGCAACAGTGAACATATGCTTCTGGGCATAACTGACAGCCTTGCGGACTGCCGATGATACATCCGGCGCTCCGCCCAACCCTACACCAACTTTTCCTTTTTTGTCGCCGACGACGGCAAGCACGGAAAATCCGATTTTATTTCCACCTTTTGTCTTTTTTGAAACGCGGTTAACCTGGACTATTTTTTCTTCGAGTCCGCTGGTATTTCTTGGTTCACCTCTCATATCTTTAATCCTCCTTCACGTGCGCCGTCTGCTACCTCTTTCACCGTACCGTGAAACCGGTACCCGCTCCTGTCAAATACGACCGTTTTAATACCTTTTGCGATTGCTAATTTCGCAATTTCCAATCCTAATGCCTTACCTGTTGCTTTATTTTTACCACCCATGCGCTTGGCAAGGAGTGTTACACCTTTCGTGTCATCAATTATCTGCACTAACACAGCTGTGTTCGAGCGGAATACTGACAACCTCGGCCGTGCTGCAGTCCCGGTAATTTTTGCACGAACCCGTGCTTTTCGTTTTTGTCTCAAATCAAAACTTTGTTTCATATTATTTCGCTCCTGGAGCTCCTCCTACAGCCTTTGCGGCCTTGCCTGCTTTTTTACGGATATGTTCTCCCTGATATTTTATTCCTTTACCTTTATATGGCTCAGGCTTTTTTATTTCACGAATTTTGGCTGCAACCTGCCCGACTAATTGTTTGTCTGTTCCGGATACGATAATTTTTCCTTCCTGTGCCGCAAACTGAATGCCTGCAGGCGGAATAACAGTCACAGGATGTGAAAATCCTAAATTCAACGTTAAATTTACACCAGTAACCGCCGCCCGATATCCTACACCGGAAAGCTCCAAGACTCGGGTCCAGCCTTTGGTAACACCGGTAACAAGATTGTTCAGGTTTGCCCGAACGTATCCATGAAGCGCCCGGGTCGGCTTATCATCACCGCTACGCCTGACTTCGATTTTTCCGTCTGCCACCTTTACGCTCACACGCGGGGGCACACGCATTCTGAGTTCACCATTCGGCCCTTTGACCACCACGAGATCATCCGACAGGGTAACCGTCGCTATACTCGGAATACTGATGATTGCATTGCCTATTCGTGACATATGTTTACCAAATTTTACATAACAATTCTCCGCCGATACCTTTCTTTTTCGCATCGCGGCCAGTCATAATTCCCAAAGGCGTCGAGAGTATTGCAATACCCATACCTCCCACCACCTGCGGAATAGTATTCTTATTCACGTACCACCGGAGACCCGGCTTGCTCACGCGTTTCACTCCTGTAATGACTGACTCGTTGTTCGCATATTTGATTCCGACACGCAGGTTTGCCTTCGGATCCGTTCCGACTTTAACGACGGACGATACGTATCCCTCATCCAAAAGGATTTTGCCGAGCGCCATCTTGAGTTTGGAATAGGGTAATTCGATCACCGAATTGTGCGCCGCAGCTGCGTTCTTTATTTGTATAAGCATGTCTCCGATTGGATCATTTACCATATATTCTCTCCTTTACCAGGACGCTTTTACTACGCCCGGCAACTCTCCTTTATGTGCTAATTTTCTAAAACAGAGCCTGCAGATACCGAACTTCCGCATGTATGCACGGGACCGGCCGCACATCGCGCAGCGGTTATGCTGCCGAACGCGATATTTTTGTTTATGTTCAAACTTAACGATATCTGATGTTTTAGCCATGTTGCTCCTTTTCAAACGGCATACCGAACAATGTCAAAAGTTTTTTGCTATCCGTGTCATTGCCCGCCGTTGTCACAAACGTCACTTCAAATCCCCGGGGCCGGTCAATCATGCTGTAATCAAGCTCAGGAAAAATACTCTGTTCGTGAACTCCCAACGTATAATTTCCTTTGCCGTCAAACCCCGTGGATGGGACGCCGTGAAAATCACGCACGCGCGGGAGTGCCAGCCGGATAAACTTTGTCAGAAAATCATACATTCTTGTGCCCCGCAGTGTTGCCCGCAGTCCCACCGCATCTCCGGCGCGCAGTTTAAAGGTTGAAATTGCGCGTTTTGCCCTGGTGATCTGGGGTTTTTGCCCAGCAATCACCGCAAGCTGCTTCACCATACTATCCAATACTTTTTTATCCGCGAGCGCCTCACGGCCAACGCCGCAGTTTATAACGATTTTGACAAGCCGCGGAATTGCCATGCGGTTGACGATCCCCGCCTTTTGAAACTCAGGTACTATTTGTTTTATGTAGATATCGTGTAATTCGTGCATACATTTAGATAACTTGATCGCATTTTCTGCAGATCCGTTCTTTATTATTTTTGACAATCCTGTATCCCAACCGCGTTTGTTTCCCGCATTTAGGACATAGAACGGCGATTTTCCCCATTGAAATAGGATTCACGACTTCTATGATGCCTCCGGGGTGCTGCTCATCCCGTTTTTTTTCATGTTTCTTCACGATGTTAACGCCCGGCACGAGAACTTTGGATTCCTTGGGGAATACTTTTTCAACCTTCCCCTTTTTTCCTTTGTCTTTTCCTGTCGTCACAATAATCTGATCACCTTTTTTAATTTTCATATAAATCTCCGATTTAACCTCCGGTTTAATAGACCTCCGGCGCCATGCTGATAATTTTGTCAAATCCTTTTTCCTTCAGTTCCCGGGCAACCGGGCCAAAAACGCGTGTACCGCGCGGATTTTTGTCAACGTCGTTATCAATGAGTACTCCCGCATTATCATCGAAACGGATGTATGACCCGTCAGCCCGATGATATTCCTTGTGTGTACGGACGATAACCACTTTCACGAGTTCGTCATCTTTCACCATACCCTGCGGGTCGACCTTACGGACGACACACTGCACGATATCACCCAAGCGCGCGAAATTCTGTTTCGATGCGCCGTAAATATGGATAATCGACATCAACTGAACTCCTGAATTATCCGCGGCATGTATTTTTGTTTTTCGTTGAACCATATTATCCTACCTTTGCAACTACAATAAAGTGTTTGCGTTTACTCATTGGCTTGGATTCCCTGATCTCTACCTTATCTCCAACCGCAATACCCGCAATTTCATTATGTACGGCGAATTTCCGGTGCCGTTTGACTGCCTTTTTATAGAGCGGATGCCTGAATAAATGCACGACCTCAACCGTAATCGTCTTTTGCATGCCAACCGATGTCACAATGCCTGCCTGAGTGTTATTCATGAATAAGCTCCTTTTGTCGCATGAGTGTTGAGACACGTGCAATTTTCCTGCGCAGCGCCTTTCCCTCACGTACATTTTTAGACTGTTTAGTGTACCGGTTCATAGTAAGAATGGCAAGAGCGGTTTTGGCATCAACCAGCACTTTACCCAATTCTGCTGCGTTCATCGACTGTAATGACGTTCTTTCTTTCTTTTTCATACTATTCCTTTACGACGAATATTGTCCTGACCGGCAATTTGGCCGCGGCCAGCCGCAATGACTCGACAGCCTGCTCATGTGAAATCCCGGCCATTTCAAATAAAATCCGTCCGGGACGCACAACTGCAACATATTCAAATACATCCCCTTTTCCACTCCCCATACGGGTTTCGGGCGGTTTGTGCGTGACCGGCTTATCCGGAAATATGCGTATCCAAATACGGCCGCCCCGTCTCGTTGAGTGAGTCAGTGCTCTGCGCGCGGCCTCTATCTGCCGGCTGGTTACCCATCCGTCGGTCACAGCCTTCAGGCCGTAGTCTCCGAAATCCACATGGGACCCGCGGATCGATACTCCTGTCCGTTTTCCTCTGAATGCTTTCCGATGTTTTGCCCGTCTTGGTGCTAACATAATTTTTCCTTACGCCGTTTTCCGGCAAATCCATACTTTCACGCCGATATATCCTGATTTCGTAAGCGCCGGAACGATAGCATAATCAATATCCTCCCGGATCGTCGAAAGCGGTACCGTCCCCGACTGAAATTTTTCCCGGCGATGAATTTCGGCACCGTTAATTCGTCCGGACAGGAGTATCTTTACTCCTTTGGCGCCGGACGTCATTGCGCGCTCGATTGCCATATTGCAGATGCGTTTATATGGCATACGTTTAATGAGCTGATCACAAATATTGACAGCTACCAAATATGCATTCAGATTCGGTTCTTTTACCGGTTCAACCGAGACTTCCACCTTAGAACGGTTAGCTCCCTGCGATACTTTTTGTTTACGTTCATACGGATCCGGATGACCTAAATCCGTCAGAATAAATTTTTCAATGTATTTTTTAAGATCTTCCATGCCTGCACCTCCGCGGCCGATAACGACACCAGGACGCGATACGTGCAAAGTGACTTTTACCTTATTAATGGACCGCTCGATTTCCACATTGGCTAACCCCGCCGGCTTAAGCCTCGCAAATAACATATTGCGCAGGGTGTTATCCTGCAACAAAAGCTGTTTATAATGTCTTGAATCGGCAAACCACCGTGACCCCCACGTAAATGTGCTGCCTATTCTGAACCCTTTCGGATTAATTTTTTGTCCCATATTTTTAATTATTTAACGTTTTTCTTCTCTAATTTTTTAACAGTTTCATTTTTATTCTTAGTTATTTCCGTTTCCGTAAGAATAATTCGTATATGTGTCATCCTCTTCTTAAACGGGTGTGCCTGTCCGCGTGACACGGCGTGCCATCGTTTCATCGCCGGCCCACCCATAATTTCAATCGTTTTAAAACGAAGCACATCCTCGGCTACATCCTTTTGTTTTGCGTTTGCTATCGCCGAGGCAATGGTTTTCCATAACGGCTTTGCTGCACTTTTTTGCATTTGTGACAATGCTGCCAGCGCTGCAACTGGTGTAAGCTTTCGCACCGAGTCCGCGACCAATCGCACTTTGCGGGTCGAAACTCTGACATATTTTGTTGTTGCTTCGTATTCCATATTTTTATGTTTTATCCATTGTTCTCTTCGTTACCTGTCCATGACCTCTGAATGTCCGGGTCGGGGCGAATTCGCCGAACCGGTGCCCTACCATTCCTTCAGTCACAAATACTTCTATATGTACCCTCCCGTTATGTACACCGAACCGGTGCCCCACAAATTCCGGCGCAATCTGACTAGCGCGTGACCATGTTTTAATGGGCGACCTGTCACCGCTCCCCTTCTGTTTATTAATTTTTGCCAAGAGTCTCCGGTCTATATATGGTCCTTTTTTACTGCTTCGTGCCATAATTACTTTCTCCTCAATAAAATAAATCTATTACTGTATTTTTTCTTTGACCTTGTTTTCTTACCAAGTGTATGCTTCCCCCACGGACTCTTGGGACTGCTCATACCGATCCCTGATCGTCCTTCACCGCCGCCGTGCGGATGACTTCTCGGATCCTGGGCAACGCCACGGACGGTAGGCCGTATTCCCATATGCCGACTACGACCTGCTTTTCCTATAACTTCGTTTCTATGGTCTACATTGCCGATCTGCCCGACCGTTGCCCGGCACGTTGCAGAAAATACTCTGGTTTCCCCGGACGGAAGCTTCAATTGTACCGCATTTCCGTCTTTCGCCAAAACGACAGCGGCACCTCCCGCGCTGCGGATCATTTGTGCACCGTGTCCCGGTTTGATTTCGATGTTATGAATAAGGGTTCCAACCGGAATAGCAGCGAGCGTCAATGAATTTCCCGGTTTAATATCTGCTGTGTCACTTGCTACCACTGTGGCGCCCACTTCCAGTCCTAGCGGCGCTACAATGTAGCGCTTCTCACCGTCAGTATAATTTAAAAGAGCAATCTGGCTCGTGCGGTTCGGATCATATTCAATCGCGACGACTTTTGCTTTCACATCGAGTTTATCCCGTTTCCAGTCAATAATACGGTAATACCTCTTATGACGACCCCCTATGTGCCGCATGGACACATGACCGAACACGTCACGTCCGGAATTCTTCGGCAAAATAATCGTCAGACTTTTTGGTGTTGAAAATTCCATATTTATTTCTTCTTCTCAGCAGATTTTATATCTTCAACTTTCTTTTTTTCTTCAACCGGTGTTTCCTGCTGTGTCACTTCAAATGCATCTATGTGTTGTCCCGATTTAAGAAGCAATATTGCTTTTTTCCAATCTTCTTTATGCTTTGTTATCATTTTTTTACCGGTCCGGCGTACTTTCCCATGCATGGCAATAGTCCGCACGCTCAACACATTCACGCTGTACATGCGCTCGATAAGTTTCACTATTTCCTCTTTGCGGGCATGCTTATCAACGGCGAACGTATACCAACCGCGTGATGCAAGCCCCAATGATTTTTCAGAAATTAATGGTCGAAATACAAGTGGTTGCATATTATTTTCTTAACTCCCCGATAGCTTCTTTCATGAATACGACTTTTCCGTGCATCAAAACGCTATAGGTATTTACTTCCGAAACAGGTAGTATATCCACGCCTTCGATGTTGCGGCCTGCCCGCACCAAGACTGCTGATTCTTTCGGGGTTATGAGCAGTGTTCTGCGTGTTGCTCCAACGGCAGTCAATGCGCCGGCCACTACTTTTGTTTTCGCAACAGCTGACAAACCGGAAACGACGATGATATTTTTATTACTGAGTTGCTGGGTCAGTGCACTGGCCAGTGCGACATGTTTCATTTTCCGAGGAAACGCCAGGGAGTAATCGCGTGGTTTTGGACCAAATACGATGCCTCCGCCGACAAAAATAGGAGCGCGGATCCCACCATGCCGTGCTTTTCCCGTCCCTTTCTGTTTATAGATTTTTCGTGTTGATCCTTCTACTTCACCGCGAGTTTTGGTACTGGCATGTCCCACACGCTGGTTGGCAAGATAAACCCGAACCGCCTGCGCCATGAGCTGCTTGTTAATTTTCGCTGCAAATAAATCCGCCGGAAGTGTCATAGATCCCGCTGCTTTCCCGTCCAAACCAACCACAGAAATCCGGACTCCTTTTGTAGAATCCAGCTCTTCTTTAACGGCAGTCTTCGTTGATTCCACAACTTTTTTTGCTTTTATCACCTTCACTGCCTTCACTTTTTTTACTGGTTTTTTTTTGACTGCCATAGTTATGCTTTCTGAATAACAAGGAGGCTGTTTTTCGCCCCGGGAACCAATCCTTTTACGGTTAATATATTTTTTTCTGCATTAACGCTGACAACTTTGAGTCCTTTCACAGTTACCTGATCGCTGCCCATCCGTCCTGCCATGCGTTTACCCTTAAACACGCGTCCCGGAGTTGTAGTCATGCCAATAGAACCCGGGGCCCGTTCGCGGTCTGACTGACCGTGAGTTTTGGGTCCGCCTTGAAAATGATGCCTTTTCACCCCACCGGCAAATCCTTTACCTTTGGAGATTCCCATGACAGTGATAGCATCACCAACAGCAAATACATCACTTACATTAACTTGTACCCCCGGTTTTTCTGTTTCTGCAACCTCGGAAACCACGAAACTTCGCAAAAAACGGAGCTTTTTGTCGAGCCCCGCTTTTTTTATGTGTCCGATTTCGGCTTTAGATAAATTTTTTGTTTCACTGAATCCGAGCTGGATACTTTTATACGTCGGCGTTTGTTCGATATGAGTAATCCAGCACGGGCCAGCCTCAATTTCCGTGACCGGCAACCGCTTGCCCTCAGCGGTAAAGGTCTGTGTCGGTCCTATTTTTCTTCCCAATAATGCCTGCATAGTTTTTAGCCAAAAAAAATGACCTCGGTTGAGGTCGTTTAGACTCATCCGAGACTTTTGGTATAGTTCAGAAATGAAAGGTTTTTCCCTCCATATCGGTCTAAATAGTATACCAGAGTATCTACGAGAACACAATTTACATTTTAATTTCTACATCCACGCCGGCCGGCAAGTCCAAATGCATAAGCTGATCAATCGTTTTGTCGGTCGGTTCAAGAATATCAACCAGGCGCTTATGCGTCTTGATCATAAAATCCTCGCGGCTATTGCGATCAATGAAAGGACTCCTCGCGACATTAAAGTGCTCCCTGTCGGTTGGCAGTGGGATTGGTCCCACGACACGAGCGCCGGTGCGAACGGCTGTGTCTAAAATCTTCTGGCAGCAGTCATCAATAATCCTGCTGTCATAGGCTTTTAGCCTAACTCGTATTCGTCCTTTCGGCATATTATCTCTTAAAGAGCCTGAATTTTACGCGATGATCTTCGTTACTGCTCCCGCTCCTACCGTGTGTCCGCCCTCGCGGATAGCAAACCGTTGTCCCTCTTCAAGGGCAACCGGCACGATGAGCTTTGCGACCATCTTTGTATTGTCTCCCGGCATCACCATTTCCACACCATCCGGCAATTTAATTTCACCGGTGATATCCGTAGTCTTAATATAAAATTGCGGCCGGTATCCGGTAAAGAACGGTGTATGACGCCCACCCTCTTCTTTTGCAAGCACATAAATCTGTGCCTCAAACTCCGTATGCGGCTTGACTGATCCCGGTTTTGCAAGCACTTGGCCCCGCTCAACCTGATCTTTTTCTATACCACGGAGAAGTATTCCGACGTTATCGCCGGCCTGTCCTTCATCCAGGAGTTTCCGAAACATTTCAACTCCTGTAACGACGCTTGTTTGAGTGGGCCGAATACCCACAATTTCAACCGTGTCGTTAACCTTCACGCGGCCACGTTCGATGCGACCCGTAACAACCGTTCCGCGACCTTTAATCGAGAAAATATCCTCGATCGGCATAAGGAACGGCTTCTCAAGATCCCGGACCGGTGTGGGTATGTATTCATCAATCGTGTCCATGAGTTTCATGATCTGCTTCTCAGCCTCCGGATCACCCTGAAGTGCTTTCAAAGCGCTCCCTCTGATAACCGGGATTTTGTCGCCGGGAAATCCGTTTTTCGTCAGAAGTTCACGGACTTCCATCTCGACCAGATCCAGAAGTTCCGCGTCCTGCACCATGTCGCATTTATTCATGAATACGACGATTGCCGGCACGTTTACCTGTTTTGCAAGCAAAATGTGCTCGCGGGTTTGCGGCATCGGACCGTCCGGAGCTGATACCACCAAAATGGCGCCATCCATTTGTGCGGCGCCGGTGATCATATTTTTCACGTAGTCAGCATGACCGGGAGCATCAATGTGCGCATAGTGTCGTTTCTTCGTCTCGTATTCCGAGTGATGAATGTTGATGGTGACACCCCGGGCTTTTTCCTCCGGAGCGCTGTCAATTTCTTCGTATTTGAGAGCTTTGGCGAGTCCCTGTTTGGCCAATACGTGCGTAATGGCGCTGGTTAACGTGGTCTTTCCATGGTCAACGTGACCAATGGTCCCGATATTTAAATGCGGTTTTGTGCGTTCATATTTTTTCTGGTCTGCCATAGATCCTCCTTACGACAATAAATTAATACAGCTAATTGCTTAGCTTTGTAGTTGGTATTGTACCACAGGCTGGGTAAGCTTGACAATAGCTTATCTATTTACTTCCCCCGGAGAGCGGGCGCGGCCGGATGTTTCGATGATTTTTTCCTGGATATTTCGGGGCACTTCTTCGTAGTGGGACGGCTCCATGTAATACGTGGCGCGGCCTTTGGACATACTGCGCAGTGTTGTTGCGTAGCCGGAAAGCTCCGCGAGAGGCACCATAGCCAAAATAACCGTTACAAAGCCCCGTTTTGTGGTTCCGAGAATTTGGGAACGTTTGGCGCCGAGGTCTCCGATCACATCTCCCATAAATTCGTCGGGAGTCGTCACCTCAACCTTCATGATCGGCTCTAAGATAGTGGCCTGCGCTTGCTTAACTGCATTTTGCAACGCCATGGAACCTGCGATTTTGAATGCCATTTCATTTGAGTCAACTTCATGATAGGTTCCGTCATAGAGGTTTACCTGCATGTCAACCAAGGGATACCCTGCAATGACGCCGTTTTCCATAGCTTCGTGAATACCCTTTTCAATAGGTGCAATAAATTCTTTCGGAATTGCTCCGCCTTTAATATCATTCACGAATTCATACCCTTCGCCGCGACCCTTGGGCTCAATGGTAATAAAACAGTGCCCGTATTGTCCGCGGCCACCTGATTGACGGATATATTTCCCCTCTCCCTCGGCTTTAACTTTGATCGTCTCTTTGTACGCAACCTGCGGCGCCCCAACATTACACTCCACTTTGAACTCGCGCTTCATACGGTCAACCAAAATCTCAAGATGGAGCTCTCCCATACCCCAGATAATGGTCTGATTGGTTTCGAGATTGCTTTTAATTTTAAACGTCGGGTCTTCCTCAGAGAGCCGCTGAAGCGCATAGCCCATTTTTTCCTGGTCATTTTTCGTCTTGGGCTCGATGGCAAGCGAAATGACCGGTTCAGGGAACGTAATTTTCTCAAGAATAATCGGGCTGTCTTTGTCACAAATCGTATCGCCGGTAATGGTATCTTTAAATCCCACGACTGCAACGATTTCTCCGGCATAGGCTTCTTTGATTTCCTCACGCTGGTTTGCATGCATCAGAAGCAGCCGCCCAACGCGCTCGGCAACACCTTTGGTTGAATTATATGCGTAGGAGCCGGACTGCAGGCGCCCGGAATAAATACGCACATAGGTAAGCTTTCCCACATGCGGATCAATCTGGATTTTGAATGCCAGGCCGCAGAATTTTTCTTCCTTCGTGCGTTTACGCGTAATCTTTGCTTCTGTTTTCGGATCCGTACCGGCGACTGCAGGAAGATCAAGAGGGCTTGGTAAATAATCCACAACCGCATCAAGAAGCGGCTGGACACCTTTATTCCGGAGGCTTGATCCCGCATAAATCGGAACGAGCTTATACCCGATGACGGCGCGCCGGAGTGCTGCTTTGAGCTCGTCAACACTTGGTACTTCACCGTTCAAAAATTTTTCAAGCAACGCATCGTCGGTTTCACTGATCCGTTCGATAAGATCTGCACGCGACTTCTCGACGTCGTCTTTGAGTTCTGCCGGAACTTCAACTTCATCGGGGTGTGCTCCCAAATCGTCAGT
Source organism: Candidatus Gottesmanbacteria bacterium (assembly GCA_963714095.1). Classification (GTDB taxonomy): domain Bacteria; phylum Patescibacteriota; class Microgenomatia; order UBA10105; family UBA927; genus XYB1-FULL-47-11. Next base: position 436,181 of record OY970230.1, read on the forward strand.
TTTCCAGACATACGCTTTACGTGTTAAAAGTTCTACGATTCCTTTAAACGTATTTTCCCTACCAATCGGCACAACCATAACGGCACACCGGGCGCCCAACCGCTCTTCAATGGATTTAATTGTGGCGCGAAAATCCGCTCCCAATTTGTCCATTTTATTGATAAAACAAAGTCGCGGTACGGCGTATTTGTCTGCCTGATGCCACACAGTCTCCGACTGTGACTGCACGCCCTCTTCTGCGTCCAGTACGGTAATTCCTCCGTCGAGTACACGAAGCGACCGTTCGACTTCTGCAGTGAAATCAACATGTCCGGGGGTATCAATGATATTAAAGCGGAATCCTTTCCAAAAAGTGGTCGTAGCTGCGGAAACGATCGTAATGCCGCGTTCGCGCTCCTGTTCCATCCAGTCCATTTGCGTGGTGCCTTCATCGATATCGCCGATTTTGTAGCTGCGGCCGGTGTAATAGAGGATGCGCTCTGTGGTGGTAGTTTTGCCCGCGTCAATGTGCGCGATAATCCCGATGTTCCGGACTTTATCAAGCGGTACATCTCTCTGTTCTGTCGTAATAGTAGTAGGAGCTGCCATAGTGTGAAATCAAAAAAAACTGTTCCGCCTGTGGAACAGCCGTGTTTCATACGAGGATATTGTACTAAAAAATCCCTCGGGTGTCTACTGATGTCCCAATGCCTGACTGAGAATAGCATTGGCTTGAATAACGGGTTGAAGAATACTTTCCCTTTGTTCTTGATTCGGTACTTTCACACCTTCCCGTAACTTTTGCTGTAAATTCTGAAAGATAGATTTTGTTCTATCAACAAAAACGGTGAACAAATCATGGTTCTTCCATAAAACATCCGCCGAAAAATTCCTCATGGCTAAATAATAATGCAGATAATGGCTACCCATATCCCCATATAATCGATCGGCATATATAAATCTGAATGGGTTCCCTGACTCATTGCTGTATAGGTCATACGTGCGCATCTTAAATTCTTCCATTTTGTTGGGCCCTGTATGTGCTGAAGCAACGAATAACAACTTCGGACGTTCACTATCCCCCATCCCCAGGAAAATATGTTCTTGAGAATCTTCAGGTCTAAAATTTGTGATATCAATGAGGTCTTGGTGTTCCGGGAGATAATAATATTGGCTAATCAATCGTGCTATCGCGGGAGTTTCATATATTTTCTGGCTATATCCACCATATAGCATAACAGCTTCTTTATATTTTTCTGGAACCTGAATATTCAAAATCTCATGAAGCGGTTTCTCTCCATAACCGCTAACTGCAAGCATTGCCTGCGCTGCTCCTACGATATCTGATGGATTTTCGTGAATACTGGACATACAAATTTCGGCAAGACGCAGTATTATAACAATCAATTCTTGGATTTGCAAAAATTAGCTTATTGTGACGCTCTTTGTTGCATGATACAGAAACAAAAAGCCATATGATAGAGCCACGACGAAACCAACAGCCGTAAGCGGGCCCCATAAATAACCAAGGTGATGGAAGCCGAGGAGAAAGAGTAAATTCAGCGAGGAATTGGCGATCGGCCAGAAGATGACGATTGCGGTTAGGATAATCCGTTCGATAACGGCTTTATCATGAAATTTCCAGTGCCGCATAACGAATGCCGTTGCCTCCCGAAAAAGTAAAACAATCAGGTATATCCCGATTATTTCTGCCGGAATGCAGAGAAAATACAGAAGCGGATAGGTTTCCACCCACGGCGCAATCACCAAATTTGCTTCCCTTCCCCCCATCCACTTAATCGCCCAATAGGAAACGACATTATCGAAAACGAAGTAAAAACTAAGTAGGATCCACGAAACTTTTTTGGAAAGAAACATAGTATTTATTGTACATCCCGAGATTCTTAGTCGCTCAAACGGACTTCATGTGTTTCACCTGTTAACTCATCATCTGGGGGAAAAACAGTGACGGTAACTTTTTCGTGGCGTTGTAATCTCTCCACTACCCGTCCCAATAATGAAGCCACATCAAAAAATCTCGGATGGGAAACCCGTGCGTCCGGTGGCAACATACCACCGCCATCGTGTTGCTCTACCAATACTCCGGTAACTCGTTTTTGTGCCGGACGATCTTCTGCATTCATTGCGTTATTATAGCCATCCAGGCGCTTTTGTCGAGAGGAAAACGTGTGTCTACCGATTATATTTGTTTAGGTTAATTTGCAAAATCCTGGGTAATCATGAGTCCCCACGTATCGGTCGAGATAATACCTATCCCAACGCGATGGAAGGCGGGATCAAGAATATTTGCACGGTGACCGGGACTGTTCATGAGACCCTGGTGGGCCGTGGCAAGATCCGGCGCGTAAGCGATATTTTCCCCGGCAACCGTAAAGGCTATCCCTGCATTTTGGAGCCGGTCCCCCGGCGACTGTCCCTCCGGATTTATGTGGGAAAAATAGCGGCGCTCAAACATATCCTTGCTGTGAGCGCGGGCAACGGCAGTCATCGCATCATCAACTATCAGCTTTCCGACTCCGACTTTGGCCCGTTCCGCATTCACCAGGTCTAGCATTTTCTCTTCGTCAGCTGAATCCGTTTTTAACTCACTCTCCGTGGGATAGACGGGAAGGGAAATCCGCTCAGTGGAATCCGGCTCCACCGTAATAAACTTGACTACCTGCTGGCCGGCATCACTGATCGTCGAATCAACGGGGCCGCCGTACTTCACGGCTTCGGTTGCCAAAAAATTTCCGATCACGGAATTCTGCACGTCTATCTTAATCGTGCCACGCAGCGGTAATGCTAAAATAACCAGAAGAAAAAACGTGACGATAACGATGCCGTTAAAAAGCGATACAACCAAACCCAACCATTTATTGAGTTTTGAGGATATGACTCTCTTTGGGATGCGGACGAGAATCAGCAGCACCAATTCCGAAAGCAATGCCTGCGCTATAAAGGCAACGATGATGTATCCCAACACCTCCGTCCAGATTGCGGGTATGCCGAATTTCAGCGAGAGGAAGTCGCCAACCGGCCCATGAAATTTAATGGAAAGCCAGAGGGAAATAAGAAACGTCACAAGGCTCAAACCCAAATCCGCGAACCCCGCGCTCCATCCCTGAAGCGCGTAATAGACGACAACAACAATGACAGTCCAGTCAATCCAGTTGAAGTTGTGAAGCATAAAATATAGTATAGGTATTGTAGCACATGATCATTCTTCTCTTATTTGCGTTCCTCGCCGGTATTATTACCATTCTCTCCCCATGCATCCTGCCGGTATTGCCGATTGTGTTAAGCGGAACGCTTACCGGAGGAAAACGCCGGCCGCTGAGCATAGTCATCGGATTTATTTTCAGCTTTACATTTTTTACATTATTTCTCTCAATCATTGTCCGTGCAACGGGACTTCCGGCTGACACGTTGCGGTTTATTGCAATCCTCATTATCGGCGTCTTCGGCGTAAGCTTCCTTATTCCGAAATTCCAACTATGGACGGAGAAAATATTTTCAAAAATTGCAATCGCCCCGCGCACGTCAAACGGATTTCTTATAGGGATGAGTCTTGGACTCGTCTGGGCACCTTGCGTCGGTCCGATTTTAGCTTCTGTCATCGCCCTTGCAGCTTCAGGCACGGTAACAAGTACCACATTTTTTATCACGCTTGCGTATTCCGTTGGCACCGCGATTCCGATGCTTATTATCCTGTACTCCGGCCGGCGTCTGGTACAAAAAATTCCCAATCCGCTGCGGCTGCAGCAACTATTCGGCGTTCTTATGATCGGTATTGCCATTGCCATGTATCTTAACCTGGACCGGAAATTCCAAACATATATTCTTACGGTATTCCCAAACTACGGAACGGGGCTCACGAAAATCGAAACCATTCCGGTTGTCATAAATGCATTACAAAGCATACAAAAGAAACAGGCGGCAATTGGAAACGCGCCCGATTTTACAGGAGGGCAGCAATGGTTTAATACACCTGCTGGCAAACCATTAACAATGTCTGAACTTCGGGGCAAAGTGATCATGGTCGACTTCTGGACGTATACCTGTATCAACTGCATCCGCACGTTGCCGTATACGAAAGCCTGGTGGAATAAATACAAGGATAAAGGATTTGTACTCATCGGCGTCCATACGCCGGAGTTTGAATTTGAAAAAGATGCAACAAATGTTGGGATTGCCATTAAAGATTTCGGTATCACCTATCCCGTGGTGCAGGACAATAATTATGCAATTTGGAATGCATACGGCAACCAATATTGGCCGGCGGATTATCTCATCGATAAAACCGGAAAAATTGTTGATACCCATTTCGGCGAAGGCGACTATGATGTAACGGAAAAGAAGATTCAAACTTTATTGAAAATTTCAATGCCAATAAATAATCCTGCGTATACGGTGAACACCAACACGCCGGAAACATATCTGGGAACCAACCGCGGAGATTACTCTCAAATTTCTACAACCGGCTCCTGGAATAAATCACCTGAGTATGCCGCGCCTTCCCAGGGAGCGACGCTTACTTTTCCGTTTGACGCAACAGACGTATATCTCGTCATGCGGCCGAAAATAGAGGGTACACCCGGAAATGTCGGTGTATATCTTGACGGGAAATTAACCACTACCGTGACTGTTGATTCGGACAAACTGTATCAACTTATCCAACTTCCGAGTGAAGGTCAACACGTCTTACAATTAAAATTTTTGGATTCCAATCTCGAACTCTACGCGTTTACATTTGGATGAGGAGTTTTACCACTTAAAATGGGCGAAGGCGCGGTTGGCGTCGGCCATACGCTGAATGGTATCACGTTTCTTAATCGCTTCTCCCTGGCCCTTGGACGCTTCCATCAGTTCTACCGCTAACTTTTCGGCAAACGTATGGAATTCGCGGTTACTTCGTTTATTGGCAAACTGCACGATCCATCGCATGGCCAGTGCCATCCTACGGTCTCCTCGAACTTCAGTTGGTACCTGATAGGATGCACCACCAACGCGGCGGGCCTTGACTTCCATCTTGGGACCTACCGTATTCATAGCAAGCTCAAATACCTTAATCGGATCCTCGCCTTTTTCTTTGATAATATCGAGTGCTTTATAGACTTCCGTCTGCGCTGCGTGTTTTTTGCCGCTGCGCATCACCCGGTTAATAAATCGGGTCAGCAATCTGTTCCCGTAGACGGGATCAGCTTCAGGAATAATTCTTACAACTCTTCCGCTTCTCATAATTATTTTTTAACTCGCGGCTGCCGTTGACGGCCCAGGTCCGCCCGATTTGGCGCCGTACCGTGACCGTCCTTTTTTACGATTTACAACACCGCTGGAATCATATTTTCCGCGCACAATGTGATATTTTACACCGGGCAGATCGGGCACTCTCCCCCCACGGACCAACACAATTGCATGTTCTGTTAATTCATGTCCGATACCCGGAATATACGCGGTGACTTCCTGCTTATTTGACAATCTCACGCGGGCAACTTTCCGCAGTGCCGAGTTCGGCTTTTTCGGCGTCATGGTTTTCACAAGAGTAACCACTCCCCGCTTAAACGGCGCCGGCACCTGACTCGTAATCCGGTCTTTTGCATTAAAAAACTTACGGAGTGCCGTCGCTTTGATTTTTTTCGACTTATGGTGACGCCCGTATTTAACTAATTGGTTTATTGTTGGCATATTAAACAGTTTTCATCTGTGCCCGATCGGCAGATACGGGTATGAGACGTCCGATTATAACGTTTTCTTTAAGCCCAAGCAATTTGTCCTCTTTTGCTGCAAGCGCGGCATCGGTGAGGACATTCGTCGTCTCCTGGAATGATGCGGCAGAGAGCCATGATTCAGTAAACAAACTGGCCCGTGTTATTCCCAGCACCACAATCTGCGCTGTCGCCGGTTCTCCGCCTGCGGCCAGCACCCGCGCATTCTCTTCCTGAAAACGCATGCGGTCAACCAGTTCCCCAGGAAGTAACATTGTATCGCCCGATGTATCGACGCGGACTTTATCGCTCATTTTTCGCACAATTACTTCAAAATGTTTATCATGAATCATAATTCCCTGGGACTCATACACACGCTGAATCTCCGTGATCAAATATTTCTGCGCGCCGCGAAGTCCGCGAACGGAGAGTACCTCTTTGAGGTCGAGGTATCCGCTTGCCAGTTGATCCCCGGCGGCAACTAAATCGCCTTCTTTTACTTTCAATTCGCTGGTTAACGGAATCACATATTCACGCTCTTCCGGCGGCTTAATCGTAGTATTCCTTACCCGGACTTTGTATCCATCTTCACTTTCCACGACTTCAACCTTTCCGGCAATTTCGGAAATCGGTGACAGGATTCGCGGCATACGGGATTCAAACAATTCCTCCACACGGGGTAAGCCCTGGGTCACATCCAAACCGACGATACCTCCGGCGTGCCGCACGCGCATAGTCAGCTGCGTACCCGGCTCACCGATGGACTGGGCCGCAATAACGCCGACGGGAGTACCCAATTCCACCTGCGCATCTGTTGAAAAATCGCGGCCGTAACATTTTGCACACATACCGAACGGCGCCTGACAGGAAATTGCGCTCCGCAGTAGAACCGATTCCACATTGTGCTCATCCAGTAACTTTGCATTTTCCTCTGTAATTTCTTCCCCTTTTGCAATTAGTACTTTTTTACTATTCGGAGCGACAATATCCGCCGCAGCATATCTGCCAAGCGTACGGATGGCAAACGATGCCTGACGGTCTTCGCGGCGCGCGACTTCCCAACCCTCACTCGTTCCACAATCATCCATGCGGACGATCATGTCATGGGATACATCAACAAGCCGTCGGGTCAAATATCCGGCGTCAGCGGTCTTCAGAGCTGAATCGGTAAGGCCTTTGCGTGAACCACGAGTGCTTGTCACGTATTCAAAAATGGAAAGTCCTTCACGATAGTTACTCTTGGTCGGAAGTTCTACAATTTTCCCTAAGGGGTCCACAACTAATCCTTTGATGGCGGACAGTTGCTTGAGTTGATCCTTGGATGCACGGGCACTCCCTGAATCAATAATCATCTTCACGGGGTTATTTGCAGGCATAGCCGCCCATGTCATATCAGCAAGCTTTTCTGTGACTTCAATCCAGATTTCGTTGCTCAGCCGCCGCTTTTCTTCAAGTGTTATAAGCCCTTGTTGATAGTTACCATCAATCTCTGCGACCTTCTTTTCTGACTGTGCAATAATCGTAGCCTTTTCAGGAATCATGATGCAGTCAAAAACAGAGACTGACAGTCCGCCACAAATAGTTGCTCCCATAAAGCCAATATTTTTAATGGCATCAATAAGGGTAACTACTTCTTCTTTGGTATAGAGTTTAAGTGCTTTCGTAATAATTGTCTTAATCGTTGCTGACTTTACCGGTGCGTTCATATAGCGAAGACCAGCGGGAAGTATTTCATTAAAGAGCACCTTGCCTACTGTAGTAACTATGACTTCACCGTTAATGCGGACCTTGATGGGGGCGCGGAGTGTAATCTTGTCGGTCTGATTTGCAAATATCGCTTCTGCTTCTGAGCCGAAAATCGGAATTTTTGTCTCATCAGACACTGCTGACTGGTCAATGGTCGTCAGGTAATAACACCCTAATACCATTTCTTTATTCGGTACTGTGATCGGGGAGCCATCAGCGGGCTTCAGAAGATTATGCGTCGGTAACATCAAATGGATCGCTTCGTGCTGTGCTTCGCCGGAAAGCGGGATATGAACGGCCATCTGGTCACCGTCAAAATCAGCGTTATAGCCGGCGCACACACACGGGTGAATCCGGATGGCGGACCCTTCAATAAGGATGGGATAAAACGCCTGAATACCAAGTTTATGCAATGTTGGCGCACGGTTAAGAAGAACCGGATGGTTCTTGGTAATTTCCTCAAGAATATCGAATACTTCGGGGGTTCTGCGCTCTAAGACATTCTTTGCATTTTTGACGTTTGGCGCAATTCCGCGGACGATAAGTTCCCGCAGTACAAACGGTTTGAACATTTCAAGTGCCATTTCCTTCGGAATACCGCACTGGGTCAAATTAAGTTCCGGTCCCACGATAATGACGGATCTGCCGGAATAATCCACGCGTTTCCCCAAAAGATTCTGTCGGAACCGTCCCTGTTTCCCGCGGAGCATATCGGATAGCGACCGCAAGGGGGCAATGACCGCTCTGGAACTGGGGCGCTGCGTGACGTCGATAAGCGAGTCAACTGCTTCCTGAAGCATGCGTTTTTCGTTCCGCAGGATAATTTCCGGCGCGCCCAAATCCATAAGATGCTTGAGTCTGTTATTGCGGTTGATGACGCGGCGGTATAAATCGTTCAGGTCGCTTGTAGCAAACCGTCCACCGGTCAATTGAACCATCGGCCGCAAATCCGGAGGAATAACGGGAAGGGTATTCAAAATCATCCAGGTTGGATTAACAGAAGCTTTGCGCATGCCGTCTACCAGCCTCAAACGTTTCGTTGCTTTAATATGTCGCTGTCCGCTCGTATTCTGAATTTCTTCACGCAGATCCGCTGCAAGTTTATCCAAATCGGTTTTCTTCACGACTTCCAGAATAGCCTCCGCTCCCATGCCCACGTCGAAACACGACGTGGCATCGTATTCGAACAGGCGGAGGTATTCATCTTCCGTAAGGGTGTTGAGAGGCCGGATGGATTTAACGATTGAAATTACCTGATCGATAATCGTTTTAATCTTGTCTTTTTCTTCCGTACCCTGATCTTCCAATTTGGATGTTTCCTGCCTCTCTTTCAGTGTCAATTCTGAAACCGCCATGTCGCGGGCTTCCGATCCTGTCACCCGTTCTTTCGTCGCCTCTTTTTCCTGTACGTATTTTTTATGAATAACGTCCGCCTCTTCACGGATGCGTTTTTCGGTTACCTCCATGCGCTCTTTTCCGAGATTATTGAGACGCGCAAGAACATCTTTGCGTTTTTCCTCGTCTACTTTGGTAACCAAATACTGGGCAAAATAAATAACTTCCTCAAGCGCACGGGGACTGATATCCAAAAGGAGAGAAAGTTTGCTCGGCGCGCCTTTGAAATACCATACGTGAGCAACCGGCGCGACAAGCGCAATGTGACCCATCCGCTCACGGCGGACTTTACTCTGCGTCACTTCGACACCGCACTTATCGCAGATAATGCCGCGGTACCGGATCCGCTTATATTTGCCGCAGTAACATTCCCAATCTTTGGTAGGACCGAAAATCCGTTCATCAAATAATCCGTCTTTTTCGGGCTTCAGCGTCCGGTAATTAATCGTTTCAGGTTTGGTGACTTCGCCGTAGGACCATGCTTTAATTTCCTCAGGAGAGGCAATGGTAATTTTAAGTCCTGCAAAATCTACGATATTGGCAAATGTTGCTTTTTTATCCATATATGATGAAACGCTTACGCTTCTTCCCCTTCTTTAACTTCTTTTGCCGGCTCAGGAGTTACCGGTTTAACTTCCGGAACTAATTCTTCTCCGCTGGCTTTCGCGATCTCGACCGCTTCTTTTTTTACTACATCATCTGTTACTGTCGTGGTTGTTGGCGCTGCTGCGACCGGTGTTGGTCTCACGGTTACAACCCCTGTCGGGTTAACGTTCAGGCCCAACGCCTGCAGCTCTTTCACCAATACTTTGAATGATTCGGGAATTGTGGATTCCGGTATATCCGTGCCTTTGACGATGGCCTCAAACGCCTTTGCACGGCCGACCACGTCATCGGATTTGATCGTGAGCATTTCCTGCAAAATGTGTGCTGCACGGTGAGACTCCAGTGCCCAGACTTCCATTTCTCCCAACCGTTGTCCGCCCATCTGCGCTTTACCGCCAAGGGGCTGTTGGGTGACGAGAGAATACGGACCGGTACTGCGTGCATGCGTCTTGTCTTCAACCATATGGATAAGTTTCATGATATAGCCCACGCCAACTACAATCGGTTCGCCAAATGCCTGACCTGTTCGTCCGTCAAAAAGAATGCTTTTTCCGGAAACCGGGACTCCTGCTTCTTTTAGTTTTTCGATAATTTTGTCTTCGCCGATGTGTTCAAATACCGGAAGGGCAACTTTGATATTCAATTTTTTAGCTGCAAGTCCCAGATGAGCCTCAAGAAGCTGACCCAAATTCATACGAGAAAGAACGGATAATGTGGAAATGATGACATCCACGACCGTTCCGTCAGATAAATACGGCATATCCGACTGCGGGACAACTTTGGAAATGACACCTTTGTTTCCGTGACGTCCTGCAAGTTTGTCTCCGACGACGACTTTACGCATCTGGGCAACCTCAACGATAATTTTTCTGTTGGTTCCAGGCTCCAGTTCATCGCCCTTTTCTTTATCCAGAATTTTGACTTCAATAACCGTGCCGCGTTCGCCGTGCGGAACTCGAAGGGAGGTATCACGGACTTCACGGGCCTTTTCACCGAAAATTGCACGAAGCAGCCGTTCCTCAGCGGTAAGTTCCGTCTCACCTTTGGGAGCAATTTTGCCGACGAGAATATCATTGGGTCCAACCTCGGCTCCCACAACGACAATTCCGTTTTCATCGAGATTCCGCAGTGCTTCTTCTCCGACATTGGGAATATCGCGGGTCGTTTCCTCCGGACCTAATTTCGTATCAACAACACTCGCGTCATATTCTTCGATATGAACCGACGTCAGAACGTCGTCCCGAACCAAACGGTCGGAAATGACGATAGCATCCTCATATCCCAAACCGTCAAAACTCATATAGGCAATTGTCACATTGGCACCAAGCGCCAGTTCTCCATCTTCACTTGCGGGTCCTTCAATAAGAACCTGCCCTTTTTTCACTTTTTCACCCGACTGTACCATAACCCGTTGGTTATAACAGGTAGACTGCGCGGAGCGCGTAAATTTTTGAATCGTATACGTGGTCGTCTCCCCGTCTTTCGTTTCGAATACTACGGAAGATCCGTCTGCAAACGTGACCGTGCCGTCGTCTTTTGCCCTCACAACCCGTCCCATGGTTGAGGAAATAGCACCTTCCATACCGGTTCCTACAATAGGTGTTTGCGGAATAACCAACGGAACTGCCTGACACTGCATATGAGTGCCCATGAGCGCCCGGTTAGCCTCATCGTGTGCCAAAAACGGAATCAAGGATGCCGGTGCCCCAACAACCTGCCGAGGGACAACATCGATATATTCAACAACCACGGCATCCGCTTCCAAAAATTCACCTTTGTACCGTACAGGAATACGGTCAGAAACGATAAACCCGTCTTCCGTAACCGCGATACCCGCGTGCGTGATGTAATGATATTGCTCATCACTGGCATCCAAATACACGGTCTCATTGGTCACGCGCATACGCACCTTGTCTCCATGAGTGACCTTTTCAATTTTAAGATAGGGTGTTTCCAAAAATCCATATTCGTTTGCGCGGGCATACAATGACATATACGTTACCAAGCCGATGTTCGGTCCTTCCGGGCTGCGTACAGGACAAATGCGGCCGTATTGTGATGCGTTAATGTCGCGGATAGAAAATGATGCGCGCTCCCTAGAAATTCCCCCTACACCCATGACAGTAAGGCGGCGAAGGTTATCCACTTCCGCTAACGGATTGGTTTGATCCAGAATAGTAGATAGTTGGCTGGTACGGAAAAAATCATTAATGGATGCAATAATCGGACGGGCATTGACCAGCTGCATCGGGGTCAAGTCTTCGGCTGCCGGGCCTGCCAGGCTCATTTTTTCACGGACAGAACGTTCTAAGCGCAACAGTCCCACCCGGAATGCATTGGTCGCAACCAATTCCCCCACGCGCCGGACCCTGCGGTTACCCAAATGGTCAATATCATCCACATCTCCTTTGCCGTTCGTGAGATTCACAAGATACCGAATCGCACCAATAATATCTTCGCGCGTTAGTACCCAGTGATCTTTATCATTTACTACATCGATTTTTAATTTTTTATTCATCTTATAGCGTCCTACCCGCTCCAATGAATACCGGCGGTAATCAAAAAACATCGTACGCAGGAGTTCCTGCGCATTATCCAAAACAATCGGTTCGCCGGGTCGGAGTTTCCGGTACAGTTCCAATACCGCTTCCGTCTGGCTCTTGGTCGGATCTTTGGCGATAGTCGCTTCCATATATTTATGCTCGGGGTTAGCGTCCACATCTTTAAATGTGTTCATGATTTCTTCATTCGTCGCCATTCCGATGGCGCGAAGAAACGTCGTTGCAACAAACTTACGACGGCGGTCAATACGCACCATAATGACGTCATTTCGTGTCACGATAAACTCGAGCCAGCTGCCGTGCATCGGGCGGATTTCCGCGCTGTAAAGGGTTTTTCCGGTTCCAGCGTCGACGGTACCGGTGAAATATATGCCCGGGCTGCGGACAAGCTGGTTGACGACACAACGCTCAATTCCGTTAATAATAAAGGTGCCATTCTCCGTCATGGCGGGAATATCACCCAAAAACACTTCCTGCATCACGCGGTGTCCCGTTTGTTTATTGATGAGCGTGGCCATGACTTTCAGGGGCATGTCGAACGTCAACCCTTTTTCAAGCGCTACCGGGGGTGTGAGTCTCGGCCGGCCGAAAAAGTAATCGCCGAACGACAATTCCCAGTTTTTACCGGTAAAATCACTGATTGGAGAAACTTCAGAGAGGAGATCTTTAATGCCTGTTTCCAAAAACCACTGGTACGATTCCCGTTGTACCAAGGTTAAATCCAGTTGGGGAAGGTTGGTGTGCTCCGTATCCCACAATCGTTTGCCAGTTGTATCTTTTGCCATTTGTATAAATAAATGCGAAATCGGTACTCTAGTGAACGACGAAAAGAAGCGAACAATGAACGTTCGCCTCGTAAAGGCTATTCGACTAAAGAGTATTATAGCGCGTTTCCGCAACCTGTCAAGCTAGGAAAATTTTGGGTACCAATTGATTATTCCTGAGGAAATTTCTCGCCGCCGTAACTAGAAGGATCACTGCTAAATTTCCAGTATTGCGTGCCTTCAAATAACATACTTGGATATGAATCATTTTTTAATGTACCAAAAAATAGATAATAGCGAGTCCTAACCCATGGTTGTTTAAGAATATTATTTTTCCGACCAACCTCTTTTGTGAATCCATTCTGATCACATTTGTTTGAGATTACTATTTCAGACGTCGTTGTCAGTGTTAAATTATCATCTTTGATTTCCCAAGTTCCTAACTCCTCTTTTTCTTCAATTTGGCAACTCATTTGATTAGGATAAAAATGAAATTTACCATCTGAGTAAAAGTTATACCTGTCAGCCCATCCTGAAGCCATACCTCCGCTTGCTTGCCAAATACCAACTAACGTAGCTTTATCAGCTTTTGAAAAAATTCCAGATATACTCGCATTACGGACTCCAATACAATATCCCAATAGTCCTCCGAGAACAAATAATGCAATAGATAATAAATATTTATTTGTGTTTTTCTTCATTTTGTTAATTCGTTGGAAAAAGAATCTTCCCTGTTGTTCTCATTATCAGTTTATTTCCATCAGAACAAGAATTCAAGATCTCCTCACCAAATATTCCTGGTGGAAAATTAACAAGTTCACTACAACCCGGTATTCCTCCACCTCCAGTCCAAAAATCTGTCCAGCTGCCATTTATTTTGACTGCAGCAAACTGAAAACCCGTCTGGCTATTGCCAAAACCACCGTATGCATAATTTTTGTTAATGACTTGGATGACAGCATAGTTTTTAGTTTTGTCACATTTATTCTCATTAAAATACTCAACACAAGCATCTACTTTGTTCTTTAAATAATTTTCTAATGAAACGTCTTTGAGTTCTGCTGGAAATGGTGTTGGAGTCAGAGTCGAAGTGGATACTACGGGTTTCACTGAAGATATAATGTTTGTTGAATAATTTCTGTATGCACGATACCCAACAGCTCCCAAAATAATAATTACTAAAACTAAGATTGGTGAAAAACTAGTTTTTTTTGTTTTCTGTTTCATTATATTAATAATGGCTGGGGATCAATTGAAAGTCAATTATTATTCTAGCTCCAAATTTTTTATCGGTGGGAGCGCCGGGCCGGCGGCACCCTGGATTTGGCCGTAGATTCCGGAAACGCCGGAAAGTAACCGGTGTACCTGCGCTTCACGGAGTTTCCATGATTTTTCAAACGCCACACGCTCACGGGTTATTTGTTCTAGCATCGACGTGTACACTTCAACCATGGATTCAACCTGCTGTGCAAATTCGTGGCTAGTGACGTATCCATAAATCTGTTCTGCTTTTGTCTGCCGGTTATCGGATACAAACTTCTGATATGCCGCATCAATCAAGCTTTTGCGCAGAAGCATCGCAAGCGGGATAAATAATTTCGGCGAACATACCCACACGCCATCTTTTAACCCCATACCAGTTTTTGCTTCTTCCGGCAGCGTCTCGGAAACTATCGCTGGAATATTAGCTTTATCATTTCGCATATCTTCTTTTAATTTTGCAATCCACGAGTCGCTCCATGCTTTGGTTCGCTTGGATTCCCAAAGAATAGACCCACAGGTTTTTCCGCCCGGACTTTTTACCACTTGCCGGATATCCGCGCCCAATACCCCTTTTCCAATCGGCTCGACGGAATCACTGGAAAATGTAACACGAAGTGTTTGTTCCAAATCCAGTTCCTGCACTTCCCCTTGCAACTGCTGTGAACCTTGCGTCGCTTTCCGCTGCGCATCCTCAAGAGATTTTTTTAAATCATCAATCATTTTGTCTTTTTCTTTTTCTTTCAACCGCTGCTGCTCAAGGATGGTTTCTTCCGCGGACTTACGGATTTTTTCCCGTTCCGAATCCAACTGTCGCTGTTTATCTAATTCAAATGTACGCTTCTCTTCATCTAACAAATTTTTTTGTTTCCGGATTGTGAGTTCTGCTTCTTCAGCTTTTTCCAACCGTTGTTTCATTTCCACCAATTCTTTTTCATATTTCTTCTTTTCACCCGCAAGTAAATCTTCCTCAATTTGATGCGTTAAGGCATCCGTCAGTTCAAATGATTTATGACAATGCGGACACGTGATGGTGTTCATATATTTATATAGATATCCTGATTATATCCCCCGACGCCGACAAATTTTGCTTTTCCATTCACAATATTTTCCAAAGGCCTGCACACGCGGCATCCGTCTTTTTGCTTGCAGACGAAACGATCAAGTTTCCGGGCCAAGACAATCATTTTTGCAAGTTCCATCACGCGGCGGGTTGCATCTTCTCCGGTCGGAAGTGATACGGCCGTAGGAACGTCATCGCGGTCGAGATACCAGTAGCTTGCGCCGGCGATTGCTTTTGTCTGACAATGCGCGGCAAGCAGTAAATAAATGGGCAATTGTAATGAGTCTTCATCCTCATCAAACTTGCCGGTTTTAAAATCTACAATGCGCACCGAATCGGAGTCCGGCACATACTCAAGCCAGTCAATTTTGCCGCATAAAATAATGTTGTCATCCTCCGAAAGCCAGTAATACGGAAGTTCCTGACGGATTTTGATGGCCTTGGCGGCAAGCGGCCCGGGATTTATCATAACCCGTGCAATCATTTTTGCTCCGCGGTCTTTAAACTTCTTTTCCTCTTCCTTATCATGAAATCCACCGCGTTCTCCTTCCACCCTTTTCCATTTTTCCTCATATAGATCTAAGAGTTTATCTAAATGACGATCCTCCACCGGCACAGTGGAGAGAGTTTCCAGTACTTCATGCACCACCTGCCCCAGTGCCAGCGGCGGCTCCATGAGCATCACTTTATGATTTGTTTTCGGGTCGCGGTAAATATTTTTTATAAAGTACGCACGCGGGCATTTGAGGTAATCCCCGATCGAACTATGTGACACCCACACGGCCGAATATTTATCTTTCATAAACGTACCCAGTATAATACAACCATGGTCCGAAAAGTTCCATCATACGAAATAAAAACGCCGGCAAACCCGTTTTGTACGTACGGATGGGTGGGTATTTGGCATAAAACGATTGGCAGAGATTGGGATCCATATATATTAAACGTCAATGATGAAGTGATCGCACCATTTGCTCGAAAAAATAATGAACTAATATTTGCCGGGGGGGGTGAGGTGGCGGACTATCTGGATATTATCGGCACTGATGAGGCGAAAATACGTGTGTGGCCGGAAATAATTGAATATCTAAAAACTGATGGCGTTACCTCTGTTCACTTAAATAATATTCCGCAGAATTCTTCTACTCTTTCTTTTTTTAAATCGTATGAAAAAGAAGATACTACGCCGATGATGACTCTCCCCAACACATGGGATGAATATTTGAAAACTCTCAATAAAAAATCCCGCCACGAAATGGAACGGAAAATCCGTAAATTTGAGCGGGAGCAAGAAAATATAAAGATCTATGACAGTGCCGATCCTGTCGCAGATACAGAATTATTTTTGAGGCTTATGAAACTCGACGAACGCAAAAAACGTTTTTTAACACTTGATATGGAATCGTTTTTTGAAAAAATAATTGTGGCGTTTCAAAAAACTATTGTATTAACTATATTAACCATCTCCGGTAAACCCGCAGCGGCAATGCTTGCCTTCCATTATGGTGACACGATCATGGGATATAACTCGGGATTCAACGAAGAACGTTTTTCCGGCGCAGGATTTTATCTTAAAGCCATGCACATCAGGCGCGCTATAGAATCCGGGGTTAAAACCTACAATTTTCTCCAGGGGAATGAACGATATAAATATGAACTGGCGGGGAAAGATTTTTTCGTGTACAGAGTATATTTATCTTTATAATTCTGTTTCCCACGTTAGGCAATTTCAGGATTTCAATAGTAGTTCGTTTTCAACAGGCGGATGCACGAATTCTTGCTGCATGAGTTGCCATACTGATAATGAAAGTTCGTCTTGCTCGCCTTCTTCCCGATACTGAAACCGCTGATCAGGAATACCGCTAATTCGTTGATAACGACTCGGGCTTCCTTCGCACGTTACGATCCCTTTTTTATCAGCGACCGGTTCTAAATGTCTATTAACCGAAAAAAATTTGTCCAGTCAGTCTGACCTGACATTATATAATCGTATACTGCCGCGTTATTTTCCGCATTAACAGGTTGATTACATTTATCACATCCTCCGTGTTTTATAGTAAATTCTGCAAATGTGTGAAGTTTTTTTAAAAAGTTTCCAGATTTAATGTTTGTCTTAATTTGAATAGAGTTCATTTCATTCATATATAAAATTATTCAATATCAGATGATTTATTGTAAATACTTCTGGATATTCGCGTTGTGTTCCTCGATCGTTTTGGCATAGTGAACCGTGCCGGTTTTGTCGTGGAGATAATAGAGATAATCTGTACTTGCCGGATAGATTGCTGCCGTAATGGATGATAACCCGGGATTGGCAATCGGGCCGGGGGGTAACCCCAAATTAGTATACGTATTATACGGTGAATCTATCTTTTTATCGTCGTCAGTAAGATCATTTTTCCACCAGGTTTTCTCAAACGGCTGGTAACCAAGCGCATACTGCAGTGTCGCATCTACCTGAAGCGGCATGCCGATTTTGATGCGGTTTAAAAGTATTCCTGCAATCACCGGACGGTCCGCATCGGTTTTCCCTTCGCGTTCAATAATAGACGCAAGTGTAATCGTCTGATCAAACGTTAAACCTGTTTTTTTTGCATCTTCGCGCATTTTGGCAGTCACTTTGGTATTGAAGTTATCCAAAAACATTTTTGTAACTGCGGCGGCCGTCGCGTCGCGGGGAATGAGATACGTATCCGGAAACATATATCCTTCAGTTGCGTACTGCAAAAACTGATCTTCGGGAATATCCAAATCTTTATCAAGCTGCGTCGCTATTTCCTCATCACGCCACCCCTCCAGCGTTGTCACCCAGACATCAAGAATTCCGTGCGTCAGTTCCATGGCAATAGTCCTTGCATCCATGGATTTATTGAGACGGAAATCCCCTGCCTGCATCTGCGTCTCAATGCCTAAAAGTTTAATCAGAAGATAAAAACCGGTCGAACTATGAATGAGATTTTGTTTGGCCAAATCTGCAGCAATTTCCTTTCCCCCCTCTCCATGCGCGACGACAAAAATAACGGGCGTTGTATCACTCGTGTCCACCGGCGCAATACTATAGCGCCACCAAAACCATCCTCCCCACGCGAGAACCACAGCAATAAAAAAGAGAAAGATAAGACGCGAAATAAATGTATGGGTCTTATTTGATTTCATCAAGCGTTGCCCTCCGGAACTTTTTTCCCTCAGTATCGTACATATACACACGGCCGCACACGCAGGTTACCTGTACAAGTCCATTCCCGCTTTTCTTTTCTAAAAATTTACCGCAACCGACACATTTTCCCTGTGAAAGTAACCACGCCTGCATCGGAGCTATAATATTTTTAAACATATCATTCAATCGTATAGATCGGTATATTTTTTATCGTCTCTACTGCTTCCGCGAGTCTCCACGCGTCCGAACTATAGAGCGTACATAGTATATCATTTTTGTCCACCGTTCCTTCAAGTTTACGGTTTAAATAGATGCCGGCCTTCTTATCAGTGGGACATCCAAGGATGCGGCAGATAACCGTAATCTGATTGTTATCTATCGCATGAATGTGACCACGCCGCAAAGCCTTGACTTCATGCATGTGCCGTGCTGGTCGAAGAACCGCACTTTCAACTGAGGGATCGCCGCCCTGGGTTTTTATAATCTCTCGCATTTTTGTGAGGGCTTTTCCTGATACCAGAATCTCCCGGGCAACATCTTCACCAATGAAATCTTTCTTTCCTGGCGTATCGGCAAAGCACAAATTGAGAAGTTTTCCGGCCAACCGGATGGCTTTTGCTTCAAGTGCCAACGGACGGTCTTTATGTTGCTCCAACACCTGGAATACATCACGCGCTTCAAGCACCGGCCCCACCCCGCGGCCTGCATTTTCACGGATTTCACCGGAATCGATAACAACCTTGATGTTGAATTTCTTTGCTAAAAACGTAAATTTCCTCGCAATGACATCCGCATCTTTAAAATGCTGGATTTTCATTGTGGGACCGACGGGAATGTCTAATATTAAGTGGTTTGATCCTGATGCTACCTTTTTTGCCATAATCGAAACGATAATTTTATCAAATGATTCAAATGCTAACGGCTCTTCTATTTGAATAATAATGTCATCCGCCGGCGCGAGTCCCAAGTGGCCGCCCCACACAATACATCCGCCTGCCCTAGCGACTAACCGTTCTATCTGCTTCGGAGTAAATGTTACGGGAGCCACGACTTCCATTGTATCGGCGGTGCCTGATGGAGACGTTATTGCGCGCGATGAAGTTTTGGGGATCTGGTATCCTGCTGCGGCAATAATCGGCACTAAAATCATGGTTGTCCTGGTACCGGCGACTCCACCGGTCGAATGTTTATCCGCAACGATCCCCTTAAAATGCAGTTCAGGCCCTGTTGCCACCATAGCCCGGGTCAGATGATACAATTCTTCATCGTTAAATCCTTCTTTAAATCCTGCTGCAGCGAAATATGTGGTGAGTACCGGTCCTAAGCGTTGGTGGGCAATTTCATCCATAATCGAAAAAATTTCGTTATAGGACAGAGATTTACCGATCAGTTTTTTTTTAATTGCATCGATAGCAGTCTGTTGGTTATCCGTTGTCATACTTATGAGCGATCTAATTTTGCGAATACATGAAGACGTTGCCAGAACGTTCCCGGTGGAACACAGGTAACAAGTGTAAGATATGAATCATCGAATCGTTGCGCCAGCGCCGATAAATCACTAGGTTCAGTTACTGTAAGATTGTACACAACATATTTGTATGATATACCGTCATACGAAATAAGAATTTCGTCTCCAGCCTTCAGTGTAGGCAGGAGCGAGAAAATGGTTTTGTAATTTTTCGGATTATAGAACTGAACAAGAGTTGAATGCCCGAATATAACAGTATTACCGTAATCTCCTGGTAATGCCGTACCTCCATAATGCACAAGGCTCACATCCAAATCATCCCCTGCGATAGTCACAAGTGCGTTCTGAATTTTCAGTTTCGGAATAGATAACGCATATGTATTGACCGGTGTCACGACTTTTTTTTGCGGTGCAGTCGGAAACCACGCATTGGGATTGGATAAATCACTGACGGAAGAAACCGTTTCGGGCGCGGCATACGCCGTACTATCCTGAATTGGTGTCACTATTTGAGCAAACAAATCCCCGCTCGTGATGCTAAAGGATATGATCGGCCAAAACGTCCAGATTAAAATTCCGGCACCCAATGTGATAAAAAGAAACGACAATGCCCGGGATCCGCGCCTTTTACGTGGTCGCAGAGGAGCGCTTTTGACATACCGGTAAAGAGGCATATATTATTGTATCGCAATTCCTACGGAAATATTTTTTGCATTGATCGGAAGTCTGTTCTTTCCCCAAGGGCTCATCTTAAACGATGCTTCCATGCCGGCAACGCCGGGTAAGGCGCGAAGATAGGTCGTTGCATCGGCTATGGTCTTTCCTGCTAAATTTTTCTGAATAACCGCAATGTCAATGGTCGGGACTGCATCGCTTTTAATGGTTGCCGTAGCTGTAATTTTTCCGTCTTTTTTCACAACCACATTTGTGAGTGTCACCTGTGTCCTGTTCTCAGCTAACGTAAATCCCTGGGGAATATCTTGGGCAATAAATGCCTTCAGTAGAGTTTTGACGTCGTCATCGCTGTAAGAAATCCCTGAAACGGTAACGGTGACTTTCCCGGATAATTGAGATGATTCCTGATCCAGTTCCTGGGTAAATGTTTTTTGCGTTACTGCCGTTTGGATTGTATCTTCAATGAGCCGCGAAGCGCCTCCGACGCTTGCCGTAAGCCCCTGCTTCGCCTGATCCGCTAGGTCCTTTTGAACCGCCGCAACAAGCGCATCTTCGTCTGCCCGAGATACTACCGTCATCTGTTTACTCGTGCCGCCGGTAAATGCAGCAGTGTTTCGCGCGGTGGCTGCATCCGCGGAATATCCTTGAATTGAAAATACTGTATCAACCGGCATATTACTTTGCGGACCAATCTCTGAAGCGGTCACGTTTACATTTCCCGTGCCGTACGTCGTCGTCCCCTGTTCCTCGTTAAAACTTTCACTTGCTGATGCGACGTCCACATCATCATCGAGCGTAAATTGCAATGACCCGGTCGTAAGTACTGTCCCTTTCTTAAGCGGCAAATCTGATGACGTATCTTTATTGTATATTGTCACCGATCCTTTGGCCGGATTACCGACGTTCTTTTTCCCGGTCACAGCTATTGTTTTGTCCTCGCTGACGGATTGTGTTTGCTTGCTGCCGGGAATAATCCTATTCTGGGCATCGACAACGGTTGCTGTCGGATCTATGGTAATCTGTTGTGAGTCGCTTATGGATTTAGGTGATTCCAATATCGTCACTGTCGCATGCGGCACGGCCCAATAGATAAACCAACCGATAAGAATAATGACGATCGCGGCCCCGATAATAGGAAAAATGCCGCCTGAGCGGATCCGTGAGATGATCGTTTGAACGTCTATTTTCGGAATTGTAATCGGAAAAAGTTTTTTATGAAGAGAGACCGAGGCAACAGGCGCAGAGCGTTCTGTCTCTTCCAACACATCTACGTTTTTCCGAAATCCGAAACGGGACGGCTCAACAACAACGACATTTGATTCTTCTGCCTGCTCTTCCGGATTTTCTTCCTGAAATATTTCTTCCGCATCCGCGTTCTCGCCTGCTTGAGCGATTAACGTTTCTTCATCCGTCTGTTTAGAAACTTTTGGTGCTTCTGCTTCAATAGTTTCTTCTTTCATTTTACTTGCCAGTTCACTGGCGCCGGCAAGCGATATGGCAGAAACCACGTCTTCCGGTGTCACAATTTCAATCTTGGGAAAATGAAGGAAATTTACACGGGTCGTCCATGGATACTTGAGAAGATCACTTTTAACGTCATTTAAATCTTTCCCGTCGTGGCCATACAGGAATATCCGTGCAGGAAGAACCTCCAAATCCTTAAATTGCTTTAAGAGTTCTTCTACCTGTATCGCAATATCTCCGTTCACGCCGATCTTTTTTTGCCCGGACAAAACCCCGACTTTATACAAAGAAAGTGAAACGTCATCGTGTGAAATACCTAAATATATTACACTCGGGGGCACACCTTCATCTCTTTTCAGCTGAAACATAAGCGCCTGGTGTATAGGAACAAATCCGATGGGCGCAAGCTCCAGTTCTTTCGTTATTTCTTTTATGTGCACCCGGACGTCTTTGGTAATTTCCCCTTCTTCGGTAAGGTACGTTATCGGCAAGCCTAAAACGGTTTTTGAGTAATCCGTGGTACCGGCTTTATCCTCTATACGAGCCAGCGCGTCATCAATTGCATTGAGGCGGTCTTCCCACGTGTCTTCGATGACTGGTTCCGTTGATGTGGCGATAATATGCGGAATCCCCTTTTCTCCCATCTCCCAGAGGGCAGCGGCAACGTATTCAATATCCAATAGAAGCGATGCAAACACTTCCTTTTTTTCTTCTTTCTTCCTAAAAAATGAACCTAGATTTGTCGGCAATTTCATAGCAAAAATTGAGGTTCCCTCCTCCTTACACCATAGTAGCAGCCAGAGAGCGCGGAAGCAATAATATCAGGAAATTATTTTGATGTAATAACAGCGTAGATCCTGCGGATACCGCTGCCGGCGGATTCTTCTTTCATAATCTTAAACGTCCCGAGTTCTCCGGTGTGGGTCACGTGCGGGCCGCCGCAAAATTCTGCTGAAAAAAAGGTATCCCGGGGTCCCACAAAATACACACTCACGCGGTCCGGGTATTTGTGACCGAACTCCATTTGAGCGCCTACTTTTTCTGCCTCAACACGGGGCATTTCCACACGCTCAACTTTCAAATCTTTTTTAATTGTCTCATTTACTAGCGCCTCAATTTTTTCCAACTCTTCCGGTTTTAGCTTACGTGCAAAATTAAAATCCATACGTAAACGTTGCACGTTTATATTGCTTCCCCGCTGACGGATTGTCGGATCGACTATTTTTTGTAATGCCGCAAGCAGCAAATGGTGCGCTGTATGGAGTCTTGTAGTTTGGACGCTGTTATCTGCAAGCCCGCCTTTAAACATACCTTTTGCCGCAGTCCGCGACAACTCCTGATGTTTTTTAAACTCTTCCTCAAACTGTGCGCGGTCAACATGCTGACCTTTTTCTTTGGCAATTTCCACCGTCATTTCCCACGGAAATCCGTACGTCTCGTAAAGTGTAAACGCGATTTTCCCGTCCAGTTCCGGTATCTTTTCGATTTCTAACAATCCTTTTTCAAGAGTTTTGCTGAACCGAAGCGCTTCCTGTTTCAATATCTCTACCGCGGCAGGATAGGTACTTTGATAAATAGTTTCTATTGGTTTAACAAGCGTGTCGATTGCTGAAAAATTATTCAGTTTCCTCCCATGCAACAGCGCCCGTCGGATAAGCCGCCGCAGAATATATCCCTGGGCTTTATTTGATGGCAAAACACCGGCGTCTATCATCATGACTGCGCCTTTGATATGATCCGCGATAATGCGCATCGCGACTTCGTTCCCGCTATAGTCTTTTTTACCTACGGCCGAAATCTGCTGAATAATCGGTAAAAATAAATCAGTTTTGAATACATCAGGACTATTTTTGGTTACCGCAACCATCCGTTCCAATCCTCCGCCGAAATCTACATTCTTTTGAGGCAATTCTTTCAGCGATCCGTCTGACTGTTTTTGATATTGCATAAACACGGAGTTGACAATTTCCATAAACCGGCCGCACTCGCAATTGGGGTGGCACACTTTGCCGAATTTTGGATCGTGGGGCGTACCAAAATCATAGAAAACTTCACTATCCGGCCCGCCTGGTTCCCCTGCCGGCATTTTACCCGGCTCACCGCTTCTGCTCCACCAGTTCTTCGCGACTCCGTATGCAAAAATGTGGTCTTTCGGCACTCCGAGACTTTTCCAGATCCGAATGGACTCTTCATCTCGGGGAACATTATTCGCTCCTTCAAATACCGAAACAAATAATTTTTCCTCCGGGAGTCCCAGCTCTTGTGTCAAAAATTCCCAGATCCACGGCAGTTGTTCTTTTTTAAAATAGTCCCCAAGCGACCAGTTCCCGAGCATTTCAAAAAATGTCGTATGGCGGTTAT
The DNA here is from genome assembly GCA_963714095.1 of Candidatus Gottesmanbacteria bacterium. Taxonomy (GTDB): domain Bacteria; phylum Patescibacteriota; class Microgenomatia; order UBA10105; family UBA927; genus XYB1-FULL-47-11. The sequence goes on from OY970230.1 coordinate 460,388, forward strand.
CCCCGACCTCATCGATATCCTGCGCCCTAAATGATTTCTGCCTGTCAACCAGCCGTTTCCCCAACGGATGTTTCTGGCCCAATAAATACGGGATCAGTGGCTGCATGCCGCTGCTGGTAAAAAGCGTGGTCGGATCGTTCTCCGGCACGAGCGGCGCCGACGGAATCTCCACATGCCCGCGAACCTTGAAAAATTCAATATATTTTTTCCGCAAATCAGATGACTTCATGTCTGAATTATACCTTAAACCTGCTTCGTCGTATAATATGGATGTGAAAAAATATCATGTACATTTTGTCTGTACAGGAAATTACTACCGCAGCCGGCTAGCCGAGGCGTACCTTAGGTCTAAAAAACTTCCCAATATCCGTGTATCTTCAAGCGGAATCCAGGCAAAAGAATTTTATTACAAAAACGGACCAATAAGCTGGTATGCAGCGCGGCTTATAAAACGACATAATTTAATTCCGCATACGAAGCGCGACTCAACTCAAACAACGTCAAAGCGTCTTAATGAAGCAGATATTGTCGTGTTTATGACAGAAAAACAATATATGTATGCGAAAATAAAGTTTAACTATGGGAAAAATTCATTTGAAATATGGAACATCGGGGATATAGACGATGCGGATTTCTTTGGTACTGAACGGGACTCAGATTTGATGCGTATTGAACACTCAGAAAAAACATTTGAAAAAATCAAAGAAAATGTAGCTAAATTAGCAAAACGACTGACCTAAGTATGCAAATCGTTAAACATACTGAAATAAAGAAAGTTACTTTCCAGCCCTCCGCTACCATCTGGGAATATGATACAAAGGATAAAACAATTAGCGGCGCGGTTGCACAAATTAGCGGCCGGTACCCGAAATCAGCTTTTGCTCAAAACGGATTTAAAGAACTTGTCTTCGTCATCTCCGGCAATGGATTTTTGGTTACGTCGAAAGAACGAAAAGAAATTGATGTCGGCGACGAAATTCTTATTGATAAAAATGAACAATACGCATGGGAAGCGAAGACGATGACGTTATTTATGGCCACCACTCCCAAATTCGACCCGAAAAAGCATTAAAATCAAGGAAAATCATCCATTATGAAAATTAAAATTTCTGATCTGGAGTCGCTTATTCTCACCACTCTTCATAAAAAATATGATGAGGAAGATTCTAAATTAATAAAAGAAGTTATACTTTTTGGAGAATTATCCGGAAAAACATCCCATGGAATTGTTCGCCTTATCGTAGGAAACGCAAGTGTGATGGCACAAAACCCAATCGGAAAACCCTCAATAATTCATAGAACAAAATTGTCATCTCTGATTGAAGGAAATTTAAATCCGGGAATGTTAATTGGACCTCTAGCCTTGCAAGAAGTCGTACGACTGGCAAAAGAAAACGGTTTTGGAATAGTTGGCACTAGAAAGAGTAATTCGTCGTCAGGTTGCATTTCTTATTATCTAGAGAAGATTGCAAAAGAAAATTTGATCTGTATTATTACAGCACAATCACCTAAATCAACGGTTGCATGCGGTGGTATTGAACCACTATTCGGTACAAATCCAATTTCTTTTGGGGTACCCGCCAATCCCAAACCAATTATCTTTGATATGGCGACAGCCGCAATTAGCTTTGGAGCTATGTTAAAAGCAAAAACTCTCAATCAACAATTACCACAAAACGTTGCGATCGATGCTGAGGGCAATATGACCACAGACCCAAACAGGGCGATTGATGGAGCAACCTACGTATTTGATAATTCATATAAAGGATCTGGGTTAGCGATGATGGTAGAAATTTTGTCTGGGCTATGGCCAGGGGCTGATTTTGTTGGTAAAAATCCAGATGGATGCTGGGGTAATACGTTCATGGCCTTTTCACCTGAACTACTGATGGATCTTAATGAATTCAAAAAGAAAGCGCAATTGCTCGTTGAAACCGTCCGAAACTCTAAAACAAAGACTAACCAAAAAATCAGAATAAGTGGAGAAAAAACGCTTAACACCCGCGATGCAGCACTAAAAGAAGGCTCAATCGAATTAGAAGATGCGCTATATCAACAACTTGTGAAAGCTGCGGAGTAACCTTTAACTTTTCTTCGGCAGGTTTTTGAAAAGACGTTTACGGATGCTCGCGGTGGTTTCCATACCGTGCTCCTGAATTTGTTCCACGTGAGCCAGGGCGCTGTCCAGCTTTTTCGCTGCTGATTCCGTGAGCTCTTCAGATTTATCTTCTAATTTTTCAATTACCTGTTCCTTTACTTCTTCCCCGTGTTTCGCAAGCTCTTTCCCTTTCTGCTCAAGGACTTCGATCTCGTTTTCCAAATCATCAACAACATCTTTTCCTTTACTTTCAAGAAGCACTTTAGCTTTCTTTCCTTCTTTCGTCCCTAAAAAGAAAATAATGAGGGCGCCGATGAGTCCGCCGATGAAAAATCCGGCGAGAAATTTTACATCTGTTCCGTGAGATTGATTAGTATCATTCATGTTCTTCTTTTTTATGAATAAGAGTCGTGATGGCACTGATACCGGTTTTTAATCCATTAACAAAACCTGACATGCCGATAATACCCTCGGAGACTGCGCCGCTGACACGCCCTGCATCATTCAACATTTTATTCATTTTTTGTAGGGATATCCGCATTTCTTTGAGAATAAACCAAACCTGAATTCCGAGGATGATAAGAAGAATAGCGAGGGCAAAACTGATAATAATGATGGTAAGTTGTGTGGCGTCCATAGGCAGGAAAGGTAAACCTAGTATGTCTTAAAATCCGTTTTCTGTCAATCTATCAATAAACAAATTATGGTTGTTGGTACCCGACTTCCCGCACGACGGTGGTTGTTTTCCCAAATCTGCTTGTGGCAACAATCGTAATTTTATTCACGCCGGTATCCAAGGGGATCTGATCGAAAAATTTACCGTCGTCCCGTACCAATATATTAATACCGTTCACCGTAACCGTCGCATCCGGATCAGTTTTGCCAAGAATATCTACCCGACGGTCGCTCGTGACCGATTGATTCACAGGAGAATCTACGGACAAACCCGGCGGCAGGTTGAGTTTTCGGTACTGTAAACTTAAATAACCCAAAAAGATAAGGATGAGTACAATAAAAATACCCGCTAAAAATTTTCCGGGAGTCAGTTGAAAAAAGGATTTATTCATCGGCTCTGACACACCTTTCGGCAGTATGCTTGACCGTGTTACTTCTGTGGTCTGTCTGCGGAAAAACGCCAATACCCTACTACTGTCCAGTCCTAAATACTCGCTGTAATTTTTAACAAATCCTTTTGCATAGGACAGCGATGGCAGAACGGTATAGTCATCAGATTCTATGGCAGCCAAAAATTTCAGCCGGATTTTCGTCGACTCCTCCGCTTGTTCAAGAGACAATTTTTTTGCGGTACGCGCTTCACGAAGAATGGAACCAACTGTTTTCATGACGTACCCTGCTGAGAGGCTAAAAATTCATCAGGGTTTTTGATAAGAACATCACGGGGCTTACTTCCTTCTCCCGGGCCGATAATTCCCGCTTCCTCCAACTGATCAAGAATACGGGCTGCACGTGCGTACCCTACGGAGAGCCTCCGCTGGAGAAGCGATGCTGATGCTTTATCGTGCTGACAGATCAACCGAAGGGCATCTTCAAACAGCAGATCATGACCGTCAGTCGTGCCAGTTGCCCCTCTCTTAAGACTGCCGACCGGCTGTTTGGTAACCTCCTCCGTATATTGGACAGCCGCATTTTTACTCTTAAGAAATTCGACAATTTTTGTGACTTCATGCTCCGATACATACGTTCCCTGAATACGGCTGGGCTTTGACTGATCCGCCGGAATATAGAGCATGTCCCCGCGGCCAAGTAATTTCTCCGCACCCGGCATGTCCAGAACCACACGGGAGTCAATCATGCTAGACACATTAAATGCGATACGGGACGGGATGTTTGCCTTAATAAGACCGGTAATAACATCAACACTCGGCCGCTGTGTGGATAATACCAGATGGATTCCCGTTGCTCTGGCCATCTGTGCAAGCCTACAGATCGTATCCTCCACTTCAACCGGCGCGTACGCCATAAGGTCCGCAAGTTCGTCGATAAATATAATGATAAACGGCATCGCCTGGAAACCGGACAATTCGTTAAACCCGTCGATATTCCGAACCCCAACTTCAGCAAACTTTTTATACCGCTCCTCCATTTCATTCATCGCCCAGCGAAGTGCCGATAATATTTTATCGATTTCAACAATAACAGGTGTAAGTAAATGCGGAATTCCGTTGTACCCGGTAAGTTCAACCCGTTTAGGATCAACCATGATCATCCGTACCTCTGAAGGATTCGTACGGAATAGAAGCGAAGTAATCCATGAATTTATAAGGACCGATTTTCCGGATCCGGTTGTACCGGCAACCAATACATGCGGCATTTTGCCGATATCGGCAATAATCTCATTCCCTGAGACATCCAAGCCGAGGGCTACAGTAAGTTTGCTTTTTGCCTTACGCATCACTTCGGACGAAAGCATCTTCTTAAGAGTGACAAACTCAAGTCCGCGATTGGGAATTTCGATACCGACAAGATTTTTCCCCGGGATGGGTGCCTCTATCCGGACCGTTCCGGTCGTAGCAGAGAGAGCAAGCGCCAGGTCACTCGAAAGCGATGTAACTTTGGCTACCTTTGTTCCGAGTGCCAGTTCTATAGCATATTGGGTGACGGCAGGACCCGGATTTACTTCACGGACTTTCGCTGTAATACCGAAACTTTCCAGTGTTTTTTCTATAGTGGACATGTTTTTGCGCATATCGCCGCGGTCTGCTTTTTGTCCCGGTCCGTCGGAAAGAAGGGAGAGCGGCGGATATTCCCACATAGACATATCAGGTGCCTGCATCATCGTAGGATTGGTGATCGTTAAATCGGATTTTTTTGCATCAGCCGGCACGGATGATTTTGCCGCAGGGGGCACCGGCGGGAGTGCCATGGGTGACTTTATGAGCGGCCTCCCGTCATCCTGACCTTTCATCTTAATCGATAATTTCTCCTGCCCAAACAGCGGTTTTTCCTCTCTCCTAACCAAACTACCAAAAAAATTACCGATTGCATCTATAATTGTTTGTCCACCGGCAATAATAAAATTGATAATCTTATCCAGTGATGCATTAAACAAAATCATGAGTCCGATAACGAGTAGTGCCAAATAAACAATTACCGCCCCTTCCGTGGAAACGTAACCCACAACAATATTCCAGATTGAATCGCCCAATAGTCCTGCCTGTGTGATCCCCATCAGAGATAAAAGAAGGACGCCTAACCCGAACGGAACATTAGGCCTTCCTATATCTGATTTTATTTTGAAAAAGAGAAATGACAGAGTAACGAGTACAGGCGGCAGTCCATACATACCCCATCCGACGTGATAGGTAAGTTCCTCCCGAAGACGCGTCAGAAGTGCACCGTCGCCGAAAAAAGAAAGTGTAATGGTTGCGGCAAACAACCAAAGCCAGATTGCCCCTACGGTATAAACCGTTTGCTTTTTCAGCTTTAAATGAAACGGACTCCGTTTATGGTAATGACGCTTTCGCCCCCACTTTCTGGCCATGGAACTAGTATAGGGCGTATGCTGGGCAAGTTCAACTTGTCTGTCAGTAGTAGGCTAGACTTCCACAATCACGGGAACAATAAGCGGGCGGCGGCCGGTTTCCTGAAGGAGAAACTTCTCGAGATTTTCCCCGATTTGAGACCGCGCAAACCGCCAGTCAGTAATGCGTCCTTTTTTTAAACGCAGTGAATCCGATACGACGCGCTGCGCTTTGCTCAAGAGTTCGCCTGATTCTTTCATATAGACAAATCCGCGGGAAATAATATCCGGCTCGGCGGTAATACGTCCGGTAGATTTTTCCATAGGCACCACAACCACAACAATACCGTCTGTTGCTATTGTCTGCCGGTCACGAAGTACGGCGTTGCCAACATCTCCAACACCGAGCCCGTCTATCATCACATTTTCAAGCTCAAGCGTTTGGACAAGGCGGGGCGAAAACGCTTTTGTAAATTCCAGAACTTGTCCTTCTTCTGGAATAAGTACATCGCGCTTGTCATATCCTAAATCGAGCGCAAGCCGGCGGTATTGCATGATATGGCGGTACGTTCCTCCGATCGGAAAAATATATTTCGGTCCCAATGCAGACAAGAGAAGCATAAGGTCACCCTGTGACCCATGGCCGGAAACATGCAGGTCTTCCATAATATCCGAATACGCCACACGTGCGCCTTTCCGGTACAGTTGCTCAATAATCGCCGCAACGCTTCCTTCATTTCCCGGTATGGCATCAGCTGAAAACACAACCGTATCCCCATCTTCTATATGGACGAATTTATGGCTGTCATTGGCCATACGGTTAAGTGCGCTCGACGGTTGTCCTTGTGCGCCTGCCGCAATGAGGAATTGTTTTGTCGGCGGCAAACGCTTAAGATCCGAATCACGAATCACGGATTCCTTCGGAAATCTCATATACCCTAATTTTAAAGCGGCTTCAACGTTATGATCCATACTCCGGCCGAAAAATGCAATTTTTCTGCCGTGCTTCAAACCTATTTCAATCGCAAGCTGAATCCTGGAAATATTACTCGACTGTGTGGTAAAAATAAATTTGCCGGTACACAGATTTATTTCTTTCTCGAGCGTTTCTCCCACAACCTGTTCCGAAGGGGTAAATCCCGGCCGCTCGCTTCCGAGTGAATCAGTTAAAAGCGTTAAAACCCCACGTTTACCGACAGCATTAATTTTATCCAGCTCAGATTTTTTACCGTCCAAGGGGTCAAAATCAAATTTAAAATCGCTGCCGTGGTAAAAAATGCCGACGGGCGTTTCTATAATCAGATTTGCCGTATCCGGGACTGAATGAGTCATTCGGACAAACGATACCGTAAACGGCCCTATCCGTAACGTCTGACTAAATTCAACCGGAGTTACCCTTGCTTTCAACTTTGCCTCTTCCAATTTTATATTGGCAAATGCGGCAGTGAGTTTCGTGCCCCACATGGGAATGCGGCCTAACTTCGGATACAAATACGCAATGCCTCCGATATGATCATCATGACCATGCGTAAATACCAACCCTCGGATATACTGCTTTTTATCTTCCAAATACCGAATGTCTGGCAACACCAAATCCACGCCATACATATCCTCATCCGGAAACCCGATGCCGCAATCAACAATGAGTATGTCGCGTATTTTTCCGTCATACCGGTATTCATACACAAACATATTTTTCGTCACGTTGCCCGAACCCCCTAAAGGTATAATCCTGACACTATCTTTCCCCGTTCCTGATGAACCGGTAAATACCTGATGTTGCGGCGATATCCGCCCCTTTTCCCGTTGTTGTTTCATAAATGGATTAAATTTCATACTAATAACTTTCTATAAAATCTTTTATATTATTTTCGTCTATATGGACACGAGTGCCTTTGCCTTCCACGATCATGCGCGCTACCTTACGGCAGACGCTGTTTATAGTGCGCTCTAAACTCCTGATACCGGTATCGTACCCGAGCGGCCGGACCAACTTTGGCCAGATTGCATCATCAATCGTCAGATTTTCGGGAGTTAATCCAGACTCATGCAGGAGTTCGGGTAATACATAATCCTTAGCAATTTTAATCTTTTCTTCATCACTATATGAAGGCATTTGGATGGGCTCCAACCGGTCAAGTACTGCTGTTGCGATATTCGTGGTGTTGTTGGCTGTGGCGATAAATAATACATCGGACAAATCAAACGGGTAATCCAGATAATGATCCGTAAATGCCACATTTTGTTCAGGATCCAGAAGTTCAACCAGGACTCCCATAATATCTCCGCGTGCCGCATCTGCAACACGGTCTATTTCATCGAGCAATATCACTGGATTTTTGCTGCCGGCAAACCGTAAGCCTTTAAGAATTAACCCTATTTCCGCATCCGGCCGCACACGGGACTGACCGCGCAGGTCTAAAGCATCACTCATACCACCGAACGGAATACGGACAAACCGCCGACCCATTGCCTGGGCGATGGATTTTGCAAGCGTCGTTTTCCCTGTACCCACCAGACCTACTAGACATAATATCGGCGCACGTCTGGCCAGCATTGCATGGGAAAGTTTTGCTTCATTCGCCTTTTCTTCCTGTTTCCAACGGTCCTCATTCAGTTTTAATACCGATAAATATTCCAGAATACGTTCTTTTACCGGTTGTAGACCATAATGATTTTTTTCTAAAATTTCTTTCGCTTTCCCAAGATCCAATATGTCTTCTGTCCGTGTATTCCACGGGAGTGCAACGACCCAATCAATATACCGGAGCATTTGTTCGATATGAACACGGGCTGTAATATCAGTTTCCAACCGTGAAATTTCCTCCAGGTTACCCAGCACACGCGCTTCCAAATCACCGGGAACATGCGACTCTGCAATTTTTTTCCGGAGACCCGTTACTTCATCGGAGAGCTTAGACATACAAAACCATCATATCACATTAAAACCTACGAGGACCGCGACTGCCTCCCCGGAATGGCCTATTACCACCTTCTCTTCGTTCACGCATGGGGGCTTTTTTGGCGTCTTCACCGAACAGCATGGATAAATTAATTCTGTGCATATCATCCACTTCCATTACCCGTACGTGCACTTTTTGGCCCAGCTTGACCACGTCTTCCGGCTTACTCACAAAACCCGTGGACATTTGAGATACATGCACCATGCCCTCTTTACCGGGAAGAATCTCCACAAAAGCACCGAACGGCAAGATGCGCTTGACTTCGCCGTCAAATTCTTCCCCGACGGTTACATCGCGGGTCAACCCTGTCACCCAATCAACTGCTTTTTGCACGGCAACCTGATCAACACCGGAAATCATGACAGACCCGTCATCTTCTACATCCACTGTGGCGCCGGTTGTGGCTATAATATTGCGGATCATTTTGCCGCCGGGTCCGATGACTTCACCGATTTTTTCAACCGGAATCTTCACGACTTGTACTTTGGGTGCGTATTGGGACAAACTCTTCCGCGGAGCAGCGAGAACAGACAACATTTTCTCCAAAATCTTCATCCGTGCAACACGTGCCCGTTCAAACGTCCCTTCAATAATTTCATCCGTTATTCCGTCGATTTTCATATCCAGCTGAATTGCTGTAATACCATTTTTGGTTCCTGCCACTTTAAAATCCATGTCGCCGGCAAAATCTTCAATGCCCATGATGTCGGTGAGAAGTATAAACTTTTTCTTATCCGACATAAGACCAATGGAGATACCTGCCACCGGTTCCTTGATCGGTACGCCCGCATCCATAAGGGCAAGAGTGGAAGCGCATGTGGATGCCATAGACGTAGATCCGTTACTGGACATTACTTCGGAAACCAACCGGATCGTGTACGGGAATTCTTCCTCAGCCGGAATGACGGACAATAATGCCCGTTCGGCTAATGCTCCGTGACCGATCTCGCGGCGGGACGGCGTTCCCACTCGTCCGGTTTCTCCGACAGAATAGGGCGGCATGCTGTAATGATGGATATACCGCTTTGCCTCTTCTCCGGTCGGACTTTCAATAAGCTGTTCCAAAGACGGAGTGCCCAATGTGGCAACAGTCAAAACCTGTGTCTGACCGCGTTGGAAGACTGCACTTCCGTGCGTGCGGGGAAGCATACCGACATCTACGGAAAGCGGTCGGATTTCATCAATTTTTCTGCCGTCAAACCGTTTTGCTTTCGTGAGAATGTTGTCGCGGACCTGTTTTTTAAACAGTGCATCAAGAGCCTCCTCAATTGCTTTTTGCGTATACTCTTTTCCGTATGCTTCTGTAATGGACTTCGCTAACGCTACAACCTCATCGCCGCCGAATTCTTTTTCCGCTTTTTTGGCGAATGCCGATTCCATTTCTTTTTTATAATCTTTGGCAATTTTTGCTTTCAGATCTTCAGCTTCTGTTGCAACCGGAGCTATAACTTTTTTCTTTCCAACTTCTTTAACCAACTCTTCAATAAGGCTGATGATCTTCGCATTGGATTCTTTTGCCATAATGACGGCTTTTTTTACTGTTTCTTCCGGTGTTTCGCAGAAACCGCCTTCGAGCATCATAACTTTATCCTTATTAGATGCAACGATAAAATCAAAATCACTTATCGCCTGTTCGGAAATACGGGGATTCACAATAAGCGTCCCCTCATCGCCATCGGCATGGACATATCCCATGCGGACGCCGGAAACCGGTCCGTTCCACGGGATGGGAGAAATGGCAATAGCGGCCGATGTGGCGACAAGGGCCATGACATCCGGATCGTTTTCTCCGTCAACGGAAAGAACTGTGATAATTACCTGGACATCATGTTTATAGGATTTGGGAAACAGCGGCCGGATAGATCGGTCAATCACGCGTCCTGCCAGTACCGCATCATCGGAAGGTCTTCCCTCACGCTTCACCCAGCGGGAACCTTTAATGCGTCCGCCCGCATAGAGCCGTTCGACGTATTCAACGGAAAGCGGAAAATAATCAAGCGTTGTTTCGCGGCTGGAAGCGGTAACGGTCGCCAATACCATCGTATCGCCGTACCGGGCTAACACCGCAGCAGAAGCCTGCTCGGCAAACCGACCCACCTCAAGCGAAAGCGTACGTCCGCCGATTTCTATGGATTTCTTAACAATTTTTTTCGACATGAATTTTATGCTCGGGGAAAGAGGGAAGTGGGATAAAATCAATTCGCCAGCTGGCGAACTCATTCCATCACACTTCTTTCTAATCCCTGAAATATATTATACCAGAAATTTCCTTATTTTCCTAATCCAAGTTTCACTGAAATATCCTTGTAGCGTTTTGCGTCTTTCTTGTTGAGATAATTCAAAAGTCGCCGGCGTTTACTGACGATTCCCAATAAACCTCGCCGCGAATGATTATCGGACGGATTTGCTTTCAAATGGCCGACGAGTTTTTCAATACGCGCGGTCAGGAGTGCTACCTGTACTTCAGGACTCCCCGTATCCCCTTCTTTTACCTGAAATTTTGCGATCACTTCCTGCTTTTCAACGCTGGGCGCCGGAATTATCGTTTCTTCGATCTTTTTCGCAGCTTTTTTACCTATCGGGGCCTTGACTGCTGGTTTTACTGTTTTTGTTTCCTTTACCGCTTTCTTTTCAACAGTTTTCTTCACTTTTGTGGTTTTCGTGGCCATATAAGTTCAAAATGGAGCAATTTCGCGCTCCAATGGAGGTATTTTACCACAAACCGTTCTTTTTTTCAACGGACAAACTAAGGAAGTTAAATCAGATTCGAGCTTTTGTAGATTTTTGGTTTGAGCCAGTCAGGCGGCGTCTCTACTACTGGCTTTTTAGACTCAACAACCGGTGCTGCAACGGTTTCTACTGTCGGCACCTCTTCCTGCGTTGTTATCGATGATTTCCAAAACCGCTTCCCTCCAGCTTTAATACAGGCAGCCGCAAGCTCAAATGCAGTCACCCCAACGTGAGCTGTTTGAAATGCATCTGTAGCTCCATACAGAGCATTTAATACATTTGTTGCGATATCCGTTGTCAATCTGGCGCCGATACCGGACAAAAACTGCGACACGACTTCCGCCGTAGAACTAGACTCCGGATCAACGATGTTCATCGTGCCGTACATCGCGTTATTCGGATGCCTATCGATATTAACGACTGTTTTTCCGGTGAATAATTCCTTATTTTCTTCATAGACTTTTTTCAATCCCCCGAGATGAAGGGTATCAACGGTAAAAATTAAATCTGCGGCAGAGCCGCCATACGAATAATGCACTTTGTCTTCCGAAAATCCTGCGTTTCCCGTACGGGGCTCTATAACCAGATTAAATTTGTTTCCTTCAATATTGTAGCTTACTTTTTCGATCGATCCTTCCTCATAATCAAGGGAAATAATGAAGTTTTTACGGGATAAGTCAGCCGCAAATTTATTGACTCCGACAAAACTGGAAAACTCAACCGTCATCGCGTCCGGACACACGATATGCGGCTTTTTCCCGAGACTTTCGAGTCCTAAATAGAGCGCGAGTGAACTCCCGACACTATCAAACGTCGGGTGTTCATGGGTAACGATAAGAATATCGTTGGCCTTATCGAGGATCTCTTTTACTTTTGAAATGTCGTTGGTGAGGTCCATAATCACGTTGTGACGGCGATTATAGCATCTTGAAGCGCAAAATCAACTTTTTTGTCAAAAAGGATCCCGCATTCGACACCGGCTTTGTCCACTTTTGTCGTATCTTCCTTACCTTTCCGTATGGATTTAATCCTGGCACGGGCGATTTCTTCTTCGCCACGCATAATTTTAACGGTGTCCCCGCGTGCTAAACGCCCCGAAACCAGCTTTGTGCCGGCTATCCGGGATTTTTCAAACGGAAATTCCGCAATTACAGCACCTGTACCTAATTCCCGTTCCACAGCAAGCACCTCTTTGAGGCCGGAAACCACCTCGGTAAGCTCGTCCAGAAGCTCATAAATGATGGTGTAAATGCGAAATACTACTTTCTCGGCTGTCGCCAGACGCTCTGCGGATGGCGGGCATTTAACATTGAATCCTACGATAATTGCTTTAACGGATTTAGCAGTCAGAACGTCCGCTTCATTTATATCCCCGATTCCGGCGGTAACGAGTTCTACTTGTTTCGGAAGCGCAGCGATGATCGCTTCCATAGATCCGGCCGTATCGACTTTCAGGATTACCGTCAATTTCCGGCCTTCCTGCTCCGCAACCGGCTTGAGCCAGTCAGGCAAGTTTTCGGCGGTAAACGGCGCGTTTGGTGCAATAGTTTCCTGAGGTTTTTGATCCAAATATTCGTCCGTCCGCAAAACCGATCCGACAGATGGGAGTGATGTGAATCCCAATACTTCAACCGGCCTTGCCGGACCTGCTGACTGAACCGCATGACCATATTCATCAAACATCGCCCGGACGCGCGCAACCTGCTTTGCCCCTTCAAAAAGCAATGTCCCGAATTTTAATGTTCCTTTTTTTACGACAACGGTAGCAACCATTCCCTTGCCCTTATCCAACCGCGTCTCGACGACGACCGCCTCAAGAGGTGCATCCGGTTCATTGTCAAGACCTTTCATTTGGGCAACCAGTGTAATAAGTTCTAATAGTTCCGGTACCCCTTTGCCTGTTTTTGCAGAAACCTGAATCACGGGTATATCACCGCCGAAGCCTTCCACCTGCACACCATTTTTAGCCAGGTCGGACTTGACTTTGTCCGGCATCGCGGTCGGCAAATCAATTTTATTCATGACCACAATCATCGAGGCTCCGGATGCTTTAATTTGCTCAATGGATTCTTTGGTTTGAGGCATCACACTATCGTCGGCGGCAACCACAAGAAGAGCGATATCTGCAACGCGCGCCCCGCGGCTACGCATTTTGGCGAACGCTTCGTGGCCGGGTGTATCAATGAACGTAATTTTTTGCTTTTCTTTCCCGACCTCTACCTGATAGGCACCGATATGCTGGGTGATTCCGCCGTGTTCGCCCGCGGCGACATTTGTGTGACGGATCGTATCGAGAAGCGTGGTTTTCCCGTGGTCAACGTGACCCAATACCGCAACGATCGGGGGCCGTGAGAGTGTTTGTGCTTCTGTTTTCTTTTTCTTCATGTTTTGAAAAAATAATCCAGCGTTTCATACCTTATTCCGGTTTAACCGGCGCTGGTACAGCAACTTCCGCTGCTGCTTTCTCTTCAATTTTTTCATTCGTTCCTTTTTCAGCCGCAGGCTGACCTTCAACAATAGGGACTCCTTTACCTCGAATATCAATCTTCCACCCAGTTAGTTTTGCAGCGAGCCGTACGTTTTGTCCGTCACGACCGATAGCCAGTGAAAGTTGATCGTCGGGTACTAGTACTTCCGCGGATTTTTTTTCTTCGTTTAAACTAACTTCCATGTCCTTGGCAGGCGCCAGTGCCGACATAATAAAAACCTTGGGATCATCGCTCCATTGGATAATATCAACTTTTTCAGCCCCGCCTAATTCGCTTATGACGCCCTGCACGCGTACACCTTTTTGCCCGACACACGATCCTACAGGATCCACGCCGGGTTGTTTAGAAAATACGGCAACTTTTGTCCTACCGCCGGCCTCGCGGGCGATAACACGAAATTCGACCGCGCCCTGGGCCACTTCCGGAACTTCACGCTTAAACAGTCCTTCAACGAGTCCTTTATGGGCACGGGAAACGATAATTTCATTGCCGCGCATGGTTTCACGGATTCCCTCCACATAGAACGTCAGCCGCTGGTTAAGATGGTACCGTTCACCCTGGCTCTGTTCGGACACCGGCATCACGGCCTGTGCACGACCGATATCAACGATAATATTCGGACCGTCAAACCGGAGCACCATTCCTGGTACAATCGAACCGATTTTGGTTTGGTAATCCGCCAAAACCGATTGTTTTTCCGCCTCCCGTATCCGCTGGAGAATAACTTGTTTAGCGGTTTGGGCGGCAATACGTCCGAATCCCGGAGGCGTAATGTCTTTACCGTCTTTGGATATTTTTGCCTCGCCCGTATCCGGATTAAGATCCACAACATACTGTTCAAGTTCAGTCGCCTCGGTAATACCTCCGCCGTAATCTTTACGGTACGCTGCCAAAATTGCAGCCTTTATGGTCTCCACAACCACAGCAGGATCAATCCCCCGCTCCGTGGCGACTTGATTTAAGGCTAAGCTGAATTCACTTTTCACTGTTGCCGGCATAATTTATAAAAAAAGGCGGGTCTCCCCACCTCATCTCTAATCTACCTATTATAGCACGATTTTATACCCGGTCAAGCTCATCCAACATCTCCTTCTGCCTTCTATTTAGATGTGTCGGGACATGAAGCTGGATTTTGACATACTGATCGCCGCGGCCATTGCCATGCACGTGCGGCACACCTTTTCCGTGAAGGCGGATAAGCGTTCCCGGTTGTGTTCCCTGCTGGATACGGATTTTTAAAGGCCCGTCAATTGTACGAACATCAACAATCGCGCCGAGCGCCGCCTGAGAAAACGTAATTTCGTGTTCGATAATAAGATCGTCGCCTTGCCGCTGATACTCGTGGCTCGGTTTTACCTCCAACACAATATCAAAATCATCAAACCGGATACGGCTTCCTGTATCCACACCGGCCGGAATTTTAATGGTCTTTTTCACCGACCCGTCACCTGCTTCGCCTGCCGGAACATGTATTTCACGCGTCGCACCTTTTACGGCATCCATAAAATCAATACTTAACTCATACGCCTGCCTCGGTTGACGCCGAGAACTTCTCCCGCCAAACCCGCCGCCGAAAAACTGCTCAAAAATTTCAAACGGATCGATAAAATCTTCGCCAAAGGGCATCCCACCTCCGCCAGATGACGGACTTCCATTTGTGGAATAATAATATTGGAACGGGCCTTGCCGTCCAAATCCGCCACCGAACGGATTACCGGGTTGACCTCCCATACCGCCTGCTCCGGGTTGAAATGCTGCATGCCCGAACTGATCATAGGTTTCTTTCTTCTTTGAGTCGGACAGGACAGCATACGCCTCGTTTATTTCCTTAAACTTTTCGTTTGCATTGGGGGATTTGTTGCGGTCCGGGTGCCACTGCAGCGCGAGCTTGCGGTACGCGGCCTTAATCTCCGCCAGAGACGCGGATTTCGATAATCCTAAAATTTCGTAATAATCACGTTTTGTCGCCATAGCTTACAATTATAATTCAAAAATGCCCCGTCTTCACGAGGCATCTTTGCTTTTTATGTTTAAAATCTGCGATTAACTGACCACTTCCCCTTCTTCTACTTTCTTGTCATCTTTCTTTTGATCGTCAGCTTTGGGTTCCTCGGCTCCAGGCGCTCCTGTCGGAGGCGTCTGACCCTGCGAATACATACTCGCCCCGACTTTTTGGACTGCGTCGGAAAGCTCGCTGGTTTTGGTTTCCAAATCCTCTTTAGAACCGGAATCCAAAATTTCCTTGAGTGCCTTCGACTTTTCCTCAACCGCAGTCTTATCCTCAGCTTTCGCCTTATCACCTGCGTCCTTAAGCGTCTTTTCAGCTACATAGAGCATATTGTCTGCTTTGTTGCGCGCCTCAATTTTCTCTTTTTTCTCAGAATCTGCAGCGGCATTGGCTTCGGCTTCCGTTTTCATCTTCTCGACTTCATCTTTGGAAAGACCGGTCGAGTTGGTGATGCGGATATTGGACGCTTTACCTGTTGCCTTGTCTTTTGCGGCAACGTTCAAAATACCGTTGGCATCGATATCAAACGTCACTTCCACCTGCGGCACACCGCGCGGCGCCGGCGGAATTCCCGAGAGAATAAACCGGCCGAGCGACTTGTTGTCCGCTGCCATCGGGCGCTCCCCTTGTAAAATATTTATTTCAACTGATGTCTGATTATCGGCAGCAGTCGAGTAAATTTCCGTTTTACTGGTAGGCACCGTGGTATTTCTCGTAATCATAGGAGTCGAAACGCCTCCTAATGTCTCAACGGAAAGTGTTAAAGGTGTAACGTCCAATAAAACAACATCTTTCACTTCACCGGTTAAAACGCCCGCCTGAACCGCGGCGCCCACTGCCACAACTTCATCAGGATTGACAGATTGGTTGGGAGTTTTACCAAAGAAATCTTTCACCGTGGATACAACCTTCGGCATACGGGTCATGCCTCCGACCAACACGATTTCATCAATATCTTTGATGGTTTTCTTCGCATCAGACAGACATTTCTTGACCGGTTCAATGCTCTTGGTAATCAGGTCGCCGACCAACGATTCGAGTTTGGCGCGGTTGATTTTCATAACCAAATGCAATGGCCCATTCTTGCCCTGCGTGATAAACGGCAGGTTAATTTCCGTTTCCATGGAACTCGACAGCTCTATCTTCGCTTTCTCCGCTGCGTCACGGATCCGCTGCAGCGCCTGCGGATCTTTGCGCAAATCCACGCCGTTATCTTTCTTAAATTCATCGGCGATGAAGTCCAGAATCCGCTTATCAAAGTCATCGCCGCCCAAATGCGTGTCACCGTTTGTCGCCTTCACTTCGTACACGCCTTCTCCGAGTTCAAGAATGGAAATATCAAACGTGCCACCACCAAGATCGTAGACGGCAATCGTATGGGCGTTTTTCTTATCTAATCCGTACGCGAGAGCCGATGCGGTCGGCTCGTTGACGATACGCATCACTTCAAGGCCCGCTATTTCCCCTGCCTGTTTCGTCGCCTGGCGCTGGGAATCATCAAAATATGCCGGCACGGTGATAACAGCCTGCGTTACGGTTTCGCCGAGATATTTCTCCGCATCTGCTTTGATTTTGGCAAGCACTTTGGCAGAAATTTCCTGTGGGGTAAATTCTTTCCCTTCTACCACCACGACCGCCATCCCGTTTTTACCGGATTTGATGGTATACGGGAGAAGTTTCATGTCCATCTGCACGGACGGGTCGGAAAATTTGCGGCCCATGAGCCGTTTCACTGAAAAAATCGTGTCTTTGGGATTTAAGACCGCCTGATGCTTGGCCACGTCCCCGACAATATTTTTAATCGGATCCACAACGGACGGAATGACATTCCTCCCCTCGGCGGAATGGATAACTTTCGGGGCGCCGCCTTCCATGACAGCGACACATGAATTTGTTGTCCCCAGATCAATACCGATAATTTTAGACATAGAGAAACCTCCTTTAATTAGTTAATGTTTTTCCTACTTTTACTTGTGCAACTCTCACTATTTTATCGTGCAGCCGATATCCCGGCAAAATTTGCTCTACTACCATATTATCTTTGCCAGCGACGACTTCTATGCATTCCATCTGGTGAGGATCAAATGGCAGACCCACGACCTCAATTTTCTCTACTCCTAATTCAGACAATACCGCATATAATTCTTTCAGAGCTAATTCCAATCCTGTATCTTTCACGTGTTCAGACGCTTTCGAAAGCGTATCAATGGTCGGCAGAAGTCGCGCAATGATAACTTCCGCCGCATACTTTCGAATCTCCTGCTTCTCCGCTTGTGTCCGCTTTTCCAAATTCTGATAATCTGCCAGCGCCCGCAGATATTTTCCTTTCCATTCTTCCGCGTCTTTTGTTAATTGTTCAACATGTTCGTCAATCTTTTTTTTCATAATTACCACGAACTCGTAAACTCCCCTATGAGTCCGCCCATATACCGCACAAACGGAATAACCGTCGAATAATTGAGTCTGGAAGGCCCCACAATACCGATAGCTCCGGAAACATGCGGCGAACTAAATTTTTCAAAAACAATACCACATTGTGAAAGGACACTCCGTGCGGCTATTTCCTCCCCCAAAAAAATATCAAAAACTTCGGTGTCTCTCCCTAAAAGCTCCGACCAGAATCCAAACTGGTCGAGTGTGGCAAGTAAGTGGTGCGTCAGCTCATAATCGTAAAATTCCGGCATATCCAAAAGGTTTGCGGCACCTGCATAATACAGATCACCGTCTTTTGTTGCCGTAATTGCAAGTGTTTTGGTTTTCTCCGCCAGTGTTTTGGTTGCCTCGCGCAGTAATTTATCCACTTCCTGACGATATTCCCAAATTTTCTCTTTCACTGCAACTTCGTCTGCCACCGACATATCTTTGGTTTTCATGAGGTGATCGACGTAATAACGCATTGCAGCGGGAGTTGGGCCGCGGCCCGCCGACGTATGCGGCTGATTGAGCATTTTGAGTTCAGTGAGATGCATCATTTCATTCCGGATTGTAGCCGGAGACACGCCAAGATTGTATTTTTTATCCAATGTTTCGCTTCCCACAGGTTCCGCGGTGGCAATGTATTCCTCAATAATTGCTTTGAGGATTTGTATCTGGCGCGGAGTTAAATCTTTTACCGGATCCATATATATCCTTTCTTGACAGATTAGCAGTACTATACATCGAGTGCTAACCCTTGTCAATACCCTTCGACTCCTGTAATAATGGATATACGGATGAAAAAAGTATTCCTGTATATTTTTATTGGATTACTATTACTTGCGATACCTGCAACGGTATTTATTGTCGGTCAGCAGAGGAATACCCGCACACAAGCCGCACCTGCCACCACCCTTGCACTCACACCGGCAACACAAACAGTAACCAGCGGAAACAGTATTAAACTGAACGTCGATATCGACCCTGGCGCCAATCAGGTAATTTCCGCTAGTGTGTATCTTACCTATGATCCAACAAAACTCGAAGCGCAAACAATTACGAACGGGGGCGGCGCACCACGGGTTTTAAACTCCGGCATTATCGAAAACGGAACGGCTTCCATTAGCGTAGGGGCTGCCAGTAACAGCCAACCGATAACAACCCAGGGGACCATCGCTGTCATCACGTTTACGGCAAAAAACGCTACGGATAATTTCACTCCGACTCTCGTTCAGTTTGCGTCCAACACGTCTGTCGTGGGAATCAACGACCCGACAGCAAACGTCTTAGTCGGTACAACTCCTGCAAAAATTACCATCAACGGCGCCAATACGAATACTTCCGCAACAGATGTTGCTTCAGATAGCGCAACGGTAACACCGACCGCAGGAGCGACGCCCACTGCAACACCGACAGCAGATTTAACTCCAACTGCAACCCCGACAGCAGATTTAACTCCAACCGCCGGAGCGTCGCCGACAGATACACCTAGCCCGACACCTGCCTCACTACAAATCCTTTCACCCCAATCAAATGCCGATGTGTCCACATCCCAACCGGTCATTCAGGGGACAGCCACTCCCGGCAGTGTCGTCACTCTCGTTATTCATTCTGATGCGGGAACCACTGTAACAGTGACCACGGACGCAAACGGTAATTGGTCGTATACTCCCGCAACCCCGCTGGATCCAGGTCTTCATAGCATCGTTGCCAGTGCCCAATCAGCTTCCGGCACAACCCAAACAGCTACCACAAGCTTTGTTGTCGCCAGCGGCACAGGAACCGACGCAAATGGGGCGACAGTAAGCGCTGTTCCTGTATCGGGCACTGTTGAAACCACGATAATTCTTTTAGGTTTAGGAATACTATTCATCACAACAGGCACAATCGTATGGCATTTTTAACACAACGCACAAAACCAAAAACAATATCAGTCATTTCCATTTTGGCACTCATTGTGTTTTTACCGATCATGTTGTTGGCGGTCCAAAATATCGTTGTGCTTATCACACGGGCAACGGGCACAACAGCCAATATCGCTGTTGATACAAAAACGATTCTTGATCCCGTGAATACCGATTTTTATCACGCATTTATCCAGGGAGACGAAGTATCTACGGATATAACCGCCCCTGTCGTTGCTGATATTGGTGTGCTTAAACCCAAAATCATCCGGCTCGACCATTTGTACGATGTATACAATGTCGTCGGACGGAATAGTGACGGGTTAACATTTGATTGGACCCGCCTCGACAGTGCCGTAAACGCAATACAGGCAACCGGTGCCAAACCGCTTCTCTCACTTTCCTATATGCCATCGGTTATTGCCCAAGGCGGCAACAGTACTAACCCGCCAAATGACTGGAACGAGTGGGCACAGGTTGTCCAAAAAACCATCGAACACTACAGTGGGCGGGCTGGAGAAAAACATCAATGGGGTCTATTATGAAGTATGGAACGAACCGGACTCAGCCCAATTCGGCGGCTGGAACTATTCCGGGAACAAAAATTATCTCACTCTCTATCACTTCGCGTCCGTCGGAGCCAACAATGCACAGAATGTCAATACATTTTATCTCGGCGGCCCGGCAACAACGGGGATCAATAAGGATTGGATTACAGCTCTCCTTGCCAGCGGCAATAGAATTGACTTTCTCTCCTGGCATTCCTATCAGACCGATCCCAAAGCCTTCGATATAGACCGGCGGAATATCATATCGTGGCTGCAACCCTATCCTACCTACACGCTTATTCCGCTTCTTATCACGGAATTCGGATTTACCGCAGATAAAAGCACATTGTACGGCACACAATACGCGGCTGCCTATACAACGGCGGTTATCCGGCAACTCATTACTGGCGGACCTTCATACCTTTTTTCGTTCCAGCTTGTTGACGGAGCAAACGAGCAGGATGGATCCGGACAGGGTCTCATCACAAATCCTGATAACGGTATGACGAAAAAACCCCGGTATTACGTGTATAACTTTATTGACGCCATGGCTGGCAACCGCCTCGCCCTCTCAGGCGAAGGAACGTGGGTCACAGGGTTTGCCAGCATCAACAAAAACGTTATACGGACACTGCTCGTAAACTTTGACCCAAACGGATCGCACGCGGAAAATGTTCCAGTAACCTGGAAAAATCTGGATCCCGGTACCTATACATTGCATACGCAGTACCTGTCCGGGACAGACACGAAAACCACGGAGGTTGCCACAACGTCTGCCATAACAAAACAAATCCCCATGACGGCACAAACAGTGGTACTTCTTGAATTATCAAAACAAACACCGTAAGTTTACGATAATTTATCCTGCATAGTGCCGGTCATCACTTCGTTGGCAGGATCCAGAAGTACCGCCTTCGGTCGGCGGACGCGGCGGATAAGTTCAATAAACGATTTCACCTCGTTCACATCAAACACCCAAGCCAGCACCAGATAGGTTACCAACCCTACACAACCGGCTACACCCGTTAACAGCAGCAGCCCGAATGTCCGTGTTGTATCAAAAATCAGCTGATCAAACAGTTTCAGCGGAAAAAATACGGCGACGCCTGCAACCGCAGCCGCGATAAACATTTTTATTGCGGGGAGAAATAATTCCTTTTTCGCAAACCCACCGATTTTTCTATCCAATACAATATATAAAACCGTTGCATTCAAAATACTTGCAATCGATGTAGATAACCCCAATGACCAAACCGGCAAACCGAATACTTTTATAAATAAGAGGCTAAGTGCTGTATTTGTGAGAATGGAAACCACACTGATTTTCACCGGGGTTTTACTGTCATAGAGCGCATAAAATCCGCGTGCCAGCACGTTGACAATGGATTGGGCAAAAATCGACAGAGCAAACATGGATAACGTCATGCCGGTTAATACAGTTGCCTGCCAATCAAAATGGGACGCGCCGTAAATAAGACGCACAACCGGAACACGCAAAACAATAAATAATGCAGAAATAGGCAACACAAAAAAGAGAATTTGATGAATTGCCGATATCACAGATTTCTTAAACTCCCCTTTATCCTCGTTGGCAGATGCGGCGGACAACGTGGGGAGAGCGGCTTGTGCGACACTCACACCAAAAAGTCCGACGGGCAACTGCTGCAGTTGTTGGGCAAAATTAAATACAGTAACCATACGGGCTCCCAATAGTGATGCCATCATAAGGTCTACCGTGCTGTCAATCTGTGAGACTGCCAGTCCCAGCGTCCGCGGACCGATAAGTTTTAGCACCTCCCGTACTCCCTTATGCCGCCAGTCAAGCTTCAGTTTGTGCCGATAACCCACGACGATAACAAGAGGCACTTGAATGAGCATAAATAAGCCTGCCCCGATGCCAACACCGTAGACAGGAGCCATAAGACCGACCGTCGGCGTAAGGGTAACGACACCAAGAATGATCCCGAGATTGTAAACGACAGGCGCAAGTGCCGGAAGAAGAAACATATTATATGACTGTAAAATCCCGGTAAAGAAGTTTCCGACCAGGAGCGGCAGTACCTGAAATATAATCATAAAGCGTGTGTAAGTAGCCATACGGGCTATCTGTGCGGGTGAAAACCCCGGCGCCAAAAAATGAGACAACTGATTCGCAAATATAAGGAGCGGGATTGCCAGAACCACCATTACCACAATACTCATATTGATAAGCGTCGCCGCCACATCAAATCCCTCTTTTTCATTTTTTTGAGTAACATACTTCGTAAAAACCGGAATAAATGCACTCGTGAGCGCGCCCATGACTAATAACTCAAAAATAAGATTCGGGAGACGGAACGCTGCGAAATAGACGCCAAGCTCATCCGGTGTAAATCGGGCGTTCAAAAGCCTATCGCGCACGAGTCCCAGTACGCGGGACGTAAACACCATAGATATCAATATGAAAGCAGCAGATCCGATCGTCTGCTGTTTTTTGGAAAATAACCCCCAGAAACGCTTCATCCTGCCTATTATAGCTATTTTTTCATTTTTTTGTTATACTTACCCGCATGCCGATCATAAAACGGGCGATAAAAAAACTACGACACGACCGCAAAAGGACGATAGAAATCAAGCGCGTGCGCGCGTCACTGCAAAAAATGGTGAAATCCATGCGGAAAAAACCGACACAAAAATCATTAACGCGGGTATTTTCTGTATTGGATAAAGCGGCAAAAACGCATATAATCCACAAAAATAAAGCTGACCGGCTCAAAGCGCGTCTCTCCAAACTCCTCGCAAAAAAATAATCAGCATATTCTGTTTGTTTCTTCTCTCTTACTTGATATACTGATTTTATGTCCCCTACTCGAACACCATCCGTTAATTTAATCGGCGAAGAAGAAATGGAACACACACCCGTCGGCCGGATTGTGATGTGGGCTGTAACGTACGGACGGTACATCATGATCGGGACGGAACTTATCGTACTCCTGGCTTTTATCTCCCGCTTCAGCCTGGACCGCAAACTTACAGATCTTAACGACGAAGTATCACAAAAACAGGCAATCATTGATGCAAATTTTGATTTTGAAACGGAGTTCCGGACAATACAGGCTAAAATAACGACAATACAAACATTTCTGAGTGTTACACCGATAGAAAACAACGCACTTAATGCAATTCAGACCATACTTCCTGCCGATGTCCACTTGGAATCGTTGAATATTACGAACGAACAAGTCGTCGGAAGCGTTGTTGCCAATACAACGGATGGATTTTCGCAAATGGTCGCAAATCTCCAGGCGGCAAACATCTTTAGCCAGGTGGAAATCGGCGATATCAAACGGAGCCCGACGACTGGAATACAATTTACATTCACCGGAACAATAGCGCTTCCTAAAAAAGGGAAATAACTATGCAATTCAATTATAAAGATGAATATAAACGGTACCAGCGATATTACCAGTCGCTGGCGCCGCCACCTCCTGTGCGCCGCGCATACACGGCAATTATTTTTTCATTTCTCGTCATTTCCTTGTTCGGATGGTATGCAATCCGCCCGACCATTCAGACGATTTTAACGTTAAAGCGGGAAATTATCGATAAAACGGAGATCGACAAAAAAATGGAGGATAAAATCTCCGCTCTTATTGAAGCACAGGCAGCGTATCAGAATATAGAACCGGATTTGCCGCTTCTTGACGATGCGCTTCCGGTCATGTCCGATGCGCCGCGTGCCGCTTGGCAGATTCAGTCACTCTCAACTGATTCGCACGTCACATTAACGAACATGTCAATTATGACTGTCCCGCTTACCGGCGACACAGGGCCGGGGGTACAACAAAAGCCGGCATCCGGTACCCCGGTAAGTTTTCCGATATCCGTCTCTGTAACCGGCGGATATACAGACGTGAAACAATTCATTCAGGGAATATATAATTTACGCCGCGTTATCCAAATAGACTCCATGCTTTTTACCCCAATACGCACATACACGTCTATAGCGTCCGACAGTGCAACTCCCACTAGTACACAGGTAAAAGTTGATTTAAAATTAAATGTGTTCTATTTATCAATGTAATTATGAAAATAACATCACTCTCAGAAGGAAATGACCGGGATTTACTCCTTATATCCGTATTTACCTTTTTTACCGTAACTTTGTGGGTATTTTTTGAGGTATTAAAAACCGTCAAAACTACAACGATTACCCCACAGGTAACACAAATTGTCGTTCCGTTATCGCCGACACTCAATTCCCAGGTTTTTCAAACACTTGAGGCAAAAAAGTCATATTAGTATGCATATACCCACAAAAATACCTACTCTCCTCGGCATACTCCTTGTTATTCTTATCGTCGGGGTTATTTCTGTAGGATCCCAGTCACTCCTGAATATAGTAACAACAGCGTCCGGATCAATACAACCCGCAAACGTAGAGATATCCAACATTTCCGATACAACGTTTACGGTGTCCTGGACGACACAAATTCCCGCCACGGGCGCCCTGATAGTCGCCGTACCCAATGGAACATCACAGGTGTTATTTGACGACCAGGATACTAAAAATCAGGGAAAATATATTACACACAGCGTCACCTTGCGCGCTGCAGTTCCTGACACCGACTACGAGATTACAATTCTCTCCGACAGCAAAAAAAATATCAACGGTGAAACTCCATATAAAATTCATACAGGTTCACTGTTGACAACCACAAGTGGGAATCTGGAACCTGCATACGGCACTATAGTCTCCGATTCAAACCAGCCGGTTGCCGGTGCCCTCGTGTATCTCACCCTTCAGGGTGGACAAACTCTTTCTACCGTCAGTAAGCCTTCCGGCACATGGCTTATCCCTCTGAATCTTGTACGTACACAGGACCTGACAGGGTACCTTCCGGTAACTGACCGGCTGACGGAAACGATTATTGTCCAAACCGGGGACAAAGAGACAAATGCAATCACTGACACATTGAACGACTCACCTGTTCCCAACATGGTACCCGGCAAAACCTACGATTTCCGCGATCTCAATGCAAAAACATCGGGCAAGCCGTTGGCGATTGCCACCACGCCCCAAGTACAAAAAAACGCCGGAACAGTACTTGGCACGTCATCCGCAAAACCAGCCAACACGGTTTCGCTTGTTATTCCGGCTGATGGCGCGGCGCTGCCCACCACACTTCCCCTTATACAGGGAACCGGAATACCGGGAAAAACCGTCTCCCTTGTAATCGGCATCACGAATCCCATCGGAGACGCAACTATTGTTCCTGCCAATGGGGTATGGACATATACACCAAAACAGCCGCTTGCCCCGGGCAAACAAAGCGTCACAATGACAACAACAAATCTTCAAAACAAACCGGTTGCCATCACCCATGTGTTTGAAATACTCAAAAGCGGCACGCAGGTACTGGGTGACGCCACTCCTTCTGCCACACTCACACCGACGGACACCGTTACCATTACCCCATCGCCGACGGATACACCTGAGGCAACTATTTCTGCAACACCAGAATCCACTCCCGAATCCACGCCTGAATCCGAACTTGCTGCACAGCCTCCTCCCACAAGCGGCAATGAACTTCCGACCATCACACTTTTCGCTATTGGAGTCGGACTTTTAATTGGAGGCGGTATCGTCTTAATAAAATAAGGAACTGATATTGACTTCAATGGTGAATACCATATAAGCTGGTAATAGGACCACTCGTTTTGGTTTATTTGTTGGAAATTATATGGCCGATATTTTAGACGCTGCTCAATCAAATACTCAACCGGGCACGACTCCTCCTGCTTCCGACGTTCCTCCAATGCCGCCGGCTCCACCGGTACCTATACCAGTGTCTCCGGAGCCGGAGGAACCCGAACCAACGCCACCCGTACCACCAATGAACGAATCACCTATTATTCCTGACAAACCCGTGCCGTCTTCCGAACCGCCAACAGCACTTTCCGATTCTCTTATTATTCCTCCGCCGGGAAAAAGAACGCCCGCGACGGAAACTGTATCTCCACCACCTCCACCGCCGGAGGAACCACATAAGGAGGAAATAAAATCTCCTGTTAAACCAAAAAGAAAAAGGGGGATCGGAGTCCTTATTGCGGGATTATTGCTGCTTGTTATCACCATCCCCATTCTTGTCGTCTTTGTCCAACAACAGGAAGAAATCCGCAGCCGCGCAACGGAGGGAAACTACCCAACACCGACACCAATACTAGACTGCAGTCAAGTAAAGTGTACTGCCACAGGATGCACCGTCGGAAGTGCGTTCAACACTTCATCTTCCTCGTATTGTTATGTCAATAAATATTGGTGTCAGGATATTAAAGCAGGCGGGGTTGATTGCAGCACGGCTACCGGTGGAGTTGTCGTAGGATCCGGCGCGACAGAAAATTTTTCTGAAACTTGTGGCACTGAGCAAATTGATATTGGTTGCCCAGCTTGCGGGTGCAACAACAATATTTTAACTGAACCGGCAAGTTGCTGGCATTCTATTCGCTACGCTTACGCTTGTACTGCAACTCCAACGCCGACGAGAACCGTTACCCCCACGCCCACGCCGACAAATACGCCCACTCCAACGCCGACGGGTGCCCCACAGTGTATCAGCATCGTCGCTTATGACTCAAACGGAAATGCGCTCTCACCTACTGATCTTGCCGCCTTACAACCAGGCACCACGATTACCCTCGCATTTGCCCCGGGTGGCGCTGCCACCCAAGTCCGATTCAGCGTAAACGGCGGCGGCTGGAACACAACGACGACGAAAAACTCACAAGGTCAGTTTGTTTGGAACTACACTCTGGACAATTCGACGAGTTTTACAATAACAGCACAATGGTTTGACGGAACTAACTGGAATTAACACTATGAATTACGTGAAAAAACATTGGTATTTGGTCCTCGTATTGTTCCTCACTATCGGACTGGCCATCATGGTTATTTTAACCAGCGGAAAACTTTCCCAAACCAAACAGGTCACCCCAACCAAGTCTCGGGCTGCTGCTGCTGCGTGCACATTGACATTTAACATCGTAACCCCTACGCCGACGGGAACCGTTACCCCCACGCCCACGCCGACAAATACGCCCACACCGACGCTATCTCCCACACCGACAAATACGCCCACACCGACGCTATCTCCCACACCGACGGCCACACCAGCACCTACATCGACACCATATCCCACTGCAACACCGATGATTGTATATAACAATCCCACACCAACACCTACATCGACACCATATCCCACTGCTACCCCGACACCCACCCAATTGCAGATAGCGCAAGTCGCTGCGTGTAACCAATCCTGTACAGTGAATACCGACTGCGCCGCACAACTCGTATGTATCGGAGGCGCATGCAGAAATTCAACCTGTACCTCACAAGCCAATTGTCTCTGTCTTACGGCAGGAGCGGGAGCAGCACCGACGCCGAAGGTTCCAGTTTCCGGTTCCGGTCCGTCAGTCCTAGGCGCCTCGATTATCGGCAGTGGGGTCCTCATTCTTCTGCTGGGATTAGCGCTCTAAACGCAGGATTAATTATCTAATTGCTGTTTTATATACGCGTGGATATCATCCCAACTCGTATGCGGCACCAAGACATACAGGTTGTTATACAAATATGCAGGCGGATTATCTAACAGTTGGTCAAAGGCTATTTTTCTAATCTGATCCTGAGAAACCGATGCAAAACGTTTCCCTACGGTCAAGGCTTCGGCAATATTCAAATCCGAGTTCGTCGCATCGTCCAATAATTTTGGCAAGGCCCTTAAACGTGAAAATGTTATCCACGATGATGGATGCATCAGTCTATCTTTGAGAGCAACCAAAATAATCTGCTGCCGGCGGCTCCTGGCAAAATCGCTCCCCTCAGCCCCCTCCGCGTGGCGGCTCCTGGCATAAATGAGCGCACGGTCCCCGTCCATATGCTGTAATCCCGCATCAAAATGCACCGTCTCATAGACGCACGCATTCGTAGGATCGCCCGGGCAACTACTGTGCTCCATACCCGGTATTGGATACTGTGTATCGGTAAACGATACCGGCACGGTCACGTCGATACCTCCCACTGCGTCAATAACCTTCGTAAACCCGGAAAAATCGACAACCACTGCATAGTGAATGGGGATTCCGATCACATCTTCAGTAATAACTTGCGCAAGAAGCAACCCGCTTCCTTTTTTCTTCAGTTCCCCGTAATGGTATGCGCTATTTATTTTATCCTTCAGCGTATCGCTCCAGATATCACGGGGAATGGAAATAAGCGCTACCGTTTTTTTCATGTTATCCAATGACAGCACTATCATCGTGTCGGTTAAATCAACTCCCTCGTGGTTGCCTCCGCCAATACCCAGAATGAGGATGTTTGTGCGGTTATCTGAAGACTGCAGCACGGCCCCGTCATCGAATGCCAGCCGACCAATAAGTGCCGGGGTGATCCCGGTCTGGAGAATAAAGCGCGTAGTCCAGATAACCGTTTTTGCCGCCAAAAAAAGAAAAAAGATAAATACCGCGAATGCAATAATTTTTTTCATCTGGCATTTGTTATGAGTTCAGCAAATTTCTCAGGATCCAAACTTGACCCCCCCGGAAGAACTCCGTCTATTGCCGGCTGAGCCACAAAAGAAGCAACGTTCACATCTGTAACACTTCCGCCGTAAATTACTGTGGGAACCTGAAATTTTTCTTTGATATCCGTAATAACCGAATTGGCATTCCCGGGTGTATCAGACTCACCCGTACCGATTGCCCAAACCGGCTCATAGGCCGCAACTGTGATATGCGCAGGTATTGATGTTGAATTGTCAGGAACACAATAAATAATCTTCAAGCCGGCGAGGTGTGCCTGTTCGACTTTTTTCTGCAACACGTCATCCGTCTCATGGAAATTTTTCCTGCGTTCCGAGTGTCCGATAATTACCCAGTCGGCTAACTCTTTAACCATCCTGGCGCTTTCCTCTCCGGTTTCCGCCCCGTCCGGAAACGGCGATACATTCTGTGCCCCCAAAAGAAGCGGCAACGCATGCTCCTTTATTTCTTCTTTCACCGTATACAGTAATGTAAAGGGTACGCAGAGTACAACAGTAATATATGAAGGAACTGAGGCGATACGATCTTTAAAATCCTGAAGCCACCGCATTGCCTCTGCCGTCGTCTTATTACTCTTCCAATTCCCGGCAATCACCAGTGGCTTCATATGGTACTATTATACGGTATGAGTGACGCGCTCCTCAATGATTTAAATTCCGACCAACAGGCAGCGGTTGTTCATACGGACGGACCGGTCCTCATACTTGCCGGAGCCGGATCTGGAAAAACCAGGGTACTTACGTACCGCGTCGCGTATCTCATCAAAGAAAAACATATCTCTCCGTATAACATCCTCATGCTGACGTTCACCAATAAGGCTGCCAACGAGATGAAAGAACGTATAAAAAAATTACTGGGATCTTCTTCTTTGCCTTTCGCCGGAACATTTCACTCGCTGGCCGTCAGAATTCTCCGCATTGATGGCAAACATATCGGTATTCCTGACGATTTCGTCATTTACGACGAACAGGATCAACTGGATGCGATAAAAGATATTATGAAGCGGCTTGATATTTCATCAAAAAACTTTAACCCAGGAGCTGTTCTTCATACAATCTCCGAAGCGAAAAATGAACTCATTTCGGCCATTGAATATCCACAGTATACCAAGGGATATTTCCAGGAAACAGTCGCGACGGTTTATATTGAGTATCAAAAAATGCTTTCTGAAAACCACGCATTAGATTTTGATGATTTACTTTCCAAAACCGTAGAATTATTTCTGAAGCGAAAAGAAATACTGGGAACATATCAGGAAAAGTATCAATACATTCTTGTTGATGAATACCAGGATACCAATAAAGCGCAGTACATCATGAGTAAGCTTCTTTCCGCCCGATACCGGAATATCTGTGTTGTGGGAGACGCTTCCCAGAGCATTTACCGGTGGCGCGGCGCAGACTTCCGCAATATCATTAACTTCAAACGTGATTTTCCGGACGTTGCTGAATTTCACCTGGAACAAAACTACCGTTCAACCCAAACTATACTGGATGCGGCATTCGGCGTCATTTCCAAAAATACCTCTCACCCTATCCTTAAGCTTTGGACAGACACGAAGGGTGGCGATAAGATTACGCTGTATGAAGCACGCACTGAGCATGACGAGGCGGCTTTTTTGGTCCAGACAATATTGCAGGCAAACCGGCCATTTAAGGATTTTGCTGTATTGTACCGAACCAACGCCCAGTCACGGGTATTAGAGGAAGCGTTTTTACACGCAGGCATTCCCTATGTACTTGTCGGTGGCACGCGGTTTTATGAACGAAGGGAAATCAAAGACGTACTTGCATACCTCCGGCTTATTGCCAACCCGAAAGACACCGTCTCTTATCGCCGAATTGAAAAGTTAGGTAAAGGACGCATGGAAAAGTTTCTCAAATATGCCGAAACTATTGCTAAAGATGTAAAACTCGTATCGTTTACCACACTTGAACTCATGGACGGGGTGCTTGCAGCAACCAACTATCTGGAGTTATACGATGCCAACGTTGAAGAAGAAGCGTACCGTTTGGAAAACATTAAAGAGCTGCGGTCCGTCGCAACCGAGTTTCCGCGCCTAACAGAATTTTTAGAAACAGTTGCATTAGTTGAACAGGAATACGAACCGGAAACGCTGAGGAAACGCGAGGCAAACCGCGACGCGGTCACACTCATGACGTTACATGCCGCAAAAGGATTGGAGTTCCCGATCGTATTTATGATCGGTATGGAAGAAGGACTATTCCCTCATTCCCGGAGTCTCAATGATCGCGAGGAGATTGAAGAAGAACGGCGGCTCTGTTATGTGGGCATTACCAGGGCAAAGGAAAAAGTATATCTGACCTTCGCCAACCGCAGGCTCTTTTTCGGCACCAGAACACAAAATATGGTTTCACGGTTTGTGGCTGATTTACCGGAGCACGTACTTGAATATAATGTTTCATTAAATAGCAGCCGTGGATTCAATGAAGACGACATGCTCTTATAACAAATGGCCAGGTGTATAATAGCCTCATGACACACCCGTTACAGACGCCTGCCTGGGGAGATTTCCGGAAAGCCATGGGAATAGACGTCGTCCGTCTCAACGATTGGCAACTGACGTTTCATAAAATCCCGTATACCCCATGGACCATCGGCTACCTCCCGAAAGGCCCTGCGCCGACAAAAAAAATGATTGATGAATTATTGAAATTAGGACGGAAAAAACGCGCCATTTTTATCCAACTCGAGCCAAACACAACGGAAAAAGTACATTTGAAACCCTCACATCACCCGTTATTTACAAAATACACATTTATTCTGGATCTGACAAAATCCGAAGACGAACTTTTAGCGAGGATGCACCCGAAAACACGCTACAACATAAAGGTTGCACAAAAACACAATGTGATCGTGAAAGAAGATAACTCCCCTGCCGCAATGAAGGAATATCTCCGCCTCACCCAAGAGACAACATCCCGCCAGGGATTCTATGCACATAACAAAAAGTATCACGAAATCATGTGGAAGATTATGCACGATGCCGGAATTGCGCATTTGTTTACCGCGTCCTATGAAGGCGAGGTACTCTCTGCATGGATTGTTTTTATTTTGGGCGACACGGTCTATTATCCGTACGGATCGTCAAGTAGAAACCACCGCGAGGTTATGGCACCGACGTTACTCCTATGGGAAATCACCAAGTGGGCAAAACAAAAAGGTCTCAAACACTTTGATCTTTGGGGTGCAATGGGACCAAATCCCAATCCGAATGACCCATGGTACGGATTCCACCGCTTCAAACAGGGATTCAACCCACTCCTTGTGGCATTCGCCGGATCATTTGATCTCGTCATCAAACCACACCTGTATTCACTCTATACACTTGCGGATACTCTCCGGTGGAAATTCCTGAAACTCAGACAGTAAACCCAATGGAACTCCAACAATCACCGCTCTACGGCAAGTACATTCACTCCCTCGGATGGACTATTATCCGTGTCGGAAACGTGCAAATGTTTTATAAACATATTCCGCTGGCAGGCGGGTTATTAAAAATCCAGCGGCCGCTGCAGTTGCCACCCGTCAGACAATTAATCCCGATTCTAAAAGAATATCACGTCAGGACAGTTGCAATAGAACCCCATCCTAAAGAAAATGTCGCCGCGTATAAACGTTGGTGTACACAAATTGCCAGACGCTGCAGGGTCCTCCGCTCTTCTTACCAGCCGACCAAGACAATTCTTATTGACGTCACCTCACCGGAAAATGAAATTTTTTCCCGGTTTACTGACTCAAAACGAAGAGCCGTACGCAAAGCCGTAAAAAACGGCATCATTGTGGAAGAATCCGGCGATATTAAAAATCTTATTACGATAAAAAATAAATCAGGAGGCGTGTTCGGATTTATTACCACATTCGGCATAGACAGATTCTGGCCTGTCATGGCACCCGATCATGCAACAGTACTTTTAGCATATACCGACACTCACAAACTTGTCGGCGGAATTTTACTCATTTTCTGGAAAAAAACCGCCTATTACTGGATTGCCGGTGCAACACAAAAAGGAAAGAAAATGTTTGCTCCAACACTTCTCGTGTGGGAAGCGTTGAAGGTTGCAAAAAAACACGGAATGGGACAATTTGATTTTGTCGGCGTATGGGA
The DNA here is from genome assembly GCA_963714095.1 of Candidatus Gottesmanbacteria bacterium. Classification (GTDB taxonomy): domain Bacteria; phylum Patescibacteriota; class Microgenomatia; order UBA10105; family UBA927; genus XYB1-FULL-47-11. Next base: position 493,733 of record OY970230.1, read on the forward strand.
TGAACGAAAACCAAACGAGCACCATGACTGGCTCGGATTTACCAAATTCAAAGAGGGCTTCGGAGGAAAAACGTTTTATTATCCGCTTTATTAAGACCACGCCTCACAGATCATGCGAAACTCGCAGAAGTCGCAGAATTTACCGGGTGTTGCGCGGAAATCACTCCGGGAAATTTCCTCGGCCCGTTTGGCGATTTCTTCCCTGGCCGCCACAAGCTGCTCCTTTGTCCGGGTTCCTGATACTTTTGTCTGATCTTCAAAGAAATAAAACGAAACGATGACGTTTTCCTCATGAGCTGCCATTGCGTATACCGTTAGCTGCAAATCTTTCCTCGGGTCCCTGGTTTTTGGCGCAGTCCCGGTTTTATAATCAATAATTTCCATTGTCCCATCTTTCAATTTATCAATCCTGTCGATTTTTCCGCCGAGGGTAAGCGTTGGGGTAATTTTAATTTTAAACGGCTCCTCCAAACCCGTCGGGATAACTTGAGGATCAAATCCTTTTGCATAAAACCCGGCAAGCAGATCCCGACCATGCCGTTTCATTTTCTCCTCATATTTTTTATCCCCGTATCCCAAGTGCGACCAGTGGTCATCCAGGAAACGCAGTAAATCCTGTTTCGTCGGGTGAGCGCCGCTTTTTACCAATTCATAAAATGCGCGTATTGTTTTATGCATCGTATCGCCGAACGACAAAGCCGCCGAGGGCGGAACCGGAATTTTAAGCATATAGCGGTAACGGTATTGCAACGGACAGGTCATAAACGTATCGAGTTGCGAATAGGAAAGATACGTCACCGGTTGGCGGACAGGCTTTGCCTCAGGCTCTTCTGTTTTTTCCCAATGAAGAAGAGGCAACTGTTTTGAATCCTGACTTACAGATTGCAATTCTTTTTTTCCTATTGCTTCAAAAATAAACGGAGATAATTTTTTCTCCCTCTTCGCATCTCCGTAATATTTTGCGCCGGTGAAATACAGCTCGTCGCGTGCGCGCGTCATACCGACATAAAAAAGCCGGCGCTCTTCTTCCTCATGATAATCGCCGGTCGGAAGTAATTCTTTTACAAGCGCATCAGGGATGGGAATCTGTTCACGCCTCTCGGTCGTCGGAAACCGGGCATTTACCAAATTCACTAAAAACACAACGTTAAATTCCAGACCCTTTGCCGAATGAACGGTTAAAATATTCACTGCGTTATTTTCGCTCCAGTCAATATCCGCGGCCAAAGGTGATTCTCCGAGCGTCATGGACAGGTCTATCCAATCAATAACGGTAAACACACTCGCATCCTCATGTTCAACTTCATACGTTTTTAGTTTATTAAAAAATTTCGCTATATTTTCAGCAATTTTTTCATCTTTACTACTTTTGACTGTCGCCAGTTTCTTCAAAAGTCCCGTTCCCTCCAAAAAATAATACAAAATCTGCCCTGCTGTTTCTTTTTTGATAAGTCCCAGGTGTTTATGGATCATCGTAACTAACTTTTTAACATTCTCCGACTCCGATTTTTCACAGGCTTCAAATATCGACATTCCGTATTTTCTTGAATAATTGATAAGAGCCGCGATATCCCGTGGGGCAATCGCGACCCAGTCCATTGTCAGCACGCGGTACATCGCCACGTTATCTTCAAAGTTATAAAGAATTTTGAGATATGCAATAAGATCTTTGACTTCTGGCTGTCTGAACAGTTGTCCGGGCCCTAAAAATTGATACGGGATGCCAAATCGCGATAGCGACCGGACAAACGGTTCGGCGTGATTGTTGGCCCGCACCAGAATGGCAAAATCTGAATAGGCATAGCCCGAAATCTTCGTAGTTATTTCCTTAATTTTTTTGGCGACGAGATCCGCTTCGTGTTCAACGCGCTCGGCATACAATACCCCAACGGGAATGCCGTTCATCCTTCGCATGCTCTCCAATTTTTTATCGATTCGCTCCGCGACTTCCAACCTATCCGGATTATTCTTTTGTATTAAATCGTACGACCGATCAAGAATTTCTTTTGTTGAACGGTAGTTTTTTGTGAGAACAACAATTTTAGCTTTCGGGAATGTTTTCCGGAACTGAATAATGTTTGCAATTGCCGCCCCGCGCCAGCGGTAAATCGCCTGATCGTCATCCCCTACGACGGCAATATTTTTCTTTTTCCCGGCCAAAAGTATTGCCAATTCATTCTGTGCAAAATTCGTATCCTGAAATTCATCGATAAGAATATATTTGAATTGCTGCTGATATTTCCTAAGTATTGCCGGCCTCTCCCGGAATATTTTCAGCGTCCAGCTTATCAAATCCGCATAATCCGCTACCCCATCTTTTACTTTTAGCTCTTCGTACAGTCGAAACGCGGTTGCCAATTCTCTATATTTATCCTTATCTTCGTCTTTAGTTTTAATGGCCCATTTGCCATATTGTTGCGGCGAGATATCTTCGTCTTTCAGTCGCGAGAAATGCCCAATCATGCCGCTTATAAATTTTGACGGATTCCCCAGCGGCCTGAAATAGTTCAAATCAAATTTGAAAATATTCTTACGGAAAAACATAATCGTTTCCGCTTCGGTCATTAACTTATACCCAGGGTCTATCCCTATATTAATCGCCTCTCCACGCAGCACCCTATCGCAGAAGGCATGGAACGTAGAAATCCACATCTGTGTGACGCCATAGGGGAGTGCAATATCGACACGGGTCTCCATCTCACGGCTTGCTTTTTCGGTAAATGTGAGAGCGAGTATTTCCTGGGGTTTCGCTTTTCCTGATGTGATTAAATATTTGATGCGCTCTGTGACAACTGTCGTTTTTCCCGTCCCCGCTCCGGCAATAATAAGAAGCGGCCCTTCCCCAAACCTCACCGCCGCCTTCTGCTCTTTATTGAGTTGTGTCTCTTCAACTGGAATCTTCGCCATGTGGGGCAATTATAATCTATTTATTTAATAAGTTTCAGCAATAATGGGAATTCACGGTATCCGTCTCTGGCCATAAAATGACCAGCATTTTCAACGGTAATAAACTTAGCATTTAATTTTCTTGCTAATCCTTTCGATCGTTCAAAATCTATCCAAGGATCTGTTGTGGAATTAACTATTGTTATAGGGATGTGTTTACTTTTAATCGCTTCATAGTTAAATCCATTTTTGAAAAAAGTTTGATGAAATTTTTTGACATCCTCCATTAACCAATCCCATGCGGCAACTAATAAAACGCTTTTAACTTTCACTTCTGGGCGTTCCAAATATTTCATTATCAATGAATTTGATAATGAATGACCTATTAAAACGGTATTTTCATCCGGCGAAAGCGACACCAGTGTTTCCATCCATTCGTTTAACTTTGGTTCCTTCGTGTTTGGCATTTCCGGAACATCAACTCTATACCCAATTTTTTCCAATTGTTTTTTTAACCAAGGAAGCCACTGTCCATTTGGAGTTTCTTCCCACGCATGAATGACAATTGCTCTTTTCATATTATCCCTCCAATTCTTTTTCTTCTTTACCCGTAAAACTTTGTGTTTTGGAAAGTTTCTGACCCAGGACGTCGAACGAGCCGGAAACGCTGCTCATGGTGTTATAGGCATTCCCGATGTGGCGACCTAAGACTCCGAGCTGTTCGCCGGTTTTTTCATAATCTTTTTGTATCGCGCGAAGAAGCCTAAATACTTCCCGTGATTTTTGCTCCAACTCTTTCCCCTGGAAACTCAGCAGTAATACCTGAAGGTGCGCATACAACGTATTCGGTGAAACAGGATACACACGATTATTTCGCGCAAAGGTCATGAGCTCCTCAATTGTTGCGATTTCATAGTATACGGATTCCGACGGAATATACATGAGGGCAAAATCCATGGTTCCTTCTTCCGGCAGAATATACTTGCGGCTTATATCCGTTATGTGTTTTTTCACGTCAGAAACAAAATCCCGTTTTGCAGCAATACGGATTGCTTCTGTTTCTCCTCGGTGCATCAGGGTAAAATTTTCCATCGGAAATTTGGAATCAATACACAGCAAACCCGCATCAGTCTTTAGTACCGCATCAACTTTCACGCCGGACTTAAATGAATACTGCAAATGAAATGAGTTTTTTGGGAACGTCTGCCCGATCATGTCCTTTAATACCTGCTCGCCGATATTACCGCGGAGTTTCGGCGACTGCAAAAATTCCTGAAGCGACCTGATCCCGCGACCAAGTTCGGATATTTCACCAATCTGACGGTTTAAATCATTTAACCGTTTCGAAACATCCGCCGTAGATCCCTGCACAGTCGCTTGCATGGATTGAAGCCACTGCACCAGTACCCAAACGACGATACCCAACCCAACCGCAATACCGATTCCGAAAACGATTTCCATGCAGAAACACAATACCACAATTGGTATACTTATGTCATGGACCGGCCAAAGAGGAATATATTGTGGCTAATTTTGGGAATTTGCGGACTAAGCCTATTAGGCTGGTTTATCAACACATACCAGCCGGAAAATATCTTTCTGCTCGTCCTCTTTTTTCTCATTATCGCTGGAACGGTATTTTTCTCTTCCCTCTTCCTCTTCAAAATTGTGCGACGTGCTATCCTTGTAACGCTTGGCGTTATCGTGTGGCTCACGCTTCGCATGTTCGGGCTTCGGGATTTATGGTATCCGCTCCTCCTCATCCCATGCCTCATTTCCCTTGAGATACTCTTCAATAAACGATAGAATCAGCTCATGGCCAAATTTTATATTACCTGTGCAATCCCCTACGTCAACGCCCCGCCGCATGTCGGGCATGCACTCGAGTTTGTCCAGGGAGATGTGATTGCGCGCTACCATGCATTACTCGGAGAGGAAACGAGATTACTTTCCGGAGGAGATGAAAATGCTTTAAAAAACGTGCAGGCTGCGGAAAAAGCGGGCATACCGCTCAAAAAATTTATCGATATCAACACGCAAAAATTTCTTGAATTAACAAATGCGTTAGGATGCCGATTTGACATCTGGCAAAAAGGAAGCGACACAAAACATCATTACGCTGCTTCGCAGCAACTCTGGGAACTGTGTAAAAAGGATATTTTCAAAAAATCCTATGAAGGGCTCTATTGCATCGGGTGTGAACAGTTTTATACGAAGGACGAACTGGACGGCAACGGAGAATGTTTTGAACATCCCGGTAAAAAACTGGAAATGGTCAAAGAAGAAAATTATTTTTTCCGGCTCTCTGAGTACCGGGAACAATTAATCAAACTTATTTCCGATGATACGATAAAAATTATTCCGGATTTCAGAAAAAACGAGATGCTGTCATTTCTCAAACAGCCGCTGTTGGATATAAGCATTTCCAGAAGCAACGAGCGCGCCAAAAACTGGGGCGTACCGGTACCGGGCGACAGCTCGCAGCGCATGTACGTATGGTTTGACGCACTCAATATTTATCAGAGCGGCATCGGGTTCGGATGGGACCAAAAACAGTATGAAAAATGGTGGCCGGCAGATGTGCATGTGATCGGTAAAGGTATTACCCGCTTCCACGCAATTTACTGGCCAGCATTCTTATTATCCGCGGGACTCAAACTCCCGAAAAGTATTTTCGTCCACGGATATTTTACAGTCAACGGTCAGAAAATGAGCAAAACCGTCGGGAACGTCATTGATCCGTTTGAAATTATTAAAAAATATGGGGCGGATGCCCTGCGGTATTATCTTCTTCGGGAAATCCCCTCCTCTGCCGACGGCGATTTTTCCGAAAAGAGATTTAAAGAATTATATAATGCGGATTTGGCAAACGGCATCGGAAATTTAACCGCCCGTATTGCAAAACTGTGTGAATTAAATCAAGTGACGGTTTCTGAAAAATCATTACCTCTATTTTCATCTACTGACCATCTCGCTCATTATGAATTTCACTTGGCGTTGGAGGAATTGTGGAAAGATATTAAAAAACTTGACGTTGAAATAAATACGGATAAACCATGGGAAACGAAAGACGCGGAAAAACTCAAACAATATGTAACTGAACTTAAAAAAATCGCCGTTGCCTTACAACCTTTTCTTCCCGGCACGGCACAAAAAATTCTTGAACAGTTCAAAGGTCCAAAAATTACATCATCTGCTCCCCTGTTCCCGCGGCTCACCTAACATATGTTTATCGATACCCATTGCCATCTCACATTTGCCGAATATGATCCGGACCGCGCAATGGTGATAGGCAATGCTAAAAAAGCCGGCGTAAAACAATGTATTTGTCCTGCTGTTGACCCGTTTTCTTCAAAACAAGTCGTGATACTTGCCCAAAAAAATCCAGGCGTAATCTTTGCAGCTATAGGATATCATCCATATGAAGCTCAGCATAATTCCGACGTCAAAACTCTGTACAAACTCTATGATGAGTATAAACAATATATCGTTGCCATCGGCGAAATAGGACTGGACTATCACCAATATAAAGGCGAGGAGGCGGCCGGGAAAAAACAAAATCAGAAAATCTTATTTGAAGAACAACTGCAACTGGCGCTGAAATATAACCTTCCGGTCATTATGCACTGCCGAGAAGCATTCGAGGATTTTTTTGCAGTTCTCGATAATCTTTCTATCATGCCCCGCGGTGTCATCCATTGTTTTTCCGGAGGCTTGCAGGAAATCCGGTTCGCAAAATCCCATAATTTATATATCGGGATTGACGGCAACGTCACATACAGTAAACAACTCCAGGCAACAGTTCCGAGTATTCCCCTTTCAACGCTGCTTCTGGAAACCGACGCACCGTATCTCACGCCGATCCCCCACCGCGGGCAGCGTAACGAGCCAAAATATATTCCGTTGATTGCAAACTGTATCGCCGCACTACAAAAAACCGACGCACGACTTATCGAAAAACAGACAATGGATAACGCAAAGCGTCTATTTAACCTTTCATGAAAATATCCATCGTCATTCCCGCCCTCAATGAAGCGACCTTGCTCCCATATACGCTTGACTCTATTGGGATGCTTACAAGAAAACCAGATGAGATTATTGTTGTCGATAACGGATCGACGGATGATACTGCAGCAATAGCCAAATCATATGGAGCAAAAGTTATTCATGTGGCAACCCGGGGCATAGGACTCACCCGCCAAGAAGGCCTGAAGAAATCCTCCGGCGATATCGTCGCCTACACCGATGCGGATACAACCGTGCCGGTTGACTGGCTCACAAAAATTGAAAAAGCTTTACGGAAACCCGGTGTCGTGGGTGTTTTCGGCACATATAAAATTCACCGGGGTCATTGGTTTTTTAAACTACACATGAACCATTTGCAGGATCCTCTTGCGCGCCTGCTCTATTTCCTACACTTCCCTATGGTAGCCGGCGCAAACTTTGCATTTCTTCGAAAACCCGCAATAGCCGCAGGCGGATTTCCTATCAATTTTATGATGCTTGAAGAAAATGAAATGGCGCGCCGCCTTATGAAAAAAGGCAGGGTTGTGTATATGCCCAGCCTTGTTGTTGTCACATCTGGACGAAGAGGAGATGAGGGTTTAGGATTAATTGCACGGTACATGCGCGCGCTGTTTTTTTATATTTTTTTAAAACGCGGTGACCTCGTCAGTTTTAAGGATATCCGCAGCTAACCATAATCACATTTCTCTCTCAACCATTCCGTGGTATAATCAATAATCAGATTATAGGTCGTTTAGATTGCTCGTATGCGCCAAATTTTTTCCCTATATCCCAACAAAACCCAGCGGCTTTTGGAAATACTTATCCCGAGTCTATCTTGGATGCTTATCACCATGCCACTCTGGCTTTCTTTCTGGCATCCGGCTCTGGTGGCCTACCTTATTATCACATTTGATATTTACTGGTTTTATAAATCGTTTACCCTCGCCATTAACTCCGTCAAATCATTTATTACGCTCAATGCGCACGTCAAAATTGATTGGCTGGCGCTTGCCAGCCCGCTGCCTAATTTTGATTCGCTCCATCATGTTATTATCATCCCTGAATTTCATGAACCTCTGCATATTCTCCAACGGACACTCGATAACCTGACAAAGCAGGATTTTCCGAAAGAAAGAATCATCGTTGTGTTGGCAACGGAAGAAAAAGATCCTGATGCCAAAATAAACGGAAAAATTCTGAAAGATGAATACGGCAACCGATTCGGTCATTTTCTGATGACCAGACATGTCCTTCATGCCGGCGAGGTGGCGGGAAAATCCAGCAATATGGCGTGGGCGGGTCGACGGGTGGTCAACCAAATGAAACACTGGAATATTTCTCCGGAAAATACAACCGTTACCTCATGCGACGCCGATGCTCTTCTCCATCCAAAATACCTTTCCTATTTATCCCACGAATTCCTCACTGATCCAATCCGCGAAAAACATATCTACCAAGGTGCTATCTTGTTTTATTCCAATATCTGGCGCATCCCGCTTCCGGGACGTGTTCTGAACACAATTTATAGCATCTCCAACCTGGCAATATTGAATGAACATCGGCGTCTAATGAATTTCTCTACGTATTCATTGTCGCTGGCTACGGCGATCAAGGCCGGTTATTGGGCGGTTGACGTCATACCTGAGGATTATCATCTCTTTTTCAAAGTATATTTTCTCTACGGAGAAGCAGTAAGTACAAAAAGTATTTTCCTTCCGATTCTTGTGGATGCAGCCGAGTCCCACGGATTCTGGCGCACCATGGTCAATCAATATGAACAGTCCAAACGGTGGGCGTGGGGCATTTCGGACATCCCATTCGTCATCCGTAATATATTCATCCATAAGGAAATCCCTCTATGGGACAGACTGCGACGGTTGCTTCTCCTCATGGAACAACACGTATTTTGGTCCTCAAATTGGTTTATTTTAACGCTCGGAAGTACCATTCCCCCCATCATTAACCCTGCGTTCGGACGCACGGTTTTGGGACATAATCTCGCACAGTTGTCCTCCGGCATTCTTACCCTTGCGATGGGATTTTTGCTTGTCGTCCTTATCATCGACTGGCGCACAAAACCGCCCCGGCCGAAAGATTTTAAAGCGTGGCACCTGCCGTTTCTCTATATCCAGTGGCTTACACTCCCTATTGTGTCATTCTTTTTATCAGCGCTTCCCGGCCTGGACGCCCATACGCGGCTCCTGTTGGGAAAACGATTGGAATATCGTGTAACGGAAAAGGTATAATGAAACAGTATGCTTCAATTTCTCTTCCAACATACACCGCTTCTTTATTTTACTCAAAGCGTATGGAGAGATGAAGCATTTTCGGTCCTCATAGCCATCCGACCCATTTCATTTATCGTCACCCACGTCAGTTTTGAGCCTCCGTTTTACTACATTCTCCTGCACTTCTGGATCAAAATTTTCGGTCAAAGTGAAATCGCCCTCCGAAGTCTTTCACTGGCGGCGTTTGCACTGGCGACTGCTATCGTCATCGCGTGGTCCGAAAAACTATTCCGCAAACACTGGCTCTCCTGGTGGCTGCCGATATTTTTCTTTTTCAATCCGATGCTTCTGTATTACGGCATGGAGGGACGAACCTACGGCTGGTATATCTTGTTTGCAACTCTTTCTCTTTGGGCATATACCGAACGGCGATGGGTACTCTTTACTTTCGCAACTATTCTGGGATTCTATACACACAGTTATTTCCTCATCGTACCATTTGCGCAGTGTGCCCATTATCTCTTCTCCCATAAAAAAGAGCTGTTCCACCATGGACCCAAAATACTATTCAGGGATCCGTTTATCCGCGCGGGTATCGTAGCTGCGGTCTTCATCGCCCCGTGGTTCGTTGTCCTGGTTCACGAAGCGTCCATATTTAAACAATTGTGGTATTTTCCGGTGGACGCCAATCTTGTTGGTTCCGTATTGGGCAATTTATTTCTCGGATATGAAGGTACTCCGTGGTATCTTTGGACATTTACGAAAATACTTTCCTTTCTCATTCTCGGTTTTAGCTTCTTTGCACTCAGGTCCAAAAAAAATCGTACAACAGTATGGCTGCTCCTTGCGCAAATGTACCTCCCTCTCATCATCGTCATCGGTATTTCTTTTTTCAAACCCCTCTATGTCAACCGTTACGTTATTCCTGTAAGTATAGCGGAAGTATTTATCATTACTCTTGCAATATTCCGTATACAAAACGCTACTGTACAAAAAATAATTGCTGGTTTGTTCTTGTTGTTTATACTCGTATTCAATATCTGGTATCCCGATAAACACGCAAAATTGGACATCCGCACGACTCTCCAACAAATCAATGCTGTCAAAACAAAAACTGATGTCGTGATGGCTGACAATCCGCTTGTCTTTTTTGAAACGATCTATTACAGTACGGACAGAAACCGTGTCTTTCTTTACAACCCTGATAACAATCCTTTCCCGTGGTATGTCGGAGGCGTACTCATTTCCCCGTCCCAAATGGTTGCCACATACCCACCTTACCCCATCCGCGCGTTTATTGTACATACCAACGGAACGTTTGATGTTGTTTTCCGAAGGGCACTATGAATATATTCCCGCACTTTCCAAACCAAACTCATCAGGACACATCCTCATGGAATGTCATAAGAAATAATTGGCTCATCAGCATTGTGCATAAATTTGTCATTATTCTTTTTATTCTGTCCGTGGGTTTTCTTATATGGAGGTTTCCGGTGCTCCCGCCTGAGGTACCTCTCTGGTTCTCACGCCCGTGGGGAGCAGATCAGCTGGCATCCCCCTATTGGCTCGCACTACTGCCGGTAACCAGTTTTATCTGGTACGGCATCGACCTGGTGATCGGCAAGTATATTACGGCGGAATATCTTATCTTCACACAAATGCTATTTTTATCATCGCTTATCGTAAGTATCCTTTCATTCATAACAATTATAAAAATTTTGTTTCTTGTATCCTAAAACTGTGAATATCATCGTGCCGTTTGTTATTGCGATACTTGCTACCCTTACGGTAACCCCTTTTGTCATCAATATCGCTAAGGCACTGAAGCTCGTGGATAATCCGAAGTTACGATATCATCCCGCTCACACCCATAAAGGAATCGTCCCGCGCGCCGGAGGACTTGCCATCTTCATTGGACTCGCGGTAGCGATTGCCCTTTTTATCCCGATGACCAAACTCTATATCGGCATTCTTGCAGGTGCAACACTCCTCGTTGTTGTCGGGCTCGTGGATGATCGGAAAGACATCAGCCCATATATCCGTCTCACCACCAACGCTATTGCCGCAATCATTATGGTAGGAGCCGGCGCAGGCATCCCGTATATCACCAATCCGTTAAACGGCGGCATTATCCATTTAGATACCCTCCGCATAACATTTTCTTTTTTTGGCCCGCATTCTATTTTAGTCTGGGCGGACCTCTTAGCATTCGTCTGGATATTATGGACCATGAATATCGTAGGCTGGTCTGCCGGTGTTGACGGCCAAATGCCGGGTTTTGTCGCTATTGCAGCGCTCACGCTGGGATTTCTGTCGCTGAGATTCACTATGAAAGACCCCAGTCAGGAACCCATTACCATCCTTGCATTTATCGTAGCCGGAGTATTTACAGGATTCATTCCGTGGAACTTTTATCCTCAAAAAATTATGCCGGGGTATGGCGGTAAAACGCTGGCAGGATTTTTATTGGCCATACTGGGTATTTTATCCTACGGTAAATTAGGAACCGCACTGCTGGTATTGGGTATGCCGACAACGGATGCCCTCTATACGCTCCTCCGTCGGATCGGAACAAAAAAATCGCCGGTACTGGCCGACCGCGGACATCTCCATCACCGGCTCCTTGATATCGGGTGGGGAAAACGCCGGATCGCCTTGTTTTACTGGGGTGTGTCGGCTATACTGGGGATAATTGCGCTCACCGTAACAAGCAAACAAAAAGTGTTTGCGATGCTTTTAATTGCTGCAGCGGTGGGAGCTTTCCTGATATGGGTTCAATTCTTTACGCAATTCTCAAAGCCGCAAGACCCAGACAATGGGTAAAAAACCTCGCGCTTTTCACGACGATTCTGTTTACGGGAAATTTTTTCAACCAGCATGCGCTGACGCAAACCATTATTGCGTTCATCGCTTTTTGCCTATTATCATCTTCCAACTACATTTTTAATGATATATTGGATGCGCCGCATGACCGGAAACACCCGTTCAAAAAATTCCGTCCGATCGCAAGCGGCAAACTCTCAATCCCTGTTGCTGCAGGGACATCGATCGTTTTGGGGGCTGTAGGACTTGTCATAAGTCATACGGTTTCCAGCTCCTTTTTCGTCATCTCCATCGCGTTTGCCATCCTGCAGTATTCCTATACGTTATTTCTTAAACAAATAAGCGTCATCGATATTCTCACCATTACCACAGCGTATTTCTTACGCGTGTATGCGGGTGAAGCTGCCACCGGCTATCACATATCTGTGTGGCTGGCACTCGCGGCTCTGTCACTGGCACTTTTTCTGGCCATCGGAAAACGGCGGGCAGAACTTACCCTTCTGCAAAAATACGAGGGTGTCGTCCCCAGGGACACGCGGGAAACCCTTTCCCACTATTCGGAAAAACTTTTAGATACGTATACCGCCATGTTTGCCAACAGTACGTTTATCACCTACGCGTTCTACACATTTTTGGAGCGGCCGCCCAATCAGGGACTTTTATTCAAAAACTATTACGATTTTACACTCGACATTTCCGGCCGCAAATGGCTCATGATTTCCATCCCGTTTGTCCTTTTCGGTATTATGCGGTATATGGAGCTGATTTATGAAGGAAAAGGTGAGTCGCCGGAAAAAATTCTTATGTCCGATCTGCCGCTCCTGACAACCGTTATTTTATGGACGCTTTCCATCTTCGTCGTAGTGTACGTCATTGGGGGATAACTATTCCACTTTATCAACGTATTGTCCAGACACCCAACCGGTATTTGTCCCGTCATAACGGATTTCGTACCAACCGTTTTGCGTGTCCAAAATTGTAAATTTATCTCCAGGATTAATACGCGCCGCCTCAGTCGCACTGACAGATGGATCCATACGTACGCGCAAAAACCCGGTCGGCGTATCTTTAACAACGAGATACGGCTTATCCGGATTAGCTTGCGCGGATGATGACGCTGTTTTCGGCCCGCCAGTCGGCGAGGCAAGCGTCGGCGAGGAACTGGCTACAGGAGCCTGCCCGCCGGAAGAAAGCCCTAATTTCATTGTAGTAATAAGTCTGTATCCCGCCGTCGTGCGAATCTTCAGCGTCCGGGTAAGAAACCCGGCGCTGGTTACCGTTACCGTATGATCCCCGGGAGTAATGTCGGAAATGGAAATCGGCGTTACTCCCCGCGTCACATCATCCACTAATACGCTTGCACCGTCAGGATTGGTTGTCACGGATAACTCCGATTGCTTACTGGATATTTTTTCAAGCCAAAGAATATCCACGGCGGAAGACAGATCCGAATCAGTAAGATCCGCATTGACGTACGTTAAAAGATTTGGTCCTACAACGATATTCCCCTCCCAACTAGCAAGCTGAGTTGTAGTCGAATCCGGGACAAGTTTAATCGTGAAGCTACCGGCGCCCACTTTATCCTGAAACGGGGTACGCCCGAGGCTCTTATTATCCAAAAATATTGAAGCTGCAGGATTACTGTCGACACGAAGTTCTCCCTGTTTCGGACCCTGGTTGGTGAGAAATTTAACGGCCAATGCAACTGCCCCAACCAGACCCAGAAGAATGAGAATAAAAACGATTTTACGCTTCATTACCTTACGATCATAGCACACCAACACAATTTTGGGCAACCGAAGCTATGTGGATAATCGCAGTGCCGCAACCAGCATAACCCCTGCGGCGGCAAAGCGGATGGCATAGGTTTTCATCGTATGCCTCTCCAGTAAGGTTGGGGCAAATACTGCAAAAAGAAACGCCATTACCATGGCAAACGGCAGGGATAAAATCGTTGCAGCAATGCCGACAGTTCCTACATATGATTTATTTGCAGCCAGCGTCCCGATGGTTCCTGCAATAGACATCAAAGACAATGCTTCGACTTGAGTTTTTGATATTTTTTTCAAATCCTTACCGAATTTCGGCCACGTGAGAGCTAACATCCCCTGAGCAACTATGGCTATCCACACCGTCGTTTCCCAGAATCCGTTTTGAGACAGCGCTTTATTGACGTAGGTACCGTAAAACGCCACTATCACCATCTCAATCAACGCAATAAGAATCGGTATCCGGAAAAACGACCGCAGCTTAAAATGCTCATCAAAACTCACAAATAATCCTGCGATAAAAATGATTCCGATCAGCACATATTGTTGAGTTGTAAGGAATTGGTGTAATAGCCACACACCCAACAACACGCTGAATACCGTCCGGAAATTAAACAGCGGCGACAGCACGGAAACATCCAAAAGGAATATAGCCCACGTATAAAACACGCCGGACAATGCATAAAAAAGCGCCGCAATGATAATATTTCCCCACGAAGAGGGCATGCCGACGTGATTCACAAGAGCTATGGGGATTGTAAACAGCATAATGATCCCGTTCCAGACAAAATTAAACAGCCAGGGATTCTTGATCGAATGTTTACTGGTGAGTTTACCAAACACTTCCTCAACACCCAGCAGAAACGCCGCGAGCCATGCAAACAGAATATATGAGTTCATTATAATTCCTTGCCCATCCACCGGAAGAGATAGCCTTTTTTGAAACCCTGTTTATGATAGAATTTCTGGATATCCGTATCCGCCTCTTTAACCAACAATGAACATTCGCAATGTTTTTGCTTCTTCAGTGCTTCCTGCATTTTAGTTAATAATGCCGTCCCCACACCTTTACTACGGTACTCCTTGACGACATACAGCGAAGAAAAATACGCCCAACCGCGCATCCCGTGGACAAGACACATGCCAACTAGTTTCCTCCCGTCCCGTGCAACGAGAATGGTGTCTTCCGCGGGGTGTGCAATCCACTGCCGGAGTAATCGGGGAGAATACCACTGGTCGTCTTCACAATCCCGCAGTGCTGCATTTTCCTTGCCCCATTTGGCCATAAGCGGCGCATCGGATAGCCTGGGCTTCGTGATAGTAATATGCATACAGATACCCTCAATGGTACCATAAATCGTGGTCGGATGAAAAACAGGTGAACCAGTATAATACGGTTATGGACATACTCTATCACGGAATAATAGGGGTTACCGTTGCTAAAATCATGGGAAGTCCGGACGTGCTGCCTGCCGCAATCGCGGCCATAGCACCGGATATCGCGGGTATTATTCCCTTTTATTACTTTAAAGTAAAAAATGCACCAAAAACTTCCGTTCACACTTTTATCCGCTCACTATGGACAACAACAAATTCAAACAAATTTGATAACCAAATTGACCGGGGAACGTATCAGTTTTTTCACTCAATCATTGCCGTACCAATTACGGCGTTGGTTGGATATTATCTCTATCCCGCATCATGGATGGTTCTCAGTATTGCGTACTTCTCCCACATCTTCATAGACATCCCGACCCACGGCGGGGATTTCGCCACACAATTCCTCTACCCGTTTTCAACGATCCATTATGAAGGAAAAAATTGGGCGAAGCATCCTATGGAGTTTCTCCTCTTTTGGGCAGCGCTGGTCGCTATTCTTTTTGCCTTCCGCGTAATGTAAACGCTGCAAGAGCCGCATCCACGATATACCGTGTATCTTCCTGCAAGCCCATACGGGCTAAATCTGCTTCTGAGCACCATCGGAATTCTTCCTGCATAACAACTTTTGACGGATCAGGTGTTGTGCCGAAGTAAATACAATCAATATGCCGGTGTTCCGGCGCCTCGCCACGTGCATCTATTTGCTGGTCAAAAAGTAACGCGGGTGGGGTGAGCTCATTGGCGTATTTAAATTTTTTTAATTTTTTCTTCGGAGAAAAAATAATCACATCAATCCCCGCTTCTTCTTTCGCCTCGCGAATCGCTGCAGCAACCGGATCCTCGTCAGACTCGACATGCCCACCGAGCCCGTACCAGTTGTGGTGTTTTTTGTGCATATGCAGCAACACCTTCGGCTCCCCTTTTATGATTGCCATTACATATACCGTCGCGGAAAAATGTTTAAGCATATTCGCATTCTACCAAAAAGCCCCCGATTACTCGAGGGCTTTCCTGTTTATATATCAATTTTTTAATAATCCATTCCGCCCATACCGCCCATTCCTCCCATGCCGCCACCTGGCATTCCACCGGCACCGCTGTCTTTCTTTTCAGGAAGATCGGTAATCAAAGCTTCCGTTGTGAGTATCATCATCCCCACGGACACGGCGTTTTGGATGGCAGTCCGGGTAACCTTCGCCGGATCCAAAATCCCTGCAGTAATCATGGATTTAAATGTCATATCCATTGCATCAAATCCAAAGTCGGGAGATTTCGATTCCTCGATGGTCTTAACCACCCATCCCTCATCCGCCCCCGCATTTTTGGCAATCCATCGAGTCGGCTCTCCTAAGGCCTGGTAGAGTATATCCACCCCAACTTTTTCATCGAGTGAGCTCAAACTCTCCTTGAGCTTCGCCAGTACCAACCGCGCACGCAAGAGCGTTACACCGCCTCCGGCAACAATTCCCTCTTCAAGCGCGGCCTTAGTGGCCGCGACAGCATCGTTGACGCGCTCTTTCTTATCTTTCATCTCAATTTCCGTTGCTGCTCCAACATTGATGACAGCAACACCTCCTGAGAGTTTGGCTAGACGCTCCTGTAATTTTTCTTTATCGAAATCGCTGGTCGATTCGTCCATCTCACGCCGGATCTGAGCAATACGAGCGACAAGTGCAGCTTTCGTGCCTTTGCCCCCGATGATGCGACAGTTTTCTTTGTCTGCCCACACTTTATCGGCGCGTCCGCAGTCTTCAACTGTGACGTTTTCAAACTTCCGCCCTGTATCTTCAGAAATAACCGTGCCACCCGTAAGTGTCGCAATATCTTCCAGCATCTCTTTCCGTCTATCACCAAAACCAGGCGCCTTCACAGCGAGTACGTTCACAACACCCTTAAGGCGATTAACAACGAGCGTTGCGAGCGCCTCACCTTCGATATCATCAGCGATGATTACTAAATTTTTGGAAACCTTAATAAATTTTTCCAAAAAGGGTAAAAGGTCACTGATGGCGGAAATCTTTTTATCCGTGATAAGAATATAGGCATCCTCAATTTCCGCTTCCATTTTATCCGCATTAGTTACAAAGTAAGCGCTGGCAAATCCCTTATCAAATTCCATACCCTCTTTGTAATCAATACTCATTTCAAGCCCTTTGCCTTCTTCAACCGTCACGACTCCGTCTTTGCCGACTTTGTCCAGTGCCTCGGCGATAAGGGAACCGATTTTAGCATCCTGGGCGCTAATAGTGGCTACCTTCACAACATCAGCATCTTTCACGGTTTTACTCATCTTTTTAATCTCTGCAACAACTGCTTCAGCGGCTTTTTCCATCCCTGATTTCAAAATCATGGGGTTGGCTCCTGCTGTTACGTTTTTAAATCCGGCATTCACGATTGACTGGGCTAGCAGGGTTGATGTCGTTGTTCCGTCTCCTGCTACATCATTAGTTTTGGAGGCTACTTCTTTCACCAACTGCGCCCCCATATTTTCAAACGGATCTTCAAGATCTATTTCCTTGGCAACAGTCACGCCGTCGTGGACAATATTGGGAGCTCCCCATTTTTTATCGAGCGCCACGTTTCGGCCTTTCGGTCCGAGTGTCGTAACCACGGCCTTCGCCAAAATATTGACTCCGCGGATCATGGATTGTCGCGCATCTTCAGAAAATTTTAGTTGTTTTGCCATAAGTCCTCCTTAAGAAACGATTGCTAATATGTCTTTTTGTTCTACGATGGTCCATTCTTCCCCACCCACCTTGACTTCATTGCCGCCCCACTTTTTATACATGACGCGGTCGCCGACTTTCACGACCATTTTGCTGCAATCACACGATTTGTCATCCGCATCCGCGTCACACGAACAGGATTTTCCCGGACCAACAGCCATCACCTGACCGATCTGTGGTTTTTCTTTTGCGCTGTCAGGAAGAATTATACCGGACGGGAGTTTCTCCTCCGCTTCAAGGGGTTTAACAAGAACATTGTCAAATAACGGCGTAATTTTTTGTTTTGCCATAGGTCCTCCTTTATCACTCATTTGAGATGAGTGCTATTTTAGCCTGCGTAGAAAACCTTGTCAAGGGGTATGTGAACCTTAGCCAAACGCACAGCTAGGTTCCGCTTGATCCATACTCTTGCATCATGCGGATGGAATCGAAGTACCGTATCAGTAATAACCTCACGGGTACGGCTTCGTGCCATATACCATAGCTGAAATTTTTTGGCCGGCCATTCAAATAACCGCAAAAAATAAATAACCAAGCGAATGCTTGTATACACCTGCGCAACCCTTATAGTATTTTTTTCTTTCCATGCATTTGGAAGATACCGAGTGACCCAACGGTTCGAAAGCAAAAATTTTTTATATGACCCTTGTTGTTCCCAAATGGGCACCATCTGAAGAACTTCGTGCGCGGTAAAACAATCACGATCATCGGCAACAAGACCGGTCGCTCCGGCAGTCATAAACATATTGAGACATATTTTATTCGCAACCGATACGTCTTTCGGGTGCCGCCGGAGTCCAAGGATATCCATAGCGAACGTTGCAAGAAGCCGGCTGACCCACAACGTGCCATCTGCAACAATAAGGAAAAAATCTATGTCATCCGAGGCGCGGGCATTATTCATCGCAAGTCCGCCGGTGACGCCGACTAATTGGATAGTTGGAATCATTGCTAACCATTGCCCGGCTTTATTTGCTATCGCCCACTTATCGTTTTGCCGCTGTATTTTATTATATGCAAGAAAAAATCCTATCCCGTTCGGGACTCTTATTGTACTGACAGGGTAATACAAAAACCAACGAATAAGCTCTTCTCTTGTTAACGCGTAACCGAATACATCCGCGTACGCAAGCGTTGCGATTAAAGCCTCGTATTTTGATACGGAATGCATGGTTATGGTGTGGTTGCGGGGGCAGTACCTGTAGTTAAACCGTAACTCGTCAGCACTTGAGAAAATCCTGCAGATGCGGTTTGGAGAGCGGCAGTCGGTGCAGTTCCCTGGCCGACGGCATTCACCGCATCCGTTAAATATTGAATAAGCTTGTCATTGATGCCGTTGTCAAAAGTACGCGATGCCAGGGGAAACGATTTTGCGGTCGGTGCTTCCTGAATATAGGCACCAACATATGGATCGCTCGTGACTGTTCCGGCAAGATCAACTCTGGCGTACGGCTCTCCGAATAAGCGTGTTTTTGCTTCTTCTCCGTACAACTTTATCGTCACGTCGTGACCGGTCATGTATTTGAGAAACGTCCACCCCTGTGTCTGATATTTTGATTTTGTTGATACTCCCCCCACCCAATAGGAAGCCCAATTGACGCTGCTTCCAGGCAACTGCGGCACAGGAGCAATTTTGAAATTCAGGTTGGGATTAATCTGTTTAATATCAAACACGCGCCACGACGGAGCAAGTATCATTGCTACCTTCCCGCTGGCAAATGCGTAAATAGAATTATCCATCGTATCATTCCATGTATAGACGGGATCTGACGGATTAGCAAACTTCCAGTAAAACATCAATGTATCTTCCGCCTCCTTACCTGTGGGATTGGCAAGATTTGCCCCGTTTTGCATCATCATAAGACCGACGATATCACTGAAATTTTCGACATTACCCGTGGTCCCCAAGGCAATCGCTGATTGCTGGATTTGCGTATCCGTTTTAACCGTAAGGCGCGGAACATCTTCCAGAAGTTCCGGCCATGTCGTCGGAGGTGTCACCCCCGCTGTTGTCAGTAAGTCTTCATTATAGTAAAGACCTAACCCGTCAAACATGAACGGTACTCCGTAAATCGCCTGTCCGCCGACAAGGTCCGAGGATGCCACGGGATAAAATGTACTGCCGAATTCCGTTGTAGTCATAATTGTTACGGGCGCAGGCGATAATTCACTCTTGAGCATCGGCACCCACGTATTATGGAATTCGTAGACATCCGGCCCGTCGCCCCGCTCGATTGCTGCCTGCAGGCGTTCACGGTATTGCTGAGGTGACTGTTTAACATACTGAACTTTAATTTTCGGATTTGCCGTCTGAAAATCAGCAATCACGCTTTGTAACGTCGGGCTGTCTTCCCAAAGACCCCAATACGTAATAGTCACTTCCTTTCCAGCATTTACCATTCCTAAAACATATTTAATGCCAACTGCAACCCCCGCAATCAGCAGTAAAAACAGAAGAATCATGAGAATCCGCTTGAATAAGGGTTTGCCGGCAGCGGGCGGCGTTTGACTCACTGTTTGTTCTGTAGGCGCTACACCGTGCGGAATAAACGGGTTGGCGTTGGCAGCAGCGGGCGGGATCACTAATGTCTCAGAGGAAACTTGCGGAGCCATACCCCAATCCAACGGTGCAGGAGTGGAAGGCGCGGGAATATTAGGCACCGGAGGAGACGGAGGAACCGGAGTTTCGCCTACCTGTTGATCCTGCGCGACTGGCGGCTGTATGTCGTCCATAAAAAACACCCTCGCACTTAGCGGCTACTGGCGTATAATTATCATATCATGGGGAAAGTAAAGCACAATACCGCACGCTGGATTTATGCAGGTTTTTTGACCGGCATAATCGTCATACTCTGTTTACTCATAATTACCGGTGTTCTTTTTGAAAAAAAATATCAGGGGCGAATCTATCCGCGGGTTTCTGTCGGGAATATTGACGTTTCGGGCGAATATCCGAAAGAAGTAGAAACGTATTGGCTAACGAAAAATACCCCGTTTAACACCATGCAGTTTGAACTCCTGTACGATGGAAAAATCGCAACTATTTCAGGTGCCGATTTAAACTTGGGTTACGATGCAACACTTTCGGCAACCCAAGCGTTCCTTATCGACCGGTCAGGTCAATGGCTCTCAAATATCTACCTTGTATTGTCTCGACAATCCGTAAATCTCGCTCCGTACTTCCGCTGGAACAGCGACGTTATTGATTCCGCGCTCTCCGCAATTGCCTCTCAAGTCAATATACCGGCAACCGATGCTCTTTTTCAATTCCAAAATGGACGGGTCACCAGTTTCCGCCCGTCGTCAAACGGAAAACAGCTTAATGTTGATGAAGCAAATAACCGGATCACACAGGCTTTCCACACGGCAGAAGAGACGGGCCAACAACACATAACCGTCCTTATGCCGATTGAAACCGTACGGCCTACAGTCGCAACGGATAAAGCAAATACGTTCGGAATCAAAGAACTCATTGGTTCCGGTTATTCAGAATTTGCCGGATCTACAGCCGAAAGAATACACAACGTAACACTTGCCGCGTCACGGCTTAACGGCGTTCTTATAAAACCCGGGGAAACCTTCTCGTTTAACGACACGGTCGGAGATATATCGGCTGCCACCGGCTATCAGTCGGCCTGGATCATAAAAGACGGCCGCACCGTGCTTGGTGACGGCGGCGGGGTGTGCCAGGTTTCCACTACTCTGTTTCGGGCAGCGCTCGCTGCTGGACTTCCGATCGTCGAACGGCATGCACATGATTACCGCGTCCACTACTACGAAGAAGGTGGGTTTAAACCGGGCTTGGATGCTACTGTCTACGGCCCGACATATGATTTAAAATTCAAAAACGATACACCCGCGTCCATTCTTATCCAGGCAAAAACTGATGTGACGAACCTGTCGCTTATCTTTGATCTGTACGGGGCAAGTGATGGCAGAATTGCGCAAATCATCAATCAAAAGCTGTGGGACATCACCCCACCCCCGCCGGACCTCTATCAGGATGATCCGACGCTTGCAAAAGGTGTCGTCAAACAGGTAGACTTTAGTGCATGGGGTGCGAAAGCCTCCTTTGATTATCTTATCACGCGCGGCGACGCGACGCTGGAGAAAACCACATTTTTCTCTAATTACCAACCGTGGCAAGCTGTATACTTAAGAGGAACACTATGAAAAAAGTTGTTCTTGTCGGCGGGTGTTTTGATCTGTTGCACTTCGGCCACATCTCTTTTCTCAAACAAGCAAAAACGCTGGGTAATTTTCTCGTGATTGCACTCGAATCGGATGAAAATGTCCGACGTACGAAGGGGGAAGCCCGCCCTATCCATACGCAGGCACAACGCAAAGAAATGCTTGAGTCGTTATCATTTGTCGATGAAGTCATCGCACTTCCCTCTATGCATACTGATGAAGATTATTTCAAATTGGTCCGAAAAATTAAGCCAGCAGTCATCGCTGTTACAGACGGTGACAGTGCAAAAGTAAAAAAAATGGAGCAAGCAAACGAAGTCGGGGCCGCGCTTATCGAAATCCCCAAAATCCACACTCCGTCAACGAGTCAGCTGGCTAAACTCCTGGGACTTGAGTAGAATACAACAATTATGATTATTCTCGCCATCGAATCATCGTGTGATGAAACATCCGCCGCAGTTGTTGTTGATGGCGTCACGGTGTTAAGTAATGTAGTGGCAACATCTGCCGCCATGCATGCAAAATACGGCGGCATTGTTCCGGAGGTAGCGGCACGCGAGCAGCTAAAAGTTATTATTCCGACGATCGATGAAGCACTCAAACAAGCAAAAACAGATCTTACATCTATTGATGCCATTGCTATTGCAGTTGGCCCTGGCCTGATCGGATCACTTTTAATCGGCGTAGAAACAGCTAAAACACTAGCTCTTGCCACCGGAAAACCGTTAATACCTGTAAACCATGTACTTGCACATATGTTTGCTAACTTTATCGGTAACCAAAAAATCGAATTTCCCGCGATATCGCTTGTTGTAAGCGGCGGACATACGGAATTATTTCTTATGGAGTCGCCTAAAAAATTATCGTGGCTTGGAGGAACGCTTGATGACGCGGCAGGCGAGGCCTTCGATAAAACTGCCCGGCTCTTGGGATTTGAAAATCGAGGCGGACCGGCAATACAGGAAGCGTCGGCAAAATTTCAGATTGAAAAGTCAAAATTTAAAACAAAACTTCCCCGTCCACTTCTGCATGACGGGTCGCTTAACTTTTCCTTCTCAGGACTCAAAACCGCAATCTGGCGCGAATGGAATAAATTACCTGAGCGGGATGAGGATATAACCAGCGCATTTGCCTATGAGGTGCAGGAATCCATTACCGACGTCTTGGTCTCAAAAACAATACATGCAGCGAAAAGGTATAGCGCCAAAAGTATTTTGGTTTCCGGCGGTGTTGCAGCAAATTTACGGCTACGGGAAAAAATACAGGATGCTGCAGAAAAAAATTCCGTAAAACTCTTCATTCCTCCAATTGGATTATGTACCGATAACGCAGCCTACATCGGAAGTTACGCATTCTTCCGCGGGCAACCCGCCGACTGGCACACGATTACAGCAATCCCGGATATGTCAGTGGAAGATATTTAATGTATTGAGGATTACAGTTTCGCCGACACTCCACTGTGAATATCCTGAGGGATTGTGTTCTGTTTCAGAAATAAACTCGTTCCACGGTATCCATTTCCATTCTCCAACTTCTTGAAAATTTGGTCTGGGACCTCCGTCGTAAAACCCCACAAGAATCGGGCAGATTTCATTCTCCATGATCCCATTTATATCAGTACACGTGTACCGGTACGGAGAAACAACTTTTATATCGTTTACGGTTATCCCCAATTCATCTTTCAATCGTCGTTTCGCTGCGTCAACCACGTCCTCACCCGGCGCCGGGTGCCCGCAGACCGTATTGGTCCACACACCGGGAAATGTTTTCTTTGTATACGCGCGGCGGGTCAGAAGCAACTCGTGTTTTTTATTAAACACAAAGAGCGAAAATCCGCGGTGCAGCGGCGTGTGATCGGTATGTACCGTATCTTTCGGCGCCATTCCAATTCCGTGATTTTGCTCATCAACTAAAACAACCAATTCCATGTGGGGCCGCTTGGAATCGGACCAAGTACATCGATCTTATAAGGATCGCGTTCTACCGATGAACTACGGCCCCGTGAGAACGTTATAATTATACCAAAAGAAGCTTACGTGTGGAGAATCTCTATCATTTTAGCCTCAATATCGCGTGCGCGCTTTTCTGTCTTGCCGAAAATAATATACCCGAGCTGATGATATGACAGGAGATTTTCGGAAATAATAACAAGCCCCTCACGGGTTTGTTTATTGAACAATATCGGCTCAAGAACTGTAAGCATTTCTTTAAAAGAATAGACTTTACTGTCGGTTAACTTATATGCATTATTGGACAATATGCAGGTCAGATACATAAAATCTTTTCCGAATAATTTCTCTGCGGTTGCAAACACGTGTGTACCGCCGGTTCTTCGGACGTTTGTCTCCGTCACATACATATGCCCGTTTTTAGACGCCACAAAATCTACATCAAAATAGCCCCGGTACCCGTTTGAACGGTATTGTTCCCCGATAAAAAATCCTGTATCCACCATACGGACCGCTGCTTGTTCGGAAATTGCATCATTGTGTATTTCCATACCAAGAAACACACCGTCTTTCGTGACACGCATGCCGCCGTAATACAAAAATTCCACATGCCCGTTTTTCAGTATCTGAAATTCAAGGCTCGGGTATCCCCCGCCAACAGCTGTGTTTACGGACAACAGCGACTCAATCACAATCGGAAACAATTTCCAGTATTCATCTTTTTCGAGTATCGTTAATATAGCCTTCTGACAGGATGCATAATCGTTCGGTAACTCCCCGTCCCGCAGCAGTAGTACGCCTGCACCGGAATGACCTTTGTTGGTTTTCAACACTACACCGTGTTCGGTCACATATTTATTTGCCGCGATGCGCGACGCATCAATAATGCCACTCACGATAATACCCTCCGCCATCATAAAATCAGGTTCTGCTGCCCGGCTTTGCTGGGAGAGTTGCCGGATGCCGGATTTACTGCCGAAAAAGTTTACAGTCCACGCATCTTCTTCTTCGGGCGCCTCCGGGGTAAAAATCGTAAGGCCCCTGCCACGCAGAGTTCGCACAAGATCAAGGAATTGCTGGGAAGTCGTGTAGCTTTTTACTACCAACCGGCGGGATCCGTTTGCAGCGTTAATTAAAGCCTGCATAATATTTTCATCCCGAATGATATCCTCACAAATCACTCCCGAATGAACCTTCGGAACCTGTACGTGAAAATTCCGTTTGCCGAATAGTGTGGTGAAATATTCAAAAAATACTTTGTCAACCGGACGCGGGAGAACAAATATCATCGCGTCTTCCGCGCAGAATGAAAAAAGATCCCGGTCCCCCAAATCCGCATTCTCTTCTATTTCCATTTTCTGAACCTGTTTATCGGACATGGCACTGATAAACGGCCATACGTCTTCCGACAGGTTGAATATATAGACTGTGGATTCCGGAAGTTTGGGAATACTACTCGGAGGCTCTTGAATGTCCATGATACAAACAATAGAATACCGCAATTGGAAAATATGTAAAGGGGGAGTTTACAATCTTGCGCGCTGGGAAATCTCGGCCTCCACCAATTCCCGTGAACGGCCGTACTTCAGGCGCGACAGCTGGATAATGGCGGCTGCGACTTTTTCGTTCCTCGACGCGTTCACCTTCGTCATATCTTTAGTCAAATCCATGCTGAACGGTTTCACTGGCTCGTTGTGGACATTGGTTTTGACGTATGCGTTATACCTATCTATATTGATCAAATCCGACTCATTAAACGTCGGCTGATATTCATGCTGCAGGTAATTGGCATCCGTAACACCGACACGGAAACTAATAAGCGTGCCGACGTTGCCGAATACTGCATTTTTCACCTCTTCCTCCATCTGACCGATAAACTGGTTGGCAACGATAAGATCTAGTCTGTATTTCCGTGCCTCAGACAGAATTTGGGCGAAATCGGGCGTTGCAAAGTTTTGAAACTCATCGACATAAAGATAAAAATCGCGCCGCTTCTCTTCGGATATTTCCTGGCGGCTCATGGCGGAAATAAGAATTCGGGGTACCAGTATCAGTCCCAGGAAATTACTGTTTTCTTCTCCAATTTTTCCTTTCGCAAGGTTAACAAGAAGTATTTTTCCTTCATCCATGACATTGCGGAAATTAAAACTTGATTCCGACTGACCGATAATATTGCGCATAAGTTTATTGGTTACGAACCGGCCGAACTTCGACACAATGTAGTCCAACACTTCCGATTTATGGAAATCTGCAGTCTGGGCAATCTGATCAGTCCAATAGCGGCGGATGATAGGATCCTGCAGCTTCGGAAGTAATTCCTGAACAAAAGTGGCATCGGTAAGCACGCGGACAACTTCAACAAACGTATTGCCTGGCTCCACCATGACGGTGAGCATTGCGTTTCTGATGGCATGTTCAAAACGGGGACCGATAATACCGGTTTTCATGGGATCGTAGAGTTTGTACATCAGTCCGACAATTGATGTAACCACAAAATGTTTTTGTTCTTCGGTAGTGGCTTCCAGCATATTCAGACCCATCGGGCGCTCGGTATCAGATGGGTCAAAATAAATGACATCCTCAGCGCGGGACGGCGGAATCCGTGACAACACGCCGTCAATAAGGTCTCCGTGCGGATCAACAACCGCAATTCCCTTACCCGCCTGAATATCCTGGACAATCATCTCCTCCAATAACTGCGATTTCCCCGTACCTGTTTTCCCAATGATATACATGTGACGCCTGCGGTCTTCATCGCTGATATATATCTGCCGTTCTACACCCCTATACCGTGACTGACCCAAATAAAGGCCGGACGTTGGAATCTGGGAAGGAGCCGGCGCCCGTTTCGCATTGAGCCAAAATATGTGGGCAGTTTCAATTGTTTTATTGGGAAGATGATACAGCGTTGCCAGCTCTTCGCTGTTGAGAATACTGAACTGTTGAAAAAACGGCAGATTAAATACCGGAAAGTATCGGTAAATAAAATCCATCATGAAAAGTTTTTTTGTAAATAGCGGAAATTTTACTTTCGTAAAATTATTATGGTCAGACGTAAATTGCCCGAAACTGGCTAATAAATTATCAAGATGCATCTTGGCATTTTCCTGCGAGGTAGACGACACGACAATCCGTACAACCGTGTTAAATCCCGGCTTACTCGTTTTTTGCTCAATCGCTTCCAGCGACTTGGAATCCACCTTAAAGCTTGCTTTTTCCGGATTCGCCTCATCCTTTTTCACTTTTGATATATAAGAACGGCCCAAGCTCCGCCATTTGCTCTCGGCAGGCTGAATTAAGACCTGCACGACTGCGCCTTCCCCTTCTCCCATTTTGGCAAGAACTGATGTAAGGGAAGATAACGGGTCGGTCGGAAGATCCCGAAATATCCGGATCGGCATGTATGCAAAATTTTTCAACCGTAACGCTGTAAATGCAACCTGTCCCGTTTCAGAAAATATGGAATATTCGTCCACTTCTTTTATATCCGCACCGGGATACGCACCATGAATCTGTTTTTCCACAAGATCCATAAGTTTCCTTGGCACTGCAGCATAAAACCGGATATCCTCCTGCTTTGCAACAATTTCAAATGATAAATGAGGCTGCGGCTTTAAAAATGACCAAAAACCGGATTTATGAATGCCATACAGACTTGCAAATAATTGCTCTGCCGCATCAATTTTTATTTCATTCTCCCTGGGTACCGCCATCTGAAGAAGAACATAATCCAGTGACCGCTCCTCCCGATCACGGTATTTCCACAAAAGAAATGCCACATACATTAAAAGGTAAAAACCGCCCAGTAGGAGCACGATAAACAGGAGAACAATCCCAAACATTTCGAACCGATAGAGATAATCCATTGTTTGTATGGGCATAGTTATTCTCTCACGCGCGTGAGTTTCCCGTGAACATTTTTAAGTCCCATGTGTACCTGTTTTAATTTACGGACACACCACTGAGCAAGCCAGCGCCAGGAAGTCCATATGCTTTGTTTTAATCCCAATGCGATCTGATCATCAGATAGAGGCAAGGTAACAGAGGGTGTGGGCGCAGGGACGTTTTGTCCGGCCGGTTGCACACCCAGCTGTGAGACCGGCGGAGGGATAGGAATCGCCGTCGGCCGCGTTGCGACTCCGGATGCTACGACCTCCGGTGACAGCTCTACTTCATGTCCCGCTGGTCGAAATGGACCTTCAACAGATGGCCGCCCGCCGATTTCTACTTCCTTACTGACAGACCCGGTACTCACGGGAACAGGTGGCGAAGTATTTCCAGATACTGAAGAAGGCAGGTCATTCATATAAATATCATATCACGAATGGAGAACTTTCGAACCTGGGGACCGCGCCTTCATCAAAGCAAAACTCCCAAAAAATAGTGCGGTATACGCGCTGTCTCCGATCAGGGAATTGCGGAAAAACGGGATGGCCATGATATAGGAATCCAATAAACCGGCAAGTGTTTTGGGGTACATGGATCCGGGCACGAACCAGACAGCGAAATTAGTCACCAGATAAAATACAACTGATGACGTCAGCGTGATCCCGACAATACGGATCA
The DNA here is from genome assembly GCA_963714095.1 of Candidatus Gottesmanbacteria bacterium. Classification (GTDB taxonomy): domain Bacteria; phylum Patescibacteriota; class Microgenomatia; order UBA10105; family UBA927; genus XYB1-FULL-47-11. The sequence continues at coordinate 522,259 of OY970230.1, forward strand.
TTGATTGTTTTTGAAGATATCGGCCCGCGAGAAGAACAGAAATGGCAAAACTCCCGTAGGTAGCCCACATAACTGTATGAAATCCTAAAACCGCATCACTCACGAGCATCGTGCAGACGGTAATTGCCAACGCCTTCGTTCTACCAAATCTCGCGCCTGAAAACACAGCGAGCGCACCGACCGCGGTAATGTTGGCCGGGTGCGGAAGAATCCTCGAAAGAACACCGATAATAATTAAAAGTACTGTATCCATATTATTCAATAGTTGGCTTCATATACTTCCACTCAACTGTATCGCCTGCGTTGAGACTTTGTTTGTCTGCTGCAACAGTACCTGCTTTTCCGTTGACAAAATAAATCCATGATTTTTCTTTTGTGTTTGCAAGGGGTCCTATCTGCTGGACGAATACCCCGAAATCGTATTGTTTTGTTATCACCTCTATGCGTTTCTGTTCTGCCAAAGCCGTCAATGCAGCGTAGGCGTTTCCTGCAAAAATACCAGATACTGTGGAGACTTCTTTGCCTGTATCCAATACAACGGTTGCCGTTGAAACCGGTGAAACAGAAAGCGATGAATTGACATTGACATAATTCGCTGTCCGCCAAACGTACTGTGTAACCTCATACAAACCCCCGACAATAATAATTCCTAGAGCCGCCACTATGGCAATATTTTTTTTCATAAAAAAACTCCTCACCGCGAGAAGTTTCCGGACCACACAACTTCCCTAATATTTTCCTGCTTATTTATAACCCTCGCAAGTGTAAATAGCAAGTCGGATAACCGATTGAGATATTTGATAATGACCGGATTCACCTGTTGTTTTTTTGATAAGGAGACCGTCTGTCTCTCGACACGGCGGCAGACACTGCGCGCAATATGGATGTGTGCTGCCAACTCGCACCCGCCGGGTAATATAAAGTTTGTAAGATGCGGCAATTCTTTGTCCATCAAATCTATTTCCTTTTCCATTTCTGAAATCCTCGGCTCAGGCAATTGAAGATTTCCTTTGAATCCCGCGAGTGTACTCCCGATGGTAAAAAGGTCTGACTGAATTGTATGCAAAAATACTTTTTTACTTTTATCCTTTAACTTCTCACCTATGAGTCCCATCCAACTGTTCAGTTCATCAATCGACCCATAGACATCAACGAGTTCCTCGCACTTCAACACGCGTTTACCGCCAAAGAGTGACGTCGTCCCATCATCTCCGGTGCGTGTATAGATTGGCATAGATGAAGTATTAACACTCAGAATAGCCGCAACTGTAGCATTTCTTGCAGGATTCTTCAAAAACAAGACTTGCTTCCCCGCATTTCGGGCACAAATCAACAGTTACCATCCGCTTGGATGAGGCAACTGCCGCCTCCTGCGCCTCAACCGGCGGAGCAAATACGGGCGCGGGCGTAACAGTTGATGTTAATTTTGCAACTTCCGCAGCAACCGTCGTTCCCGGTGCGTGTCCGTTTCCGTTTCCATCACCCACTGACAAGGGAGCAACATCAACCCTGTGTTTTTGAAAAAATCCGAAATGCCGGTCGATAACTTTTGCAATTGCATCAGGAAGACTGCGTACACGGTTTTCACCGAACCCGAGACTTCGCGCTCCTCCGATACCGATCAGCATGGATGCAATTTTATGCGCGCGCTCCATCGGCGGAATGGGCGACGCCATACGAAGCGTTAAGGAAATAATTTTACCCAATGCCTCAGCCATAGCAGTTACATCACTGCCGGCTTTGCCGACGTTCACGAACATTTCAACCGGCTGATTGCCGCCGTTGGTATTAATAGTCACATACGCATCGCCGACCGGTGTTTCCACGCGGTAGGTCGCCCCATGCAGAACAACCGGGCGCGGTTTCACCTCCGGCGTGATAAGTTGTTTCACCTCTTCTACCTTTTTTTCCTCTTTCCGTGTTAAGACACCTACACGGCTTCCCTCCCGCATATAGGCAATACCCTTACACCCCTGTTCATACGCCAATGTGTAAAGCCGTTTCACATCTTCAACTGTATGGGTGGCCGGAGCGTTGACGGTTTTGCTGATGGACGCATCCACGTATTTTTGGATTGTTGCCTGAACATACACATGATCTTCCGGTATGAGATCATTGGCCGACACAAACCATGCGGGGCGTTCCGCACGTGTCGGTTCTCTCCCGTGTATTTTTTTGAAATCCTCAAACCATGCGTCATAGAGAGGATGCCGCAGTGTGTGTTCTCCTAATCTGTCCCTCCGTATAAATTCAAACTCGTACACGGGTTCTATCCCGCTTGAGACCCCCGCCATGAGTGACGTACTCCCTGTTGGCGCCTGCTGCAGAATGAGGGAATTGCGGATGCCATATTTTTTTAAACCCTTACGGACTGATTCCGGCAGTTGTTTAATAAAATACCCGTCCAGATGTTTTTTAATTTGGATCTTGGGGAACGGTCCTTTTTCTGCCGCTATCTCGACTGACGCCTCGTACGCCGCGTCCCTGATCGTTTTGTAAATTTTATCGATAACAGGAAGACTTTCTTTATCACCATACCGAAGTTTCATTTTAATCAGCGCATCGCCCAGCCCCATAGTACCCAACCCAATCCGACGTTCTCCTTTTTGTTGGACTTTACGGATTTCATCAAAGACATAAAAATCCGCATCAATAACGTCGTCCTGAAAACGTACACCGATGGTAGCGATTTGGGCAAGGCGCGCATAATCCATCTCTCCATTGTCCGTGACCAGCGCGGCAAGATTAATAGAACATAAATTACAGACGCCCCAATACGGCAACCCCTCCTCTCCGCACGGATTCACACAGTTAACAAATTCAAAATATGAATTGTTAAACCATTTGTTATACCGCTCCATAAATACCACGCCCGGCTCCGCGCTTTTCCACGCCGCCTGGGCGATAAGATCCCAGAGAGCCCGTGCTTTTACGGTTTTATGGACAATAACTTTACCCCCGCGCGCAATCCAGTTAGGTAAATACCCGTCCCACTTTGTGTCATACTCCGGATCCGTTTTATCCGGAAATACTAAATTCCAATCCGCATCCGCCTTGACCGCGTCCATAAACGCGTCCGACACGCATACCGAAAGATTGGCGCCGTTAATCCTCGTTAAATCCTGTTTCACTGTAATAAACTCTTCAATATCCGGGTGCCAATCCCAGAGCATGAGCATCAACGCCCCGCGGCGCGAGCCTCCCTGCTGGATAATATCTTTGGTCGCGACACTGAATAATTCCGCCCAATTACAGGGGCCCGATGAAAATCCGTTGACCTTATTCACCCGGGCGCCACGGGGCCGGAGACTCGAAAGGTTGATGCCGACACCACCCCCGCGGGACATAATTTCCACCATATTCCCGAGTGTTTTTAAAATCCCGCCGCGTGAGTCGTGAGGCGAAGGAATAACAAAACAATTATAAAACGTTACCTTGTATCCGGTGCCGGCTCCTGACAAAATTCTTCCTCCCGGAACAAAGGCAAAATCCTCCATGGCCTGGAAAAATTTTTCTTCCCAGACGGCGCGGTCCTTTTTATGTTCGGACTGGGCGATCGCATGACTCACCCGTCGCCACATTTCTTCAGGCGTCTGTTCAATCGGTTTTCCCGTCTCGTCTTTCAGAGCATATCTGTCCAAAAATACGGTGTTACGGATGCCAGTTAATTCCATAATTTTTAAAGTAATTTTTTAATCTCTCTATCAAAATCTTCTATATCAACAAACTGCCGAAAGACACTTGCAAATCGGATGTAGGCAAGCTTGTCTAATTTTTTCAGGCGCCTGGCGACCAGTTCCCCGATTTTTTTACTCGGAACTTCCGTTGTGTCCCCGGCAATCAACTCCCGCTCAACTTCATCCACAATCCGATCTACATCATCCGCTTTAATCGTCGTTTTTCCGCTTGCCCGCCAAATTCCCCGTTTCAGTTTTTCCCGGTCAAACGTTTCCCGCCGCTCATCTTTTTTAATCACTGTAATCGGTACCGTTTCCACCCGCTCATAGGTCGTAAACCGCTTCTCACACTTTGAGCACCCCCGGCGCCGTCTCGTCACTGACAAATCTTCGTTATCCCGAGTCTCGATGACATCTGTATTTTCAAAACCGCAATATGGACACTTCATTTTTTCTGTTAGGACTTTTCAATATAAACAATTTCTGAACGATTTCAAGCCCCCAATTTCCTTCAAACCTTCATTTCACGAATGAAATATAAAACACTATATGTGGTGCTAAAAATGATAGTAAGACACTAAATACGGTGCGTCAACTGGCAACTTCTATATCAAAGAGGGGCAATATTTTCCCCCGAGGCTGATAATAATCTGTGAGGAAAAAGTACGGGAAATCATTCCGCCGCGGATATAAAAAAATTCCGGTGCAGACGTTTTGTGTTCAACGTTACTTTAGTTTCTGCAATCCCGCCTGAAGGGTATGTACCAAATCCAACGAACCGGAGAGTCCTGATTTTATCGTTGCATCCGAAGTCACTTGTATTTCGGATGTCAGTACCTCTTCGTGTTTGGCAAGCGACTGGGTGAGATGATCTGTTATATATGCCGGAACCTCAGTCCCCTGCGCTTTGAGCGCAAAAAGTGTTTGCTCTGCATTATTCATGTACTTCTCCCCTTTAGAAATGGTTTGCTCTGCTAAAACTCCATTGCCGAGGGCTGTGAGCTGTATTCCCATAGCTAACCGTTTGTCACCCTGCAGAATATAAAATTCCGTTTTCTTCACGGGATCCATAATGAGCTTATCCAGTATCCAATCACGGGCCTGCTTCAGGAAATACAAGGGATTATTCGGAAGCATCCCCGGATACGGAAGTTCGTATTGGACCGGCGTGGGTGTTGGTGAAACCACCGGTACTGCAGCAGTAGATGCAGTCGTTGTCACTCCTGCGGCAAAGACCATAGTCGGAAAAAGAAGACTAGCAAAAAATAAACCAATATATTTCATATGGGTACCTCTTTCTTCTGTAGTATATCACCAGGCGCAATTCCTGCAAGGTTGAACACTTCTTGTTCCAAATTTTTCACTTTGGGATAACTCGCATCAAGAATTGCCTGTTCTTCGGGCGGCAAATGTTCAGCGTTCCACAGGGCGAAACGTTTGTCAACGCCGACTATATCATACTTGACCATCTTATCCGCAAGGTACAAAAGCTTTTGTTCCCAGGTTGAGGGTGCAGTTACAGGATTTAAAATCGTATGCAGCGAGTGCGCTGCGACGACATCCGCCACCTCATTCATCCCCTCCTCCCGCAAGACGCGCACCGCAGTATCCGGATGCCGCTCACCAGGACGCCGGGCGACGGCTTTATCGATGTCATGCAGAAGTGCAGCTGCAAGAAGTAATTTTTTATCGACCGGAAATTTGTCAGCCAGTGTTATCGCGACATGGGCGACAAGAGTTACGTGAATTCGTTTTTGCTGAGGAAGCGCATATTTCTCCCATAACGCCTTTGCCTGTTGTTCGTCCGGAATCATACATTGTATTATAATCGACTTATGGCCGAATCTTCAAAAAAGAATATTTCTTCCAACGTTTTTTTTATCGGTTTATTAAGTTTTTTCGGCGGTATAAGCCAGGACATGTTTGTTCCCGTCCTGCCCTTATACCTTGCCAACATCCTGCATTTTGACAAAACATTTATCGGGCTCACGGAAGGACTGGTTACCAGTAGCGCCAGCGTTTTCCGGATGGTTGCCGGCTATCTGTCGGATAAACTCAAGAAAAATAAACCCATTGTATTCGCCGGCTATTTCCTCTCGTTTGTAAGCCGGCCCTTACTCGCACTGACTACATCTGGCGTTGGAGTTGCAGGACTACGGTTTTTAGACGGCGTCGGTAAGGGCGTCAAAGATTCACCCAAAGATGCCCTCATTGCCGAGTCTACTCAGGTTACCTCCCGCGGTAAAGGATTCGGTATCGTTCGCGCCCTGGACACGTTCGGATCAGTTGCCGGACCACTTCTTCTATTTGCACTTCTCTTTGTATTAAAAAATAATACGCTGAAATACCATTACATCTTTTTTATCACTGCCATTCCCCTCGTCTTTACGTTGAGCATTTTATCGTTCTTTGTCAAAGAGGCACCCGTCAAAAAACCGGAATCGTTCCTTGCCAAACATCCACTCCCTAAACGGTATTTTGTATTTTTAGGTATTGTTCTTTTGTTTTCCATCGGCAACTCATCGGATACGTTCTTAATTTTGCGGTCACAAAATCTTGGTGTGAGCCTCCTTGGCATTCCCCTGGTCTATGCACTGTTTAATGCCGTCTATGCAAGTGCATCCATACCTCTCGGAAGTTTGTCGGATAAAATCGGCCGGGAAAAAGTCATTCTTATGGGATGGATAACGTATGCACTGTCGTATCTTGGGTTCGCCATGGCCAATAAAAGTTATCAGGCGTGGCTCCTGTTTGCCTTATACGGCATTTACTATGCAACAACGGAGGGAGTCGTGAAAGCCTATATCGCCGACCAAGTTGCCTCAGGCCACCGCGGCAAAGCATACGGTCTGTATAATTCATTGACCGGCATTATTACACTGCCGGCCAGTTTTATCGCGGGTCTCCTGTGGGATAAATTCTCCCCCGCCGCCCCCTTCTTTTTCGCCGCCGCAATTGCAATACTGGCGTCAGTTCTTCTTCTCATCTACACCCATGTGATCAAATCCGCGCCGCCACAACAATAATATATTATTTCTTCGCTGGCTGGCCGTTGAGGGAGAAGTAACCCAGTGCTTGGAGGACGAGGTCTAATGTTTCCAGTGGACCGTGGGAGTAGGTGTTAATGACCAAGTCATAATATTTCGGGTCCCAGAAATCAGAGACACCGTACATCCGTTTCCATTTGGAAATATTTGCCTTTTCGCGATCACGCAAATGCTTTTTGGCGTCACCAACAGAAATCGAATCTCGGTTGACCACACGGTCAATCCTAAGAGCATCATCACACATTAAGAGAACCTTAAGGACGTGTTTTAATCCCCGCATATTCCATCCCGCAATCCAAGACTCAACTGCCATATGTGTCTGTGGATTACTCAGTTTTTTGCGCATAGCGGCATCTATCTGATGGTCCACATCATCCCCATAATCGGTCGCGAGATGGTGTCTGGGATCTTTGGCATCATGTTTACCGGATTGAATGGCAAATTGTCTGGCCCAGGCTCCACCGGAAAATATTTCCCATCCAAGGGGTTGTACAATCGGTTTTAAATTGTTCAGAAGCGTGGAACGGCCAGCGCCAGGTCTTCCGGAAATCGCAATACTTGAGTATTTTAAATTTTTACCCTGATCCATGTCCCTATTATAAATATATGTGGGTCCTTCGGCAACCTCAATCCCACATCAAGGCATTGACAATCGTCAAACCGGAGCCCATAATTAACTATGGCTATCCAATACCTCCCAATCTCCTGGAATGACTATCACACAACCGCCCAAAAACTTGCCGCGGGCATCCTGGATCACGCCGAACCGATCGATCAGATTGTGGCAATTTCCCGCGGGGGGCTGACACTCGGACATCTCTTAACGGATTTTTTACGTGTTCCCATTTCGATTATTGCTATCCAAAGTTACACGGATATCCAGAAAAGCGGTGAGGCGGTTCTCACGGCTAAACTGCAAAACTCAATAAAACACAAACATATTCTTCTTGTTGATGACGTTGCGGATTCAGGAAAAAGCATGAGGCGTGCAACGAAATATTTAACACGGGCAGGGGCAAAAAAAATTACCACGGTCACGATGTTTTACAAACCCCATTCCGTGTACCGGCCGGATTTTTTCGCCCGGCAAACAACCAAATGGATTTTATTCCCCTACGAGCCTACGGAAATGATTCTTCTTATCTGCCGCCAGATGCACGAAAAAGGAAAATCGAAAGCGGAAATCCAAAATTTTCTTGAATCATTAAACTATACGGACGATCAAATTGCGTTCGTCAGGCGACATTATTTAGAAAAATGACACACAATATAATTATATAAAACACATCCGCAGTTATTCTTATACTGCGGATTTTTTTATTTTAAGGAGGCATTTATGTTAAAGGAAATGTTACATGAAACAGGAAAAACAATACTATTGGGAAATATTGAAATCTCTATGAAAGATGGTATTCCCCTTGTATCCCGTCACGCAGTGTACCCGCCTGAATTAGATCTCTCCAATCATACGGTTCTAAATCCGGAAAATTCATTGAAACGAATCGGTTCGTCTGAAATCCCGCCTTCCTCAAAACTACTCTTATCACGACTCATCGAAAAAGGAAGAGCATTAGATTGGAGAGATATGGGCATCGGGTATGCACTCGATTACTCAAGAATTCTTAACCGTCAACTCGATGTAGAAGTGTGTAATAGTCTTGCCACTGATCACACGCAACACCTCATTGACGAAGGGGTAAATTGCATTCTCGCGCCTGATAGTTCTGGCGGCCCCATTGCTGCCTTTTACGGCATGAAATATTGGGAATTAACCAAAAAAAATCCGTTATTTGTAAGACTGCATAAAGGAACAAGTCTGACGATGGATCAACCGATCGGTGTGCAGCTTGCATCATATACCAGAATGGAGGGTTCAAAACCAATTCTAAGCACTATTTCCGCAGAAGTCGGTGACTTTCCACGTGATCGACCGCTTCTTGCAGTTCTGGCTGAGGATATGTTTGATTCAGGTGGTGTCACTGCTGCTGCACATCTTTTAACTGAGCAACTGCGTGAATTCGGCGTCGATATTCGAATTGTGAGTGCAGTTGCTCCTTTTTCTAAACCATATGCCGGAAATGAAATCGTCATGGATCAATTGGGCATACATAATATTCATACCGCTGTATCAATTGAGGGTCTCATACCCATGACACATACGACACCCGGCATGGTAAAAGTTGCCGGGATACCTGAAATACTTACCCTTGCCCGAACCGACCTAAACGGACGCGGTAATTAAATTTTTACCATATGATTCTTATCGTTGATTTCGGGTCACAGACTACTCATCTTATTGGTAGGCGTCTGCGGCAACTCGGTGTCCGTATTGAATATACCTATCCGGAAGTGGCACTCGCTGCAGTTAAAAAATTCAACCCGTCCGGAATTATTTTTTCCGGCGGGCCGAATAATATTAGTCTCGATGCCTCCCTCTCAGTAGATATAAAAGTATTGCATTTCGGTATTCCAATCCTCGGAATTTGTTACGGATGGCAACTGATTGCATACCTCTTGCATGGAACCGTCAAACACACCAAAAAAGAATATGGTCCTGAAACCATTATGTTCGATAAACAAACCGGCATTTTTAGAGTACCCGAAAAAAAGTTTTCCGTGATTATGTCTCATGGCGATACGGTCACCAAACTACCCAAAGGATTCACTGCCGTAGGGCACACCAAACACGTCGTGTATGCCGCAGTCGTGAACGAAAAAATAAATATATTCGGCGTACAGTTTCATCCGGAGGCAGATCATACCCAATACGGTCAGGAACTTTTAAAAAATTTTGCGGTTACCATATGTCATGAAATTCCCCACCCGCTTCGACTACATCCAAAAGATATTATTGTGGAAATTAAAAAGGTTGTCGGCAGTAAACGGGTCATCTGCGCAGTTTCGGGAGGTGTAGATTCCACAGTTGCCGCGTTCCTCATCGGTAAGGCAATCGGCAAAAACCTTATCCCGGTCTATGTAGACAGCGGCCTCATGCGGCCCGGCACTGATATTAAAGTAAAGAATATTTTCACGAAACTTATTCGCGCAGATCTGGTAATCGTTCACGCAGAGGACCGTTTTTTAACGGCATTAAAAGGTATTACCGATCCGGAAATAAAACGGAAAACCATCGGAAAACTTTATATAGATATTTTCCAGGAACAGGCAATAAAACACAAAGACGCAGTATTTTTGGGCCAAGGGACAATTTATTCCGACGTCATCGAATCCAAAGGAAGTAAACATGCCTCCCATATAAAATCCCATCACAACGTCGGAGGGCTTCCCGCATCATTACACTTAAAACTTATTGAACCTCTGAGACATCTCTATAAAGACGAAGTTCGCGGGATTGGACGGCGTGCAGGGTTGCCGGAGGAAATCATTCTCACACACCCGTTCCCGGGCCCCGGGTTTGCCATCCGCATCCGGGGAGAAGTCACTCAGGTGCGGTTGGCACAGGTGAAAATCGCCGACGCAATCGTTATGGAGGAAATAAAAAGAGCTGGATTGTATGATAAAGTTTTTCAGTGTTTTGCCGTCATGACCGGTGCGTACTCAACTGCAGTCAAAGGCGACGGCCGGGTGTTTGCCGAAGTTGTCGCCGTCCGCGCATACGAATCGCGAGATATTATGACCAGCCAGTGGGCGCGCATCCCCTACGACGTACTCGGAGTAATATCCTCGCGGATTGTGAACGAAGTCCCCAATATTTCCCGAGTTGTTTTTGATATCACCACCAAACCCCCTGCAACAATGGAGTGGGAATAAAATTACTGCGGCTTATTAAGAACTACCGGTTTGAGACGACTCATGGCTTCCAAAGAATACCGCACGCCCTGCGCGCCGATGCCGGAATGCTTGACGCCGAGAAACGGAAAATGATCAGGTCCGCGCTGCGGCGAACCGTTTATCTGCACCGTTCCGACGTTTAACGATCTGGCAAACACAATCCCCGTCCCTTCATCTTTGGTAAACACACAGGCCTGCAAACCAAACCGTGTCGCATTGATAATAGATGCTGCATCTCCCATACTTTTTATTTCAATAAACGAAACAACCGGCCCAAATACTTCATTAACGATAACCGGCATCGTCGGCGTGACATTGGTTAAGAGTGTTGGCTGAATATAGGCACTTTCGTGTGTACCACCCGTAATAATTTTTGCCCCCATATGAATAGACTCATCAATCCATCCCTGAATTTTCTGGGCAATCGCAGGAGCGATAACGGGTCCCACAAGTTTTGTTTCGGGACTCCTGGGATCTCCGACGTGAATAAGTTCTTTCATTTGGGTAAGAACAACTGGTATAAGTTCGTCCAGAACTCCGCGAGTCGCCATAACATATTTAATCGCGGTACAACGCTGTCCCGCATACGAAAACCCGCCTTTGACAATTTCTTTTGCCGTTAGATTCATGTCCGCATCAGGAAATACGACTGTCCCGTTATTCCCGCCGCATTCAAACAAGAGTGGTTTCATCGGCGCTTTTCCGGCTATGGCGATTCCGGTATCGGAACTTCCGGTAAACGCAACAGCATCGATATGCTTATGGGAAACTAAATAATCCCCGATCTCCGACCCGCCTCCGGTCACGCAGGAAAACACATCGGGCGGAACGCCTGCTTTTTCAAAAATTCTCGCAAGATGAAGTCCGCTCACGCCTCCTTGTGTCGGCGGCTTAAACAGCACCGTATTGCCCATGAGAAGCGCCGGCACGATTTTACTGGCTGCAAGATTGACGGGGTAATTAAACGGCGCAATACAAAGGACAACGCCGTGGGCAACGCGCTCAACCATCGCAATACTCCCCTTGTCATAACCGGGAAAATCATCGCTATTGATTGTTTCACCGTGGATTGACTGTACTTCATCGGCAAAATAATCCGTAAGCTCCGCGGTCCGTACGATTTCGCTTTTGGATTCTCCCACTGATTTCCCTATCTCGCGGACTAACAGCGTTGTAAGATATTCTTCGTAATGCCTCACCCAATCGGCAACAAGGTGCATTATTTTCACCCGCTGATTGAGGGGTTTTGCCTCCCATGCCGGCTGGGCGACTTTTAACTTTGTCAGTATTTCATCAATTTCCGCCGTAGTTGCAGTTATCAGATTTCCGACGACACTTTGATCAATGGGAGACACAACAGGTGTCGTTTTATTACTAGCTCCCGCGACCCAGGCAGATCCGTTAAAAAAATTATATGTCGGTGGAGTCTTGGTATCGGATAGTGGTTCAAAAAATTCTTCGGGCATGTATATCCATCATATCACGATCCGTTTCACCAAACACGCTGACATGGAGTCCGTGCTACCTGCGGCTTTGGCAGTTTCGATAAGCGAATCGACTGCGATTTGCAGGGATTCTGTGGTCGTTCCGACGTCTTCTAAAATTGCGCGCATCTCATCTTCGCTGACAAAATTTGCAATGCTATCACTGGCAATAAGAATAATATCGTTTTCCAATAATTTTTCAGAGTGCATTGAAGGAATAAGTTGTTTCCGGGAAAATCCGGCAGCTTTGGTGATCATCCCGTCACTATCGACATCACGTTTTGTAAGAATATCGATAAGCCCGTCGCGAAAAAGAAAGCTGTTGCAGTTTCCGGCCGAACCGATCCAAAAATAGTCGTCAATAACGATAAGTACTGTGATTGCCGATGCCAGCCCCGCATCAAATCCCTTGTCACGGCGTTTTTGCCAAAGCCTGAGATTTGTTGAACGGAAAATGCGTTTGAGGAATAATGGTTTTTCTCTCCAGTAAAATCGGCGCTGACGGACCATAGTGTACGCCCAGAGCGCCGTCTCCCGGGTTAATTGCTCCGCAATGCCTGCATGCGGCAAACTTGCGACGCCGTCGGCAATAATGAAGCACTCGTCTTGCGAGTGAACGAAATCCCCGCCGGCAAACAGGGTAACGCCTTTTGGCTTCGCCTGCGGGGGTTTAACAAAAAAATCATCTGGTTTCATGCGTTTGTCATTCATTATACAACACAAATCTCTCTATTCTTGATATAATGAACCCATGGACAATCCGGTCATTTCATGGCTAAAACAACGGGTAAAGGTCGTCCCGAAATCCCGCAAAAAATTTCCTCGGTACGCATGGGCGTTCTGGGCCCTACCTATTCTTCTTGTGGTGGCATCATATCTGTTGATTTTCAAGGACCTCCCGTCCCCGGCAAAACTGGCCCAATACAATATCCCCATCGCGACCAAAATTTACGACCGGAACGGAAAACTTTTGTTTGACATATTTGCCGACCAAAACCGCTCACCCGTACCGCTTTCGGAAATTCCCAAATACCTGCAGGAGGCAACGATTTCCATTGAAGATAAAGACTTCTATAAACATCAGGGAATCAACTTTGTCGGAGGAATCCTCCGCGCGCTTGCGGCAGACGTGACCCACGGAGAACTCCAGGGCGGTTCTACCATAACCCAGCAACTGGTGAAGTCGGAACTGCTCTCACCGGAACGCACGGTCACACGGAAAATTAAGGAGATCATCCTCGCATTTTGGGTGGAAGCGCTGTACCCCAAAGATAAAATACTTGAAATGTATTTAAACCAGGTTCCCTACGGCGGTACAGCCTGGGGCGTACAGTCAGCTGCCGAACAGTATTTCGGCAAAAATGTTGATGAGTTGACGCTTGCCGAATGCGCACTTCTTGCCGGACTTCCGCAGGCGCCGACATCTTACTCTCCGTTCGGAGCACATCCCGAACTGGCAATAACGAGACAAAAAGAGGTCCTCACGCGCATGGTGGAAGACAAGTATATTACCCAACAACAGGCAGACGCGGCGGCGGCCCAGCCTCTTGTGTATAAAAACGAAACCGGCATCAAGGCCCCGCATTTTGTCATGTACGTAAAAGAACAGTTGGTTGACAAATACGGGGAAGCGATGGTGGCAAAAGGAGGGTTAAAAGTCACAACCACACTGGATCTGGACCTTCAGGAGTATGCCGAGGCAACGGTTGCCGCAGAGGTTGCGAAATTAAAAAACTATCAGGTTTCAAACGGAGCTGCACTCATTACAAAACCCGCAACCGGCGAAATACTTGCGATGGTCGGTTCTGCCGACTATTTTGCGTCACCGTCGGGTAACTTTAATGTCGTTACCGCACTTCGCCAACCGGGGTCCAGCATTAAACCCATCAACTATGCAATCGGTTTGGAAAAGCATATTGTAACGCCGGCAACGATGTTTATTGACGAACCGACCTGCTTCGGCAACAGTATCGGACAACCTCTCTACTGCCCCGTCAATTATGACGGAAAATTCCACGGTCCGGTACAGCTGCGTATGGCCCTGGGCAACTCATTTAATATTCCCGCAGTCAAAATGCTCTATATGAATACCGTTCAGGATATGGTGGCATCCGCCAGCGCTTTTGGTCTCACGACACTCACGGACCCGACACGGTACGGACTCTCTCTTACCCTGGGCGGCGGCGAGGTTCACATGACCGATATGGCAACGGCATTCGGGGTATTTGCCAACGGTGGCATCCTGCATGATCTCGTATCTATTCTTAAAGTCGTGGATAAAAACGGCAACACGCTGGAAGAATACAAAGATTCCAATTTAAATAAAGACATTCCGTCACAACTTCTTATGAGCGGACCGCGTGTTATTTCACAGGAGACGGCATTCCTCATCTCCCATATACTTCTGGATAATAATGCGCGCCAGCAGGAATTCGGTCCCGACTCAGAGCTCTATATCCCCAACCGCGCCGTATCGGTAAAAACCGGAACCACGAACGATCTTCGGGACAACTGGACCATCGGGTTTACGCCGCTGGTACTTGTCGCCACCTGGGTGGGTAACAACGATAACACACCGATGAATCCGTATCTTGTATCAGGCATCACCGGCGCCGCTCCCATCTGGCATGACCTTATGGTGCGGGCCATGCAGGGAGAACCGGATATTTGGCCCAAACAGCCCGACGGCATAGTCGGGGCGCAGATTTGCGCAATAAGCGGTCTGTTGCCTCCCAATCCGGATCCCAACGCCGGTGATAAAGGGTGCCAAACGCGGTTTGAATATTTTATTAAAGGTACGGTTCCCACCGAACGCGAACAGCTTTCACAGCAGGTACTTATCGATAAAACGACCGGAGACTTAGCCGCTCCGGGTCAAACGGATAATGTGGAAATGCAGACACATCAGGTAGTACATGATCCTGTTTCTGCATGGTGCCTGGACTGCCCACACCCCGCCGGCGAACCGCCGACACTTCTTAAGTAATTTCTTTCCCCTTGTCTGACGGCTGGCATTTGTGGTATAACTCACCCACTATGGCGCGCCAGAAAGAGCTAAACATAAATACCCCACTGAGGGAGGTTACATTTATCGGACTTTTGCTGTTTATTCCCCGCGTGTTGATCGCGATCGGCGACGCAGTACGATTCATTGCTTCTCTCGTATTTCATATTCTTGCAACAACAATAATCACCATCGGCATTGTCATCCGACAGTCGCTTCGGGCGCTCAAGCCGCCGAAAAAGAAAAAAACAGTAAAGCTCCCGATTATAAAACTCCCGACAATTGTGCTGCCAAAAATACATTTCCCAAAGATTGTATTTCCGAAACTCCATTTCCCTAAATTACCGAAATTCAAAAAACGGTGGACGAAGCTTCCACCTCCGCCTGTCGTCATCAGGGTATGGCCGACCAAAATGGAACGTATCAAATCCTTTATCGCCGGCGCATGCGTAACCGTGTTGTTTTTTATTCTTCCGTACAATACCTACCAGTGGCTGAAAGCCCTCCCGAACCCGCAGCTCCTGACCCGACGCGACCTTGAGGTAACCACAAAAATTTTCGACCGCAACGGGGTACTCTTATACGAGATTTATAACGACCAAAACCGTACACCCCTGTCGCTTTCTCAAATTCCAAAACTCATGCAGGAAGCAACGATTTCAATAGAAGATAAAGACTTCTATAAACATCCGGGTTTTTCCGTCACCGGTATTATCCGGGCAACACGGGAAACACTACTGGATAACCAGGTGCAGGGAGGCTCTACTATTACGCAACAACTGATTAAATCTGCGTTACTATCACCAGAAATTAGCATCACCAGAAAGGTGAAAGAAATCATTCTTGCGTTTTGGGCGGAGCGGATTTATTCCAAAAACCAGATTCTAGAAATGTACTTAAACCAGGTCCCCTACGGCGGCACCGCTTGGGGGGTAGAGGCAGCCGCTCAGACATATTTCGGCACATCTGTAACAAAACTCAATTTGGCACAAATTGCCATTCTTGCGGGGCTTCCGGCTGCTCCAACGGAATATTCACCGTTTGGCAGCCACCCGGAAAAAGCATTCGAACGCCAGAAAGAGGTACTCCGAAGAATGACAGAGGATCACTATATCACGCCACAGCAGGAACAAGAGGCGCTCGCGACGCCCATTCAGTTTACAACCCCCCGAGTACCGCTTTTGGCACCACATTTTGTCATGTACGTGAAGGATTTACTCGAAGAACAGTACGGGCCACGCCTTGTTGAACAAGGGGGCTTACGTATCACCACGTCGCTGGACATTACGATGCAGGAAAAAGCGGAAGCTATTGTGAAAACTCAGGTAGATTCGCTTACAAGCCTGTCGGTGGGAAACGGCGCGGCACTGGTCACCAATCCGAAAACCGGTGAAATACTAGCCATGGTCGGCAGTAAAAATTACTTTGACGTTGCCAATGACGGCAACGTTAACGTAACGACTTCACTTCGCCAACCCGGGTCAAGCATTAAAGTGGTCAACTACGCAGCGGCACTGGAAAACGGATTCACCGCGGCAAGCATTCTTGACGATTCTCCCGTTGTCTACCAACTACCCGGCAGCACGCCGTATGCACCAGTCAACTACGACGGAAAATTCCACGGCCTCGTGCCTCTCCGGTATGCACTTGGGAATTCCTATAACGTTCCGGCCGTCAAAACGCTGGCCAAAATTGGTGTCGCGACGATGGTTGAGAAGGGGCGCGCGATGGGTATTACCTCCTGGACGGATCCGAGCCGGTTCGGACTCTCGCTCACTTTGGGGGGCGGAGACGTCACAATGATGGATATGGCGCGGGTATTCGGAACACTCGCCAACGGCGGCCAGGAAATAGAACTCCAGCCGATTTTGGAAGTCACCGACTATACCGGGCATGTATTGGAAAAAAATACGCCGAAACAAGGCGCGCAGGCTGTTAAACCGGGAGTTGCATGGATTATGAGTAATATTTTGAGTGACAACACGGCACGCATGTCGGCATTCGGTCCCAACTCAAGCCTGGTCATTCCCGGAAAAACAGTTTCAGTGAAAACCGGAACGACTGACAGTAAACGCGATAATTGGACCATCGGGTACACGCCGTCACTCCTCACCGCAGTCTGGGTGGGAAACAATAACAATGCCCCGATGGATCCCCTCCTCACGTCGGGGATTACGGGAGCCGCGCCAATCTGGCATGACATCATGACGGAATTTTTGAAAGACAAACCCGATGAAGTGCCGCCAAAACCGGACGATGTGATTTCCATTCCCTGCTACTTTAACCGACCCGAATATTTCATCAAAGGAACCGAACCCATGAATGGTTCGTGTGCACCGATCCCAACACCAACGCCGAGCCCTAGTCCAACACCGTGACCAGCGGTATTATTTTATAACTACGACTTTCCCCTTAACTGCAGGATTCAAGTGGTTGTCATAAATCCAAGTCCCGACTTTCACAAACGTATATTCATACGTCCCGCCACTGGTGACACTCGTATCCTCATTAAATACGGACGATTCTACCCACATCGGACTGCTGCCTTCATTTACAAACGTTACCGTAGCTCCTGCCTTCACCGTTACAGGACTCGGGGAAAATCCTTTATCCGTAAACGTCACAATAGTGCGTGCGGCAACACCGCCTTTTTCCAGACCATTCCCTGAAACACCTGAAGCCGCCCCGGCCGCTCCTAAGTGAGAACCTGAGGGTGTCGGTGTTGCCTGTATGGTTTGATTGACGGATACCGGCAGGATTTTCCCTTTGAAATAAACCCAACCGATCAGCGCTCCCGCTGCAAGTACCACTAAACCAATAAATACTTTATTATTCATGTTTCACCTCCCCTCACGTATATCTATCTGCTACTTTACTGGCCGCGTAACTTTCCGGTTTAATTTTCACCCGATATCCCGATCCGCGGATCATGCCGACAATTTCATTAATCATATCATGCGTATCGCCGAATTTGCCGATATCCACATGGATTTCCACATCATATTTTGTGATACCGTCGCGGCAAAGAAGCGCCAATACCGTTTCCGCCATCTCCAGAGACATGGTCGCCTCCTCATACATCCGATCACGAAGTACATATTTCCGTTTATTCACGATCCGTTTCCAAAAATAGATACCGCCGATCCCCACACGATGAATGACAATTGCCGTAACAAAATCCACGCCTGACCCGTTATGCGGCTGGGAATCCGTCCCGACAACAAGCTCATATGTCCTTTTGGGATCTTTTGAGAGAAACTCAAGAATTTTTTCCCTGACTTGGGTCAGCTCAAGCTCCCCGAATGTAGGGCTTTGGAACATAAGGATGCTATTATACCAAAAACCCCGCTTTCGCGGGATTTTTGGTAATAATTGTAATTTCTTACGATTACTGTTGCGGTCGCTCTTCGCGGGGACGTGCTTCGTTTACGACCAAAGCCCGGCCTTCGATATCTTTGCCATTGAACATTTCAATAGCTTTCTTCGATTCCTCTTCGGATGCCATTTCGACAAATCCAAAGCCTCGTGATCGTCCTGAATATTTATCAGAGATCACTTTCGCGCTGGTGACTGTTCCTGCTGCAGCAAAAAGCTGTGACAGTTTGTCATTATCCATCGCATAGGGAAGATTCCCTACAAACAAATTAGTTGCCATATGGGACTCCTTTCTCCTTAGGACTTAAAGGTGAGATATCTCGCCTAAAGAGAAAGTCAAGAGGTTTAATTCTCACTTTCACAGGACGGTTCCACACTTCTTTCCTAGGTCATGGATAGTATACCACATTGAGGGCTATTGGACAACTTCTTCCTCGTCCACCGAGTCGGAACCGGCAGAGGTATTGGCGGGCGCGCTGGTATCGGGCGTAAACGCAAAACTTTTAACAATGCCGTCCTCTACCATCTGCCAATAGGGTTTATCTGTGAGAGTGCCTTCAATTTTAAATACCAATCCTTCGCTTACCGCGCCGACGATAAGTTTCGCGCTCGGTGTACTTATCATAATTTTTGTTGCCGCCACACCACCCAGCGTCGTATCAATACTCGTTCCACCCTTTGGCGGCCAGGCGGAAGACACGTCGCTTGCCCACACAATAATACTTCCGGAATGCGTCGCGCTTGTAAGTTCCACATGCGCATAATTTGCATTATCATCTTCATGAGGATTAACGGACAAATCTTTGGGATATTGGAATGAAAATCCTGCAGGGTCATTCCATGTCGTCATTTCGACCACGGGAGTCGATATCGGCTTTGGAGTCATTGCTTCACCTGGCGGGATTGCTTTTGAATTTTTTTGAGAATAGAAAAATATGCCCGATGACGCGACCCCCACAACAACAATAATTCCCGTCACGATCCATAATTTCTTCATGCGCATAGTATATCATGGTATACTAATGGCACGTTCATGCATATCTTCATAGATATGAATGATTACGGTCATTTGTGTCGCATGTTAATGCGACCTATCGCCATGAAACGGATTGCACTATTTTTCATTCTAATTTTTCTTGTTTTGATATCTGCAACAAATCATCCGGTATTTGCCCTCAAAAAACGCATCCGCGCCGCGCGTGCTGTCTATTCTTCCGCCAGGCTGTCACGGGATACCCACAGTATTGTCGCAACTTTTTACACGCTTGCCGGCGTTGCAAAGTTTGATTATGTCTTGAGTTACTCAGCAAACGGTATCCCGCAGGGTGTGGTCGGATCATTTGCGCCAAGCGGCACCAACGATTCGCGGGATCTGTATTTCGGCACCTGCAGTAAAGGCGTCTGTACACCACATTACGGCATTACCGATGCGTCCCTTACTGTCACAGCAACGATGACCAGTGGCGCAACATACATCAAACGGTATATCATTAAAAATATCTAATACCCATGAATATACTTCACGCAATCATTCTTTCCATCATTGAGGGCATCACAGAATTCCTGCCCATATCCTCGACCGGCCACATGATTTTAGCCGGTACACTCCTTCACATCACTGAAACAGACTTCGTTAAAAGTTTTGAAATTATCATCCAGCTCGGCGCAATTCTTGCGGTATTACTTCTCTATTGGAAAAAGTTATTGACAAATAAAGATACGTTTATCCGCGTACTCGTTGCGTTTATTCCTACAGGAATAGTCGGCCTGGTACTGTATAAATTTATCAAAGACGTGCTTCTGGGAAATCCATGGATCGTTGTTTGGAGCTTAGGGATCGGCGGTATTTTGCTTATTGTATTGGAAAAATTTCATACGGAAAAACAAAAACCCATGAGCTTACTGGATGCATTCATTATCGGTTGTGTACAATCACTCTCTATAATTCCCGGAGTATCACGCGCTGCCGCCACTATTGCCGGCGCACTCATGCTCGGAATAAAACGCGAAACCGCGGTCGAATTTTCTTTTTTACTCGCCATTCCTACCATGGCAGCAGCGACAGGATTAGACCTTATTAAAAGCGGCCATCATTTCACCGGAAGTCAATACGAATTACTTGCAATTGGTTTCACTGGAGCATTTATTACCGCATTAATAACGGTCAGATGGTTTATTACCTTTGTTAAAACCCACACTTTCATCCCCTTCGCCATCTACCGCATCCTTGCGGCTCTCGCATTTTATTTCTTTGTTCTTCGTTAAAACCCCAACACTTTTTTCACAAAAATCAGGGTCGTGCGACCCGGTTTAATTTCTTTACTTACGAGAAGCACTTTATTGACGGAACTGCCCGACCGCCCGTACGCCTTTTTTGCGCGCTGACCTTCCAAAGGTAAACAGTGTTCGTAAATCCGACGGAATCCTTCGTCTATATTTTGTACAATTTTTTGTGTACCCGCTACCCAAATAATATGACCCGCTCCGCTTGCGTACGCGGACAATTGGCTGCCGGTCTGCGACGCAATCATAATCTGGCCATCCTGCGTCACCGCCTGAACGCTGCCAACTGCCCAGTCAGGTGCAGCGCCAAGTTTACGCATTTCCCGCCCTTGCGTCTCCCGATTCATCAAGAGTAATTTTTTCCGGACGGAATCAAACTTTCCGGATTCATTTATATCCGGCAATACACCAAGCGCCTCAAGCGTCATCGAAGTCATGGAAAACACCTCTGACCCAAGCGGAAGGAGTTCTAATAATTTCTTTTTAGCTTCTTCTTTATTCGCAACCGCAACCGTATCAATATGGTTCGCTTGTAATGAAGCAATTGTTTTGTCTAAAGAAATTTGATCGGCTAACGTTGTCCACATAGATTCTCCTCTTTCTATTATAGAATATACATCAATAACAGGGGTTAATTTTCATCCGTGCGCTTAGCCCGCACTCGGCCGACTTTCGTGAGAAATTTTTTACGGAGACGCAAACTTTGCGGCGTTACCTCCAACAGTTCATCGTCTTCAATAAAATCAAGACACTGTTCAAGAGACAACACCATTGGAGGGTCCAGTTGGATTGCAACATCCGCGTTTGCACTGTGAATGTTCGTTAATTTTTTAATTCTGCAGACATTGATGTCGATATCTTCGGAACGCTTGTTGATACCGATGATCATCCCTTCGTATACCGGGATACCCGGTCCTATAAACGCGTTCCCGCGATCCTGCACGGTGGTAAGAGCGTACCCTGTTGATTTTCCTGTTTCCAGTGATACTAAAACGCCGTTCCGTAGCTTCGGAATATGCGGCGTGAGGGAAAAATAGCCGATGACCCGTGTGGCAAATATCCCGTTTCCGCGGGTTTTGGTAAGGATATCACCGCGGAATCCCAAAAGATTCCGGCTGGATACTTTATACACCATCTTCGTTACTCCCCGATCATTTGTATGGGTATCAAGCATCACGGCTCTTCGGCGCCCAAGTTCTTCAGATATCACACCGACATACGCGTTATCGATCTCTATGGTAATTTCTTCAAACGGTTCGCAGGTTACTCCGTCGATGTCTTTCAAAATAAC
Source organism: Candidatus Gottesmanbacteria bacterium (assembly GCA_963714095.1). Classification (GTDB taxonomy): domain Bacteria; phylum Patescibacteriota; class Microgenomatia; order UBA10105; family UBA927; genus XYB1-FULL-47-11. The sequence continues at coordinate 544,212 of OY970230.1, forward strand.
CTCAGGTTTACCGACCTGGAATTCATACCCTTCACGGCGTAAATTTTCAAAAAGAATCGCCAGATGCAATTCTCCCCGCCCGGCGACGATAAATCCTGTGCCGTCTGGATTTTCCGTAATCCTCAAACCGATATTTGTCTGCTTTTCCTTAAGTAACCTCTGGTGAATTTGTCTCGCGGTTGAAAATTTTCCTTCTCGCCCGGCAAACGGCGAGGTGTTTGCCGACACCAAAATCTTTAATGTCGGTTCTTCAAGGTGTATCGCCGGAAAACCGGTCGGATCGGAGGGATCCGTAATGGTCTGGCCGATGCCGACATCAGAAATTCCGGTAATAGCAATAATATCCCCTGTCTCTCCCATCGCGGTTGCTACGCGCTTCAAACCTACGCTGGTGAACACTTCGGCAACGGTGAATGTGCCTAATTTTTCATTTTCCAGCATCTGCAATACTTTTTGCCCGGGTTTCACATTCCCCTGCGTAAGTTTACCGATGGCGAATGTTCCTTTATGCGTATCAAAATCCAGGGTCGACACAAGCATTTTAAAGGGTTTTGCTGCGTCTACTTCAGGCGCCGGAATGTATTTGATAATCGCATCAAAAAGGCACGTTAAATCGGTTTTTTCATTCATATTTTCGGGATATGCCGCCCATGCTTTTTCCTCGCGGCCGATGGCATACAATACCGGAAAATTTAAATGCTCTTCGTGATGCGCTAAATGCAAAAACAGTTCTTCCGTTTCCCGGAGCACTTCCGCGGGTCTGGCGTCTTTCCTGTCAATTTTATTGATAACGACAATAATTTTGAGGTTATGCTCCATGGCTTTCTGCAGCACAAATTGTGTCTGAGGCAATGGTCCTTCCGCCGCGTCGATAATAAGAAGCGCGCCGTCTGCCATATTGATGACACGCTCCACCTCTCCGCTGAAGTCCGCATGGCCGGGGGTATCGATAATATTTATTTTGGTCTTGTGATACATGACCGCCGTATTTTTGGCGAGGATTGTAATCCCCTTTTCCCGCTCTAAAGCATTGCTGTCCAGAATCGTTGTCTGCGTCATTTCCGCTTCATTGGCGCGGAACGTATGGGTTTGCTTGAGCATCCCGTCAACGAGAGTTGTTTTCCCGTGATCCACGTGGGCGATTATTGCAACGTTACGTATATCCATATAAATAGAAAAACCCGCGTCCTCGCGGGATTTCCGTATTGGGCAGAACAACAGTATTATACTACAATACCTATCATGACGCTCAAAACCAGCGACTTCGACTATCATTTACCGATTGATCGGATTGCCCAAACGCCGGCCGTGCCGCGGGAATCGGCAAAGCTGATGGTTGTGGATAGACATAGTGGACAACTTATCCACAAACATATTTCGGATTTCCCGGATTTCCTGCATAAAGGCGACGTGCTTTTCATAAATAACACAAAAGTGTTTCATGCGCGGCTGAAATCAGGAAATAAAGAATTATTTTTAATCCGGCCAATCGAAAATACCCTCTGGAGTGCCATCGGCAGAAACTTAACCCCAGGGACCCGCATCACGTTTTCCAATACGTTTATTGCGGAAATTACGAAAAAAAATCCTGACGGAACAGTTCTTGTATCGTTTAATACGTCAGATGTCGTGGATAACGCCAACACATTCGGTGAAGTGCCGGTACCGCCCTACATCAAAACCATTCCAAAAGACAGCGATTATCAGACTGTCTATGCAAAAATTACAGGATCGGTCGCCGCTCCGACCGCCGGCTTTCATCTGACGAAGCCGTTACTGAAAAAAATTAAGGAGAAAGGCGTCACCATTCTTGAAATTACACTCCATGTCGGACTGGGTACGTTCATGCCGATAAAATCCGACACACTCGCTGCCCATACCATGCACAGCGAATGGGTGGATGTTCAGCCGGACGTTTCGGAGCAAATTCTTGAAGCCAAAAAAGAGGGCAGACGAATTATTGCAGTCGGCACCACAACCGTCCGTACACTAGAAGGAACTTTGGCAAAACCATATACAGGTGATGTTAATGTATTTATCCAACCCGGCTACAAATTTAAAATCGTTGATGCGATGCTCACGAATTTTCACTTACCGAAATCCACGCTTATCGTGTTGGTCTCAGCATTCTGGAAGCGCGAACAAATTCTGGCAGCATATAAAACGGCGGTAAAAAATAGGTATCGCTTTTACAGTTTCGGCGATGCAATGTTCATCGTGTAATATATTTTATAAAAACAACAATATTATACAAACACTTGTTCTATCTCTATAATACCCGTACATGAAAAAATTATTCTCACGCTGCATACTTCTGTTCATTTCTTTTTTCCTCTCTCCGTTTTTCATTACTAACTCGGCACGCGCCGCGGTAGTAATTAACGAACTTCTGCCGAAAACTGACCCGGCGACAAACGAATGGGTAGAACTTTACAACACGGGATCTGAGTCTGTATCACTGGACCGCTGGCATATCGACCATATAGCAGGCGACGCAAAATCATATATTTTCAATGCCGGCGCCGTTATCGGACCGTCCGGCTTTCTTACCTTCAACGGAAATCAAACGGCCATCAGTTTCAGCATACAGGGTGATACCGTCCGGTTATTCGATGCTACTGGCACACTCGTGGACAGCCAAAGCTACCCCGGTATACTGGGATACAACACTTCTATGGGAAGAAGCACCGACGGCGCAGGTGTGTGGGCCATCTGCACCACTGCGACGTACAATACACCAAACAACTGTCCGCAACCCTCGCCGACTCCGACGCCGATCCCGACCGCCGAAATGACACCGACACCCACACCTGCGGTGACCCCGTATCCGACCCTCACGACAACCCCTTTTCCTGCGGCAACACAGAATTCCATTGAACCGGAAACTCCGGTGCCGTCCCGGCAGACGTTCGGATCATTCCTGCCCTCCCCGACGGAAAACCGGGTGTTGGGGGCCCAAGACGTTCTGTCCCCCACACCTACCCCTGACCCTGCGACTCTGACGCTAAAAATGGATAAAATCCTCGCCTATCAGATTCTTGCGGTCGCCGTTGCCTGGGGTGTTATTGCAGCCGTTGCCTATGTACGCCACAAATAAAGCATCAGACATAAAGAAAACGACAGCAGAGCCGCCGTATGGTTATATCTTTACCATATTGGTATAATGGCGGCGATGAAACAAACCCTCATTTCGCTTATTGTTCCCTGCTACAACGAACAGCTGAATATTGAGCTCATGTACCGGCGTATCACGGCAGTATTTAAAAAATTGCCGGGATACGATTTTGAACTGTTGTACGTGGATAATGCTTCCGTTGACGGGTCCGCGGCGATATATTCCCGGCTCGCAAAAAAAGACAAACGGGTGAAGGTTATCCTTATGTCCCGCAACTTCGGATCACCGCAGCCCAGTTTCGTCGCCGGTTTATCATTTGCAAAAGGAGATGCAGCGGTACTTCTGCACGGCGACATCCAGGATCCGCCGGAGATGATTCCCGATTTTATCAAACGCTGGCGGCAGGGCTACGATGTTGTGTACGGGGTGCGCACGAGCAGGCGCGGGTACAACGTAATGTGGAATCTTATGTATAAAGGATTTTACTATCTTCTTGAAAAACTCGCGTATATTCAGATACCTCTGAACGCCGGAGAATTTTCACTTATTGACCGGCGCGTTATGAAGGAGCTTGCCTCTTTTGATGAATATGATTATTATCTGCGCGGCCTGCGGGCATTCGTAGGTTTCCGGCAAATCGGCATTTCATATGTGCGTGACTCACGCGTCCGTGGGCAGTCGACGGAAAGTTTCTGGTCCGGGCTCTGGTGGGCTAAAACGATCCTTATTAACTTTTCATTCCGGCCGCTGGAGTGGATATCGACGATCGCATTTGGCGTCGTCGTTCTGACGGTCCTACTTTTTATCGTGAACGTTATTGTTGTATTTATCTTTCACAATTCTCCCCGCGGGATCCCGACGATTGTGTTGTTGATGCTGTTTTTGGGCGGCGTACAGCTGTTATCTCTGAGCGTGATCGCCGAATACCTGGCAAAAATTTTTCTCGAGGTCAAACGAAGACCTAAATATATTATACAAAAAACACTCAACCTGGCCGGCCATACACAACGGGCCTGATACAAAAATCAGATTCTAACTCTTCATTAGTATCAAAATCCGTTTCGTATTATTTGTTCTTTTTCAATTGTTCGTTTACCCATTCAAGTTTTTCCTCCAACATCTTTTTCTTCATTTCAAGATGTTGTTTTGACATTGCATGTTCTTTACAGCAATCCATCATGTCGCCATGGCCTCCATGGAAATGTCCGCTTTTTGTGTCCATCATATATGTCACCTCCTCTTCATTATTAACTGATGAAAGTTTACACTCCATTTCTGAGAAACTGCTTGCATTAAATAATATCTACACCTGGTATCGCGAGTTCAAACATTCACCATCAGCGTTTTATCAGAATCCGATGCTATATTCTTCTTATTACGTTAAGGAGGTAATACAGTATGAATAAACAAAAAATTCTTTCATCGATATCGGCGGTTATTCTCACGGGCACGGCTCTTGTTGCTACCCCGCAAATTTATGCACAGACTCCGGGCACAAGCCCTCATATGAATTTTTTCCAGGAACTGGTGCAGTTTATCTCCCAAAAATTCGGGCTGGATCAAACACAGGTGCAAACTGCAGTAACTGAATTTCAACAGCAAAAAAGGGCAACGATTACTCCGCGCCCGACGCTGACGCCGCAACAGATTTCCGACAGGGATAAAACCCGATTGGATCAGCTCGTCTCATCCGGAAAAATCACATCGGATCAGGAAACGGCGATCATCAATGAACTCGCGGCTCTGAGAGCTAAATATAATTTTAGGTCATCAGCAAACCTGACACCTGCTCAGCGGAAAACCCAGATGACTACGATGCATGACGAAATTGTTGCCTGGGCAAAATCTCAGGGAATTGATTCCTCCTATGTCATGGGCGGATTTGGTGCTGGAGGAAGAGGCCCGGGTATGGGCGGCCGGGGCCGATGGAAAGGGACAATTACTCCAACACCAACGCCATAACTATTTTAGATACTGATTAAAAAATGCCACAGTTTCGGTTAACGCTCTTGAGGAATCGGGAGAAAGGTTATGATCTGCGCCCGCATAGGCATGGTACACAACTGTTTTCCCGGCGCTTTGTAACGTATCACGAAGAGATGAGGAAAAAACCGGCGGAACGGAGACATCTGCCGTGCCAACCTGTATTTCTACGGGCGCTGTAATGTCCGAAACGTATTTGGTCGGGTCAATTGCATTCCAGTACTGCGGGTTAGTTACGGGCGTTCCGTAATCAGCAATCATCTGTTGGACGATGTATGACGTATCCAAATCGTTTCCGATAATGCTTTTTGCGCTAATTCTTTGATTCCACCAATTGAGAATGCCTGTTTCATCCCCTACAACCCCTGCCATCAGTTCGGCTGCCTGAATATCTTTGGATATGACAAGTTCGTGCAAGGTAATATTTCCTCCCATGGAATGGCCGAACACACCGATCTTTTGCGGATTTGCATCCTTATATTGTTTGATGGAAGCCAGGGCATTCATGCTGTCAACAAGATAATCGGCAGATACGTATATTTGCATTGGTGTTCCTTCCGAATTCCCATTTCCCCGGTAATCGGGTTTAAATACGATATACCCCGCCGAGGCAAGCGGGTTCACAAAAGAAGCGTAACTGATTTCGGTTGAATACTGCGCCGGCGGAATATATCCGTGATTAAAAAGGATAACCGGCCACCCTCCGGCCGGTTTCTGCCCGGTGGGAACCGTGAGAAGTCCGTATTGTTTTAATCCCTCCGACAGATACGAAACAATGTAACGGCTGTAATCGGCGCCGGGAGTCAACGTTGCTGCCACAACAAGAGCGCTGCCAGGATACGACTTCTGCTTCATCGAGGAAATTGCTAATGGATTTACCATTGAATTTGGGGTGGGAGTTATCGTGGTCCCGGAAATCCGCAGTATTGGTGTTGCACTTTTAGTACTCGTCTTCTGCAGAAAAAAATACCCGGTTCCTATAATACAAAGAAGCAGCAATACGACAATAACCTTTTTCATTATTCCTTACTGTAACACATGCAACAGCTCCCAAGGAAAACTGAAGAAAGGCTTATGACGTAAGCCAAGAGTCGCTTCAAAATTCATTGAAAGCGAACAAAAACAGTGATATATTCTATGAGGCGGTATGCAGCGTTAACACAACAATAATTTGCACCCCAATTTTAATCGTTACCCAACTTAATACAATATGGAAACCTTTAAATAAAATCGACACGAAGTTCAAAACATGAACAACGATACACAAAATATCATTACCGTAACAAATCTCACGAAGAAATTTAACGGATTTACCGCCGTTAACAACATTTCCTTTGCCGTCAAACACGGTGAGATATTTGCGTTTTTAGGACCTAACGGAGCCGGAAAAACAACAACAATAAAAATGCTGATAACACTTCTTGCACCTACCGGCGGCGACGGAATTATAGACGGATATAGCATTATGAAAAGTCCGGGAAATGTCCGTAGGGTTATTGGGTATGTACCGCAACTTATCTCCGTCGACGGTACGCTCACTGCGGATGAGAACCTCATGCTGATGGCAAAACTCTACGATATTGCAAAAAGCGACAGAAAACAGCGCATCAATGATGTGCTCTCCTTTCTTAACCTCACAGAGCTGCGTCATACGCTTGTCAAAAAATTCTCCGGCGGCATGATCCGCAAGCTCGAAGTCGGACAGGCAATACTGCATCATCCGCCCGTCTTATTTCTGGATGAGCCAACGTCCGGTCTTGATCCGATTGCCAGAAGAAATGTCTGGAAACATTTACTCGAATTGAGGAAACTATTCCGGACGACGATTTTTTTCACAACACATTATATGGAAGAGGCAGAGGAAGTCGCAGACCGTGTCGCTATTATGCATCTGGGTAATATCGTCGCACTGGGAACAGTTGAGGAACTCCGTAAAAAAACAAAAAAAGACAATGCAACACTTGAAGACGCATTTATCTATTTCACCGGAACGGCCATGCAGGAAAAAGGAAACTTACGTGAAATCAAACGAATGCGGGAAACCGAGCATAAACTTGGATAACCATGAACTATCTGACACAACTTATCAGCAAGTCCTACGTAATGGCAGAAATGGAAGTCCGGAAACTTCTTCATGATCCAACGGAACTGATTACCCGCGCGGTACAACCCATTCTCTGGCTTGGGATATTCGGCGAAGCATTGAGTAAAGTCAGGGCAATTCCCACGCAGGGACTCACATATCTGCAGTTTATTACGCCAGGCATTCTCACCCAGTCAGTTGTGTTCATCGCCATATTCTACGGATTATCCATTATTTGGGAACGCGATATGGGAATACTGCAAAAATTTCTGGTCACTCCGACTCCACGTCTTGCTTTAGTGTGGGGAAAAATGGCTTCCGCAGGAGTACGCGGAATGAGCCAGGCGGTAATTATTTTTCTTTTTGCATTACTTCTTCATATTCATTTGCAGTTTACACTGTTATCAATATTTGGGACAGTCCTTATCGTAATTTTGGGGGGTGGTTTTTTTACAGGGCTTTCTATGATTATCGCATCCATTGTGAAAACACGTGAACGGTTCATGGGAATTGGACAGGTAATCACGCTGCCCCTCTTCTTTGCTTCAAATGCCATTTATCCCATTTCAATTATGCCATCCTGGCTGCAGGTTGTCGCAACTATTAACCCCTTAAGCTATATGGTCGATGGCCTTCGGGCGCTTCTGGTAACGGGAGACATATCACAGCTTCCGTTTGATATCACAATTCTCGTCGTCGCTACACTCCTTATCTCTTTTCTTTCAGCTTTTATGTATCCAAAAGTTGTTGTCTAAAACGGATAAATGGTAGTTTGATGTGCTTGTGCTGTAGGTATTACGGAATGCACGTGACGACTTTCCACCAGTTAGTAATATAATCAACTCTCCGGTTTTGATACAGAAGATAATACGCATGTTCCCAGACGTCCAAAGCAATGATAGGGGTGTGCCCCGTAAGATACGGAGAATCCTGGTTGTGAGTCGTATATATTTCAAGCTTTTTATCACCGTTTTCCGCAAGCCATACCCAGCCGCTGCCGAAATGTCCGACTGCGGCGTCAGTAAATACTTTTTTAAATGCTTCGACACTCCCGAATTCCCGGGTAACACGCTCTATCAGTAATGTATTGAGGCGTTTCGTAGGACCCATGACCGTCCAAAAAAAAGCGTGGTTCACATGTCCCCCGCCGTTATTTTTCAGCGCCGTTCTGTCCTTCTCTTCCATGGGAAGAGTACTTACTTTCCGTAACAATTCCTCAACCGGCGTCTCCCCTAGAGATGGATATTTTGCCAATACTCCATTTAATTTATCAATATATGCCTGGTGGTGTTTTGTCAGATGAATTTCCATGGTCCTGGCATCAATATATGGCTCCAACGCATCATAGGCATATGGTAATTTGGGTAATATAATCATAGAGTTATAATTCTAGGGTGCACGTACCATGTATTCATATATATCCAGATTTTGAATAACTATGGTACTATTCATACTATCATAATGCATACATGCATCATACGTACCGTATAAACGGAAGTCTGTAATCTTCATTACAAAGTATGGAAGTAAATGCGAAAGTCGCTGCGTTTTTTTCTCAAAAACCGGTTCATTCCTGCAAAAAAGGAGACATGATACTCGCTCCGGGAGATCCGATATCGGACGTGTATTATGTACAGGCAGGACTCGTGCGGTTATATTGCCTCTTAGGTGACGGAAAGGAATTAACGCTGAATATATTCAAACCGGGGTCATATTTCCCCATGTTTTTGATTTTAAATAATACCGCGAATCTCAATTATTTCCAGGCAATGACGGCCGCAAAACTATCTAAAACTTCCAAAGAAGACGTAGTGCGTTTTATAAAAAACGAACCTGACGTTCTTTTGGACTTTACAAAACGGCTTTCTGTCGGACTTAACGGTCTTATAACAACTATTCAGTATTCACTGTTCGGGTCCGTACATACGAGAATTATTTCCGCCCTCTTGTTGCTGGCAAAACGGTTCGGGCAGCCGCTGCCCGACGGATCGGTTATGATTGCCATTCATCTAACACATCAGGATATTGCAAATATTGTCGGCGTGGCACGCGAAACCGTCAGTATTGAAATGGAGCGCCTTGAGCAAAAAAAACTGGTCGCAGACAACCGGAGAAAAATTACCATACGTAATGTTCCGCATCTTGAGCGGGAGGCTCTTATCGACGGTGATATCCAGATCACGGATTATAGTTTGTAATCACAACTTTTTTAGTTCACCTGGGAGGTCAACAGCAGGACAAAATCGTGGAAAATACTATCTTCATACAATTTGTAAAGCCAACCGATTGATATGCGCTTTTCAATGATTAAATTATTCCACATATACCTGCGTTCCGCCGGGGAACCAAAATAGATCCTCTCTGAATGAACCGCATCTGCTGAAATGGTTTGGATATCTTTCATATATTCGCTACGTTGAGGCAGGAAAGAAGCGTTAATTTTTTGTTCAATTACCTGCCTCAACGCAGACTACATGAAGTGTACACTCTGAGAAAGTTTGAATTCCGTAATCTGGATTACAAAATAACGTATAATAATAACCGGATGCTGAGTACCATTGAACCCTATCATCATCGTATAAACTGGTTCGCCGATTTAATTCTCGGCGGACAGGACGGAATCGTAAATGTTTTAGGGTTAATCCTGGGAGTCACGGCCGCCAACGGCAGTAATAAAATCCTCCTCGCCGCGTCACTTGCTGCAGGGCTTGCAGAAGCCGTTTCCATGGCAGCAGTTTCCTATACGTCCCAACAATCAAATAAAAATCACTATGAAAAAGAAAAACGGCGGGAATACTATGAAGTCGATCATATGCCGGAGACGGAAAAAACGGAAATACGCGATATTTACCGCCAGCGTGGGTTTAAAGGAAAAATACTGGAAGATATTGTACAAACAATTACCGCTGATAAAGAGAGATGGGTTTCCAATATGATGACGGACGAACTGGGGCTGGAACCCGTGGAAACAGCAAACATAGTCAAATCTGCTATTTTAGTCGGGTTGTCTGCCGCTGTGGGGTCGCTCATTCCCGTATTGCCATTCTTTTTCCTTATAGGAAAACCGGCCGTTTTGATCAGTCTAATTCTCGCTGCCTGTACATTATTTACGGTAGGCGTGTATCAGGCAAAAATAATGGTAGGAAACTTGTGGAAAAGCGGCGTACAGATGATGGGTATCGGACTGGGATCTGCACTTGTCGGCTTCCTCGTCGGAAATTTATTCAAAGCAGCATAGGGACAATAACTTTCAAGGATTGATGCGGTCACCCCGGGATCCCGATTTTTACTTGTTATTATTGAAGGATATCCGTATTATAAATATATGGTAACACGTCAATATTTCGGATACGGGCCGACACTCAAAAACAGAAAAATCATAAAGGAGATTATCGGGCGTGATCCCGGTGAAGGTCGAAGCGCCGTCATTAGAGGATTCCAGCTTGGATACCAAAGCTTAAGCCAAATACCCGAATCCGTTTCAAATAAACTCCTGCAATTTTGGGGCGAGTCGTTTCGAGCGTACACATTAGTGAAAGGACCCGGCGTAGTCTCGGGAATTGTTTGGGAAATAACTGATGAAGAATTCATCAAACTTCAACAATGGAATTTCGTCGGTGAATGGCGGATGATGACCAAAAATATTGTCATATTAGACGACAATACTGAGATCGCTGTAGATATGGATATAACTCCCCCAACCCAATCGATTGAGGGCATAATTAAGAATGGAATGAAGGAGTTACCAAATCCCCTTCTTGAGGCTCTCCTTGAGGGAAAGAAGAAATTAAAGGATTACAAAGAAGGTATGGAGGAAGATGTCACCAAAACACGCGAAGTCTTGAGAATGATTGCTCAGAGGAAATATGATAATACACGAACGTATGCCTGATTGAAAATTGTATTTTCTCTCATTTGTGAGTACTATAGAACCAAGGATATGAAAAAACGGTTGTTCATTATTTCTTTCAGCATACTCTGCCTGACTCTCTTTGCACCAACGCAGGTTATTGCGCAGCAGACGACGCTTACTCCGACTCCAACCTCCACGACACAGCAAAAATGTCAGATAATTACGGCAAGAATCAGTGCGATGATTACAAATGCAAATAAACGCCTGCAACAAAGGCAATCGGGCGCTTCAACGAGAGCTGCAGCCATACAGAAGTCTATCCAAAATTTACAGGCAAAAGGAGTCGATGTATCAAAATTACAGGCAGACCTGACGCAGTTAACAACACTGCTCAACCAATCGGTTACGGATTTCCAACTGTATATAACGAAACTTCAGGCAACGCAAAATTTTACCTGTGGTGACGCTCAGGGGCAATTTAAACAGGCGCTTATCGCTGCACGGACACAACTGCAGGTTGTACGGCAGGATAATAAAACCATCATGCAGTTTATCACCGGAACGCTGATGAAAGATTTGCAGGTACTCCGTCCGTCTACGGGTGCGGCGCGAGGGAATAGAGGCGTCGGAAGCGGAAGTGCATTTCCCAGAGGATTCAGACAAAATAGGTTTGGTAGCGGGACGCCCGGGGCGACAAACAGTCCGGTTCCGACGCAATAGGTCGTATATATGAAAAAAACACTGATTATCATACTTGTTCTATTGATTTTCGGAGGGGCGGCATTCTACATTATAAAAAAATACGCTTCCCCAAACACTCCGTCGTACCAAACAAATACGACAACCGTTGTTCCCACAAACTCTACAAATGCAACCACGATACCGACGGGCAGTCCAAGCTCCATAACACAATCAAATGACGGCACGGATACAACTGCCATTGATCAAAATACGAAAGATGATAATGCAGACAGCGGATCGTTAGACAGCATGATATCTTCATTGTAGTTTTCCCTATTATTGACACCTTTCAGCCTCAAACGATATACTACTGCAATCATGACACCGGTGAAACAACAGCGTTCTCCGTTTTTTATCGTACTACTCTGCGTAATTTCCAGTTTCATTGGCGGAGTTGCCGGCGCCGTAGGCCTGAAAATTTGGGAAGAACAACCAAATCAACGCATTGCAAACACGTATGAAGATGAAGTAGCCTCTTTCGTAAGCCCCACCACCGTCAAAAAAATGATTGATGAGAAAGATTCGACTTTTATTCTTGTAGACCTTCGTAGTAAACAGGAATACGACACCGAACATATTACCGGCGCCGTAAATATCCCGGCAGTATCGATGAACGCCGACCAGATAGTCAAGGCATTTCAGCGTCTTCCGAAAAAGAAACAGGTTATTGTCCATTGCTACAGCGCCTCATGCACGTTGGGCCGACAGATCGGCAAATTACTCGCGGAGCATGGTATCTTTGTGCAAGAAATGGATGTCGGATGGAACGAATGGCGCTATCATTGGGATCTTTGGAATCCGGGTGCCGGACCATTGGACGGAAAAGCGTACATTGCTACCGGTGCGGCTGATCCGAATGCTCCCATTATCCCTTGTACCGCGGGAACGTTTGGATGTTAGCCATAATTCCGCATCTTGATTGATTAGAAACCCTTAGTAGAGGATGTTTGGACTTTTTCGGATTAATGAACCTTAATCACTCCGTTCGTCAGAGGCGTGATGGGAGCTGCTGTCGATGGGTCACGGGGCTGAGTGTCATAAATAGTGGTATTTGAGGAATCTGTAATCAGGATGCGCATTAAACTTTGTCCGCCGGTCTGACTGCCGTCAATACCGGAAAACAGGAAAGTATAACCGCCTGATCCGTTGATTGTACCTGTTCCTTCCACTGTTGCTTCTGCGCCGCTCACAACTAACCACTGAAATGAAGTTGAGGAAAAATCAATATTCCCGGTTTTGAATGTAAATTTGCTCTGACCTATTGGAATAGTTAGATGTCCTCCATTATATTTCGCATCTATGCCGAATTTTACGTCTCCTGCGGCCTGTGCATTCTGTTTATCCCACCCGGCGGTTGAATTATAGCTCCCCGAGCTCGTGAGAAAACCCCCTGACGGGTCGTAGACGACAACGTATTGGAACGGCGGGGAAACAGCGGACATACCGTCATCATCAGTGACAGTCAAAGTTATCGTATAGACACCGGCGCTTGTGTATGTGTGCGTATCGCTTACCGATCCCGAACCGTTCGTTTCCGTGACTGTTCCGGCGGTTGTATTGCCATCCCCCCAGTTCCAGGACGCGGTGTGGGTATCCAGGACACCCGGATCTGAAAAAGTCGAAGACGCCGTGACTGCGTTTCCTACCTGGACAGACGTGGCTGTCGTAGAAATGGTATGTACGGTAGGCGGAACGTCATGAACTGTAACTGCTCCCGTGCCTGTCCCTGTTGCGCCCTGGTTATCCGTAACTGTAACTGTAACTGTATATGTTCCTTCATCTTTGTAGACATGGGTAAGATTGAAGTTCGTACCGGAAAGTGTAAGCGGTTGCGTTCCTGATCCGTCACCATAATCCACCGTTGCATTCCAACCCATTGAATCCGGATCAGTAAAAGAACCGGAGGAGCTGTACGTATCGCCTTCATTGATAGTTGCAGACTGTATCGCGTTGACTACCGGAGGTTGATTTGGTGTGGGGGTCGGCGTACCCATATAGTATACAGCCCGAATGGAAACTGCGGTCGGATACGTCGGCAGACTAAGGAAAAGGTCTGCGGTATGATCTGCCGGTGCGATATACCAGGATGGATATACCGTTGTCGTATTTATGTCCCGGTCAGAAGATGTGGAAAAATCAAATGTACCGACATTCGTACAACCCAGCTGAAGACCACTCAAAAAACTATTCCACGTGACGGTCTTTTCGTCATATGACGGACATCCGAAGATTGAGACTTTCGGACCACCGCTCAAAGGTTGTGGAACCATGTATAAGATCAAGTTATTTATTATCGCTCCGGACGGCAGCGAAGAGGAATCGAATTTTACTAAACCATCGACTTCCCTTCCAGACGATCCGGTATACGAAATTATCCGGGAGCTGGGATTTAAAAAGGTTTGACCGGGAAAAGAACTGTCAACATTGTTCATATTGAGGACATACAATAACGTATTAGTAGTAAAATCAGACCCCGTCAGCACGTTCGAGGTCCCCGGCACTAATTGCGGCACTATGTACCCCCATGGAGCATATGTCAGCCTGCCTGTATCGCCCGAGGGAGAATAATCGGACACAAACGGTCCTGTGTCATCGAAGTGCCATCCGCCAACCAAATTAGTCAAACTCGGATCGCCGGCAATTCCGGATCGGCCATTATCATAATCTGTCTGAATTTGTTCTTGGCTGTAACCGGTATTAAAAATCTTCACTTCATCAATTAAACCGGAATAAAACCGTCTTGGAAAGTCTGCTGAATTCATTTCTGCACCAACCGTAGAAAGATTATTCATTGGTACATTTGGACTTGTATAGTACTGCGTATCAGATTGCTTACCGTTAAGGTATAAATAGGAATCGCCGCCCCTTCGAACGAGTGCAACGTGTTGCCAGACATCATTTTGCAATGGGATTCCCGGATTCAGCAACTTCACGGTGACTACGCCTCCATAAAGGCCAACTAACCGTAGCTTTCCGGTGCCGTCGTCCTGCACCGCAAGACCCCACCCCCCATAATCGTTGCCGTTGTAGTAAATCATTCCGACTGGTCCGACGGGTGGACTACCTATAATATTATTATTATTTGTTATTAACGCATGCGGCTTAATCCATGCCGTAACCGTAAAATTATCAGTGGCATTTGTTGGACTATTCAAAAACTTTACGTATCCAACTTCCCCGTCGAAGGAAAGGACATTATTAAACGGAACAGCGTAAACAGGTGAAGCGCGTGACGACAGGAATATGCCGATAAACAATAAGAAAATACAGAAAACAAATCTTTTCATACCCCGTTAAATTAACGATATACCCTATAAAATTTTTGTCAAGAAGAGATACAGGTTAATATATTATATAATGAGCCAATGCGGAATTATAAAATTTGGATACTCGTCCTCATCGGCTTTTTCGTATATGGAAACATACTTTTTAATAGTTTTTTGTTAGATGACGAAGTCCAAATACTCCGCGATACCGCAGTCCATTCACTTATTAATTTCCCTACGTATTTTCTGGGCAGCACTTTTAATAACGGCGGAACGGCGATCGGATTATATTACAAGCCCCTCATGACGACTGGGTTTGCACTGATATATAGCATTTTCGGGGCACAGGCGTGGGCATTTCATTTTGTCCAGATTATCCTTCATATTACAACAGGAATTCTCGTGTACCTTATTCTCAAAAAACTCCTTAAACATGACCTGCTCGCGTGGTTTCTCGCCGCCGTTTTTCTCGTTCATCCTATTAACTCGGAGGCTGTTGCATATATTGCTGATTATCAGGATGTACTTTTCCTTTTGTTTGGACTCCTGAGTTTATTTGCCGACTCCCCATACATTTCTGCTCTGCTTCTTTTCGCTTCACTTCTGTGTAAAGAAACAGGAATTGTCATGGCAGCAATTGTCACGCTTTACTATGTTCTATACAAACGAAATAAACTCAAGGTATTTCTTGCGAGTTTAACTGGGATATTGCTGCTATACGTTTTTTTACGGTTTGGAGTAGCTCACCTGCCGATCGGTAAAAGTAAACTCACTCCCATTGCCGTCCTGCCGCTCTCCGGACGTCTCATGAATGCTCCCGCCATTATGTTTTATTACTTAAAAACGTTTATCTGGCCGGACAATCTTGCCATTAATCAATTGTGGATAGTGAAAAAAATCACGTGGATGACATTTACGTTTCCTTTGCTTGCCGATACGGTTTTTTGCAGTCTGTTAGGATGGTTTTTGTTTGTTCTCAAGCGCACTCAATCAAAATTGCTAACTCCTTATCTTTTTTTCCTGTTTTGGATTCTTGTCGGTATCGGTTTTCATCTACAACTTTTCCCTCTGGACGTCACAGTTTCCGCCCGATGGTTCTATCTCCCCATGATTGGTCTCCTGGGCATGATTGGATGCACATGGTTATTTTTATCGAGCCGCTTAACGATCAATCATTCTGTTAAAAAATTCTTGATCGGTGTCATAATTATCGTTCTAGTTTCTTTATCCATCAGAACCTTTATGCGCACATTTGACTGGCGAAACGGACTAACTCTAACTAAACATGATCTTGCATTATCACCCGATAACTTTCTTTTAGAGAATAACTATGGTGTAGAGCTATTCCGTATAGGGGAATTAGATGAGGCCTCGATACATTACCGGCGATCTATCGAACTCCAATCTCGTTGGTGGGAAAATTATAACAATTTAGGGATTTATTACCTCCTTAAAGGAAATCTGAGTGCCGCAGAATCGTCATATATAAAATCAATTACTAACGGGGAATATTATGATGCCTACGCTAACCTTTCACTTCTCTATCTCAAAGAAAAACGATATGTGGAGTCACTTAACTACCTGGAAGAAACACTCCGACTTTTTCCACAAAGTCAGCAAAATTCAAAAATTCTTTACGCGCTTGCCATCGACTATTACCAAACCGGCCAAAAAGAACAAGCATTAATTGTTGCATCCTCCCTACTAAAAATCGACTCAAGTTCTTTAAATCAAGAACTGTATCAGTTTATCAAAACAAATAAATAGCTTATCAGAAGGCGCTAAAATGTTTTGTTCAGAGGGATGAATTCGAACTTAAAAACGTTTACTTGTTTTCAAGGTATATATGCCGAAAGACATACAATATGCAATAATACCCTTTTCATTATAAGTGTATAATAATTTCAATGGAAAACGAATCGGAAATAACCAAAGCCAGTAAATTAAAACATAAATTAATATTAAATAGCACAGCCCAGGAAAAAATCCATGGCAACGGTATCATCGGTAAAGTAAATACTTTTTTAGCAGTTTTTATCACGAAGGCAGTAGGATCGATGTGGTGCGCATATATTTTTGCCATCCTTGCCATTATTTCTCTCCCGGCGGCCATACGATCCCATGATCCGATTATTATCGTAGCCTGGACCGCCCAGACATTTTTACAGTTAGTCCTTTTGCCCATCATTATCGTAGGCCAAAATGTTCAGGCTGAGGCAAGTGATCAGAGGGCCCAAAATGACCATCTCATACTCATGGCCATCCATACGCTTTCAACCGAAATCTATAAAATTAATGAACGCCAAACCAAAATTCTCGATTTATTGGAAAAAAAGACAGAGTCACCCGGTAAAAAATCCTGATAGATTTTGCCTTCTTTGCGCCGATCGGCAGATGAAGATTCGAACTTATTTTTTCCGGTACAGTAGAAAAATATTGAGAGTCAATAAGAAAAGCAAACTAATATAGGAAACTTTTTGAACTATGGTACCGCTAAACCCTTCATCAATGCCGTTATAGGTAATCCAAAGAATAAAGATGAAGTCGCCAAAAATGGCTAGGTAGCGAAATAATTTATACCAATCACTCATAAGGCGAAGTTATAAACCGAAACACATATTACCTACACACGCCCATGGTAAATCCCCGTCCAGATACCATCTCCCGTGATACTTCACGATTTTAATCGTCTGGCCGTTGTCTGTTTTGCACATTCCGTAATCTTCTTTCTTTTCCAGTAATTGGACACATCCCCTAAACGCATAATAATTTTCAAACGTGCTATGAGCTTTTCTTAAAAACAGATATTGATGAATCATGAAAACAAAAAACGTTATCCCAACCACAAGTGCAGCGACTATCATTATTTTATTCTTCGATAGTTTCACCGAAGCAATTATATCAGAGAGTTCGAATACCCATTCATAGTTATCATAAAAGGACCCTCTGGGTCTGCTCTAGAGATATGATTACAGAAGGGGTATTATTATTTCATTACGCATGAATCTTAAAAAGATACTAACCACACAGGAATTTCTAAAGGTTCCCCAGATTACCGTCTTCTTCTGGGTCGTGAAACTACTCACGACGGCAATGGGTGAGTCCACTTCTGACTTCCTGGTCCATCATATTAACCCGGTTATTGCTGTGGTATTAGGAGGCATTGGTTTTGCTGTCACCATAGTGCTACAGTTTTCGGTTCGAAAATATGTTGCGTGGATTTATTGGCTCACCGTTACCATGGTTGCCATATTTGGAACTATGGCTGCAGACGTAATCCACATAGTTTTAGGGGTTCCGTATCTTATCTCAACCATATTCTTTGCAGTCGTACTGACCGGTATCTTTATTTTCTGGTACAAAACCGAGAAAACTTTTTCTATCCATAGTATCTACACTCCCCGCCGCGAATTATTTTACTGGGCTACCGTTATAGTGACATTTGCGCTTGGTACTGCGACAGGTGACATGACCGCAATAACATTAAATTTAGGATATCTAACTTCAGGTATTCTGTTTGCCATATTGTTTGTTCTACCACTCCTAGCTCACAAGCTATCTCACGTTAATGAAGTCCTGACTTTCTGGGCTGCCTATATTGTGACTCGACCGTTTGGTGCGTCATTTGCTGACTGGTTTGGACGAACTCCGGATATGGGTGGTATTGGTTTTGGTACCGGACGAACGAGCATAGTCTTAACCGTTCTTATTATTCTTCTTGTTGGGTACCTAACAATTACCCGCAAGGATATTAAGAAACAAGAACGACTGTGAAAACTTAAACCCGTAGTGAACCACGGAACCCCCGAGAACCATAGTACGAATCCGCACCGTTATGAAAGACAAAGACGTGGTTGTAGCGGCGATCGGCGAATATCGCGCCGCCGAGTTTTCTGATTTCAGCAGGAGTTTTCAACCAGCTTGACGTTTTCGTATCGAAGGCACCAAGTTTCTGCAACTCTGTATATTGTTCTTCCGTTAGCATTTCGATACCCATGCGGGCCGCCATATCCATCGCGGTGTCTTTTGGTTTAAATTCTTTCCTTGCCGTAAGCGCTTCATGGTCATAACAAACGTTCCTGCGATCTTTCGGAGTTTCCGCGCAGCAGTCATAAAAAATGTATTCGCCCGTCTTAACATCGTGACCCACAACATCCGGTTCACCGCCGGTTCTTTCCATTTCACTCAGGGTCCACAGTTTTTCGTTATTGGCCTCCAACCTTGTTTGCACCTTCGTCCATTCAAGACCTTTATGGCGGTTCATGTTTTTCTCAAAACGGGCCTTCAATGTTAAAAAAAGTTCTGCACGTTGTTCTGACGACAATTCTTTTTTTATATTGCTGTTGCTCATACTTGAATATTATCACTTCTTATTCTTTTTTGGCTTTTGCTCCAAGCGGTTAAGGGTGTTTGGACCTGCTTTTCCTGCTCTAATTAGACGTCACGGTAAATGCAGCTTTTATAGAAATATCATGAAGTGTCGGGTGTTGGTAGCTAAAAGTGATATTTCCGTTCCCAATACCGATCGGAACTATCGTCGTATAGTTTTGATCGCCTGGCTTACTCGTCCAAACCATCGTCGGTATGACGTATATCGTTTCGTATGTTCCGTTCTGTATTTTCGTCGTATTAAATGTATATCCGGATGTATCGCTGTCTTTCCCTAAACCGTTAATTGCCAAAAGGCTGACAGTTGCGTAAGGAGCGTTCGGATTTGGAACGATGCCCACAACATGCACGTTCACTTTTGTTCCGACCGGCCCATGCGTAGGGCTTACGGTCATGGTGATACCGTTTTGCGTAACAGTTTCACTATCTCCGGTTGTTGATGTAGGAATAAGGGTAGGTGAAGGAGTTCCAAGCTGTGCCCCTTGGGTTATCACAGGCAAATTTTGGACAGATACCTGACTGGTCTGACCTTTTTTAACAAAAAAGAGATAGCCACCGAGTCCTAAAAGAAACGCTAATAACCCGACAATGATTATGATAGGGATATTACCTCGTTGTTTAGAGATACTCATAAATCTAGTATTTCAGAGTTTGCAGAATTTGGCAAGCTCGCGACTTGACTTAAAACTGAGAAGCTACTTGATATTGTCTTGTAGTACGTTTACCATAAATGTATGGGAAAAACGGTCGGCATTATCGTGGGAGTCGTAGTCGTCGCGGTCATTATATTCTTTGGTGTTACCTCAATGCATAAAAATCAAACCTCAGATATTCAGCCAACAAATTCTTCCTCCGCGTCTCAAACAAAAACAGCTGGAGGAAAACTTGTAACAACGTGTGCTCATTACGAAACGGGTTCTACCGGCTTTAAAGCAAATGACACCTCACTCATACCGGCGGACGTTGCAGCCGTAGGTGCCGGCGAAACGTTGTGCGGGAGTCTTACCGAAACAAATTCGGTCTATTATTTGACTGACAAATCAGATACCCAAATCGAAGACATGTATAAAACAAAAATGACTTCCCGCGGATGTACGGTATCAGCTATAGTCACACCCGCTCCGGGCTCTGAAGTATATTCTCTAAATATATCGTTCTCCTGCGCCGACGGTCATTATTACGTCGGCACCGGCTTTAAAGATAACGGCTATTGGGTTACTTTCAGTCCTCCGAGAGAATAATTCCTTACGTGAATCTACACTGAGTTTTCCGAAATGCTCCGAGCGGTAAAGGATGTTCGGACTTATTACACGTATTATCGGATTAACCCTAATCCGATAACTCCGACAATAATCAGGTACGCAGCGACAAAATAATTAAGAAATTTCGGAAATATCAGAATCAATACGCCGAACGCAAGTGATGCAAGCGGCGTTAAATTGTTTGTAGATATATTCATATGTTTCACCTCCTTCCGCGTTACACACTTTATCTATTTCGTACCATGCGGCCAATATAAATAACGACAATAGCCCCAAGTACCGCCACAATCATGCTATACAGATTAAATCCCGTCACACCCGATTGACCGAGGAGATTCATGATAAAACCCCCTACCACGGCCCCAACAATACCCATAACGATATCCATCATGGCTCCTGCACCGGTTTTCATGATCATCGATGCTATCCACCCTACCAGAGCTCCAAATATGATCCACAGTAAAATACCCATATACCATTCACCCCCTAACGTTATATTTTTCGGCATCCAATCAGCTATTTACTGATTATCAACCGATTGATTTACCTCTTCCTGATTCGTTGGCTTTACCAGTTGAAAAAGCGCAACGAGCCCATACGCTATGATTGCATACACCGCCATAGCAATGAGCGTTGACCATTCAAGAGTCATGTATGAAATTCCCGTAACGCCTAATATCCCTGCAAACGGCAAAGCGAAAGGATTACTCACCGCATAAATGAAATTAGTAAATCCGCTTCCTGCATTTGCCCCAAGGAGCTTGAGGAGAACTCTAAACGCCAAAACCACCTCAATGACACCCAGGATATACCAAATAACCTGATACGTACGAAAAATTGCTTTTTTGGTATCATACGTTTTTTGCGGCGATCCGGTAGTAACTGCCGGCTTCACTACTCTCGTTTGCTGAACAACCCGCTGTGTAGTAGGCGTCGATACTGTCGTTACTTCCTGTACGTCTGTATTTTGTTCTGTCATGTTATTTCACCTCCTCCTTGTATTGTTTTATTTTTGTGAAATTCTTCGATTTTTGCTATCAACTCATTCACTTCATAGTTGGATGTGTCAATATTGTGCTCTGCAAAAGTCCGAAGTCCCTCAATAATCATTTGCACCCGGGCCGCTTTTTTTGCATCAAGATGACCAATCATAATATTATTTTCTGCAAACGTCCGGGAAACGATCTCAAGTGTGGCAAAAAACGGTGACGATTCTATAAGCACATTTGAAATATCCTTTATATCCACGCTGTGTGATTGAGAGGCAAGAAACTGCCGGAAGATAAACGTTACTCTGCTTTCTTCAACCTCTATAGTGTTAGGAAACAACGTCCATGGAAACTGAGAAGAAATACTTATAATACATCTGTTGGATTTTTTTATTAAATCACTAACCGTTTGTTTGTCTTCTTCTTTTTTCGTCGCCTCATTGATCGTCTGTTCATTTTTACCTTCTTGCTGTAACGCTTGATCCGAGAGCCGGGGGATTTGCCGCACCTGTGTCATGGCAGGTATGCGATCTTGCCTTTTGGGATCGGCCTTTATGCGAGTATAAAGCGGTTGAGATATTCTGCTGAAGATATTTATGTCCATACATATGTCTAAATATAATTTAGACATATGTAAACCCGTAAATCAGGTGGTAAAAATTATCGAGGCACGGTGAGAGATTTCGTATGTTTCGGGGCTATTCGTTTTAATTTTAAATCCGCCTCATGAGTAAATGTGTCTATTGTGGAACTGTTGTCAAATTTAATGTGAATATGCTGATTACTATCTTTTTCAAGTTTGGGAGCGTACGCGTCAAGTGCCTTTTCCACTATCTCGGATAGCGTAAGGCCTTCCAGGGCCCCCCTGACCTTCGCACGTTTCATTAGCATCGGATCAATAAATGCTGTAAGCCGTTGTTTTAAAATATTATTCATCTATACATAGTCTGCACCTATTACAATTATTTGTCAAGTTACATATAGTTGTATAATATGTAATGACCGTGTATACTATAAGAAATGCTTATACTTATTCTCTTATTAGTGGTCGGCGCAATCATGGCGTATCTGGCACAAAATAACTCGATGTTAGTAACAGTACGCCTCGGAACATCTGTGCTCTCTGGCATTCCCCTCTTTTATGTCATCGTTGGTTGTCTTTTAACGGGTCTTGGGTTAGCGTACGTTATATATCTTGTCAATTCAATTTTTACCGCCTTCTCCATGCACCGGAAGGATACGGCAATCAAACATGGAAAAAGTGATATTGTTGATCTGACGAAACGGATTCATCAGCTGGAGTTAGAAAACGAGAGGCTTAAAAATAACTCCTCAGTTGTGGAGCCTCGGGATAAAAACGCGTTGTGAAATCACTACTCGGTAAAGTGTGGAAATTATTAAACCTTCCAAAAGGCATCCAGTTGTTTTTTATGCGCTTTTTCCAAAATAAATTTCTCGTCGGTGTTACCGGAGTTGTATTTAATAAAAAAAACGAGGTATTACTTTTTAAGCATACATATCGGCAACACTCCTGGAGTCTGCCGGGCGGATATCTAAAAGCCGGCGAGCACCCCTCTGAAGCAATTGAACGGGAAATAAAAGAGGAATCCCATTTAATCGTAAGTGTCGACGCCCCACTCGTTATCCGCACTGACCGAACCGCTTCTCGGTTGGATATTTGCTATATCGGGGTTTTCATCGGTGGAGAATTTACTCCAAGTCAGGAAGTATCTGAATATGGCTTTTTTTCACAGAACACTATGCCTTTATTAAGAAGTAATCAGGTTTTTTTAATAGAAAAAGCCCTCCAGCAAAAAAGATTGTCAGAAAAAAGATAAATAATTTTGCTCCCCGGCAGGATTCGAACCTGCAACCTTCTTCTTAACAGGAAGCCGCTCTACCGTTGAGCTACAGGGGAATATTAAGGAACGTGGTTATTATATCAGATTTATTCATATTTCGGGTGATATAATAGCCTCACTGTGAAAAACATTCTCCTCGTGCTACTCGCCTTTCTTCTGGGATTTGGCGGCGTTATGGAATATCACTATCTGCGAACCAAACAAACAGCAACAATAGTTGCACCTACAACAACGAGCCGAGTTACGCCGGAGCCGACCTTTGCTCTCGTTCCCCCATCACAGGCGGTATCGGGAATATTAACCGTAACCAGTGGTCAAGCGGAAAAATTTTCGAGGAATGACACGCAATATAGAGAGGCCTCTTCCGGCGCCCAAATATTGATCGGCGAGTCCGTGGCAACAAAGGAAAATTCTACAGCCGCGGCCTCTGTAAGCGGCATCGTACGTGTCAACATGGGTCCGACAGCGGAACTGGTATTTGCAAACCTATTCCCCGACGATTTTGTCCTCCAGCAAACGACAGGGAAAATCGAATATTTTGTTGACGCACCGATTTCCGTCCACGCACTCCACTCGCTCGTTAGCATGAACCCGGGCGACTTTATACTAAATATTATCGATACCGATATGTCCATTACCGTAAATACCGGATCGGTAAAATTCGCACTTGTTGATAACGATAATAATACGAACGTGTGGAATTTGAACGCCGGGCAGCGCGCAAATATCGATGATGCGGCCCGCCAAGTGTATTTAGTACAGGCCAGATAAATCGAGCGTATTTTTGTAATTTGTCAGGGGGCTGAGCATCGTAGTGTCCTCATATCCCAACGCCCAGAGAGCAATGCCACCGAGATGATATTTTTGGGCAAGCCCTATTTTTTCACCCACCGACGCTTTATTTTCAAAATAAATCTGGTTGAAATAATCTCCCTCCGGATAAATCACGTATGGCTCGTGCGCAACCGGGTCCAACTGGGCCGAACACGACGCGCAATTGGCAAGGATATCCGCAACGCGACTGCTACTGGCAATCGACGAGCCGCCGGGAATGGTTGCCGACTCAGGAGCGGCATTTATTGTCTCCCACTCATACCCGTATAAAGGAATACCCAATAGTACTTTTTGTGACGGCATCACTTTCAATGCTTCTTTAACAGCCGTCTCCGTATCGTATTCAAGTGTGGTGCCTGCTCCCCCGATCGGCGCATTGGCACCGGAGGTAAACGACCCCGCGTAGTGGTAATCATAGGTCATCAAAATCACACGATCGACAATCGCACCCAGCGCGCGGGCGTCATAGATATCGCTTTTCACCAGAGAAATCGGAATCAAATCAAGCGATACTGTTCCCAACTTTTGCGCTTTCACCTGATCCGTAACGGTTTTGACAAATGTCGTAAAATTTACCCGCGCGCTTTCGGATGCAGTCATAAAACTTTCAATATCAAGGTTTAAATCCGTAAACCCTTTGTCTTTCATAATCGGGGAAACGTCGGCAATGAGGTTGTTCGCACTGGTAACGGGGTCATCCATCATGGCGCTTATGACACTATCGTCCCCGCTTATCACCAGGAGTGATTGTTTTAAACCCTGCTTTTTTGCATTCGTCATATAGGTACCGAACGTGTCTCCTTTGAGCGCCGTCCACCCGGGTTCCTCTTCCTGCGGGTTCGTGAGCTTTTGAATCGTTCCGTCACTGTTGAGTGCAAGACCGAAATAGGTGAGCGTCGTAATATATTGGGAATAATCCTTATCCGCTTTATCCAGAAGCCAATACGGCAAAAATCCCACAATCTCGGGTTTATTCACGTTAAACGTTGTCAGGATGGGGTTGTCAAACCGTACCGGAGCATTTCCTAAATAATAAAACGCTCCAAAAGCACTCAGTGCGCCCGCAATAAAAAAAATGATGAAAAGAAAATTTTTTTTAATCATTACTTCGGTTTACCCAATCATACCATTGAGCCGTATATTCCCAAAACAACCATTATGTGATATTCTCCGGTACGTGAGTACGAAAGGTGAAACCCCGATCGACCTACACATAACTCCTATTGACGGAAGAAATTACCACAAGATAAACGTACTTTCCCGGTATTTTTCAGAGCGAGCACTAAACCAAGAACGCATCTATGTCGAGACTGAATATCTCCTCTGGTTGAGTAAATATACCATCATACGGAAACTTACAAAAAAAGAAACCGCTCTTCTGCATTCCCTCCCGTCGATGACGACGGGAAACTACGAGCATCTGCGGGACCTTGAGTCACGGGTTAATCATGATATGAAAGTAATTGAACTGTATATACAGGAAAAAATATCCAAAACAACACTTCACGACATTACCAGCATGGTTCATTTCGGGTTAACCGCAGATGATACCAATTCATGTGCATATGCCCGATGCATCAACGGGGCTATGAAGGATGTTATTATTCCGATTCTGAATGATATTCATGAGTCACTACAAAAATACGCAGGGATGTATAAAAATCTTCCGATGCTTGCCCGGACGCACGGTCAGCCGGCGACAGGAACAACATACGGTAAAGAGCTTGGGGTATTTTCCTATAGACTCCGACAACAGATAACATTACTCAAGACACTTCGCATCGGAGGAAAACTCTCAGGAAACGTCGGAACGTTCAATGCACATACAGTCGTATTCCCCCGAATGAATTGGGTAACTTTTTCAAAAACATTTTTAGAGCACATCACCGTTGAGCCAATAATGCTTGCAACTCAGATAGCTCCCTATGACAGTCATATACAACTCTTTCAAACGCTCCTCCATATCAATCTGATATTACTCGGGCTTTCAAAAGATATGTGGCTCTATAGTATGCTTGGATATGTCACCCTAAAAAACGTATCACGTGAGGTGGGCTCTACTGCCCTTCCTCATAAAATTAATCCCATCTATCTTGAGGGGGCCGAGGGTGGATTTGAAATCGCCAATTCCCTGTTGGAACTCTATATCCGTAAACTTTCTTACAGCAGGCTCCAGCGGGATCTATCGGACAGCACCGTACGGCGTTCATTCGGTACGGCATTCGCCTATTCCCTTCTCTCCTATCAAAGTATACTCGAAACGTTTACCCGGATGGAACCAAATGAAATACGCATGAAAGAAGATCTCCTCTCCCACTACGAAATACTTTCCGAGGCAATCCAAAATTATTTACGTACCAAAGGATTTCCTGACGCGTATGAGAAAACAAAACAATTTTTCCGGGGACACGTCTCGACACAATCCGATGTTGCATCATTTATTTCAACATTATCCATCTCAGAAAAAGATAAAGACTATTTGCGCACGCTTACTCCACTGAAGTATACGGGGCTCGCGGGTACGCTCGTTGATACCTATGTCTAACATCAAATTCCCACTCGTTGTTGTCGGCGCCCAATGGGGAGACGAAGGAAAGGGAAAACTTGTCGATGTACTGGCGCGGGAGGCTGATATTGTTGTCCGGTATAACGGGGGAAATAACGCGGGACACACGGTTGTTGTCGGCGACGATGTGTTCAAATTGTCACTGCTGCCATCTGGGGTAGCCCAGAAAAAACACATTGTCATTGCCCAGGGGTGTGTTGTTGATCCTAAGGTGCTTCTCGATGAAATTCAGATGATCAAAAACCATCACCTCCCAGTTCATTTGTCTATTGACCCCCGCGTTCATCTTGTTATGCCGTATCATAAGGCGTTAGACCGCGCGACGGAACTGTGGAAAGGGAAAAAAGCGACAGGCAGCTTACACTTGGGTATCGGCTATTGTTACGAAGATAAAAATAACCGGTTCGGAATTCGGCTTGACGACCTCTATCATCCGAGGGAATTGAAAGAAAAAATCGCAACAATGTCCTCGCTTCACCTCAAACGCATTCAGGGTGTTTTTAACCAAAAAGATTCATTTGATACGAACGACATATTCAAAACATATATGTCCTATGGAAAGAAACTTAAAAAATATATGGAAGACACCTCTGTTCTTATTGAAAAAAAGATGAATACCAAAAAAATATTATTTGAGGGAGCACACGGGACACTGCTGGATCCGATATTCGGGACCTATCCGTATACGGTCGCCATTCATACGATCTCGGGAGCAATTTTCCCCTATGTCGGTATCGCCCCGAGAAACGTCTATTCGCTTGGCATCGTCAAAGCCTATACAACGCGGGTCGGCAACGGTCCATTTCCGACCGAATTATTCGACAAAACAGGAGAATCCATACGAACCCGCGGCCATGAATTCGGAACGGTTTCAAAACGGCCGCGGCGATGCGGATGGCTGGATATTCCGGCATTAAAAACGGCAGCCAGGCTATCCGGATTTACATCGCTTGCTGTCACGAAACTGGATGTACTCAGCGGACTTCCTGAGATAAAAGTGTGTATTGCATACAAAGTAAATAAAAGGCAATACGACCAGATCCCTGCATCTACGTATGAATACGAAAAGTGCAAGCCGGTCTACCGGACGTTTCCCGGATGGCAAAACGATATATCGAACAGTAAAAAATATACTGATTTACCAAAAAATGCAAAAGTATATCTGCAATTCATTGAAAATGAATTACATGCTCCAATTAAAATAGTATCCGTCGGATCAGAAAGGAATGCGACTATAACATTATGAAATTTGAAGAAGGGTATACATATGATGATGTACTCCTGGTTCCACAACGGTCATTTATTGATCACCGGCGCCAGATATCAATCGCCACAAAGCTCACCCGTTCAATACCCATGAATCTTCCGTTCATTTCTGCAAACATGGATACGGTAACGGAATCGGCAATGGCCATTGCGCTTGCCACCGAAGGAGGAATCGGTATTATCCACCGGTTCATGACAATCGAAAAACAAGTGGAGGAAGTATCGAAAGTAAAACGGAATGTCGGATTTATTCTTGATGCTCCCTACACCATCGGCCCTAAAGATACCATCCAGACGGCGATGGAGAAAAAGACTAAAACAGGGATAGATTGTTTTATCGTCGTTGACGAAACCAATCATGTGGTAGGTATTCTTTCGCGGCGGGATTACCAATTTATCGATTCGCTGACGACTCCCGTACATTCCGTTATGACACCTCGGAATAAGCTTATTGTCGGAAACAGAAAAATATCAACCAGGGATGCAAAAGAGATATTTTCGACGAAAAAAATTGAAAAGTTGCCGCTTATTGATAAGAACAATGTTCTTGTCGGCCTCATTACCGCCCGTTCGATACGGAATTTCGAAAAATTCCCCTATTCGACCAAAGATTCATTCGGTCGGTACCGAGTCGGGGCTGCCGTGGGCGTTGTCAATGATTATCTGGACAGAACGAAGGCGCTGCTTGATGCGGGGGCTGATGTGATTGTTGTCGATGTTGCTCACGGGCATAATGATGTATCCCTGCGGGCATTAAAAACTATCCGGAAAAAATATAAACACATTGATCTTATCGGCGGCAATGTTGCAACACCCGAAGGAGTGCGGGATCTCATTGCCTGCGGGGTTGACGCAGTCAAAGTCGGCATCGGTCCCGGGGGGCTCTGTACCACCCGAATAGTTGCCGGCGTGGGCGTACCGCAATTAACAGCCGTTATGCAGGCAGCGGCGGCGGCAAAACGATCTGGGGTGCCGATTATAGCCGACGGAGGAACCAATTACCCCGGAGATATGACCAAAGCACTCGCGGCCGGCGCGTCCGCGCTCATGCTTGCCGGATGGTTTGCAGGAACCGATGAAAGCCCCGGCGGAATCATTATGCGGAAAGGAACGAAATTTAAAGTTCACCGTGGATCTGCATCGTTTCTCGCGACCGCTGACCGAAAGTTAAATCTTGAGCGGTCAACAGAAAGCCGGCTCAATTCCATAGTTGCCGAAGGCGTGGAGGCACTTATTCCCTATAAAGGGAACGTTGCTGATGTCATTTATCAACTCGGTGGGGCTCTTAAATCCGGCATGAGCTACTGTAACGCAAAAACAATTCCGGCGCTATGGAAAAATGCACGGTTTATTAAAATAACTGATGCGGGTCTGCGGGAAAGCAAATCTCACAACGTCGAAGAATTATAATACCTATTCCAAATAGTCTTTTAGTTTTTTACTTCTTGACGGGTGACGAAGCTTTCGTAATGCTTTAGCCTCTATCTGTCGGATGCGTTCGCGGGTGACACCGAACTGTGCACCTACCTCTTCGAGCGTCCGCGGGCGTCCGTCCTCCAAACCAAAACGGAGAATGAGTACCTTTTTCTCGCGGTCGGAAAGCGTTGTTAACACTTCTTCCATGTGCTCTTTCAAAAGTTGACGGCTGGTCTGTTCATACGGAGTCGGACCCGGATCGGAGATAAAGTCACCGAGATGCGAGTCTTCCTCATCACCGACCGGCGTTTCCAACGACGTGGGCTCCTGTGACACCTTCATGATTTCACGGACTTTGGTCACATCCACTTCCATGACCTTGGCAATTTCCTCCGGTGTGGGCTCGCGGCCAAGGTCCTGCATCAGGCGGCGCGACGCGCGGACGAACCGGTTAATCGTTTCCACCATGTGAACGGGGATGCGGATAGTGCGTGCTTGATCGGCAATCGCACGGGTAATGGCCTGACGGATCCACCACGTGGCATACGTAGAAAATTTATAGCCTTTTCGCCAATCGTACTTTTCAACCGCACGGATAAGACCCTGGTTTCCTTCCTGAATAAGATCCAGGAGACTCATGCCGCGCCCGAT
This sequence comes from Candidatus Gottesmanbacteria bacterium, assembly GCA_963714095.1. Lineage (GTDB taxonomy): Bacteria > Patescibacteriota > Microgenomatia > UBA10105 > UBA927 > XYB1-FULL-47-11. The sequence goes on from OY970230.1 coordinate 574,488, forward strand.
GTACTTTTTTGCAATGGAAACGACGAGGCGTAGGTTAGACTCTATCAGTTTTTTCTTTGCTTTCCGGTCTCCTTTTTCATACCGTTTGGCAAGCGAAATTTCGTCGGCAAACGTAAGAAGCGGGATACGCCCAATTTCCTTAAGATACATGCGTACCGGATCGGAAACACCCTCCGCAGACGCGCGGACGAGCGCTTCTATTTCTTTTTCCAAATCCTGAATGGATTTATTTGCCTCTTTCTCTATATCCTGGGATGTGGTTTCAAAAACGTCGATTCCGGCGTGAATGAGCTTCCCGTACAATTCGTCAAGTTCTTTGATATGGTCCTCAGGCTTTGGATAGAGAAAAAGAATATCGTCCTGGGTAATAAAACCGTTGCTTTTTCCTTCCTTGATGAGATCGGCAACAGTGGCGAGGGTTTTGGGTTTCGTGGCCATAGGTTCCGTAAATCATTGTCAGCCGACTGACAATAGATCACGCTTCAGCTGTAGTATACCAGATTTACCCATTTTTTTCCAGAGCCTTTAGACGGTCCGTAAGCGCCCGGAGCTCATCATCCTCATCTGATGTCGAGTCCATGTGATGCATGCGCAGAGTCAACACCTGAATTTTCCGCTTTACACCGGCGCGTTCCAGCTCGCGAAGCACTGAGACCCATTCACGGGCAAAAAGTTCTTCATCATCAAGCAGGTCCCCGATGTCCCACAAAAACGCCTCATCTAACGTCGGCACCAGTTCAACGGGAAGGGAATCGGCAAAATCCTTTATAAGAAATACACTATTGGTTGATAAAAATGATTTCAGGCGTACCAAAATTTTCTGCACTGCAGGATTGGCGATATCCGTCAGACTGATTTTTTCCGATAATTCTTCAAAGAGCTCCGTTGTTTTTCCCTGAAGAACCAATGCCAATACGTACGTTTCCAATTTTTGCGACCGCGTCGTTGCCTCGGCTTGACTTTCATCTGTCTTTACACTCATCCCTGCGCCCCGAGAAATCCGCCGCATGCTTTCCGCAATCGTTTCCTCTGAGCTGTCCAGAGTCTTGGCTAATTTTTTTACGTAATGCCCCTGTACGATAGGGTTTTCGATTTTATCGAGTATCGGTAACAATTCCTCGCTTATCTTTTTCTTTCCGAATGCACTGCTTACATCAAAACGTTTGACAGCGGAAGAAATGAAATAATCATAAATGGGAATTGCATGTTTAATGGCTTTTTTAACAGCCACAGCGTCTTCCCGAACTGCCTCGTCGGGGTCTTTCCCTGACGTAAGAACGACTACACGCATGTCCAAACCCGCCCGGTCGGCGATTTCTATCCCGCGACGGCTAGCTGCGTCTCCCGCCATATCGCTGTCCAAGGCAAACGCAAGACGCTCTGTATACCGCCTGATAAGATTAACATGCCCTTCTGTGAGCGCAGACCCTTTAATGGCAACTACATTCCCTATCCCGGCTTGAAACGACGAAATAAGATCCAATTCCCCCTCCATGACAATCGCCTCGTTTTCCTTCTGGATTGCAGCTTTAGTCACATCCAACCCGTACAGCACGTTGCCTTTGATATACACCGGCGTTTCCGAGGTGTTAATATATTTCGCTTCTTTTACGGTAGGATCCAATACCCTGCCCGAAAATCCAACCACATTGCCACGATGATCTTTAAGGGTAAACATCACCCTGCCGCGGAACCTGTCATAGTAGCCACTCCCGCCGGACCTACCGATCGTAAGCCCTGCAGCAGCCAGCAGTGCCGCGTCATACCCTTTTTTCTTTAAATAAGAAGACATTGTGTCCCAACTGTTCGGGCTGTAACCCAAACCAAACGTATTCACGGACCTTTCAGAGACTCCTCGGTGCTTAAGGTATTCACGCGCAGACCCGCCCAGTTTATGTTTGGTAAGAATGTACTGATAATACTCGCTTGCCAGATGGTTGACTTCAAATATTTTTTGTTTCAACTTTGCTTCTGGCGTTTCCCCGATGCTGCGGGTAAGTTTTACGCCGGTCACCTCTGCCAATTCCTCCAACGCCTCAACAAAATCTACATGGTCATATTCCATGACAAAAGCAAGAATATCTCCCCCCTTGCCGCACCCGAAACAGTGGAACGTCTGCCGCTCGGGGCTGACGATAAAAGACGGGGTTTTCTCGTTGTGGAAGGGGCATAAACCCTTAAAATTCCTGCCGGTTTTCTTGAGCGTCACGCGCTTTCCGATAAAATCAACAATGTTGATGCGGGATTTAATTTCGTCAGTATCGCTCATAGCAAGCGAAGAATAGCACACTTATACAACTATCGGTAGCGGAAACGGAGTTTTCCTATATGTAAGATATAAGCCAATACTTTCACCATGATCAAATGCAAAAGCAGAGAGCGGAATAAGTTTGTCAACCGGAATCCATTCAACTTTGGAAGATTCATGGTCCGGATCTCCGGTTTTTTGAATGGGCTTCACTAAAAATTCAATTGAAACATTCTGCCGGTCCTCGTGCGGCCGGTCGGGATTCGTATTGATGCGGAAAAGGGAAATAACCTCACAATCCCAGCCTGTTTCCTCTTTTACTTCACGGATAATGGCATGAGCAGCAGTTTCATCGCGTTCCAAGAATCCAGAAGGCAATCCCCACTTGCCGCTTTCCAAAAGATTCCCTGTCCGCTTCTCGAGGAGTAATTTTCCGTCCATCTCAATGATGGCATGTACTACCACGTGCCGCAGGTTTGCCTTATTTCCGTTCTCAAATGTACAGGTGATCATATATGCACCTATTCAATCTATTTCTTTTTCCGGAAAGAAACAAATAACACCTGGCGTAACACAAAACATACATTTATAAATTGAATGCCTGCTAGATATTCTAAAGGAATAATAATTTTAAAAAATAAATATGGAATATAGCTTAATAAGGATACCTCAGGTACCGTAAGTATAAGAAAAAAATATCGCGGGTTATAAAAAACGTAAATAATAGATAAAACATCAGCAAGATAAAAATACCGCTCATGCATTTTCGGAAGAACAAAGGGTAATAAAAGTGCCGATGCGAAGGAAATCAGTATAATAGTATCTTTTGTTAATTCAACTTTATGTTTGACTAAAAATAGTATAAACGCAGCAAGTACAATGAACGCAAACACTAATCCGGCGGGATATTCATAAGAGAAAAAGCCATTCGGAAGCCACTGATATAAATTCGGTGCATTTAATGTCAATACCTTATTTTCATTAATAATAGTCATAAAAATAGATAACAAATTTTGTACTGATACTCCATTAAGTAAAGCGGGCATAAATGACATAATGATGACAACGGGAACAATTATTATTTTTTTCAACTCTATATGTTGTCTCGCGAACAATACGATGAATAATGGCAATATGAATATTGATTGCAGTTTAAAAGAAAGAGCTAAGCCCAAAAATACTAATGCAATTACCTGTTTTCTTTTTAAGAGATAGTAAATAGAAGCTATAACAAAAGATGTGTAAATACTATCGCATTGACCCCAAAAAGAACCATTAAGGATGACGGTCGGCATAAATAACGTTGTTATATACGCAATAACGGGAAGCATGCTGTTTTCATATTTAAGCTGCACTATTTTATAAACATACCAGGCACAAATAATATCAAAAATAATGGAAATACCTTTTATAACAAACAGGCCCTGCATTTGTGGAAGCACAGCATGACTGAAAATAAGCAAATAATAATAAGCAGGAAAATAGTCATTAATGAGATACTTCAGTACCCCTAATCCCGGATATTGAATAATTATGCGGTACCAAACTGCAAGACAATCGGTATAATCTTTAGTTTTAAAAAAAAGGAGCTCTAATCGTAATAAAATCGCAATAACGGTTCCGACTATAAACACTACGTTCTCAATCAATTTTATTTTACAGTTCATACAATACATCCAGTAGTATGTATTCAATAAAATGAGAAACAATTCCCCATACACATCTTTCTATGCTCGTTTATTCTACCAGATTCCGGTGTTTTCATATCTTCATGCCATTTCAAATAACAATGTACTCTATAGTGGTATAATTTTGATAAAATGATTCGATTGCCTGATTTCCGTCGTGTATCCCGTCTGAAAAATCAGATCGTGGAGCGTATTACTGACCATAAAACTCTGATTACGGTCTCTAGTATTATAGTAATTTCTCTGATTGCATTCGGAGTTTTTGCAGTTAAACTCAGAGCGTATCTTCTCTCTAAAATAGAAACGGTTCAACAAACCACCGCACAACCTCCTCCGAGTGATATTTATTATGCCACAACCGCCGGTGATTTGAGTTCAAATTTTACGAGTCTCTATGCTTCTGATGCCGGCGTTTTGGAAGTTTCACCTGCTGTCGAAAACGATGAAACGTTTCCTACTCCCACACCATATCCGATTGTTACAGAGGCCCCTCTTCCTGTGGTTACGCCTGAACCAATCACCACCACGGACACATCTTCTGCCTCTTCCTGTACCGGGACGCCCACAGTAGATAATTCGCAGGTATATGTCTCTCCCAGTACAACGCAGGTTAATAGCACATCGACCATTTCTGTAGATCTGTCTGATTGTAACAATACGACCGCACCGGTAACTGACACCCTGACCATTGCACTCGTTAGCGGCGATTCTGGCACAAAAATAAACGGTTCATTAGCTCCGGTAACCATAGAGACACAAAATGGGAAAGTATCGTTTTCTGTAACATCACCTAACGCCACGACAGCAACCTTTCTTATCACCGATACCACGCGGTCATTCCAGGTTACCACCCCTGGATATCACAACCCAAGCGTAACATTTACCAATAACAGTTCAGGAAACGCACATTGCACTACTGCGGCAGGTGTGCCGAACTTATGGTATTCCGACGTGTATCCAAATCCTCCGATTTCAACAACAAACGGTTCTATAGGGCTGATCGTTGACATATATGACTGTAATCAACAACTGGCACCGGTATCCGACACATTAAATATTTCTGTAAGTTCAGGAAATTCCGATACACAGATGAATGGGGGGAGCCTGCCGCAAAATGTTACGACGCAAAATGGTGAGGCAAGGTTTACCATTTCATCTCAAATGAACGGCACGGTCACACTGAGTGTCCAGGATACCACCAGTGGATTTACCGTAACCAACATAAATAGCGCTAATCCGAGTATAACGTTCAGCGGTTCACCAGCATCAACACCGACAGATACGCCTACCCCCACACCTGCTCCTGTATCTACTGATACGCCCACGCCGGTACCAACAGATACGCCTACCCCCACACCTGCATCGCCAAATACCCCAACATCGAATCCAACCGGCCCTTCATAAGAATACGTTTCTTTAAAACCATACTCTTTACTTATTTTATTGCCCGGTTTACTCTTAAACTATGGATGAAAATGAAAAAGGGTATGTTACGTTACTGCTTCTGATACTTATCGCATTCGGATTTTTATTAAGCGGCGGGCTGATGCCCCTGTTGCAGCAGCCTCCTGCAAATGCAACCGGGTATTCATTGATAAATCCACCTGTGAGTTCATCTTCATCCACACTTCAACTACAAAGTCTGAATTTTGTCCTTGGCGCCTGTGATCCAGGTTACTTGGAATCTGGAGAACCGGGAATTCTCTATGCTGCCAAACCAGGACCCAACGATATTGCATCTGCCACCGATACGATAAAATTGTGGTATAGTGACGAACACGCATTAACCCTGGGAGTAGGAGCAATTTCTCCTATGGTTAATCATCCTGTAGACCAGATAGCAAATCCTCAGGTTGGTGATACAACACAAAGAGATCCGTATGGATTCCCTCAATTTCCGGCGCTGTTTATTGTTGATGTGACGTTTGACCCAAAAAATACTGTCGGAGATGCACAACATGGAGGAATACCGATTCCGCCGTCAATAGTGTATGGGACATGGAAAGCCGCAAATGCAGCTGATCCGCCGGCAAACGGCTGGAATGTCGGGGCGGGCGATCCTTTTCCTTCACAGCCTACCAATATTCAACACAGTGGCACCACCCGTATTGAGAATGAGTATGGTGCGGAAATAGAATGGAATATTAGCAGCTTGAATCTTGCTCCGGGGCATTCATATAAGGCACAATTTGTTGTTCATGACGGTGATTCAAATAGGGCTGGTGGAGATATTGGTATCGGATGCACAACGGTGAGAATGTAAGATTGTTATCCTTCAGTGGACGGATGAGCCGGGGCAGGCGTACCTATCGGTGGAGCTGTTGGAGAAACTGGTTGCGGCGGGGGGGCTTTTTGGAATGTATATGCTTCTTTTGTTTCATCGAAACCAACGATAATCGTATCACCGGAAATAAATTGTTTCTGTATGAGCATCGTTGCAATAGGATTTTCTATTGCAGACTGGATAAGTCTCCGCAAAGGTCTAGCGCCGTACATCGGGTCGAATCCTTCTTTCGCCAGCTGTTCTAACGCTTTTGGCTCAGTCGTGAGTGTCACCTGCTGTTCGATAAGAAGTTTTGCAGTTTTTTGTAACTGTAGGCGTGCAATTTCCAGCATATGTTTTTGTCTCAGGGGATCAAAAATAATAATATCGTCAAATCTGTTTAGAAGCTCCGGTTTAAAAAATTTATGCAGTTCATTTTCAACCAGAGTCTTCACATGCTTAAATTCCTCAGATAACGTGTTTTCTTTCTTTTGCAGTTCCTGCTGAATAAGACTGCTTCCTATATTTGAGGTTGCTATAATAATGGTGTTTTTGAAAGAAATAGTATTACCTTTATTATCCGTAAGCCTTCCGTCTTCCAAAATCTGCAGCAAAATATTAAAAACGTCTGCATGTGCTTTCTCTATCTCATCGAAAAGCACAACGGAATATGGCTTTGTCCGAACTGCCTCTGTGAGCTGACCACCCTCTTCATATCCTACATAACCCGGTGGTGCACCGATGAGTTTCGCGACTTCATGCTTTTCCATATATTCGCTCATATCAAGCCGTATCATTGCCTCTTCTTTTCCGAAAAGAATTTCTGCAAGCGTTTTAGCCAATTCTGTTTTTCCGACTCCGGTCGGTCCGAGGAAAATAAATGATGCGATAGGGCGGCTCACATTTGTAAGTCCTATTCTCCCTCTTCGCACAGATTGGGCAATTGCCTGTACCGCGATTTCCTGATTAATGAGGCGCTTGTGGATAAAATCCTCCAAGTGCAATAGTTTCTCGCTTTCATCCTCATTCAGTTTTGTTATGGGAATATTTGTCCACTTACTGATAACGAGCTCTATATCCTGGCGATTTACTTCCGTTGACGTGCGTTTCTTGGATTCTGCAGCAAGCTTTACATCTGCTGCCGCTTCATCTAAGACGTCAACTGCTTTATCAGGCAGGTATCTGTCCCCGATATACCGTTTGGACAACTTGACCGCTTCCACGATAGCTTCATCGCTGAAGGTTACTTTATGAAATGCTTCGTATTTTGGCTTGAGCACGTTAATCATTTTTATTGCGGCTTCTTCTGTGGGCTCTTCAACCAACACAGTCTGAAACCTGCGTTCAAACGCTTTGTCCTTTTCAATATATCTTCTGTATTCACTAATAGTTGAACTACCAATAATCTGTAGTTGCCCCCTGGCGATATACGGCTTAATAATATTTGAAGCATCCAGCGAACCCTCTGTTTGCCCGGCACCGATAAGCGTGTGGATTTCGTCAATAAAGAGAATAATTTTTCCCGAAGAAACCTGAACTTCCTTTATGACGTTTCGGAGTCTTTCTTCAAACTCTCCCCGATGAGCTGCACCCGCAACCAAAGCAGCAATCTCTATTTGCACAATGCGTTTGCCCAGAAGCTCTTGCGGGACTTTCCCTTCAACAATCCGGGAGGCCAACCCTTCGACAACTGCGGTTTTCCCGACGCCTGCATTGCCGATAATGACGGGATTATTTTTTATTCGTCGCAGGAGTATATGCATTGTCCGTTCGATCTCATTTTCCCGCTCTGCAACCGGGTCAAGCTTGCCTTCTTCGGCAAGCTTCGTGATGTCTGTCCCAAACTCCAACAGCACGGATTTATTACCGAAATTATACTTTGTGGAGTTTGCCAGCTTTTCCTGGACCTTTTCTTTTTGTATTCCCTGCGCGGCCAGCATTGAAGATGCGGCAATTGTGCTTGACATAAACGCCATAAGGATATCTTCCGGCATAACAAAGTCCATTTTTCTGTCTTTCGCCAATACAAATGCCTGTTCCAAAAGTCTTTTCGTGTCTTCACCGAGGCTTGGCTGTCCTTCAAACATCCCTGGTCGCTCCTGCGATTGAATTTCTCTGACAATATCTCCGACTTTTAATGAAAATTGCTCAATGAGTTGGAAAATTTCCTGATCGTTTAAAAGACCTAAAAGCAGTTGCTCCGGCGCTATGGCAGGCTGTTTTATACGCATTGTTTCACTCTGCGCGGCATGCAGAACCTGCAGGGATCGCTGATCTAAGTGGGTTAATACCGTCATATCTTCTTTAGTCGTAGGGGAAACGACAGAATTAACCTGGGGTGTTGGAGGAGGCGGAGCAGGCGGAGGACCCGCTATATCCGCCTCTTGAGTAATCGGCTGTGTTTTTGAAAATAAAGAATCGAACATACTTTATTATGCACAGAGATGCACAGGGTCGTCAATTGCTTTGGTCTTTTTCATCCAATGCTGCTTCTTGGCTCAGCTGCTTGAGATTTCCTTTCTTTACTGTTCCTTTCTCAAGCAATGTTTCTTGGTTTTCCTCTTTCTTAGCCAATTCCTCCAGTGCTCCCCTCCCTGCGGCATATTTGGCTTTAAGATATGCAATAACTTCCGTCTGTGAAAAGCCTCCTATGAGAAGAAATGGGAGAATGTTCGATACCGAGGAGAGGCCTTCTCTGACTTTCAGTGGATCAGGGGAAGACAATAACGTCATTGCCAGGGAAACGGCTTCTCCATCATCTTCAATCCATGCCCGTCTGTTGGAATATTTCTCAGGAACATCGATTTGCTGATAATTCTCCAGCCATAATGACTTAACCGCTTCGTAGTCATCAAAACTTACTGTTTGTATCTGGTTCACCGCGGGAAAATTAATAACAGGAATCGTTTGAGCAGTGGTAGATGCGGCAGAAAGAATAGATTTTGCCAACACATCACCTTTTGTTGTTTCCTGATTGAGCTGTTCACGAAGGACCGTAAAATGCTGTGCTTCCTGCGGTGTTGCACTCGTTTTCGGATTGGCAATTTTCTCGAGTGATTCCTGAGTTTGCTGCAACTGGTGAGTACTCACCTCTGTCCGGCTTAAACGTGCTGTTTCAAAGTTTACGATATCACGCATAGTAGGTATTGGAAAATTGATTAATCGTGTCGTCGGTCTTGCTAAAATCTCAGGCTTAAATTGAGTAGCCATAACCGGCCGCTGGGTCGTCTGTGAAGATTGTTGTTTATTCTCCGTTACATTTGTTGTATACGTCTGGTGCGTTTGGTTGGTTGTTTGCTGCTGACTAAAAGCGTTGCCTACCTGGGTATATGATGTGCGTTCAGCCGGCCGTTCCGATTCCTGCTGTCGGGGGGTAACGGTTGTCACTCGTTTAATACTGCTTTCTTCTTGTCTTGCAATGTTTTGCCTTAAAACGTTGCGGGCCTCTCCGGCAGGAAACTGCCCGGTTGGCAGGGGGGGAGGCTGCTGGGGTTTTTTCAGAAAGGCAAAACCTCCGCTTTGAAGCGTGTTTATATATCTGCCCATTGGGGTATTTCCGGGCTCATATTTTGCAAGAAAATCCAGAAGAATTTGCAGAAGAATAAAAGGCATAAAAATTGCCACCCAGAGCATAAGAAGTGCTATTACATACTGTGCATATGTATCGGGATAATTAAGACTGTTTGTCAAACTTAATTGTTGTCCTGGTCCTCCTACAAGAATGCTGATTGCTGTCGGATATAACGGTGCTGGTTGAGATGCGGGTGGAAAAAACTGGAAAGGAAGAATAAGAATATTACTCTTCCAAATAATCACGACTGCTGATAAAAACAAGGCAAAAAGCGGAGCATATAAGAGCCACCGTAAAAATTCCCTTATCCATATTTTTCCGGTACTTTTTAGTGACTCATACAAAAAAACGATCGGGTAAAGCGGCGATGCGACAAGAAAAAACCACAGGATAATTTTTCTCACCGAAAGAATGGAGCCTATGACATAAAAAGTAACAGAGCTCAGTTGGATAAGAAGAAGGGACACGAATGCGGATTCATCAAAACCAATACCCGTCCTTCTGAAACCAGTAAAATTTTGTGGGGTAAATGATATGTTAACGATATCTTTACCGGCAATAACACCGCTCCCTGTACCCGCTGTCTGGAAAAAAAACATCTGAAAGATGTCGGCTATTTGATACAAAAAGCGGGCGATGGCAAAAGAAAAGGTTACAAACAGTAACGCGAAAATAAACTTTCTTGTAAATATCAGAATGCTGACATTCTTTCCTCCGTTTATAATAATCAAGAACGCCGTCACCAAAATTGCCAAAATAAACACTGCATAGACAATATTTCTTATCGCAACCCAGACGTTTATCAGGGAGCTATCCACGTAATCCCATTTATAATTGACGAGCGTCCAATCCATAAAATTTTCAGCCCGGGAGGCTGTTTGTCCTAAGAAAGTCACCATTGGATCCTGAACCCAATCACCGGGAGAAGTGGGAGAAACGGTGGGAGTAGGAGTGGGTGTTGGTTGGGGCGGTGTTGGGGTTTGAGCAAAGACGGTCGGAATCAATTGAGGGGAAGGAAAAAAACGTAATCCCGAAAATACGGGCTGGAAAAAAAACAATACGAGAATACTAATGAAAAGAAAACGTTTCATTCTGTTAACGACCGAACCCCGGAATTTGTAAAATATTTACAGCAATCACCTGGATAAAAACAAAGGCAAAAACTGCTAATAAAACCCCGGCGATAGATGAATAGAGATATCCCTTCCCTTTCTCTAACTGCATGGGATTACCTTGAGAGGTGAGAATAAGGTACCCTGCATAAATAATGCCGATGAGAGCAACGCCACCAATCAATCCCAGCCCAATGCCGTAAAATTTTTCAACAAATCCAACCGGGGTATTAGGGACACATCCAAAATCAGTAATTGTTTCATTTGCCAGGCAGCTCATACTATACTTACCGTAGCATATTTGTGCCGAAGATAAAAGGTAAAACCAGGTGTCTGATGTGCCTGGCGGAAAGGGAGAGGTTTGAACCCAATTTTTTTCTGGTAATTATCGCTGCGATAATTGATATCTATGAGAAATAATTGTAAGAGTGATGCACATTGGTAAACAACAGAACAATACTATCAATGGTTCCGGCTCTGTAAACGGTAAACTGAACTTATTCCACAACACCTCTCCCATGAGTGGCAGTTTTTTAAGAAGGTCCGTCTTTTTAACCACATATATTTCTCTCAGTGTGACATTTGTGTTTACCAGTGCCATATAGGTATTTGCATCAGATTGATCGATAGATAAATGTAACTGATACTGTTTATCTCTTGATTGTGTTTCTATTGGTAGGCCAATAGTGAAAAATTTAGACTCATAAATTTGGTACAACGGATATGCAGTGATATTTATCCTACGGCCGGTCTTGTCGGTAATTGCAGCAATCAAGTGTGCGTTTAGGTTCGCTCCCGGCATATAACCCAGTCGTGTCATTTCCTCCTTTGCCAACGGTCTTATTGCAAATTTGAGCATGCCGAGGTTGTCGTATGTCGCAACAAACGGGATCGTAAGCGTTACCGGAGTTATCGGTACTAACCGGGGCAGATTGTTGTTGCTCATATTGACAACAAGAGTTGCAAATGATGTTGGGACGCTATACCCATACCATACAAGAAATATCACCAGGCAGGCGGCAAGGATAAATCTTATTGATGCTGCATGTGTAAATTTCTGTAATTGTTGTTTACTCTGAACTAATAACCCCTTAGGGTGAAGAAAGTACGGACGCTCCATAGTAACATGAAGTACATATCCAAATATACCGATTAACCCGACAACAAATAGATTACGGGTTATCATCTGATAGAGTGTCGCAGGCTCACCGTATCGACCAACAATTTCGATTGCAATCGAATGCGTAAGATACAGTGAATAGCTTACTGTTCCAAGCCAGATGAAGAATGGAGTTCGTAGCACGCGCGCCCATACTGTTTGATGACTAAGCGTGATCAAAAATCCGAGAGAAAGCGGGAATACAATGAGGAAATTTTTAACGATTGAACTTGTCGGAATAAATATTCCGGCAAATATACTCAATAGTGCTACTCCAAGTGGTATGACTGAGGGCAAACGTATAAGCATGGCATGGAACCGCTTCACGACGGGAGATCCGGTCGCGCCTCCAATAATCGCCCCGGCGATAAAATACAGGATGAGATGTATCTGAAGCATTGAAAAAAAATAGATATGTTGATAGAGCATATATAAGCCAAAACAAAGAGGAAACAAAAGAACAATACTGATAATTGTCGTCACGGTTGATTTTGTTTGTCGAATGAGCTGTATCCCGGGCAAAAGAATGATGGGATAAAGAAGATAAAACGACACTTCAGCAATAACGCTCCAATATACTCCATCCAGCTGACCGACATAGGTACCAAACGGTATAGTCATGGTCATATTCACAAGCGCATTCATCGCTGTTCGAACGGTTGCCGGCCAAACGATGAAATACACAGCGCTCGGCACACGCATCTGAAGCACGATGTATGAAATGACTGTCAAAATTTGGACTATCAAAAATCCTAAAAAAATAATTTTTCCGATACGTGCCCGGTGTGGAGATCGCTGTATACATCGCCAAAGGAAACCCCCTATAGCCATTGCGACGATGAGTACGGCGGACAGAGCAAGCGGCGAAAACTGATTCCATTGCCATTTGATAATGGCAAGCGCTATACACATGACAACGAACGCCGGAAATATCCGGGTATATCGTTTCTGCCAAAAATCAAAAGCGGACGGAACGGTCGGATAAATCGTCGCCATGAGGTACCCGCTCAACATGAAAAAAATGAGCACTCCTATGCTGCCACTATTAATAATCATACTGACGATCGGGTGAAACCACCCGGGAGTAGACGTATAAAGGAGTCCAAGATGGAGATGATTGAGAATAACCATGAGTATTGCCAGACCACGAAGTCCGTCTAGCGCAGCTATACGGTGTTTAGGTAGGGACATATGACTCTTGTCCATCATAGCGAAGAGGGCAGGATGACTTACGAACTTTTTACGCACGAGTCCCCGCCTTCCGGGAGTATTATATACCGTCATTAACCGAATAATGAAAATGGGTATCTGTTCGCCCTAGTAAATATGTTTAGTAACCGAGAAATAGAGTTTGGGTTTAGTTTGCAGAATATCAAAATTGTCTTTGAAACCTTCCTATAACAACCAGCTTACGCTTAATTAATAAATCATTTTAAGTGAATATAAGCCCAAATTCCAATTGCCACTATTTCAATAAGACTGATCAAAAATACTAACATACCAAGCGAGTGTATTCTTGAATGTATCCCATTGTTCTTAATGGCATAAAACAACACGAAATTATTAACGGCTATAATAATTACAACAAAAACAATAAGGCTAGTTCTGAGTTCCATAAAATATCCTTACAAATACATTGTCCTCTCAATTCAAAAAGGAATCAATTTTGAGGCTAATTTGCTCGCTCAATGAGACGATTTTCGTACGGTTAATTGGATATCTAACCTAGGGAAACCCGATTCGATTCTCCGGGAAACCACACAATTACTTCAAAATTAATAGACGGATTCTAAACTTAAAATATGGTTATAGAAAAGATCAGAACATGTTATTAAAATTTTATATTTATAAACTAAGGTTTAAGTATCTCCTTATAAAGATAAATTGGACCGCACCCCCAGGCATGGGAATAACTTGAGAGTTCTTCTGCCGTACCCGGAGTATAGTATTCATATATTGTAGTTGCCCCGTCTTTAATCATTCCGCCCCAATAGTTTCTCATTGTCTCTAAAGCCGTATCCCGTCTCCCTACATTAAGCAACCATTCAACAACCCAGCTTTCAGAAAATGGGTCAGCTGTATAGAGTTTTTCCCCGAAGCTCTTGGCAACCTCCTCAGACTTTCCAGGAGGAAAAATTCCGATTGATCCAGCCAGCGCGTTGGTAACTAAGCTTTCACCCTTAGATTGTTCTTCTAAGGAAAAACTATCCACGAATAGACCTGTTTTACTGTCGTATCCGTATTTAAGCAGATTGGCCTCAATTTTATCAGCTTGTTGGGTAAAATTTTCCTCTGGTTGATCGGCTTCCTTTGCTATCAACGCCGCCGAACGTAAAGCTTGGTAGTACCAAATTTGAAAACCAGTAATAAACTGTTTACTCCTATCGATTGGGGACCAGTCAATAAAGACCTGCCACTTAGTATCCAACAGTTCTTGTGAACCAGCATTTTTCTCAGCCCAGTTCATAACTTTTTCAACCGTTGGCCACATTTCTTTTGCAAAGGAAGCATCTTTAGTTTTAGTAAGATAATCGTCCACCCAAACAACCCATTGAAACACATAATCATAAATGATTATTGGATCTCCCGATGGTGACATGGCAGGTAGCAATCCATCATTATTTTGGCCTTGCGCAAATTGCCTAATCATTTGACTAACTAATCTAGAATTATCGCCATTGACCATTAAACAGCGTGAAACTTCTCTGGCATCACCAATATACATAGCTTTTTCTCTCACAACGCTATCCTCGAAATGATCTTGGACATTATTTTTTAAAGTATTTATTGCCAACTCGTATATCTGCTGATCAATTTCTTGCCCAAACTCAGTTATTTTTGGTTCAACAAAGGGCATCCCAACTATTTTAAATCCAAGTTCTAGTTCGTTCTCACACGCCGATTTATCTATCTGGATATATCGGCCGGACCGGCGAGAAAACTGTTCCCAATTTATTTCTCCTTCAGTAAATACTATTTTGTCATCCTGGGACGTCTCCTCAATCTTCTTATCAACAGTAAGTTTGTCTCCCCATGAGACTGAAAGAGTGCAGTTTTTCTCTAGAGAACCTTTGGCGGTGAGATAGCCTACCATTGTCCTACCTAAGTCATATACCCCCGAACCCATATCGTTAACCGGTTCTTTTTTCTCAACGAGTAAGGGGGTTTGTCTCGGCTCGGGAATATACTCTTTAAAATCAATTTTTTCGGGAGTTTTCCAAGACATATTGTCATCTTTTGTTAAATCAATTTCTTCCGAATATGCAGCAACCGGAGATATTTTTACACCATTTTTCCACCCGTCATTACGAGCAGTTTGCCAGAGACGGCTATCGGCAAGATTGTGAGTTATTATTCCATCCTTTATCTCCCCACCCACTAGCAGTCCAGGCGAGGGATAAGTAGCGTGCTGGTGGTATTTTTCGTTGGAATAATTACAAACTATTAAGATTTCGTTTCTTCCTTTCCTAATATTTCCCCCTATGTCGATTTGGTCGTAATAAATCCTTGGGGGAACTGCATAACTTGGACCATGATACAAACTCTCTCCATTCACAATTAATTGATAATCTCCCAAACAGGAGACTAAAATCTTTGCAGTGGACGAGGAATATTTTTGATTCCACTCATACCTAAAGCTTGTATATGGATAGATATTATTATCATCTCCATAACGCCAAATCCACACCAGGGATTTTGACCAGGGATATTTTAAATCCCAGTGAGTGTTAATAATTAGTTTATCCCAGGAGTCTCCAATTATTTTTGTAACAGGAACTAGCCACAAGAGAGTCAAAACCAAACCAACTAACACGATTTTTCGTCTTTGAGGTAGCACAATCAGTGACGTCAGAACGATAATAATTGGCAAACAAATAAATAAGTATGCCAGCCTCTCATCCCACCAATGAATTCTTATCCAGGCGGGAAATAATGGAGAAGTAACTAAGTTTCCAATGTGGGAGTAGATTTTGTAGATCAAGTTTAATCCAAAATTTAACCGTTGCTGGGGTAGGACGTGTTTGCGAACCAGAAGTATGGCGCTCTCCCCTAATCGATGTTTTGGATAAAATACTGAGGCTGATTCGAATCCAAGAAACAAGATTAACAGAAAAATGGTGATCCATATCAACATTTTTCTTTTCATATCTATTTAATTAAGGGTTAATTTGTATATATTATTGTTTGTCAATTGGATCCACCTGATGGACAGGTTCAGAACCTATTACAATTCTGTCTTGTCAATTAGTAGGTAAATATCAAAGGCCACTTCTTCATAGGGGTGAACTTTCTTAATTGCTTTAATTATTTCTTTGGCTTTGTCTTTCGGGCAAACAAATTCGATCCTCTCCTCTTCAACTTCTTCGGGTTTCCCAACTTCACCAATAGCTGGTCTTGCTCCCTTCTGGAGATTAAATCTACCTACACCTTTACTGGAGAAACTACAATTTTTGTAATTACCGATTACTCCACCACCAGCATCACCAATAGCTTTTCTAACAATATCTGTGTGGGTCAGTGGAACAAAAACGACAATCTTTACTATTTCTCCCATAACTGAAGTATATCAAAAAGTTCTAATTGTGCCTATCTAGCTCCGGGCGGTAGAGGATGTTTGCACTTATTTTAGGTTCAAATCCCGCTTCCTGTCAGGCTAGGTTATATTTCCTACATCGCAAAGTCAGAACTCGTTTTTGTAACGGTACAAACACATATTTTAATCGAAAATATATGGTTGTACGTGATGGCGGAGCATACAGGTCTGGAACCCTTATGTCCGTATAATCCCCTCGTACTTCTTACTGGTATTGTACCAGATTGCGTTCTATAGTCGAAGCTAAATTAAACAGGTTTATAATTGGGTTGTATATAATTTTTTTAGGTAAAGGAGATAAGCCAGGCGATAATACGGTTGAATTGTTTATGACGAAGAAAACGTTGGGTGTTAATACGATTGAAAAACGAAGTGATAAATGGCAAGTAGTGTGATCGTTATGTGCGTATCCTTCGTTATGTATTATGTATATATAATAAAGGGCATTAGTATTTTTTCGTTATTAGCCTCAAAAAGTCGTACTTTCTGTGTAAACGCGCTTACACAGAAAAACTACAACATCTTCATAACCGAAAACTTTCTGCGGAGAGGGCGGGATTTGAACCCGCGATCACCTTGCGGCGATACGCGCTCTCCAAGCGCGCGCACTAGGCCACTATGCGACCTCTCCAATAGCCATAATTATACTATAATGATCCCATGTCTTCCCGAATGAAGGCTGTCTTCGTATTAATTCTTGCGGAACTTTTGTGGTCAACGTCCGGACTTGCCAAAATAGTAGTGCGGGAGCTAGATCCATATGTAGCTGCGTTCCTGCGATTCTTTATTGCGTCTCTGGTCATCCTGCCGTTTTTTCTTAACGAGCACGTCCAGAGAAAAAATCTCATCAGGGATCTATTGCCGCTCTCTTTGGCAAGCGCCGCAAATATCCTGTTTTATTATGTCGGTCTCCAATTTTCTACCGCAAATGCTGCCACACTTATCTATGCGGGCGTTCCGCTGGTTACCGCACTTATTGCCCATCACATGATCGGTGAACGGCTTAATATGCAAAAAATTATCGGTATTTGTATCGGCCTTGTCGGTGTAGTATTCGTAGCACTGTTACCCGCAATATTTCGCGGGGAATCCGTTACCGGCAATATCCGCGGGAATATCTTTTTCGTGTGTGCGGTACTGGCGTGGTCCTTGTATACTATCGGGTCACGCAAAGCTATAGCCAACCAAAAATATTCACCTCTTACAGTAGCCAGCATGTCCATTTTTACCACCGGCGCACTTTTTTTTATAATCAGCCTTTTTACATTTCAACCGCACTATTGGATAACCCTCAAACAGCCGTCGCTTCTGCTCCTTATTCTGCATCTCGGGACAATTGTTACTGTTGCCACGTTTCTTCTCTATCAGTGGGTCATTAAACATTCATCCGCGGGAACCGCAGCTCTGGGAAACTATATCGGCCCGATATTTGCTATCCTCAGTAATGTGATATTCCTGGGTGAAGTTATAACTCCTGCATTCATTCTCGGAACCGCGCTTATTCTTATCGGCATCGTGGTGATATCAGGAAGCGGCCTTCTGCAAGAAGCGAAAGATTGGATAAACAAATAATTGCGCTCTCGTGCAGAGTCGAACTGCAATCACACCCTTCGGAGGGGCGTATTCTATCCATTGAACTACGAGAGCTTTCCCAAATCTCCATTGAGTACAATCACTTTCATTGCATGCATCTCAACGCTGTAATCCATCTTCGGAACCGGATACAAAAGATATATCTTTTTATCCAACCCAAACGCGTATCCCATCTCTAAAAACGTGTTGCCTCCGATGTAACCGTTTACTCCTTTTTTCTCATAATTCAAAACAAGTATCGCATCGGATTTTTCTATTTTTCTGAAGTGCTCGCGGATAAAATCATATTCTATTTTCGTTGATATTTTATCTGCATCCCGATTCATAAACGATTCATTCGTTTTTTTATTCCCGAGCTCTGTCGGCACCAATACACGGAGGCCCTGCGCTTCGAGTTCTTTTTGCGCTTTTGCCATTTGTCGATAAAACTGCATGCTGCCGCAGATGGTGATAGTCATAAGCGGAAAGGGCGAGATTCGAACTCGCGTAGGCCCTTTCGGACCTCCAAGGTTTTCGAGACCTGGCCGTTTAACCGCTCCGGCACCTTTCCCTTGGCGCTCCCGCGCAGAATCGAACTGCGATCAGAGGTTCCGCAAACCCCTATTCTATCCGTTAAACTACAGGAGCCATAGCGGAGCTTATTATACCGCAAAAAGGTTATGAAGGCTTCTCGAGGGGAATTTTCTTTGACAACCATGAGGATGCGTTATCCATCCAACTTTTCTCCGGTTTTTCCCGGAAAGGAATATACTGGGCGATAAGTTTACGGACCAACGATTTATCCTGAACTCCTAAAAGGATAATAATACGCATGCCCATGATGGGCCGCAAGACCAATAAATCCTGCCCCCACTGCTCTTCAAACCAAAACTCAGAGAGCTCTTCCCACCGGTAATAATGCCCGGCACTTTCAACCCCCAAGTTGGTAATCCTGTGTGTTACGTCCTCCGGAGGTACAGTGGAAAGAACAACAATAAGAAATACGATAGACACGGCAGCTGCAATGAGTAAATATTCCTGTGCGAATACTAAAATTATAACAAGAGGCAACATGATCACCCCGACATTGGTATAAAACTCTTTATCCCTCTTTTTAAACAAACGGGATGGGGAAGACCATGCGAGCAGTACCTCTTGTTGAACTTTTACCTGTGTATCGCCGGCATTATCAACCATGAGATTAGTATATATCAAAAGAAAAGAAATCCAAAGGGCGGAGAACGGTTTACAGTGTTATAACCTATTATAAAACTACAATCCTACCTACGGAACAATTGAATTATAACCCAAATTTAATTTATTAAATCTGAGTCAAGCATTCTTCGGGGAACCCCCAAAAGCTACCTCATTTCCATCCGGGTCGTTGTATATAATTTTGCGGACGCCGTTTGAAAGAGTTTCGTTTTTCGTTGGTTGTAATCCACGTTCGGCTACTTGATTCATGAAAATATCAAGGTCACTAAGGAAAACAAGATTAGAAGTATGACCTGCATGTTTAGGACGTACTGTAATATACACGTACCTATGTTCCGCAAGTTCCCATACTGCTTCTACATCATTAGGAAAGAATGATGGTGAACGACCGAACAAACGCGTATACCAAACAAGAGATGTTGTGTAATCTTTGACGGGAAATCCAGCAAACAGATCGGTAGTTAGTTCATCTGAAAATACTCTTTTTGCCTTTACCATTTCAAATCCATTATACGCCTAATTTTATGTATATAGGCACCTACAGTTCGAGGCTAATTTTTAATGCTCCGGGCGGTAGAGGATGTTCGAATCTTTTTTTTACTTATTTAAACTTCACGACATCTCTCAAGAAGTAAAGAAAAACCAGAACTGATGCTAAGAGAGTTAACCAATCACGAATTGTATGTGATTCAAAAATATCATGGAAAGTCATCCAGTCGACAAACAAAAGCAAGAATACGATGATCCACATGAGGGTCGTTTTGATTTTCATAATCGGTCTCATTTCCATCGATAGAGATGCACGGCGATATACATCGCTAGCATCCCAAGGGCGAAGCCCGCACATACTGTGACAACGTCATGGAAAGGTTTCCAGATGACACCAAACCATGAGAGCATAAGAATAATCGCCCACACAACAGCAACTCCGATTACATACACATAGAGCGGTCGCTTGTTCATATGTACATTCTAGCACTGAGGTGTGACAATCAAAAGTTCTGGTGTCCAGTTGGGGTATCAAAAATCCGATTGAAAAATAAGGTTGAAAAAACAGCTCCGAGCGGTTGAGGGAGTTCAGGCTTTTTAAAGGATTAAGAGAGTATAATAAATACATGAGCAAGTCTACAAAGATTATCGTCGGTATTATGGCTGTTATTCTGATTATCGTAGTTGGCTTTGTATTGCTTAAAAAGCGAGGCGGGACACAGGGATCGTTATTCTCTCCTAACAACCCTTCCCAAAACGCCTCTGGTCTTGAGCATATTATTCGTCCACTCATGAATGGTGGTGCTCCCGGGGACGGGGGTGGCGGATAAAAGGAGTGCTGGTGTTGTGTTAGTACCTTATATTGTCAGGACGCTCCAAACTCTATTTTGCTCCGAGCAGTAGAGGATGTTCGGACTTATTTAAGGTTCAAATCCCGCTTCCTCTTAGCTTCAGGCTAAACTTACTTTTGAGGCTGCGGAGAACCATTATCAATAATATAACCTACTTCAAGACTACAATCCTGCCTATGGAACAATTAAATTACAACAGTCATTTTTTATTCAATTAACCAGCAAAGGTGCTTTTTAATTATTTTATTTTCTTAGCAACCATACTGTATCCGCCACCAGGCCATTGCCATGCACCTTTAAAAGAGCTGCCTTCCTTATTAAATGTCCCTCTATAAAAGTTGTTTGAACCTTTTTCACCAAACCAAATGGTAAGCGTGTTATCAATCAGTTCGTAGACATAATCAAGAGTTAAACCTTCTGTAAAATGGTAAAATCGGGACCATATATCTTGACTTGGTTTTTCTCCAACTTTTTGCAGGTGTCCAATCATCTCAATACCTCGTATTTGTTTTCCCTCATATTCAAGATCCACATCTTGGATAAGGAAAGGGCCGCCCTCAGCCCATTTGTATTCTATCTGTCCTTTTGCATCACCGGATATTTCCCATGTTCCGACTAATTTCTCCAAATCCTTCAGGTTAGTCATATATTTCATCTCCTCTGTCTGTTTACCAGAACCATACATGTAATTTATCCTGGAACTGTCATGAGGTTCAAATCCCGCTTTCTCTCAAGCTAAAGTCACTTTTCAGTTAGAACGTGCTTTTGTGATGCTCTAGATTGTCAGAATAACCCGTTTTTTATTTTGTATGTGATGGCGGAGAGGGTGGGATTCGAACCCACGGTCAGCTTGCGCCGACATTAGTTTTCAAGACTAACGCACTAAACCACTATGCGACCTCTCCCGGGCGGAGAGTGTGGGAGTTGAACCCACTCAGGACTATTCATCCCGCAGGTTTAGCAAACCTGTGCATTACCGTTCTGCCCACTCTCCGTGGCACCAATTATACCAAGAAACGGGCCAAACCGCTTAATCATTACTTTCAATGATCCATGCCTTTCCCGAAAAAATCGTAATCACTGCCTGCCTTCCGGTTACTTCATTACTTACACCGCGTGTGGTGCCGCGGATAAGTTTCGTTTTGGGTAAATCGTAGCGAAAACCGGATAATGAAAGAATTATTTCTTTTGTATATGGAAGAATCGATACATACCGATAGTCTCCCAAACAATTCAATATTGTGCGACCTCTCCTCACGAGTCGAACGCGGTTATTTTTATCCACTAACACGTGCGGTATTTGGGCGGTTAAAAGCGAATCCAATACACTTAATGTAGCCATAGAATGATCAATTCTGCTCCCCGTCCCGCCGAGAATCAGGACTTCGATTGGTTTCTTTTCAATCGCTCGGACGACGGCAAGCTCCATATCCGTCCGATCTTTATCTTTTGGATAGTGCTGAATAGTCTGAACGGATTGATGAATTGTTTTTAATTCTTCCTCCGTTACCGAATCAAAATCGCCGATGGCAACGTCAGGAACTCTCCCCTGCTCAATCAGCCAATACGCAGCCCGATCAACGCCGATGACATAATCTTCCGGCTTAACTAAAGCAAGATATTTTTTCGAAAGTACTCCGTTGCCGACTATAACGACTTTTCGTTTCATATATCCTATCGGGCTATTGAAACAGCCCAAACGCTCGCCGCTCCCGCCCGTTTTAATGCAATAGCTGCACTTCTCATGGTCGCGCCTGTAGTACATACATCATCAAACAGGAGAACCCTGCCATAAAATTTTTTACTACTAAAAATATGTTTCATATTCTCGAGCCTGTCAGCCCGCTTCTTTATAGATGCTTGCGGCACTGTCTCTTTCATCCGCCGAAGAATATCAGTTCTAACTGTTATATTCAACCGATTTGCAAGAATGGTTCCCAAAATTTCCGCCTGATTAAATCCACGATCACGAAAACGGTTCGGATGAAGTGGAACAGGGATTAAAACATAATTGTTAAAATCGGGAACTGAAATGAGACTAATAAATTCTTTCGATAAATCGGGAACTAACCTATATTTAATTGTCTTAATCGCTTTCCGTACGGGTCCGTCGTAATGGAAAAAACTCGTCAATCCGTCGATACAGTAGCGTGTCCTGCATCCCGGATGAGTAACACCCTCAAAGGCCAGTCTTCCGCATATGGGGCAAATCAGCTCGTTGGGCCCAATCGGACGCATTTTCTTCCGGCAAACCGAGCAAAAATAGTTCCCGATCCTCCCGCATCCGACACAGCGTTTGGGGAAAATAAAATCAAGAAGGTTCATTAAAACCATTATAGTGGAGACGGAGAGTAATGAGCTCTCGTCCAGAGCGATGTCCTAAAACATATCTACAGGCGTAGTCAATCTTTATAGTCGCTATCCCTTGTCCGATTGACAGGAAAAGAATAGCCAAGACGTATTAAGCTTTACTACAAAGGAACGCCAAACCTTTGTAGCTGCATTCGGGCTGTGTTTACGCCTCAAAAATCCCACCCAAAAAAGATTTATGAGACGGCCTTAGGCGTTAAGAACAGCGAACTGTCTTGGCGCGAATAAGGCTGCTATATCGTTTCGGATATCAGCATTTAGTTTTTGACTCGTGTTTTGCGACTCTAAGTCAAAGTCGGCCTGCAATGTTAAAGAGCTTCGGACTGTCGAATCTTGTACGTCCCCATTATTTTACTTTCCCCCGATACTGCCGCTCAAGCTCGCGCCGCTGATCTTCTCTGCGTTTCACTTCACGTTTCTCGTACTCCTTTTTCCCGCGCGCAAGACCGATTTCGAGCTTCACAAGGGGACCTTTAGTATACCAGGAGAGGGGTATCAGGGTCAAATTGGCGCCATCCAGCTTGCTCTTTAACCGTATAAGTTCAGCCTTGTGAAGCAAAAGTTTCCGGGTTCTCTTCGGGTCGTAGCCTTCGGGCCGGGCATAAATATAGGGGAAAATCTGTGCGTTGACGAGGTACGCCTCACTCCCGATAATCCGCACAAACGCACCGGTAAGCTGCGCATGGCCGCTTTTTATGGATTTGACTTCTGCGCCCGTCAAATTAATCCCGGCCTCAAAACGCTCCAGGATCTCATACTCAAACGCGGCTTTTTTATTGAAAATTTTCATACAGCCCTGCCTTCGGCAGGCAAGCCTATTTTACGCTATTTAAGATCAATTGCGTAGAGCTGTCCGGAGGCTAAAAGGTATATCTTTTTCTGACTCTCAGATACGGCCAACTGTGTAGGTACAACAGCATCCTTCCAAACGTATTGCGCAATGTACATCCCGTCTTTACCCAACACCACCACGCGTTTATTTTCGCCGTCGAGGACATAGAGGTTCGTCGTTGTATCGCTGGTGTAGACGGTCAGATTTTGCCCGAACGCTGGATCAACACCCTGCGGGATGAATGTGTCAATTTTCCCCTGAGTAAACTTTATAATGTTTCCGTCGGCGGTCCCGACCCAAACCGACCCGTCAATCGCCATACTTGTTGCACGGCTCAAATCAGGAAGCGTATCGGGGTTGAGATACTCCCGAAGTTCTGAAAAACCCGTATCGGTCGCCACATACTTCCAAATACGGCTTTTCTCTCTGTCCAACAAATACAGATTACCCCCGAAAGAAATCAGTGACGAAATGGTTCCCCACTGCGGATCTTTTTTTACGACGTTTGCCACTGTTTGTTTATCCGTTAACCCGACCTCATTAATACCCGAATCCGTCAACACATAGACATTCGTACCGTGAATCGCGACGTACGAGAGTCCGACATACGATTGACCGCCGCCTACTACCTGCGCATTTTTACTGGTTACATCCACCGCGTAGACTGTTTTGGTTCCCTGATCCGTGATACCCATTGTTGTATCCTCAAACCCGATGAAAGAAATTTTTCCGTCTTTCTTTACAAGCCCTGCATCAAAAAATAGCTCCGGTTTCACGTTGTAGATCTGCATGGCTAATGTAAGATTATCCGTTACCTGACCGTAGAGATTTGCAACTTCTATACCTTCCTCGCTTCGCGGCGAAACGGAAGAGCGCAATGGATCCAATAATTGCTTTGCTGCAACCAGCCGCTCGCGGCCCTTCACGGGATTGAGTGACGCAAGAGCGACTCCTTCATCCAATGCATGCTGCGCATCATTTATAGTACTCACGACTGATTGATTTTTCACCTGCGTCACCTGTTTGACGACACCCAATAAAACGCTGACGGCAAAGACTGTTCCTAAGGCAACCGTCAGTATCGCGGTTGCTTTTTTCGGATGCGAACGGATCCTGCGAATGGTCGATTTTATGTATATCGGGGAAAAATAATGCCGGAGACTCCTTAAATTCCGCGGGTGAAACCATAAAGGCAACAGGGGTGTTGTTTCTTTAACAGCCGATCCGGTCACATGAACCCGTGTGTCCGGAATCTCTAAATCGTAGAAGTCGTGGATCTGCAGGATAAGTGCAGCGCTCCCCTCTCCGTACTCTTTTTCGTGAAGAAGCAGCGTTAAGCGTTCGGCGACCTCAGCGGTAGGCAAATGATCAAACACCTGTGTCAGCTCTTCCTGACGGATTGCTTTGGAAAATTCAGCAGATGTCAGAAGGAGTGTGTCACCGATTTTTACCTCGCCCGAAATTTCTCCGGATCCGTGGATAAGATTGGCAAATTCACGTCCTCGCTTGAGATACACATTTCCGGCGCCGGAAAGTACGATATAAAAAATATTGCCGACGGGAACAGCAACCAGTATGGTACGGACTCCGTCTTCCGTTGCACCGGCCACAATACGGGAAAGTGCTTTGAGGCTTACGGGGTCATCGGTCAATTGTTGGCTGAGTGTGCTTAATACATGAATTCCTGCGGCTCTTGCGGCCCCGTCCGCAAACGCTACCTCAACAACACCGTAAGCGTTGGGCAACTGGAGTATTTGTGCCCAATGGGTAACGCTGGTAGGCCCCACTACAGACCCTATCAAAGGCTTGATATGCATACGTATCCTATTATATGTATCTTAGCACGACCGGGAAGTAACGGGAGGAAAATGTTACAAAAAAACAACGGATACCGCAAGGAGTATGAGTGTCGCGATAAGATTTGCGATCACGAAGGATCTGATAATCGGCTGAAACTGTTCTTCCAGGACGTGTGCCATAAGTTGTTCCTGCCGGACAAGCACCCCTGCAAACACGGCATAGATAACGAGGCTCGCGATCACAAAAATCTTTATTATTAAAAGCATATAGGAGGAAATTATTGTTGGTGTCATATGGGATCCGGCTCCACACTTTCTGTCAGTTCCCGGATCGTTTCCACAACCTTTTCCGGAAACGGAATTGCCAAAAATTCAATATTCGGGGCTTCCCCGGCAGTTTCAACAATGACGTTGCCATAATTAAAGATCGTTGCAAAAATTCCGCCGCTCGTATAGTTAATATCCTGAATTTTAACAAGTTCCGCCTCGGCAAATTTTTTGTATAACAAATACAAAAAATCTATATCGACGATCCGCTCATTGGTCACGATATAAATATTAAAAAACCATCCGATGAAGCTTTCCAGGGCAAATCCGAACGTTGCAAGATACCAAAACAGGGTACCGATAACGTAATATGAAGCGGGAAGTGTCAAATTCAGGCTTAATGCGTGGAACAGGCGGGGAAAAATAAGTGTCGGAGAAATTACCAGAACTATGGTAATCAGTATCCATGGAACATTCACGATAAAATGCTGCCGTAAAAACAGGATAACTTTTTCCGCATCCTCCTGGGTTTCGAATCGGAGCGAGGTCGGGTTGACGGCAAAAGCAGTAAGCGGACGCATCCTGGTCGGCGGCTGGAGCTTCGGAGAAAAATGCCTGGTTTTCGATACCGTCGAGGCGGGCACAGGGGCGGGGGCGGGCTTTGTTGGTGATACAAATATGGTCGGCACGGGCTTATTGTACTATGGACACTCACTGTTTCTCAACATTATACAGGGGTCCGACGATTTGAATAGTACTTGGCGCCCGTAAGTTAAAATACGTTTTAAACGTATCGCCGTCAAATGTATGAGTTCCCGCATCTCCGGATACAGTAACTGACATCGTGCGCCCTGTACTAAAATCCGCGCCTATCGATACGCCGGAAATTGAAGTATATGCGGCGCCTCCTAGTTTAGAGCGGACCGTACCGGCATCCCACGTATCAACTCCATCCGGATTCGGTTTATCGGGTTGCGTCAGATGATTTTGAGCACTACTGTCCTGCTGGGCAAGAAGAATAACGTTCACAATATCCGCAAGTTCGTCGGGTTTAAGCCAGGCGGTACCGCCGTAATCACTTCTTCCTCCCCAATCACAATAAAACCAGGGAGAGTCGCGGTCATATGCTTTACTGTTTAAATCCGAAAAACTCGCGACAGGTCCGGTTGTATCAACAGCCCGCTTCGTATACGAAGTACTCGACCACCCCTGCAAATCTCCTGTAGCAAACACATATCCTCCGTGGGTTGAAGAGAAAAATGCTTTAATCGGAGAACCTCCCTGCATCATGACCTGACCTGCCGTTCCTGCGACCGCAGCGTCCCAATTCCCGCCTTTAGGATTCGGCTGAAACACCTGACACTGCTGGGTCGTACAGATAGATCCGGCACCGTTATTCGTATACGCCATGACGTATGACCGTACGGCAATTGCCTGAGCCTTGAGGGCGGCCAAATTATTATCCGTCCAGGAATCTGGTACTTCATACACCCGTTTCACATAATCCTCCAGCGAGAAATCGCCGTATCCGTCCACATGAATTTTTGTATTGGTATCGACGTTTGAAATGGAGTCAAAATTGTAATATGCCCGCAGAATTGTTTCATCGTCCTGTCCGGCTTTTGCCCGTCCCCATGCCCCATATTGATTTAACCCGACACGGTTTGGTACGCCGTACGTAAAAAATCCGAATCCGCCGCTAAAGCCCGGGTTTTTCCCGTTTGTCAGGTCACTGGAACAGCCACCACCGCTGATTGCGAAAAGCGGTATACCTAATCCCGAAAGTTTTTGGCTTAAAAACTCCTGCTGACGGGCGCTGATAACCGCAATATACCCCTGAACCGTCGATTCATACGCATCTGCCTGAGCAACTAAAGCGCGGACAGCTACCGCCCTCCTGTCCGTGTCAGCCTTGAGCGCCGCGAGTGTGGCTTTTTCATCTTCCAGCGCTTTCTTTTTATCCTCAAGGTCTTTCACAGAAACGGCAATCTGCGTAATAACTTTTTTATCTTCGTTCACTGCAGCCTGCTGATACCCCATGGTTCGCACTGCCGACCCGATGTTAGTTGAGGAAAGAAGCAAATACATAGGGTTTAACGTGTAACTGCGCATATAAAACTGACGGATGCGTTCATCAGCCAGCGCTAACGACGCTTCCAGTTCTTTCTCCCCGGCTGCAATTTCCTGCGTTTTTGTAGCGACATCCGCCTCAATCACGGTAATGCGCGCCTCAAACGCGGCGATCGCCTTGTTCATACTATCCAGTTCGTCCCGCGACGGACGGACTGCATTTTCCATATTCTGGATACTCTCGCCGCATTTTGCCAACAATCCCCGCAAAAAATCCTGATCTGTGCTTGTCTGCACTTTCGCGATATTATCCGGCGTACATTCCTGAGCAATAACGTGCGGCGGGAACATGCTGATACTCAGTGCTACAACAACCAACAACAGCCAGCTTATTCGTTTCATACGGGAAATCCGGCAATTTTCTTTCCGGTGAGTCTATTGTATCATGAGCACAGAGGTCTTTTTTAAAAAATATCCCGATGCGGAAAAAATTATTTTACGTTCTTTTTTTACTAGTCTTCAGTTCCTTGCTTCCCAAAGCAAACGTTGTGAAAGCACAGGGATACATCTACTGCGTCGTGGATGTTCAGGGCTGCATACTTAATGTTACGGGTCATCCGGGCGGAGGAGCAATAAATTGTGATACTGGATATGTACCACCTTGCCCTTCAACTGCTCCTGACTGCTGCACATATTACGCTACAACACATAACAACAACTGTCCTAACCAGGTTGCGTGTGTTAACCCCGCCGCGCCGACTCCTACACCGACACCAACACCAACCGGTCCGACGCCTACACCAAATGTAAACGATCCTTGTTATATCCTTCATCAAACTAATCCGACATTATGCAGTGGCAGTGTCCCCTGTAATGATCCTACTAACAATGTCTGTCAAACGGATCCGAGTCTTCCTGCCCCTTGCACCGGAAAATGTGTATCGAAATCAACCGGACAGAGCGGTACGGCACCCGGCGACGTTTGTAATTTTGCAGGTACCCAGAAAACCGCGTGCCAAGGGTGTATGGCCAACGGAGCCGGCGCCTGGACTGCACTCGGGTGTATCCATGCCACCCCTCAACTGTTTATTACTGAAATACTGCGGGTGGGTATCGATATTGCCGGAGGCATTGCACTCCTCCTCATCCTTATCGGCGGGTTCCAGGTTTTAACAAGCTCAGGCAACCCGGAACATCTCAATGCAGGGAAAGAACTGATCACCAGCGCCATTGCAGGATTATTGATTATTCTTTTTTCCCTCTTCATTCTCCAACTCATCGGAGTTAAAATATTTGCTATACCGGGATTTGGATAATATCTATAGCGTCAATTATAAATTGTTAACAATCTCCCCTACCTATCGCATCCTGCTGCATAAATACATCTACAGTTAATTGCCAGAGAGATCTAAAACAGTTTTGAACCAAGTTCTATACCTCCGATTTGGAAATAATGCATTTATGCTAAACTGAAAAAGAATGAAAAAACTCCTTTTTTGTTACTTCCTGCTTCTTGTTCTACCTTTTATTCTTCCTAACCATGTTTTGGGTGCACCCAATTGCTCCAAAAAGACTGGAATGATCGTTGCATGTAAGGACGCAACGCAACCTGTGCAATGTATGGTGGGATTCGATTACTATTGCTGCGCTACACAAAATGACTGTACTCTCCAACAAAATCTGGGAAATGGGAGTACCTGCAAAACGGGTGAAGGCGGTGACGATCAACCTTGTTGTGGTGGAGAGGGTGGTTCATGTAATCCAGGCTTAATTTGTACATATAGTACCTCAGGAACAGGATCTATCCAACCAGCGAGTTGGAATTGTTTATCACCAAGTGAGATACCAACAGCTAATACGGCACCCGGCGACGTTTGTAATTTTGCAGGTACCCAGAAAACCGCGTGCCAAGGGTGTATGGCCAACGGAGCCGGCGCCTGGACTGCACTCGGGTGTATCCATGCCACCCCTCAACTGTTTATTACTGAAATACTGCGGGTGGGTATCGATATTGCCGGAGGCATTGCACTCCTCCTCATCCTTATCGGCGGGTTCCAGGTTTTAACAAGCTCAGGCAACCCGGAACATCTCAATGCAGGGAAAGAACTGATCACCAGCGCCATTGCAGGATTATTGATTATTCTTTTTTCCCTCTTCATTCTCCAACTCATCGGAGTTAAAATATTTGCTATACCGGGATTTGGATAGAGATTATGCATAACAACCTGTTAACACAAAATTTAACGTTGCCGGGGGTGACCGGATCCATTAAGGGGCCCCTCGGTACACTCGGAGGATCATCCATAGGGTCCAATTTTACCATCGGGGGCATTCTATCCGCTGCAATTCCTTTAGTTTTTGCCTTTGCAGGTTTAGGGTTACTTTTAATGCTGATTTCCGCCGGCTACGCGTTTTTAACGAGTGCAGGAGACGCCAAAAAAATGGAACAGGGGAAATCCCGGCTCACCAATGCGCTGGTCGGATTCATTCTTGTATTTGCCGCGTACTGGATCGTCCAGCTTACCGGCAACATCTTCGGACTTCAGTCTATTACCACCATCTTCAAATAATTATTTTCCGAACCGGCGTTGCCGGCGATTAAATTCTTCAATCGCTTCATCTAAACGCGCGGGGGTAAAATCCGGCATATACCACGGCGGAAAATAGAGTTCACTATAGACACTCTGCCACGGTAAAAACCCGCTCAAACGCTGTTCCCCGCCCGTGCGGATAACTAAATCCGGATCCGGAATCCCTTTGGTATCTAATAATTGAAAAAATGTCGTTTCCGTAACGGTTTTCGGATCGGAAATTTTGTGTATTGCGCGGACTATCTCATCTCTCCCGCCATAATTTAACCCAATCGTCAGAACTATTCTTTTATTATGCTTGGTTTTTTCCACCACGGAAGCAATCCCGCGTCGGAGCCCCTCATCAATTCTCGATAGATCGCCTATAATTCTCAGCTGTACTCCTTTTTTCAGCATACGTTTCCCGAATATCGGCAAACCCTGCTTTAAAATACGCATAATACCCGCGACTTCATCCGTCGCGCGATTCCAATTCTCCGTAGAAAACGCCCACATGGTTACATACCCGATGCCGCGGTCTGCCGCATGTTCAACTAATTTTTCCAATACGATATTTGCGACCCTGCGGTGCCCTTCCAAAATGGGAAGTCTATGCTTTTGTGCCCACCGGCGGTTCCCGTCCATAATAATTGCGATATGTTTTGGAATCATATGAGACGCGCTCCCTGCGCGGGTTTATTTACAATTATTTTCCGGTTTCTAAAAAGTCCCGTTACCTTTTTTTCATCATTGCCTTCACACATGATGTGCACGTTTGGCCCCGCATCAATGGTAAAATATGCAGGTATTCCGCTTTTTTTTATATCATGCAGCACTTGTTTTGTACTCTCATTCCAATAATATAATGGCGGGTCTTGCGTCTGCATCACGTGATGCATATCCAGACACTCTTCTTCAATTACGTCTCCAAATGCCTGAAAATTCTTCTCGTGCAATGCCTGTTCTAATCTCCGGATGCGATCCGGCAAGACTTTGAGGCGTTTTGTAAAAAATGGGCTAGTGTTCACCCGATCGTGCCCTTCTGATGAAGAAATCTTTTTAGTATTTTTATCAACAACCACAAGAATATCCCGAATATCCCAGTACTCAGGCGGATACAGAGAGTATGCATATTCCCCCTCCCATTTTACAAACCCATCAGGGATGCTGCGGCATGCGGAACCGGACCCTAAACGTGCGAGGCCCGTTAATTCTTTTTCAGAATATTTCAATCCCAGTGCTGCTGCCCCCGCCATGGTAAGAGCAGCAAAGCCCGATGCGGATGACGCGATCCCGGCCGATGCGGGAAAAGAATTTTTCGTAGAAATTCTTACCCGAAGCACGACGCCTGCCCGCGCCCGAAGCATATCCACCTGCGCCAGTATTCGTTTCTTATCAAACCCTTCCGAAACAATATCCTGTTCAAAGTGTGGTGAAAATTCAACCGTCGTTGTTGTCGTACATGCACTTATATTCATCGAAATCGAGGGGTTATACGGAAGCCTGAGCTTTGCATCTTTTTTACCCCAATATTTGATAAACGCGATGTTTGCCGGTGCAATGGCCGTTGCTTTCATCATAAAATTCCGATCTCGCGGAGCGTCTGCTCTCCCGCTTTGGTCATATGTAACGCCTTACTGGCTACTAATAGCCGAATTTCGCGGGGATCAAAAAATTTTATCTCCGACACTTCTTGTGCGTCGGGTTGAAACGGACCATCGCTCAATCCCCGATATAAGGCCGCCCGCTCTGTTTCCTGATCGTCCCCCGTAATAAATTTTTTTATAAACGTAAGCGGCACGTCAACACCCAACTCTTCCCGAAGCTCGCGGTGCACCGCTTCTTCGTCGGTCTGGCCGCGGGTCACATGTCCGGCAGCCGATATGCCCCACAATCCGGCTTCCATATCTTTCGTTGCGCTGCGTTTCTGAAGCAACAATTTACCTTTTGCATCATAGATGAGCGCGCCGACGGTCCGGTGAATAAAAGACGGGTTGTGATGACATTCATACCGGGTTTTGTATCCGAGAACGTGATCGTCTCTGTCCACAACTATAAATACCTCTTCCTGATTATCCGTCGTTTCGACTCTCACGCCTGCTGCATTTGGCTTCACATGAACGACTTCGCCGCCCGCATGCGCGATCGCCTCTTCCACCGCTTTTCGCTTATCTGGCGCGGCTATGGCAACCATGCAATCTCCCCCGCCGGCGCCAGATAACTTCGCGCCGTACGCCCCTGCGTCTCTGGCTGCTTTAATCATTGCCTCCAATTTTTCCGAACTCACACCCAAGTCGCGGAGGTAATCCTGATTAAAATCCATGAGTCTCCCAACGCGCTCCCAATCGCCCTCAATCATTTTATTTTTTGCTTCATCAACAATTTTTCCGATGGCCGCGAATATACGCCCGACTTTCTCCGGCTCTTGGGCGTATTTTGCGGCAACAGCATCGATAAAGGTTTTTGTATTTGCTTTCACACCGGTATACCCAACTATGAGTGGCATGTCGGGCACGGCAAGCGGTTCAATAACCTTCCCGCCTTTGACAAAATACAGTGTTCCACCAAACACTGCCGCGGCGATATCAAATCCCGACCCTGCCCCCTGAATATCCAGGATAATTTTGTACGCCATGTCAAACACACTCAGGTTTGACGCATCGGGTTTCAACGCTTTAAGCGTTGCCACGGTAACTGCGGAGGAGGAACCAAATCCGTAGCAACCTGTAAATGAACTCTTTATAGAAAATTTCACTTCACGAGTATCTCCCCACGC
This sequence comes from Candidatus Gottesmanbacteria bacterium, assembly GCA_963714095.1. Lineage (GTDB taxonomy): Bacteria > Patescibacteriota > Microgenomatia > UBA10105 > UBA927 > XYB1-FULL-47-11. The sequence goes on from OY970230.1 coordinate 607,934, forward strand.
GTGGATTGCTGCATCAACAAATCTGCGATCGGCACACATATCATCTATCTGTGAAACCGTAACTTCCAAACGCTGTGAAATCGCGGTGACCAGACATGGATAGCCATACACGACTGCGTGTTCTCCAAATAGCATGAGTTTCCCCGGTGCGCTGATAGTCATATCTTTTTTTCCAATCTGATTCCCTCTTCCCCTAATATAATCGGTAAATTTCTTTTCGGCGGATGATGAGAATAACACAAAAGATATCCAACGCCCTCCGTCTTTCCGCCTCCGCCAAGAATTTTCGCCGCACCCCCGCTTTTTTCAATACTTCGAATAACAGGAATAACTTTTTTACTTACCACACCAATTTCTTCCAAAGTCTGTTCTCCTTTTTGTATGGCGTCTATAAGCATTTTTTCATCTCCTTCTTTCAGGGCAACAGCAACCCTCTTTGTCTGGATCTCATTTTCATTAAGAAACTCTTGGAGGTTCTTTTGGTTTTTAACAAATGCAACCATTTCACCCGTGGTTTCCTTCGGCCTGCCGGTATCAATGAGGGAAAAATGATTCAGCGCAGGTGAAAACTTCAACGGCAACTGCCACATGCTTTTTAAAAATTCCAGTTCTTTCCGATACCATAGAAATTCACCCATGGTGACCGCCGTATTATCCCCGCCCGACGGGTTACCATGCTGTTTTTTTTCCACCTCGTACGCTAATTGATTTATAGCCTGCGGATTCCACACGTTTTTCAGAAAAAGTGTGAGTGCGCCGACAACCGCAACCGCGACGGCGGCTGACGAACCCAAATGGTATCCCGCTGGAATATCCGACGTGATGGTGATTTTCACTTCTGGCAGATGCGGAAGTTTGTATTCTTTTGCCAAAAATTTTACGGCGTATCGGACATAGTCCGTGGGTTCGGTCGAAATAATCTCCAGCATTTCCGCCGGTCCGACACGCACTGAAAGCCTGCGGTTGATTGCCGCCAAAAGTGCCGGCTTACCATATACCACCGCATGCTCACCCATCAAATAAATCTTACCCGGAACAGAAACTTTTACCATATCAGATAGGTTTCACTTTAACACCGTACGGGATAATGCCTTCTGTTGTCGGCTCAGAAATGCGGCGGACGATTACCTTCACCCGTCGTCCGTCCGCTATATCTTCTTCACTCCAATCCACAAGCTGTGCTGTAATTCTTCCACCACCGACTAAGTCTACGATGACAACCGGATACGGCGCGAGATTGGAAAAACCAGCAGGCGGCACACGGATGACCGTCCATGAAACAATAGTTCCCTCGCGGCCAAGCATACCCGCAATATATTTCTGGTTTCTCCAAATTTTCACCGGACTCTGAATATTCATAAATAGAAACGACAAATATAACTTATTATTTTTTTAATATGTGCACCACCGCCGTGGCTCCGCTCCCGCCGACATTATGTGCTAAACCGATCTTCGCTCCTTTTGCCTGACGAACACCGGCCCGACCCCGCAGCTGCTCGACCAACTCCACGACCTGTTTTATACCCGTGGCTCCCACCGGATGTCCGCATCCTTTCAACCCGCCGGAGGGGTTGACAACTAAATGCCGAGACGTTCCGAGTTTTGTTTCCCCAACTGCAATTGCATCTGCCGCTTTTCCTTTAGCAAAAAATCCCAAATCTTCCATCGCAAGTATTTCGGCAATAGTAAAGCAGTCATGAACCTCCGCAACATCCACGTCGTCGGGTGCAATGCCGGCATTAGCATATGCGTGTTTTCCTGCTTCTTTTGTTGCGCAGAGCTGTATTAAAGATTTCCGCTGGGCAAGACCCAATGAATCCGTCGCAACAGTACTTGCGGCTATCGTTACGGCATGCGTAGATTTTCTATTGGTTACCACAACAGCCGCGGCACCATCTGAGATGGGCGAACAATCCAAAAGCCGCAGCGGATCAGCGATGCGAGAACTTTTTAAGACTTGTTCGGCGGTGATTGTTGTATGAAACTGTGCATTGGGGTTGAGCGATGCATGATAATGGTTTTTGACGGCAACGGCTGCCAGTTCCTCCCGCGTCGTACCGTATACTTTCATGTGTGCACGGGCGAGAATTGCATACAAACCGGGAAATGTTGCTCCTGCTGCCCGCTCTTCTTCCGATCCTGCCCCCATGAGAGCCGTTGCTACGTCTTCGGGTTTATGGTCCGTCATTTTTTCAACTCCCAAAACTACGACGGTGTCATACTGACCGGATAAAACGCTGTTTACCGCATTGTGAAGGGCCAATCCTCCCGATGCACATGCTCCCTCTATCTTAAATGCGGGAACGGTAAGCCCCACTTCTTCCGCAAAAAATGCGCCCAGGTGTTCCTGCCCGCCCAACATGCCAGACAGCATATTCCCAACAAATAACGCCTGTACACGTTTGATAGACACATCAGCATCCGTGAGTGCGCCTCCGACTGCCTCACGCGCAAGACTGCGGGGTGAAGCCGCCCATAATTCACCGAATTTTGTTGTTGCCGCTCCTGTTATATATACTCTCATAAAGGTTTCATTTAAATCTTGTGTGTCTGCTTCAGATACCCAACGTAATCCACATATTGTTTTTTCACGATCTGCTGGGTAACCAGCTCATGGCGTTTTTCACGATTTTTTTGCGTACGCGCCAATTCCGGCGTTGTCTCCCAGATAAACGCATCGCTTCCTGCCCCGGACCCATACGACACCATGAAAATTTTTTCTCCCGGTTTGGCACTGTCCAGTACCGAAGCAAGACCAAGCATGGCGGATGCGGAATACGGATTGCCGATGTAATCCACAGTAAGAGACGCTGATAATTGTTCTTTGCTAAAGCCGAGCCTCCTGGCCGCATCCCTCGGAAACTTCCCGTTGGGCATATGGAATACGCAATAATCGAAATCTTCAGGCTTCATATGGGTTTTCGTCAACAGCCGGGTTGCGGCCCCCATCACATGGGCAAAATAGGCAGGCTCTCCGGTAAAGCGCCCGGCATGGGAAGGATATCTGATGCCGTCACGGCGCCAAAAATCCGGTGTGTCCGAAGAATAAGACGTATATGAAAGAAGTTTTGCAAGTATGTCCTCTTTGCCCATAAGGTATGCGACGCCTGCGGCCGCAGACGTATACTCCAGGGCGTCATGGGGTTTGCTTTGCGCGGTATCCGCCCCGACTGCCAACCCGCAGCGTATATGTCCGGATCCGATAAGTCCCGCAATCGCCTGCATACCTGCCGTTGCCGCCTTACAGGCAAACTCCATATCCGCCGCCAGATAATTATGTCCGATTCCGAGTAGTTCTCCGACAATCGTTGACGTGGGATTCACGGCATACGGATGACTTTCACTCCCGACAAACAGCGCTTCTATATCTAGTCGTCTACCGCGAAAAGAGAGAAGGCTTTGGAATGCAGCTTCCAGGGCTATGGAAACGGCATCCTCATCAGTCCCGGGAACCGACTTTTCTTCTATCCCTAACGACCCCACGACCTCGCGGGGGTCTTTTTTCCACGCAAGAGCGATATCGGCGAGTTTAATCCGATACACAGGAATATATGTGCCGTATGAAACGATCCCGACCATTATGTCCCTCCCCTTCCAAGTTGTTGATGTGCTTTTGCCAGCGAACCTTCTTCAAGCGACGATAACAGCGATATCTCTCCTGCAAGCACAGCACCAGCTATAATCTCCGCGAGACGCTGTGCATTTTTTCCGTTATTCCCTCCTGCTACTCCCAAAAGAGAAAGTGCTTCGAGTTGTGTCACTAACCCAGTGCCACCCCCCACCGTCCCCACCATTAAGTCCGGTAGATGGATACTGACATACAAATTATTTCCATTAACTACCTCTGCAGTCGTAATACCCAAACTTCCTTCCCCAACATGCGCTATGTCTTGTCCGGTCGCAAGAAACAGTGCCGCAATGACATTCGCATACTGTGCATTGAATCCCATAGATCCACTCATAGCGCTCCCCAATATACATTTTGCAAACCATGTTTCATAGGCTTTTTTTGCGGTAGTTTTGAGTACCCGTGTTAATACCGATGAGGGTAATGTTACCTCTGCCCAAACTTTAATACCGCGACCGTTGATAAAATTCTGCCACGAAGGTTTCTTATCTACGCAATAATTGCCGGATAAAGCGAGGCATTCTGCACCAGTTACTTTCTCAATATACGTAACAGCAGCATCTGTCGCGATAGTCACCATATTTAATCCCATCGCGTCTTGTGTATCGTAAACAAAGCGGACATACCGGTACTTCCCAACACCCTGGGAACTGATTTTTTTCAACGTCAGGTGATGTGATGTTTTTTCAGTTAGCTCTTTAATTTCATTAAAATGCGTTTCAATAAATTCATTCAATTGTTTATTTTCTTCGAGATTTCTTACTTTAAATACCGGACCCCGGGTTGCACCAACCCGATAAGAATCGACCGCGGCTCCTCCCGCCTCTGTTATCGCCTTACACCCGCGGTTCACGGATGCAACAAGCGCGCCTTCAGTCGTTGCCAAAGGAATATAATATTCCCTATCATTAATCTTTAACGGTCCGGCAACACCCAGCGGCACCTGAACAACTCCGATCATATTTTCGCAATTCTGCGTGGACGCAACGGACTCGTCAAACGTGAAAGAGCCGATATTTTTTAAACCAACTCCTGTCTCTTTTTCAAGAGCTTTCCGGCGATCGGAAACCATCTGATAATCCCGTATTTTCATATAAATGGAATTTTAAATATGCCAATTTGATACATCACATAACTGTACAGACCGAGCACCGGCACCGTACATGCCAGGACAATGAAAATTTTTCCTAAATTCAGCCGGAGGCTAAATCGGAGTGTGAGATATGCAATCGTTGCTTTCCAAAAAAACAGCGTTGCTGAAAATATCAAGAAAAGAATACTGAAGGCGACTCCGGCTGCGCTCGTCGTTCGTGGGGGAGGAAGAATGACATAGAGAACCGAAGTTGACAAAAACCACGAAAGTGTTCCCAAGAGTGAATATCCCCACAAAACCGCAAGGCCTTTCAGATTTCCCTGAGCCCCGACCAGTTTTCCCACTGTCCAGAAAAGAGCAACGGTAAGAATGTATGTTATCCCCGTGGCGGCGGCAAGAACGATAAACTGGCGGGAAAGTAAAAATGGCCGGAACGAAGCTACTTTCACGATGGACGCGAAAACAAAATACACCGAAAGCAAAAGTGCTACGTATATGAGCTCTCCCGCCTTGCCGCGGTCAACAATTTTCCTACACGTTTCATACGGTCGGGTTACAAGGCCGGCAACATTGTGTATAAACGCAACAAGCGCGACAATAAGCGATGTTTCCATGTATACGTATTAGTCGTAAGACGTAGACTAAAACCCTCGCTGAAGAAGCGACACAAGGAGCGTAACGGCACTCCCCAACAGAAGATACAATCCGATAACCACCACCAGAGAACAGAGAACCAGTGCCGGCCACGGCATCACTTTCATCCGCCGGACAAACGCTTTATAGAAAGGAGTCAAAGGTCCTAAAGTCTGCGGCGGCAAATCCGTCACTTCTTCCCACCGCTTTACAAATTTCTGATATGTCGCATTGGTCATAGTGATATAAAATGCTCAACGAATGCTTTGCGCGCGCGGAAAAGCTGTGATTCCGCGCTTTTGAATGTCATCGTGAGACGCCCTGCTATTTCTGCCACAGACAACCCATCAAGATACTTCAGAAGTAATATTTGCCTGTGGCGCGGTAGAAGACGCGCGAGGACTGCATGAATCTTTTCTTTAACCAAAACGGCATCCAGTTCTTCTTCGGGGCTTACGATGGGCGAGATAATCGCTTCAAGCTGCGGCATCTGTGAAAAAACGGCGTGTTTTAATTTCTTTTTCCGGTAATAATCCACGACTTTGTGCTGGCAGATCGAAAACAAAAACGTCTGTATATTGCTCTTTCCCTGAAAATCGCGGATAGCCTCCAAAAAAGCATACAGCGTGTCCTGCAAAATCTCCTCGGCGTCGGCAGGGTTGCCGACTTTCCCTGCAATATACCGCGAAAGTTTCGGCGCATATTTTCTATAAAAAACCAGGAGCGTTTTACGGTCCCGTGAAAGGATCTTTGCAATCATTTCATTGTCGCTGGTAGATCCCGAAGTATTCATGAGTAGCAACCTGTAACTATACCACAAATTGACAGTTGCCTCCATTTGCCCATACAATAATTTTATGGAGCGTGTATTTGCGCAAGTAAATATCGGTGATCCCAACGTTTTTGCTCCCGCCGGCACATTTAAAGATTTCGGGTCTGTCGTTTCCGTGGTCGTCAAGAACGCGGTCGTAGTAGCCGGAATTATCTTTTTTGTTTTATTGATATTCGGCGCATTCGGCATTATAGTGGGAGCAGGGTCGGGTGACACAAAAAAACTCGAGGAGGGCAAAAAGGCAATAACCGGAGCGGTTATCGGACTGCTCATTGTGGTACTGTCGGTTGCTATTGTCCAGATTATCGGCACAGTAACGGGCTTGACGGCAATCCAGACATTGGTCGGAAAATAATATCTATGATTGGTGTAGAAAAAATATTTGCGGCGGGCGCAACCGACATTGTAGGAACGGTCGCCAATCCCCTGCCGACGGCATATCAGGGTGTTGCCGGCGGAGGAATTATTGTGTTTCTGACCAATATTCTCCGTTTAGTGTTCGTCGCTGCCGGCCTGTTTGCATTCATCAATCTTATTCTTGCAGGATTCCAGTTTATCGGAGCCGGCGGAGACGCCAAGGCAATCGAAAAAGCCTGGGGCAAAATCTGGCAATCACTGTTGGGACTTGTTTTAATCGTCGGCTCATTTGCGCTGGCCGCACTCATCGGATATCTATTATTCAATGACCCCGGATTTATCCTGAAGCCGACGATTTACGGACCAGGATCATAACCTATGGCACTACTCGCACAAAACCCAATACCACTCAATCAATCAATCGGCGGGGCCGGATTGGGGCCGTTTGGTGCAGCCCCGGCGACATCCGGTACAGAGGCCGTTAACCAAATAACCAAAGTCGTGTCTGATGTCATCGGATTTCTGACGATAACTGCCGGTCTCTGGCTTCTCTTTCAACTGCTGTTCGGCGGATATGAATGGATCTCCAGTGCCGGCGACTCAAAAAAACTCGCGGCAGCCAGGCAGCGGATTATGAACGGGGTTTTCGGACTTATCATCGTTGTTGGCGCATGGGCAATGATCGCACTCGTCGGCCAATTCCTGGGATACGACATTCTCAATCCTGCGGCTAATATTGGAAAATTACAATTTTAACATCGTATGAATACACGCGTGCTTGCACAAATTACAAATCCGGTTCTACCCGCTTCTTTGGGAAGCGGCGGCACCAGCCAGGGAGGGACAGTACTGGGTAAGTTAATCAGCGGGCTGGTCGGCGCGCTTTTTGTCGCGGGATTCTTGCTGACGTTTATGATGCTTATCATCGGTGGCATCCAGTGGATTACTTCCGGCGGCGATAAGCAGGCGCTTGAAAAAGCCAGAAATGGTATTACCAACGCCATTATGGGGCTGATTATTGTCGCTGCGTCCTTCGCCCTCATGACGCTTATCGGAAAATTTTTCGGTATCGATATGACAGCACTTACCGTTCCGAGCCTCAGTCAATAAGGTACCTGCCTGTTGACAAGGGGGAATGCATTGCGCAACAATGATATCAAGGAAAAAAACGGTACGAAGGAGGCGGTATGGAAAAGGTATTTGCACAAGCACAATTGAATATCCCGCAGCCGACGAATATTAAAATCGGCGATATCGGAAAGCTTATCAGTGCGCTCGTGGGGGTACTCCTTATTCTTGCCGCCCTCATGGCGTTCTTCTTCCTAATCCTCGGTGGCATCCAGTGGATTACTTCTGGCGGCGATAAAGCCGGCATGGAAGCGGCACGCAATAAAATTACCCATGCAATCGTCGGACTCATCATCGTCGGCGCTGCATGGGCCGTCATGATACTTGTCCAGAACTTCCTGGGCATCCAGATTATCGGAGGAAATCTTTCCCTCCCGCCGGCGTACTAAAACGCCGCATTGTCTCTTGCCATACGCCATAATCTGCGCAATAATGTTTCTATGGCTGACTGGACTGCAACCCCGGGGTGTATAGTTCAAGGCGCGGCGACATTTAAATGTTTTGAGCCGTTATTTACCAACGTTGTTCAGGCGCTTGTCGCACTTGTGGGTGTTGCCCTCTTTATCATGGTGGTCATAAGCGGCTACGGATTTTTATTCTCAGGCGGAGACCCTAAAAAGCTCGAAAAAGCCCGCGGGACACTCACCGCCGCCGTTGCAGGCGTCGTTATTATAGTCGTTGCCTATCTCATACTGAAAGCCATTCAACTGTTTACGGGGGTCGATGTCACGCACTTTACGGTTCCGACCAATTAACGTCATTGACTCGTACCCATTGAGTTAGCATAATAGATCTATGAAGCGCACTGCCTTATTTTTTCTCATCTTCATTCTCGTCGGTTGGGTATTTGTCCCCCCGGCGCATGCAGCGATAAATGCAATCCCCGGTGCCGTTGAGTTCGGAAAAACGTTCGACTCAAAAGTCAATACCGGCAGCATGAGCAAAGAGGTGTATACACCAAACACCCAGGCGTTGTATATGGATACCGGCACATGCTTTATCGTGGGCTGCAGCATTGATCCTAAAAGCGCATTTTATAGCGGAAAAAGTGCTGTTGCGTCGGTAGGAAACGTGATCCTCGCCATGTATACCAACCCTCCTGCGGATCTGTCCCTTTGGATTCACAGCACAGCACAGGATCTGGGGTTTGAACCCAGAGAAGTACATGCCCAGGGCATCGGATTTACCGGCCTTTCCCCGCTTCTTTCGATCTGGACAATGGGCCGGAACATTTCGTACGGACTGTTGGCTGTCGTGATGATTGCCATCGGATTTATGGTGATGTTCAGAAAAAAAATCGATCCGAAAACTGTCCTAACAGTCCAGAATGCACTCCCAAAAATTGTTCTCGCGCTTCTTCTCATCACGTTTTCCTATGCAATCGCCGCTTTTCTTATTGACCTTATGTATCTTGTTATGGCTATCGTCATCAATCTCCTTGTGGGGGCAAGCAACGGAGCATTGGGCCCTCAAACCGCAGCAAAATATCTCGGGAGCGGACTGGGAACACTACTGGCTGCTCTATTTGGCGGAGGGATGAGCTCTATAGATGACCTTATGAAGCTGTTATTTTATAACAGCAATGCGCCATGGTGGAATACGCTTTCATTCGTAGTGAATGCTATATCTGGAGTGTGGGAGGCTCAGGGCGTACTTGTTAGTCTCATTGTCTCTATCATCCTTCTTTTCGGTATCATACGCATAGCATTTATGCTAGTTGGTGCATATATCCAAATTATTATTTCGGTACTCATCTCCCCGTTTCAGCTCATGACGGAAGCCATACCTGGCGCGAACAGCTTTGCCTCTTGGATTAAAAATCTTATTGCCAATCTGGCAGTGTTCCCTGTTACCGCTGCTATGCTTCTTGTCGGGACGATACTTACCCAATCAAACGCCGGAAACCTGTGGACTCCTCCGTTTTTAAGCTCAAGCGGAAGCCAGGGTGTTGCAGGGATCATCGGGCTCGGTGTACTTATGACCATCCCGAATGTCGCCAATAGCATCAAAGAGGCTCTCAAGGCTAAAGCGCCGGTCAATGCGGGAGTAGGCGCTATCTTCGGCCCCGGAATCTCCGGTACCACGGGTATTATGAATACGGCATATCAGGGAAGTATGATAAATAGCATGATTCGGGGTCACGGCGGAAAGCCAGAAACGGCAGAAGACAGTCCCCTCGCAAACATAGCAAAAGAAGTTCATGAATTGAGAGAACATATGGGCGCAGGACCAGTGGGATAAATTAAATATCCGAACCCCTTAATGCTGCTTTTCCTCTTCTTTTATTGCTGAAGCAATTGCTGCACCAAGAAGGGCCACCAGCACAATCCAATACCCTCGTCGAATAGATGCCAACACTCTATATGGGAGAGTTACTTTAAATTCCCTCATAAGGTCATGCGCCAGGTGTTTCTTGCCTAAAAACCCACCGCGGTCCTGAGCGGTTGCGATAATAGTGGAGATTGCCTTTTCATCGAATGCATTTCCGTGGGCGCTCCCATACTCCACCGCATATGACACGAGGTTTCCGCTGAGTTTTTTCACAATCCCTTGCCTCACCAATTCTATTTTATCCTTCGGCACACCGAATAAGCGGAGTGGTAACAACTTCACGCCTTTTTCTATTGTCTCCTCCCGCACTTCGGTCAGCTGGCGCAACCCCCACTCGACAATGCCGCCCGGGGCCCACCCGAGTGTCCGGCGGGAACGGTATTCGTTCATGCGGATATAGGTAGACAGTAAATCTGTAAATGCCTGTGCAGCGTCATCATTTCCCGTATACCCGATCATTTCCTTCTCCATCTCAAGAAGTTTATCGATGACTTTGTTGGGATCAGGATGAAATAAGAGCTCATGATTCGACATGACTTCCCGCAAAATGGAGGCCGCCTTATACATGCCCACGTTATCCCTCCCGCGGCGGGCCATGGAGAGCGTCCCCGCCTTATGGTAATCCGTATCTTTCCAGTCAAGATCACCCATGCGCAGCGTCAACGGAAAGTCCGTTTCTGCCCATATCTTTTCCACGCCTTTTGCTTTTTCCATCATAGTCTGGATAAATTCCTGATATTTACCGATATCAGCGGTCATTCCCCGCTCTAAAGCAAGCCGTTCTATATACGGAGCAACCAACTGACGGAAATTTTTTCCTCCCAGATCAATATCCGGAGAAATCAACAGTAATTTATTCAGGTTGATATCATTGTTCGCCAATGACAACGCCTGGCTTAAAATGTCAAAATCCACAAGCGGCTTCCCCGCAGGAGAGACAAACTGATCTTTCAACAATTTATAGCGCTCTTCTGCCATAAATTCCATAAATATCAGCGGATCGCGCTTGCGCATTTTTTCCAACAGGGCCCTGCGCTTATTTAGCCCCTCGGGACTCTTCCTGTCGGCAGACGCGAATTGGAATGCGAGCCCCGCATTCTCGGGATCTCCCGTTGTCCCTTCTGCCTGCGCGCGGGCACGCAAGTCTTCAACAAACGATGCAAGACTTGACCGGAGCTCATCTGAAACCCCAATTTCCGCCCGCCAGGTGCTGCCGTCGTAGATACCACCGCCTTTTAATATTTGGTTATTTAATATCTGTGCAAAGGAAATTTTGGATTTATCTTCCCATACTTTAATTGCATCCAGTGTGGCCCGCTGTTCCGGATGCATCTTTGCATAGTCACTCAACCGGTCCCACATCTTGGATTGAGAAAGCATCAACATGCTGCCGTCTTGGTTTTTATGAAACTGCGACTCCCGGTTAAATATCGCCATGGCTGTTTTTCCGGCATCGCCTCCCATATTAAACCGCTCAAAAAATGTCTGCCATGCATGTACCCGCACAAGATCCTCCAACACCTCTGAGCGCATGGGAAATTTTGCGCCTTTCCCTTCTCCCACAATGCGGTAACTGCTGGCAAGAGATACCATGTGGCGGGTATAGACAAAATCGTACCGGGCCATGAGGATTGCCATTTTGGTGTCCATTTCCAAATCAGCGTCATTCAGCTGCTTCTCTACTAAATCATCAAGCTCTTTGCCAGATATTGTTCCGCTTTTCATACGATTACGGATTTCAATTTCTTTCTGCAGACGCATCTGTTTTTTTACCTTAATTTCAAGGATGGAAAGACCGAGGTTGTCGCGGACATCCTGTTCTTCCGTTATCTTCTTTTTAAGCGTATCTACGCGCTTTTGTTGCTCTGGCGAACGGCTCGTTCTGGCGAGAAGTGAATCTAATTCTATCTGGTACGCGTTTAATTCACTGAGTTCGTGCTCTTCTGCAACCGACCGCACGGTCTTACGTTGCAATTCTTTTATTCTGTCCCATTTTGTACTAACCCTTTTAAACTCATGCGGATTATAGCTCCAGTCACTGTCCCAGAGTGCCACGCCGTATCCAAGCTCAATCTGTTCGTCTTTCAGTCTCGCAAGCTCCAACTTGTCATCCGAAAGGTTTTGTAAGCTGCCCCGCGGTGTCTTAGCCGCGTCAGCAATTTCGTTTTCAAGAACCTCCGCGACTTTCTTGTCTTTTTCTGATTTAATACCACCGGGTTGCTTCTGTAGTGCTTCCAACTCGTTCTTCTTTGCGTCAATGATATCGGGAGTCAAATGTATTTTTTGCTCCAAAACTTTTATCCTCTGATCCCGTTCATTTTGGCTGAGAATTCCAAGACTTTTATCTCCATCCCTTAACTGAAACCACCGCGCTCTGAGATCCGATAAATGAGTGTGAATAACATACTCATAAATCGGGAGGGCCCGGTTCACGTCTGTAAATTCGTGGAGAAAATTAAAATCATCCGGCGTCAGCTGCATATACACCTCAAGCATTTTTTCCGCCGACAACCCTTCCTGCGTAAACAGTTTATTGAGCTGATGTGCGTGCTCAACGCCAAAACGTATCCGCCTCATGTCAAGCTTCTTTTCCAACCCTGCCCCTTCGCCGTATTTCCATTCAAGAAAATGCTCGACCTCTTCCAGTCTGATCCCTTCCGTAAACGTTGGCTGTGCTTCTCCGCGCGGGGACGCAATTTTTTCCAAAAGGTATTTCTTAAACCACCTCTCTTCTCCTTTGTCTTGTTTTAACATTTCCAGATCATCCTGTTTTAAATATTGGCTGAACTCGTATGGGCCAATCGGTCTGGGATAATCTTTCCAATGACCCGAACTGTTTTTTTCAATATCCTCTATAGATATACTGTTTCTCTCATATCTTCCCGCACGGGCATTCTGCCGAGCAGTTTCTAGCGCTTTAAGATATTTGTTGATGGTGGTCCGCCACGGCTGCACGTCCGCACTTGATGCCTTTCCAGCATTTACCAAATCATCAAGATGTTTCAAATCTTCCTGTAACCGCGCCTGGTCAAAAACATCCCAATACGACTGGCCGCCTTTTTGAACGAGCTCGACTCGTTCTCCCCATTTGCCGGCAAAATCTTTCATTCCTGCCGGAACGCTCTGGCTCGACGGCAAGGCTGAAAAATCCTTCATAACGAAATAGTTGTCCAAGTCCTCATTCGTGAGGGCGCTTGCCACGGTCGGATTCTCGTGTTCCTGCGCTTCTTCATCAATGTGCTCCCCATAATCCTCAAGCTGATCGTCTGCACGGTTCACAAGCTCTCCGGCGGTCAGCACATTGTACGGTTCCGGCGGCTGTTGATGTAAATGTTCCATGACAAATTCACGGGCGATCGACATATACGGCGCGGCCTCCAGAGTCCAGTTGTCCGCCTGTTTAAAAAATGTAGCCAGCGCTTCGACTTGCTGCGAGGGGGGCGTGGATGTCAAGATGGTTCTCAGGTCCAACAGCTTCTTTTGTACTGCCTCTGCCTGCCCCGCAGCCGCAAATGTTTTGTCGTCCACTGCCACCTGCGCAAGATTCAATAATCTTTCAGATGCCGGTAAATTTTCAAGGGTGGCTTTCGGGGTTTTCTCAAGCATTTTTACGGCAATTTCCTTCTGTTTCTTCACTACTGCCTGACGGTTGAGATTTTCAACTTTTGACGCGTTTTCCCGGGGTCGCGCCGATTTAGCCGGTTTTTCCGAAGCGGCATCCAACAGCCTCTTAAATGAGCTGGCTTTCTCGGCCGCTCCGGCTCCTCCACGTATATCACCATGTTCTGCCATAGCTACTACGATTGTATCGCTTGTTACGAACCCTGCGCAAGGAAGAAGTTGTGTTACTGAAGAATCGGCAGATGGTGTTTGAAGTCATTCGCGCGGACGCGCGCAAGAACCCTTTCGACAACGTCTTTGGAAAATCCCGCGGCAACAATTTCATCGGGTGATTTTTTACCGTCAAACGCGAGCGCGAATATTTCATCCGCATCTTTGTACGTGAACCCAAACTCCCCCTCGTCCGTTTGCCCTTCCCACAGGCCCGCCGTGGGTTTTTTCGTCAAAATTGCTTCCGGCACGCCCACATATTTCGCAAGCTCATACACCTGCGTCTTATAGAGACTGCGCAGCGGCTCAATATCACTTGCCTCGTCCCCAAACCGCGTAAAGTAGCCCAAAAGGTGCTCGCTTTTATTTTCCGTACCCACGACCAATGCGTGCCGTTTTTTGGCATGGTCATAAAGAATCATCATGCGCGCACGGGCCATGAGATTTCCCTTCCGGATATTATCCATGCCAAATTCTTTTCCTATAATCGGATCGAGAATCGGTTTAATATCCACCCGTGTAACCCGCGAAGGTGAAATTTTCAACAGTTCAATGACGCTCATGGCATCCAGCGTCGCCTGTGTACTCAGGCTTCCGTACGGAAGAAGTACCGGATACACGTGCTCTGACCCAAGCGCGCGTACAGCCAATACAATGCTCGTGGACGAGTCAAGTCCTCCGGAAAGAGCAATGACTGCGTCGGAAAAACCAGCCGCTACAAAAGATTGTTTCAAAAAAGCGATAAGTCGTTCAGAAACGGTTTTCGGATCAACGGATATCATATAATTTGTGTTGATGAATATATGCAAGCACGCGCTCCGGCACTAATCCTATCACAGAATGTCCCCGATGTAAGCGCTTGCGGATGATGGTCGAAGAAATATTGCTGGTTACCAGATCGGGAGAACGGACTTGGGTAAAACTTGTCGGTAAAGACGAGGATATGGGATGACCATTGCGCGGGAACACCAAAAATTTCACTTCGCGTGCAAGAATTTCGTGATCTTTCCAGCGGTAAAACTCCCTCACAATGTCGCTACCCACAATCCAATAGAACTCGTGAGCATATTTCGCCTTCAGCCTCTGCACGGTTTCAATAGTATAGCTTTTTGCCTGCAGGTGAATTTCTTCATCGGACACGGTAATTGCCGGCTCTTCTATAAGCCGCGCCATGGCGAGTCGGTCACGGGACGCGGACACCGTTGTGTCCCAATTATGGGCAAAGTACGGCATAAGCCAAATTTCATCCAATCCCAAAATCTCCTTTGTCTGACGGGCAACCAAAAGGTGCCCAAAATGCGGGGGGTCAAAAGAACCACCGAGAATGCCTATTTTCATACGACCGCTATTATAGCTTTTTCGCGTACCGCTCGCGACTTGCGCGTATCACTTTCTCGCGGTTTTGGTTGCGGCTGCGCGGCAGGGGCAGGGTGACTGCGGAAAAAGGGTTACTCGTGTGATTGTCGATGGAAAGCTTCAAAACTATCTGAAAATTCCCCAGTCCCACAAGTTCCGACTCCTCATATGACCCGCCGAACTCACGCGACAGAAGCCGCGCGTCGCCCGCCCCAACACTGAAGGTGACCATGGAACCGGCATTGCCAAAAATTGCCTTCTGCACATCTTCTTCAATCTGCCCGATATACTGGTTGGCAAGTGTAAGATTGAGGCGGTATTTTCGCGCCTCGGATAATATTTTGATAAACGACTGCGTCGCAAAATTCTGAAACTCATCGACAAAGAGGTAAAAATCGCGGCGTTCCTCCTCCCCCACATATACACGGTTCATGGCAGCAAGCTGCATTTTGGTAATAATCATGGCACCAAGAAGCGCACTTGCATCCTCGCCGAGTTTCCCCTGGGAGAGGTTCACAATCACTATCTTTCCTTTGTTCATCATGTCTTCCAAATCAATCGTGGAAATTGGCGATCCGACAATGTTTCTAATCGTTTGTGAGGACAAAAATTGTCCGACCTTATTGAGAATCGGCGAGGTGGCTTCCGTTCGCATCTGCGGACTCATTTTTGCAAATTCGTTCAACCAAAAATTCTTGAGGACGCGGTCGTCAAGTTTTTCAAGCACTTTTTTACGATACCGGTCGTTGGTTAATAATTCCGGGACTTGCAGGAGTGTTGAATCCGGCACGTGAAGAAGCGTGAGAATGGTGTTTCTAAGGATATATTCAAGCCGCGGCCCCCAGCTGTAGTGGTACAGTTTATAAAAAATGGACACGATGCCTGATGCAATAAGCTCGCGGTATGCCGGATTTTTCATTTCCAGCGGATTGAGATGAAAAGGATATTCCAAATCAGAGGGGTCCAAATACGCCACATCATTAATCCTGTGGGAGGGAATAAAATCCAAAAGGATATCACAGAGGTCCCCGTGTGGATCAATAACTGCCATCCCTTCCCCGTTTTTCATGTCGTTGATTGCCATATTGGCGATCATCGTTGACTTTCCGGTGCCGGTTTTCCCCATAATATACAGGTGTTTCCGCCTATCATCCTTTTTAAGACCGAACGTCGTGGTTGCGTTTTTAAACTCCGTCCGGGCAAAAAAATTAATCTTCTTTTTTTCCTCCTCGCTACTTGTGACGACCGGCAGATTTTCCGGTGCCTCCCCAGGAAGACTTGCGCCCCAAGAAATATTTTTAATCATCGCAAGCGTTGCCCCCGGCGGATGCCAGAGGGAGGCAAGCTCACTGGCGTTTAATACCTGATGGCGGGGTCCCGCATCTGCCGCCCTACTGACAAACGCACCCTCAAGTTTCTTTTTTTGCCAAAAAGCCGGTTCTGCGGTTGTAAGGCCGTTACCATCTCCCAGCGTATAAACACCAAATGTCCCACCTACGCTGTACAAAAGTTCTTTTGCCCGCTCGGAGGAAGGAGCGACTCCTAACAACCGAATGGCGGTAATAAATCCCGGTTGAGCAATTTTTGATTCAATAAGGCGCGCCTGCGGATGCGAGCGTGTTCTGCCCGTTGTCGATGTCGGATCCGGAATACCGCGGGCAACAACGGCTGCCGCGTTTCTTTGCCAATTCGTTCCGGCTGGCGCAACGCGGATTTGAACTGCAAGCGCCTCGCCTGCCGGAAGCTTCCCCATGGCACCCAACACGCTTGCCAGAAGATCCAGGTCCTTCACTTCCCTGTACGTTCTCAGGGGATAATAAAATGAATTGGTGAACATCAATTGTCCTGACGCATGCGGAAGCTCCAAAAAATGCGGCGCCCAATCGGAAACCGGCGCCAAAAGCAGTTTTGGATACTGTGCCGTCAACTGACTCTCCAGATATCCCAGCGCTTTTGACGGAACGCCGACAAAAAAATGGATCCTGGAATTTACCGCAACGATTTCGAAACTGAAAAACCACGGTCCGTGCCTGGGGCCGAAAAATCTGGATAACAATCCTCCGTACCCACCGCCGGAGGCAAGCGCCGCAAAAATCTGTTCCATTGCAGACGCCGGTTCTTCCGACTCGCGTGAGTTCTTTACTTCCAATAGTACCAGGGATGAATCCATAATTTGATTTTAGCATAAGTAACCGGGGTAAGCCCGTGAAAACTCTAATTATCACTTTTCACGGTCCTGATGCGCTTTGTGCTATTGCGTGTCGCAAAAAACACCCGTAAAATAAAAAATGAGCCCCTCTAAACACGGGGGAATGTTTGCATTAAGAAATATGGAACAACATCCTGTACCTCAAAACGTTACCACGTTTCAATTCCGCCTCATCGGAGACATGACCATCAAACAGTTCGGGTATCTGGCGGGAGGGGCAATTTTAGGCTACATCATGTATAAATTACCACTGCCGTTTTTCTTTACCTGGCCACTGGCGCTTGTTTTTGCGGTCGGCGGTATCGGATTTGCCTTTGTGCCCATTGAGGAGCGCCCGATGGACGTGTGGGTTCTATCTTTTATTAAAAGCGTCTACTCTCCCACCCAATTCATCTGGTCAAAACATGTGCAAGAACCCCAGATCGCAAATTCCGCTCCTGTAGCGGTGCAACAGAGCGTTAGCCCTGCGCCGTCAACGAGAAAAGGTGACATTCTCAACACTATTTTTCTTCCGGCCGCGCCGGCGGGCGGGCCGACTCCTGCAACCCGCGGAACTTCTGCCGCGCAAGGCCCTCTCACGCGATCTTCCAAACAAGGAAGCGCGTTTGATTGGTTTTTCAGTTTTTTAACGCCAAAACCAAAAACGGCGTCTCCGCCGGCTCCTCCGCCAACGACAGGACCGTTACAGGCAGGACAATGGTCGCAGGTGCCGGCGCGGCATATGGATTTCACACCTCCGCCGATCGTCAGACCCGCAAAAAAAGTCACCCCGGCACCTGTGAATACGCAACAAAAAGAATCGGTCATTGAAGATAAATTAAAAAAGATTTCCTCTGAACTGAAGGATAAAAACGCGACAGCGTCCCAGGCTACTCAACTTCAGACTCAACTGGACCAACTGCTTTCCGAGAGAGAGAAAATGGTTCAGGAGCTGGAAGCACTCCGCAAGCCGGCGGGCGCGCCGATCGTTGAGCCCGTGGTCGTAAACACCCAATCAACAACTACGACCACCACACAGACAGCGGCCTCGCCGACCATTCAGATTATTGCACCCGGACGGGCGACAAAAGTTGGTCTTCCGCGCCTCACCACATTCCCCAATATTGTCACGGGAATCGTCAAAGATAAAGACAAAAACCTTCTGCCCGGCGTCCTTGTGACGGTAAAGGACAAAGACGGTGTTCCGCTTCGGGCCCTCAAAACGAACCGCCTGGGACAATTTGCGGCGTCAACTCAACTTCCCAACGGCACGTATCTTGTGGAAATAGAGGATCCGAGATTCCGCTATACGTTTGATCGGGCCCAAATTACCCTTAACGGGTCAATCGTACCCGCTTTGGAAATTTTTGCAAAAACAGAACAAGAAATAACACGGGCCAAGCTCGAAAAAGAACTGTTTGGAAAACCAAACATATAAATACTATGCCAGAACCCATTGTTCCGATTCGATCATCCACACAACTATTCAGCGAAATAGAAACTGTTGACCGCGACATTATCATGTACACAGACGGTTCGTGTTCTATGGTTATAAGCGCAACTGCTGTTAATTTTGACTTGCTTTCCGAAAAAGAACAGGATGCGATCATTTATGCATACGCGGAATTATTAAATTCCCTCTCGTTCCCGATTGAAATTCTTATCCGCACGCAGCACAAAGACATTACCGCATATCTCTCTTCGCTGGAAGAAAAGGAAAAGAAACAGAAAAACCCGAAGATGGCAGCGGCTATTCATGGGTACCGACAATTTGTTGCGGCGACCGTTAAAGAGAAGGACGTGCTGGATAAAAAGTTTTACCTTGTGATACCTTTTTCGTTTCTTGAGCTGGGTATGGGAGCAAATGTCTTTTTGGGCGGGTCGAAAAAACGCAGTCTCCCGTACCCGAGACCATATATTTTTGAACGGGCGGTTACCGTCCTGACACCCAAAGGGGACCACATAATCCGCCTCCTGAGCCGCATAGGACTCCGCGCAAAACAGTTAACAAACGATCAGCTTATCCGGCTGTTTTATGAAATTTATAACCAGGGAGCCCCAATCGTAAACGAGGACAGTGTCCAAAAAGCGATCGGGACATGATGACATAACTATGAATATGCCGAAAAATGTTCAGGCTATACTGAAAACTTTTGTCAATCCCGCTCAGGATCCCCTTTCGGGGAAAACCCCCACCGGAGGGCCCGCCTCGCCGGGTCAAGACGGGCCACTCACTGTTAAAGATCTGGTCGCCCCGCCGGCAATTGAGGTGGATTTCGACACTATTAAAATCGGCGACCGGTATTTCCGGACGCTGTTTGTCGCCGGATACCCCCGGTTTGTGTCTGCAAACTGGCTTGAGCCGCTCATATCGTTCACCCACACGCTCGACATTGCGATGTACGTGTATCCCACCAAAAGCGAGGAGGTTTTGGAAAATCTCAAACGCAAGGTCGGCGAAATGGAAGCGACTATCCAATCAGACGTGAATCGCGGCAGGGTTGTCGAACCCTCTGTTGAAGTTGCGCTCGAAGATGCGGTTTCTCTCCAGCAGGAATTGGCGAAGGGTGCACAGCGCTTTTTCCAGTTTGCCCTCTATATCACCATACCGGCACAAACCGTTGAAGAGCTTAATAAAACGACGAAGCAGGTAGAGGCAACGCTCGCGGCGCTGCTTATTTTGACAAAACGGGCGATCCTCCAGATGGAAGAGGGGTTCAAAACAACGCTCCCTATGGGGCGGGACATGTTGATGATTACGCGCAATATGGACACCACGTCGCTTGCCACCACGTTTCCGTTTACCACATCGGAGCTTACGGCTAATGAGGGAATTCTTTACGGTATCAACGAGCACAATGAGAGCCTGGTTATTTTTGATCGGTTTACGCTTGAAAATGCTAACACCGTCGTGTTCGGAAAATCCGGAAGCGGTAAAAGCTATATGGTGAAACTGGAAATTATGCGGAGCCTCATGTTTGACACGGAGGTAATCGTCATAGATCCGGAATCCGAATACGAGGCTCTCTGTCACGCACTCGGCGGCGAATATATCCGCTTCCATTTCGGCTCTGCCACAAAAATTAATCCCTTTGATCTCTCGTTATATACCCAGACCGCAGCAGGGAATGAAGAAAGCGAGCTGAATCAAAAAATACTGTCTTTACATGGATTTTTCCGCGTCGTTATGGGCAAACTTACCCCAACTGAGGATGCTCTTCTGGACCGCGCACTTATCCTTACGTATAAACAAAAAGGCATTACCCCTGATCCTGCCACTCAAATGCTCGAGCCCCCGCTCATGGAAGATTTATACAAATCCCTGATTGGCATGGAAGACACGGGTGCCCAGGGCATGGCTGACCGCATAGAAAAATTTGTCAAAGGGAGCCTTGTCGGCATTTTCGACCAGCAGACCAACGTAGAAATACGCAATCAATTAACGGTGTTTTCGATCCGCGATCTTGAAGATGAACTGCGACCCATCGCCATGTATCTTATTCTTGACTACATCTGGACGAAGGTGCGGCGCGACACCAAAAGAAGAATCCTCGTTGTCGATGAGGCGTGGTATATGATGAAATATCCCGACTCGGGCGAATTTTTAAACTCCATCGCCAAACGGGCGCGCAAATATTACCTTGGCCTTACAACCATTACTCAGGACGTCGAGGACTTCTTATCCGTAGACCTCGGAAAGTCCATCATCCAAAACAGCAGCGTTCAGATACTTCTCAAGCAGTCGTCTGCCGCCATTGACAAGATTGCCGACGTGTTTTATTTATCCGAAGGAGAACAACATTTGCTCCTTTCGTCCGATATCGGCGAGGGTCTATTTTTTGCCGGACCGGCCCATGCGGCCATCCGTGTCATTTCCTCACCGGAAGAACACGCTCTTGCTACCACCAAGCCTCAAGATGCAGAACGAAAGGTGGAACAAGAAAAACAGGACGTGCTAAACGCCTCCGCCGCCAATCCCCCGCCTCACGTGATGATGGAAACAGAAGAATCCAAGCCTACGCGCCCGTCATTTACCGTTGAAACGGTGTCCCAACCGCCGGACAACACAAAATAACGCATTATGGCAGACATCGACACAACCGTGTATGCATCGACAGACGAAATACGACGGGCGCTCGGAATGCTCAACGACCTACGAGAAAATAAACCGCTCGAGTTTGAGGGGATATTAGCGAAGAATCCCGATATAAATCCATTCATGCGCTGGCCGCTCCTTAAAGAGCCGACAGAGGCATTTTTACGCTTTTTTGAAACTGCTACGCCGGTATTGGAGGGGGGCGCGGAGACCTCAACTCCTGCTCTTGGTCCATATACTGAAACCGTCAGCTCGCTCGGGTCGCAACGAAATATTGACGCGAAAAAACTCGACGAGCTTATTGATGTATTTAATAAAGAGTATGCCGAGGCAAAGGAGGGGCGGGTCAACGCGGCCGCGGCGTCAAAAAAATTTGTCTCCAACTTTCTTGAATACGCAAAAAAGGCGGGCGTGCCGCTAACCGAAACACAGACTCCTCTGCCCCCGGCGCCACAACCTATCGAGGAGACTGAGAGTGCTCCGACTCAATATTCCGAACAGCCGCTCACGCAAACGCCCGCAATAGAAGCGCTCACGGGCACACCCGTTCCGCCGGAGCGCATAGAGGAAATTGCCGCTGCCGTCATTCAGCGACCTGAGCCACCCGATGCAAAAATAGGCATGTTCCATCTGTTAGAAACGTTTAGTTCTGAACAACCGGATAAAGCTGTCGATGAGATGCTTCCGCGCGCGGTTGCGGTTATAGAGGCATCGAGGGTTCTCGCTACCCCCGGGGGGTCTTATCCGATCGAAAAATCTTTTTCCGTACTTGCCGCCAATGGTTTTCAGGAAAGCGCTGCTCGGATTTTTGACGCTGTCGTCCCCGCTGCGGTCAAAGAGTCGATTGTAAGTGAAATGATCCTTCAACCTCTGGAGGCCATTGTTAACCATCCGGAATCCCTTCCAAAAAACATCATGGGTGAGATGATAAGCCGATGGGGATCAAACTTTGTTGATTCTCCGTGGTTTAACCAGCTGCGCGCCGACGCCAACCGCATGATGATCGACCAAAAAGGCGAAGCAAAAATTAAAAGCAGGGCTGCGCTTTTTGTTTCCGATCTTGCCACAACTGTCTTTCATGGGCCACTGGATAAAAACGCAGTTGGGGCAGACAAATTAGTTAAGATCTTAAATGGGGACGTTCCGCCTCTCGGCGGGGGCGCTGCAACCAAAAACAAACCGGCTCGGGCACCAGACAAGAACGTTTTACCTCAAGAGGCAAGATCTGCCGCCATAGATAAATTAATTCTTGCCCTAAATAGCGGTACTCCTTCTCAGGGCGGCGGCGGGGTTGCCTTAAGTTATAACGTTATTGCCTATATGGAAACATATAGGATTGTTGCTTCTCAAGGGGTCCCGATGGGTAACGTGTCCCGCTACGGCGGCGTCGTTCTCGGCTACGGGGGGCAGCTGATCAGGGGTGGAGCCAATTACGCCATTAAGACTGGGGCTAAGGCGATAGCAAAAAAGGTGGCGGCGAAAGCGGCCACCACTGCCGTTGTTGAGGGTGGGGTGGTCGCGGCCGGCACAGCTCTCGCGCCGGGAGTAGGAACCCTCATTGCCCTTGCTGTTGATTTTGTGGGTAAACTGGCGACAAATCTGATTAAAAAAGGTACCGCTGTTCTCAAAAGCGTTGCCTTCATGGGAAACAGCAATAGACCGGAGGACAATCTTCTCGCTGTTGGCCTTGGCGTCATTGCCCTTTTATTCTTTCTCCCGATTCTTCCGCTATTTAACATCCCCGCCTTTAACCAATCTATGATCGACACGTCACTTGCCACCAGTATAGGCGGGCCAACGGGGGCTACTGGTGCCGTCGGCGCCGCAACCCTTTCCTGTGCTGATACAAGCGGGGCCTACGTATACCAACGAGATCCCCTGTGGGCCGACTACACGTGTCAAGACGCGAACCCAAGTCAGCCCGCCTGCTCTGCCGCAAATACGTCTTGTACGATCGGCGACTCGGGGTGCGGGAGCGCCAGCACGACCATAATTTTAAAAGCGTTTGGAGACAACACCGACGTAAAAACGGTGTGGAACCAACAGCACTCAACCGGCGGATATCAATATGACGATGTCAGCAGTCCGCCTGGTTGCGCATCATATACCGGAGCCCCGCTAAGCTCATTCATGAGCGCGGGACTTTCCGTTGTCAGTCTCGGCGTAGACGGGTGGAGCGAGGCAGCGCACATACTTAACCCTGGGTGCGGACTCATTCTTGCCCTTGGACATGCTCATATTAACGGAGTAACGACCGGTCATTTTATCGTTATTACAGGAATTCATGAAGAAAACGGGCAAGTTACATCCGTGGACACACTGGATCCTGCCCAACCAACCTTAACCACACAAACTATTGTTGGCGCGAACGCAACATTTACCGTGGATGTTGGCTTGTGGGGAGTAGTAAAATAAGTTAATTCGGCATTATGTTTAAAAAACTATATATTCCTTTAATAATATTTTTGGCTGTGTTGATCGCGACTGCTGCATACATGCTCTACCCAAAAACCCCTCCGCTCCGGGTTGTTGCCACTAGCCCGACAGGCGGGGCTTCTTTAAACCCCTTCCTCCCCGTTGTCATCACGTTTAATCAGACGGTGAACCAAAACGAGGTCGCGATCACCATAGGTCCAACAACGGCTGTCAATATCACCGCCTCTGGAAAATCTATTCAAATAACCCCCCAAACGAAATTTAATCCAAACACACAATACAATATAAATGTTGGAACTAATCCTCCATACGCACTTACTTTTACTACCGAAAGCTCTGTGGAAAATGCCCCGGGTTGGAATCAGTTAATGAATCAGGCGTTTCAACAGTATGAACAGCAAAACGCAACCCAAGATGCGGCACTTAAAAGCATCAGAACCCACGTTCCTCTTCAAGAAGGCGGGTTTACCATAAACTATTCCTATGCCAACAACACCTATACAATCACGCTTTCACCCCCGTACGATCAAAACAAGGAAAGTTTTTTGAATTGGTTAAATCAAAGCGGGGTTACTAATTTAACGAATCTCCGTTTAAATTATATTAATCAATAACGAGCTTTTTTATTCTGCGGCCACCCGCACCGGCATGATTATGTGAAGATAGGAGTCGTCTTTTACGGGCCGGAAAACGCCTGAGTTTAACGACCCTGTCATTTCAAACAAAAGCTCCTCCCCGACAAACCCGTTTAAAAATTCCAACAAAAATCTCCCGTTGAAGGCGATGTCCCCGCCCTCACCGTCCACCCTTGCTTCCACTTCAACATGGTTTTCCCCGACCTGAGGAGTGTTGGCGGAGACGACCATTTTTTGGTTTTCGATATGAAGCCTCAGAATGTTTGCGTTGTCTCTGGCAAAAATGGACGCAGACTTCACCGCGTGAAGTAAGCTTGTTTTATCTACCAGCACGCGGGTATTATGCCGCGCGGGAATAATCTTCTCGATGTTGGGGTATTCCCCCGCAATCGGCCGTGTGTGAATTTCTGTTTCTCCGACCGTAAACACCAGCTGGCCCTCGTCTGTCTGTGCGATCTCAACAGAGCGCACCTCTTTTTCTTCCTGACTTACTTTGACGACCTCCGAAAGCGCGCG
This sequence comes from Candidatus Gottesmanbacteria bacterium, assembly GCA_963714095.1. Lineage (GTDB taxonomy): Bacteria > Patescibacteriota > Microgenomatia > UBA10105 > UBA927 > XYB1-FULL-47-11. The sequence continues at coordinate 632,994 of OY970230.1, forward strand.
CGCTGGGATAACCAAATTTAGATCTCCAAGCTTTTCCAGTTTTATTTTTTTTATCGACAGTCTATACCCGTCTGTTGCGGCAAAAAGGGCCCCTCCTTCTTGTTTAGATATCTTTACCCCCGTCAGAAGCGGCCTCCCTTCGTCTGTCGCGGCGGCAAACAACACGCCAGTCAGAGCGTCAAGAAGCGACGACTTATCCATCTCCATTCCCGATTTCTTTTTAATGGTAGAAAACGGAGGAAACTCCGATGCGTCGACGCCGGGGAGTGTTGCGTTTACTCCGTTGCACCGAACGTGAAGAGAGCCCTCTTTTGCGACCATCTGAATGGTCCCCTGAGGCAAGGACATAACAAGGTCGGTTAAGAGTCTCGATGAGACACAAATCCCTCCATCTCTCTCTACTTTCGCCCCCGCCCACACAACCTCTGTCGTCTCCATGTTTGTTGCAACAACCCGCAGGCGTGATTCCCCCGCTGTCAATAGGACGTTTTGCATGATGGGCAATTGCGCTTTTTGAGACACAATTCTTCCTGTTCGTGTAAGCGCTTTTAAAAGGTTTTCTTGAAGTATCGAGATGTTCATTCTATATCCTCCAATAGTAGTAATAATAGAAAGCGGCGTGGAAAAGTGTATGCTTTTTCGGTGCGCCTGTCAACGAGCCAAAAGAATAAAAAGAAGATGGTGATGATTGTGGATAACAATGTGGATAATTAATTGAACGCGGTGGATAAGTGGAAAACTTCATGTTGATTGAGCCCATAGTTTTTGTTTTATCCCCTCAACAGATTCTCTGAGGCGCACATTTGTGGACAGTTCGCGCGTAATTGTTTCAACTCCGTGCATAATTGTTGTGTGGTCGCGTCCGCCGAGCGCTCCGCCGATATCCTCATGCGTAAGCCCAAGTTCCGTTCGGCACAAATACATAAATATCTGCCGGGGCCTGGCGATCGGGCGGTCGCGTTTTGCCCCCTTAAGAGCCGTTGTCTTAAGACCGAAATATGCAGCCACAGAGTCTAAAACCTCCTGCGTGCTTACGCGTTTGGTGGTCACAGAGGGCTCCCTCACAACGCCATTCCCGTGGTTTTTTATGTTTAATAGAGAAGACACGAGATTCGCAGTCACTTCGGTGTGCCGTGTTGCCACTTCCGTGGTAAGCCTGCGTAAAAAACCCTCGATGGCGCGTGTGTCGGTGATATTCGCCGCAATAAGCTGGGCTGCTTCGGAGGGAACCGCAATGCCCATCGCCTCTGCCTTTATGTTTGCAATCGCAACCCGTAGTTCAAAGTCTGGAGCCGCCACATCAACCGTTAATCCCCCCTCAAACCGGCTTCTTAGTCGGTCTTCAAGCCGCGAGATTTCAGACGGCGGTCGGTCGCTCGTGAGGACGATCTGTCCCCCCTCGCGGTGAACCGCGTTAAACGTATGAAAAAATTCTTCCTGTGCCGTTTGTTTTCCGGCAATAAACTGGACATCATCAACAAGCAAAAGTTGCGCGCTTCTGTATTTTTGTTTAAACTGACGCGCAGATTTTGTCTGGATTGCCTCAACGATTTCATTTAAGAACTCTTCCCCCATACAGTAGACAATGCGCATCTGGGGGCGTCCAGCCAGAAGCGCATTGGCGATGGCGTGCATAAGATGCGTCTTCCCCACCCCCGTGCCGCCGTAAAAAAACAGCGGGTTATATGCCGTACCCGGATTTTTAGCAACAGCAGTGGCAGCAGCATAGGCCATTTGGTTCGTTGTGGAGACGGCAAAGCTTTCGAACGTGGCGTCTGGGCGGATATGGAGCCTGCGGGCAACAGATGAAATACTTACCTCATTGCGCTCAAGCGTTTGGGCGAAGAGCGGTCCGGCGGACGCGGGGTCAAGCGTCTCTTTTTTGGGGATGATGACGAAAACCAGGCTTGTATTTTGTTTTGTTTGATGGTCAAGGACACTTTTGACGAGCGAATAATATCGGGTTTCTACGAGCGTGCGCATGAGCGGGTTAGTAAATCCGATTGTTGCAACCCCGTCAGAGAACGAGACGAGTGTCGAATGGGCGAAATGAGTCTGAAACGTCGCTTTGGAGACCGACAGTTCAAGCTCTGCTAAGACCGACTTCCAGACTCTGATAAGATCCATAGAATGTTATGCGGGCGGGGTGTGGATAACTTGTCCACATAGTAAAAAACCCCGGGGCGTTTGTCAAGGGAGACATTTTAAATAAAATATATGATATAGTTTGTGAAGCGATGAAAATATTTTTAGTAATTCCAACAATACGAAGCCTTGATTTTTTGGTTGCGTGGTCGGATGCTTTTGCCGATTGTCACGTGCTCATTGTTGAGGACGGACCTAAAAAAACGATACGGGTTCCCCATGTCCCACAGAAAGAAATACTGCATTATTGTTGGCAAGATATCCGCGACGATTTTGGCCGCAACGAGTGGATTTTCTCCCGTAAAAACGCCGGCATACGATCATATGGATTCTGGAAAGCGCATGAGTTTGGGGCGGACATTATTATCACTCTTGATGACGACTGTTATCCCATCGAAGAAGCATTTGTCCAAAAACACGTTGACAACCTATCGCGCAGCGCCCCTCACGGCTGGGTTACGACGTACCCGCATCCCGACTTCATTTATACAAGAGGAATCCCGTATGAGATTAGAGATGCATACCCGGCAATGATAAGCCATGGTTTATGGACCAACAAGATTGATTTAGACGGCAAAACGGAGACGAAACACCCATACCTTCATCTTCCTGTATATCCCCCGATTCTTCAGTTTATTCCTCAACATTCCTACTTCCCGATGTGTTCAATGAATTTGGCTTTCCGCAGGGAAGTTACACCCCTCATGTATTTCCCTCTTATGGGATCAGACCCCGAAGGAAAACTGTGGGGATATGACCGGTTTGACGATATCTGGGCAGGAATATTTGCTAAAAAAATTCTCGACCACCTCGGATGGTCCGCTGTCAACGGATCTCCGTTTGTTGAGCATAGGAAGGCCTCCGATCCCCGGAAAAATGTACAAAAAGAAAAGAGAGGAATAATTGTTAATGAGCGGTTATGGAAGATGGTCGACGAGGTAACGTTGACTAAAAAGACACCTGCAGGATGTTATATCGAGCTTGCGCGCACGGTTCATTTCCCTCAGGAGGCTTATTTTAAGCGCCTGAGCGAGGCGATGATATATTGGGGAAACCTGTTTCATGAATAAGTTGAAGGTAATTATACGAGAACAAAGCGTTTTGCTTTTGTTTGGTTTTATCCTCACAATTTCATTGTTTTTGGGAGACGGGAAACAGCCGGCAATTGACGTGGCGTGGGCGTGTGAGATTTTGTTGCTGTATGCTATTTATTTTTTGCAAAACAGAAAACCCCTCGATCTTCCGCGCGGTCTTCATTTTGTGTGGATTTTGCTTCTGGGATATTGCGTTTCTCGTAGCATATTTTCTGACAGCGTCGGTTACTCAGTCTCGGCAGCGGTTCGTCTTTTTGATGCGTATCTTGTGTATAGACTGTTTTATTTGATTGCAGACAAACAACATACGCGGCATGTTAGCTTAGGAATCGTTATCATTGGGGTCGTTGGCTCGATAGCATCTTTCGGATGCCTATTATTTCCACGGTTCGTCTCCTGGCTTCCCCAAATGAATCTTTTATATGCTACCTACGGGCACAATGAATTGGCGGGCTTATTATTATTTTGCATTCCCATGGTTGTCGCAGGGAAAACACCTCTTCCCTCTTGGTGTAAAAAAGCAGTATTCGTTTTGTTTTTGCTCAGTTTTGTTTTTTCTTTCGCGCGGGGCGCATGGATTTTATTGGCGGCGTATCTTGCATTTCTCTTTTTTACAAAACGACTAACCGGAAAATTTTATTTATCAACATCAATTGTGTTTGTGGGGGCGGCAGCAGGTTTATTGGTTTTCATGTCTTTTCTTGCGTCTCCCCGTGTCCACGTGCCTTCAACACTGAAAAATGATTGGTTTTATAAACAAACTATAAAGCACACTGTTTATGAAAGCAGAATTCAATATTGGGTGCAGGCGTGGATGGCCATACGGGAACGCCCAATATTCGGCAGCGGCCCGGGAACATTTTATCTGCTGTCTAAACGATTTCAATCTAATCAGAATGGCTATTCGTGGTTCGCGCATAATTTTGTTTTGGAGCAGTTCGCGGAACTTGGGGTGGTGGGAATGCTTTTTTGGGGTGTTTTTTTTGCTGTACAATGGCGACGGTTGAGGCGTTCCCGCGACAGCGCTCTTCTTGCGGGAGTTATTCTAACATTTTTATATAGTTTTTTTGAATATAACCTGAATTTTTTGGTTATTTGGCTGCTGTTTTGGTCGGCGATCGGGTGGATTACTGGTTCTGAATCAATAAAGACGTCATCACCCCGACCTTCTTTACTTACCGCAGGAGGCTTAGTACTTCTTTTGGTATTTTCGCTCTTTTCTGTCGGGGAGATGATTGAAACGGTAGCCAACAAGAGCGATGCAGCGTCGCTGTTTGCACCGTTTATTGCTGATGTAGCGGAAACGTCTCTTAATAAGCATGCTGAGACCGGAACACCCGAGCCACAACAGAACCTGTCACTTATAGTATTCTTTCACAAGAAAAATCCAGAGATATTGTATGATTTGGCACGCGCTTCTCCCGCCAGCTTTGCCCCCTCATTTTACGGACAGGCCATTGTCTATGATCCTCAAAATACTCAATATATGAGTGGGTTTATTGAGTTCCTTTTGAAAGAAAACAACAGGGTGGCCGTAGGCGCTCTGATAGAGACGTTTGGGGAGCGCGTTTTGCCGGAGAAATCAAAACCCACAGCAAAGCAAATTCCGTTTACGTCTCCCGAAATGAACACACTCTATTCTTCTTCCCTATTTAAAGATGTTGGGTCCGACGGGAACACGTTGGAGTATCTATCGAAGATTTATTATTTTTTAGGGCTGGCGGCCGTTAAGAAAGATCCCGTTTTGACAGAGCGACTGTGGAGTCTAGCCCGGGATTCTGCTCCGGATTGGGGGTACTTTTATGTGGAGCTCGCGAGTCTCTCTGATTCGTTGCATAATAATACTGAAGCAAAACTGATATTACGGGACTGTCAGACACATGTGTCTGCCGCAACTGAATGTAAAAATACACAATGGCCCTTACCTAAGCCCGGATCTCTTCAAGAGTTGGTTAAACTTATGCCGATAACACCACAATAGCAAAAACCTTTTACATTATGAAAAAAATCACCGGTTTATTTCATAGAATTTTACGTTACAAACACTTGGTTACAATTCTGCTGATTCTTGTGGTGCTGGCGGGAGGCTCGATACGTGTTTATCAGGCTATACATTATACAAATTTTTATGGTGATTCAGGGAGAGACTTGTTGGTTGCCAGACACATAGCGCTATACGGAGAGAAAATAATAGTTGGCCATTCGGCGTCCGGGTTTGGGTCGATTTTTTACTATCCGCCGTATTATTATTATTTGCTTGCAGTTTTATATAGGATTGGCCCGTCAGTTGAGTTTTTCGCTATATTTTTTGCTTTATTAAATACCCTTTCTATTCTTCTTGTTTTTCTGATCGGCAGAGAGCTTGTTGATCTGTGGGTAGGGCTGGTTTCGGCACTGTTTGTTTCTCTGTCCGCCGATTTAATTTTTAACGCAAATCCGATTCAGGCGGTTAACTTCGGATTGCCACTATTTTGGCTTTCATACTGGTTGTTTTTGAGAAGTCTTAAAAAGAGAAAAACACATCTGTTTGTTGTTTCTTTCGGTATTTTATTGTTGGCTTCAACGATTACGTATTCATCGGTGATTTTTATTCCGTATTATCTACTATTCATGTTTTATACATACAAATATACAGTCAAAAAAATAGTGTTGACCCTGATTGCGGCGTCCGTGGCGGTTGCCGTGGCGTATTCTCCGTTGTTGTTCGCGTTGAATTTTCAGACGATTTTTGCCCACTTGTCCCCCCACAATATTCTAACGTTTTCTTATACTATGCCGGTTAGATTCGTCAATAATGCTGTCCCTATGGTTTCCGGGATTTTTCTAACAAGCGGCGTTTATACCGTGTTTGTATTACCCGTGTTTGTCTTTTTGTTGGTGGATGGTTCCAATATAAGAAAACGATTCGTCTATATCATAACACCGGCCATATATTTATTGTTTATTTCCTCAATAAAACTCGGGAACATAAAGTCATGGTGGCTTATGATAACCGAGCCATTTATTCTTATCGGTTTGGGATTCGGAATTGTATCTCTATGGCAAGCAAAATACCGCCTTTTTTCGGTCATTTTCGTTCTTATATTAGCCCAATGTTTATTCCAAGGATATGATAATGCTGTACATTGGGGCAACTCCTCAACAGCAGCCAAAAAAACTGCGCGTGAAATACTCGCGACGAGCGAGGCCATTAAATTACAGGAGAATTACAAAAATAACAACTTTTTTCAGGTCATTGTTTCAACCACATGGCAAGACAATTGGCATACGACACCGGTATTATATTGGTTAGAGGTTTTAACGAATAAAAAGTATGTGAGATTAGTGAATTATGGTGAGAGCGTTGAGCAAACAAATAATGACAACTATATTTTTTGGCTTTGTCTCGGGTATGGTAATGAAACTAGAAATAAGTTGTGTTTTAACAAATACATTAAAAATAAAAATCAATATTCTCTGGCTGATACAACGTTCACACAGGTGGCACCCGAGTATTTCGGGTATATTCTGAAAAAGAAAGATCGGTAATCCATAGCTGGGTTTTTCGGACGGCGCATGGTACCACCGTGCTTAGATTCACGAACATATGGGTTATATCATGGGTTGGATTAGGAAACACAAAGTAATACTCTGGTCCTTGGTCGTGTTTGTGATTAGTCTAAGTCTTCGGTTTTATAACATCGAAAACAGAATGTGGTGGAGTAACGACACGGGAAGAGAAATTCTTGTCGGATATCATATTGCTCACTATCATGAATTTCCTAAATTAGGCACTTCAGCGAGTGATTTAGCAACGTATTCGTATTACCCGCCGTATTATTACTATTTAATTGGGTTAGTTTCTTCTTTTGTTTCTTCCGCGCCTTCAGTCATTAAAACGTTTATTTTTTTTGAAAGTTTTCTTCCCGTAATTATTTTTTTTATTGGTTTGTTCATAAGCAATTTTTCAAGCGCTTTTTTTGCATCATTTTTTGTGGCCATAAGCGCTTATATGGTTTCGAGTACAAATTTGTGGCCGCCGTTTGTTGCTTTACTTTTCTTTTATTTTGGACTGGCAATCTTGTTTTTTGGGAAAAAAAGGAGCTTTTTGTTTCGCGTAATAGGCCAAGCAGTTATGTTTTTTTCCGCCACGCTGCATTATTCATTTTTTATCCCCTCCATCGTTTTGTTCTTTTGGAATTTATCACAAGAAAACACGAGAAAAGATAAATTTATATTTTTGGGGATCCAGACGGGTTATTTAATCCTGTTAGCCTCACCGCTCTGGACAAATCCAAGCGGTAGTAGGGTGTTTGAAGCGTTTGATCCTCGGCACGTATTCGATTTTTATCAGCCGACCTCTATTTTTATTGGAACACTACAAAATATTTGTAGTGATTTCTTCCAGAAAAATACTCTATATGAATTGCTTAGTGCAGGAATATGTATATTCCTATTAATCTTTTCTTTTAAGAACGTACTATCTTTCCTAAAAAGCAACTGGTGGATATGGTGCATCATTCTAAGCATGCCATTCATCGGCTCTCGTTTTGTCCAACATCCGGAGCCTTATGAGTATATCGCTATAATGCCAGCAGCCTTACTGTTGGTGGCTTGTTCTCCTATACGAATTGAGAAGTTGACGCTGCAAAATATAGTGAGAGGAGCACTTCTCTGTTGTTTAGCTTTTAGTTTGTCAAACAATTTTTCAGAACTGTTCGTAAATAATTGGTATTCTTACGAACAAAACGAAAAACTTACTGACTATATTGTTGCCGAGGCAAAATCGCGGGGTCTAGAGAATAATTTTAGACTGTTCGTCAGTGATTTCATTGGATCCTTTAACTGGGCCAGCCCCAACTTTTGGTATTTTCTTGAAACAAAATATCATCATAAAATTACCTACGTTGTTGACTATGATATTAGCCTTGAGCAATTGATTGCTCCTGGGGCAGATACATACCTTGTCTGCCGCGGCACAAGTGATACAATTGCGACTTGCAAGCGTGATTTTCATAGTTCTTTTCCCGAATACACCAAAGAGTTGACCTTGAAATCAAATGTAGGGTATGTAATTTTTCTTTATTCAACGGCACAGCCCCTTCATTAGCGGATCGATTTATAGTCGATTAGAGATTTTATAAAGTATGGACAATATCTCAATAATCATAATAACGAAAAATAGGGCAAATTTTTTAGAGAATTGCCTTGGTTCGTTAAACGGGCAATTAGAGAAGAGAGATGAGGTTTTCGTTATCCTGGATTCAAAAACCAAAGACGGGTCGGAAGAAATTCTCCAGCGCTATAAAAAGATAATGCCACTTGTTTATTATAAATCGGATATTCGTGGCTACCCTCAGAATTTTAATTTAGGGATAAACAAGAGTAGAAAAGACACGCTTGTGTTTATCAATGATGACTGCATCGTTAAACACAACTTTGTACAAAGAATTAAAGTGGAACACCACAGGCATCCGCATGCTGTTGTTCAGGGAATGACGTATAGTTTGCCAAAAAATAATATTTACGCCGAAATCACCGGTGATAATTACAGAAACTGGATAGCCATTAACCATAAAGACGCGCTGTCAAATTTAATGAGTACAATAGATAATAAAAACGTTTCCATTTCCCGAGGGGTATTTCGTCGGGTCGGTTACTACGATGAGGCATTTACGAGGGGGTCGGAAGATATCGAGTTTGGCTTTCGTCTCGCGCAATTAGGAATTCCGATCATATTTGATCCGTCTATTGTTGTATATCATTACGAGCGGTCGACTTTTTTTGGCTTCGTAAATCAACATATACGCTTTGCATTATCAGAGTCGATAGTTGACCGGACGTTACCGCCGGAAAGCAGGATCCGCGCAATTAATTGGCATAAAACCGTTTTACATATGAAAAGCGCGATAAAGCGAGAATTGTTGTATGCGCAACAATTTCGGATAAAAGACTTTCTTTTGCTCCCCTTTTTATATATGCTGCTATTCTGTATAAGAATGTATGGGTATTACATCAAATCAGCCTAAAATTGCCATTATTTCTTCCCGCGGCGGACATCTATATCAGATGTATCGGTTAAAGCCATGGTGGAAGAAAATTAACCATTTTTGGGTAACATTTCCCGGCGAAGACGCGTCCTCCATGTTGAAAAAAGAGATGATCTATTATGGATATCAGCCAGAATCAAGAAATGTTGTGAACGCAATCCGTAATGTTTTTCTGGCCGTAAAAATTCTTCGAAAAGAAAAACCCACCGTGCTCATAAGTTGTGGCGCAGGCATTGCCCCACCATTTTTTTATATAGGAAAACTATTAGGCATAAAGCTTATTTTTATCGAGCCGTATGATTTTATCGCATATCCGAGTTTAAGCGGAAGGCTGATCGCTCCAATAGCAGATTATTTTCTCGTTCAGCATAAGACGCAGAAGCGCTTTTATAAGAATGCTATATATAAAGGAGCGCTTTTATGATTTTTATTACTGTTGGTACCACACCATTCCCCTTCTTTCGTATGGACGGGGTGGTGCAATCATTAATTGCCGCACGGAAAAACAATGAAAAGATTGTTTATCAATATGGGGTTACAACTCACGTGAAACAAGCAACGAATGTATTCCTTTATACTATTTTACCGTACCAAATAACTCAGCGGTATATTCATCAAGCCCGCATGGTTATTTCTCATGGCGGGCCCGCCACAATATACCAGGTGCTTGCATCAGGAAAGACTCCTTATGTAATTCCAAGAGAGAGCCGATATGGTGAACATGTAAATAACCATCAGGTATTTTTCTGTAAATTTTTATATAAACGGCACCTCGTTCTCAGGAGTTCAACAGTGAGTACCGTGTTACAAAACACTGAAACCATTAGAACAAATTTACGCATCTTACCACAAATAAAGCCAAGATTAATCAACTATCTTATTGATGTATCTGCAACACATTAAGTATGCACCTCAATTTTAAATTGGTACGCACAATAATTATAGGCATAAGTATTATTGTCATAATTATTGGAATATTTGCGCGTTTTTTTAGACTTTCGATAGGTTCATATTGGTTTGATGAGATTGCGACACTTGATTTTGCCCAAAGGCCTATTATTCCGCTCATGACAGGAGCGTATTTTGAACCAGGGAAATCCCCGCTGCATTATATATTTTTTGCATTCTGGGTTTTTTTCTTTGGCTCATCAGAGGGGACTACAAGAATTTTGAGCGCAATAGTCGGAAGCGTGAGTGTCGTTTTGTTTTACATATACACGTCAAGACGTTTTAAAATATTAACGGCGCTTGTTGGGACAGCGCTTTTTTCTATTTCCTGGCTTCATATATGGGGTTCTCGGGAAGTCCGATACTATGCATTTTTGCTGCTTTTTAGCCTGATAGCGACAATAGTGTTTAACCTGGGGTTATCTAATAAACGGCAAATAATTATATATATCGCGTCGTGTATTCTTGGTTTATATACCCACATTATTTTTGTAATCCTTCTTATTTCTCATTTTTTGACAAGCTTGATTATCAGAAGGTTTCATAAATTTAATTTATATGTATTTATTCTCCCCCTCATTGCATACATTCCATATATATATCAGCTCTATTATTATCTGAACCGGCAGAATAATACATCTACAATCAACAGCAATACCATGGGTCAGTTGATGACGCAGTTGGGAAGAGCACCAATGAATATACATGAACTTCTTATGGCTTTCGCCGGCGAAAACTCATTCGGTATGGAGTGGTTATTTGGAGCCTTGGTATTGATATTATCCGTGTTTTTATTTCGTAATAAAAAAGTGTTTATACGGTATTGCGTCACTATTGTTTCCACATTTGCGCTCATTGTTTTAAGTACAGTGTGGCCGATAAACACTTTAGTCCCGAGTTTATATTACCTGTATTATTTAACACCGTCGGTCTTTATTTTGCTCTGTATACTTATCGATAACGCGGCACGTTGGTATTACGTGGCACTGATCACGGCGGCAATTTGTATTTTTTGTTATTTCAATATTAAATATATCGCGTCGTTTGACGACAACTTTAACACGTGGCGATATCAGGATTTATCTGTCTTTGTTCAATCGTTGCCGGACGGGTCAAACATATATTTTTCAAGCTGTGGAGATTTATATATGACACAGTATTACGATCATAAACAATTGTACGATAACATCACGTGCGAAAATACGGGTGTGATAAATGGGAGTAATTTGTTTTCATTCTGGTATGTTGCCCCGATGTGGGATCCTTTTTGGAGAAATTTTGCTAACAGGTTTAATAATAGAATGTTAAAACTAGATACGAATCAACAGTTTGGGCTAATAATAGTACGGAAGTATAAACAGAGATGAAAAACAACCCGTTGCCCGCAAGTGCGTTTTTAGCAGTTTCCCTTACGTGTTATTTATGTTGACCATGAAATCTGAACGATTAGAACGATACAAGAGCTTCATTAACCGTTTTTTTGTACCATTTTTGTTTTATATATTACTCATGACAGGGGTCTTTTTACGCGTGTATCACCTCGGAAAAGAATCTTTTTGGTTTGATGAGGTTGCGTCGTTAAGAGTTGCACAATTACCTTTTAATATTATTATGCGTAATAATTATACTTATATAGATTATGCGAACCCGCCGTTATATTTTATTTTTTTACGCGCGTATACATTATTCATTCATTCGCACGGATTTCTCAATGAGTTTACCGCCAGATACCCGTCATTTATTTTCGGATCAGCCGGAATTTTTGCCTTTTACGTATTAGTTAGAAAAGCAATTAGATCCGTCCCAGCTCAAATATTTTCCTTTGTTCTGTTTTTAGCCTCAGCACCGCTTATTCGGTATTCTCAGATAGTCAAGTGCTATTCGTTAGAAGTATTGTTTGTTGTCGGGCTATTTATTTTTTGTCATCTCTATTTTAAATACGATTCTCATGTATGGCCACTATACGGAATTGGCATATTCTCTGTATGTCTTTTGTATACCCACTACTCTTCCTTCGTCCTTTTGTGTTTGTTATTTATATCATTGTTTACAATGACATTTATTTATGGGAGAAACGGGCATAAACGTGCGTATCTTATGCTAACAATATGTTGCATTGCGCTGGCCTTTTCTCCGCAAGTTTTTGGTTATTTTAAACCCATGTTTTTTTCACCAAATCAATTTTTTGGTCAATTTAGTCTCGCTGATACACAAAGATTCAATTGGGAAATACTCCTCAGGTCATTTTTTAATAGCGACTTACAATTAGCTAACCCGTTTATATATATAAGTTTTATTGCAATATGTGTCAGCGCGTGTTTGATATATTGGTATACTTTATTTGTAAACGCAAACAGGAGGAAGCAAAATTCTTTTAACGTCTTTATTAATATAGTGATGGCACTATTTATAGTATTAATAGTGTGCACTCCGATTAATAAAGTGTTGACCCAACCGTATTACTATTTATTTATCATAGCACCTTTATATTTATGGTTAGGAATGCTTCTGGACAATAAACCGGTATTTGCAATTTTTGCGATACTATTGTGGATTTATATAACAATCCCCAATATGCAGGATTATTATAATAATTATCAAATTACACAGTTCAGAGATGCAATTAATGACGTAAACAGAATGAATAAGGCTATACAGGGCAATATTATTATTAGCCCGTGTTTTTACCATGATATTTTTTCTTATTATTATCCAAATTTTTCATATTATTGTTTGAATAATTTAGGGAACCAGATTGGGTCTCATATTTATTACATACAAAACAGCGAAGAAGGGCGACTTAATACACCAGAGGAACTATCTGTCCGAGAAACCCTCGATAATAGGGGTTATTTTGTGGTATTAAAACATGAATTTAATCAAATCGACGTGTATGAAATGCAACGGCAAGATAGACTCTAGATAGAAATGTATAATTAACAGTATGTCTCACACGCAATTAAAAATGCCCTCAAGTGCGTTTTTAGCAGTGACGCTTCTTTGTAATGCGCGCTGCGTGATGTGTGATATATGGAAAAACCGCGGAATGGATTTTACTCCGCTCGATGTTTACACAAAGCTTCCTTCATCTCTGGAGATGATTGATTTAACCGGAGGGGAACCCTTTCTGCGGCCCGACATGGCGGATGTCGTTCGGATAGTTCGCAAGGCGTGTCCCAAGGCGCGTATTCTCATCACAACGAATGGTTTTTTGCATCACAGTATAGAAAAACAAATTGGCGATATCCTTTTGGCTGATCCTAAAATTGTCTTTCGTATTTCTATGGATGGCGGAAGACAAATGCATGAGAAGGTACGGCGGGTTCCACAGGCATTTGAAAAGGTCGTGCATACAATATCAATGTTTAAGCAAAAAGGAGTTGCTGATATAGGTATTATTTATACGCTTATGAAGCAAAACAGGCACGAGTTGAAAGATGTGTACCGGTATACCAAAGAGCAGCATGTTAATTTTTCTCTCAACGTTGTCCACGACTCCCCTGTGTATTTCGGGAACCAAAAAACGCAGCTCAGACCCAAGCCCCAGGAAGTAAAGGAGCATTTTGAGTGGCTATTTAAACAGCAAATGAGATCAATCAATCCCAAAAATTGGGCAAAAGCATGGTTTAATAAACAATCGTATTATTATATGATGACGCACCGCCGCCCGCTCCCCTGTGGAGCAGGAGAGAACTTTTTTTATATGGATCCGTTTGCCAACATATTCATGTGTCATTTAAAAAATTGGCCAATCGGAAATTTGAAAACTCAGACTTTTAAAGAGATTTGGAATGGTGTGCCGAAGCAAAAATTTCTATCCAGCGCACGCTCGTGCAACGACTGTTGGATTGTCTGTACTGCTAAAGACTCTATAAAACAACACAAGGCTCGTGTTATTGCTGACCTGGTAAAAACCATTCCTGGGGCAATTTTAGGATAAACGCGAATCTTCCAAGCCGGGAAGACCAGGGATATGCCCAGAGAACACAGAGACAGAATAATTTTCTGTGAATTCCGTTCAGTTGAGATAGAACGTGCACCCTGTAGCTATGCCACTTTTTTGGATTATACGGCTGTCGGATTTGTTCTTGCCGTACTCCCCAACAAGAAATCAGGTCCTGAGTCGCATAGCCGGTCATAAAATTTCTTATGAATAACTTGCGATAGCTCGGCGAATTGTTGTGGGAAACTGTTATGGTTGGATTAAAATATATATTTGATGAAGCGCGGTAAAGTCTCAGGCCCATCTCGACATCTTCGCAGGAAACCAGGAGCTTGGTGTTAAATTGAAATTGTTTAATAAACCGTGACAAAAATGCCGCGTTTCGAAAATCGATACAAAATCCTGATAAAAGAAGGCCTGTCTTATGCAAAGAGGAAACTCCTTCGAGAAGCCAGCGGTAATAATATATATTTTCGATACAACTCGGTATATTTGTAGGATTTGTATCATGTGTAAATCCGATAACGCCAACCGATGAATACGCACAAAAATGTTTTTGAACCATCCCGATCCATTGTTTATCGGCAATACAGTCATCATCTATAAAAGCGCAGATTTTTCCCCGCGCCAAGCTGATGCCTTTATTTCTTCCGAACGGTAAGCCCCTTCGTTTTTCTATAGCATATCTAATTGGTAATGTGGTCTCATATCGGCTGCAAATATTTTTTGTTTCAGAAGACGGCCCGTTATCCACAATAACAATTTCGAGCGGTTTTACCGTCTGTCTGCATAGCGAAAGGAGACAACGAGATAGTGCAGCCGGTCTGTTCCTGGTTGATATAAGAACGCTAATGCTCGGGTTGACCATATATTTTAAGAAATAAACGCTGGGTAGTTGCCCGGGCGTGATGTTCACGAAGAAACAGCCCTGCATTTCCGGCAAAACGTATACGAAGTAAGGGATTGCGCATAAGTTTGATAACCTGTGAGGCAAATGTGGCGGGACTATCCGCTCTCAGATAGTGGGTTCCCGGGACAGCTTCAATTCCTCTCATTCCTACGGAGGTTGAGACAATGGGGACTGAATGCGCAAAAGCAGTCAACGCTTTTATCCTTACTCCCCCGCCGATTCGAAAGGGCATAACAAAAACTGTTGCACGGTTCAGATACTGTTCTATATTAGTCTTCTTTCCGATAGCACGAATTGCCGCTTGCTGTTTTATTACAGGTGATAAGAGTCCGGCCCCGTCACCGACAATGGTGAGCGTTATGGAGGGGTCTTCTTGGTGGAGTAATGGAAATATATCCTGAATAAACCAGGCTATGGCATCAAAATTCGGTTTCCACCATAGGTTTCCGATGAACAATAATTCTCTCCTGTGACGCAGTTTGCGATATCGGGTAACAGTGTAAAAAGGTGGGGTAATCATAATTTTCCCGGGATTAATTCCTATCGAAGTGAGTTCCTCTTTTTCTTTTTGCGAAAGTACGATGATTTGATCAACCCGGCGAAGAATATTTCTTTCATACCGCGCGAGTGTCATCGCATTATACAGATGAAACAGTTTTTCCTTGATTGGTATATCTGGAGATTGGGATAATCCTTCGGAGAGTTTATATTCGACGTTCTGTGTAGATAATACCCACAGGAGATTTTTTTCCTTTGGGAAATATTGAGTCATGCCAACGTGATCGACATGGATAACATCAAATTTTTGATGCATTAACAGGCGGCTCAACGTTTTTTTAAACTGTTGTTCATCAAATAAAGACAGGTAAAATGGCCGTAGACATATGAGTGCGGCAAACATTTCTAATTTCGATTGCTTATACCACTCGCTTCTTTTTTTGGATAGTATGACGTTTACCTCAATTCCGAGTGAGCGTATGGATCGTATGGATGATGCGGCGGGGGGTTTACCCGCTAATGTAAGTAAATGCACGGAATGTTGTTTAGACAACATTTGGAGCACCTGATATGATACAATTTTTCCGCCGCTATCAAGCGGGTACGGGAATGTTTCTGTAATGAATAATATATTCATGCGCCTGTCAGTGCCTGTCATTTTATAACGCCATGATGCGACAATCAATTACGGTTGCGATTGTAACACGCAACAGAGCGGAAAGTTTGCGTGAATGTTTGCGATCCCTTGTTGCGCAAACGTTTCATCCCGATAACATTCTTGTAATCAATAATAATTCCAATGACAACACGCACGATGTTATCGTGTCGTTTTCAGGAGCGCTTCAAATTCGGGAAGTGCTCGAAAAGGCTACGGGCTACCCGGTGGTCTACAATAGAGCTTTAAAAGAAGCAAAAACGCCTTGGATCGTGTTTATTGATGACGATTGTGTAGCAGGCGCACGGTGGTTTTACTACGTTGTTGCTGCAATACATAAATACCCCCGCGCCGCAGCGATACTTGGTCCATCGTTTAACTACTATCCTACAAATGTATATGCGTGCGCGTTTCAATTCTCTAATGAATGGTGGCGCCTGCGTTCGATAAAAGGCAATAAAATAGTCAATTATGAAGTTCTGGATAGCAGAAATATTATATACAACAATATGCAGCTAAAAAAAGATTCGATTACATTTGATAGTGCATTTACACACGGAGCAGAAGATAGCGATCTTGGTATGCAGATTGCACATAACGGACTGGAAGCCGTATACGATAATCGTATGATTATCTACCATAAAGAGCCCACGACGTATAAGGATTATAGATATAAGAAACAACGGTATCTGGTGTCGGGATTTGATATTCAAAATAAATGGGGATCAGCGTCGAGGTCCGTCCAGGCTCCCCATTATTATATGCAGACAATTCGTCTGTTTACGCGATGCGTTAAACGGCTGGCATATATATATGCAATACAATGTTTTGTCATCGTGCTGACGGATTTCATCTATACAAAAATAATACGTCAACAATAGAGATAGATTATTGTTTTACGCCTTCATCAACAATAGAGAAAGCTACGTCAGAGGAAAAAGCCGGCGAATCAACAGCGCCATAATTGCTTAATTCTTCTTTTGCCAGAATTTTTCCCGTTGACGGATCAATCCATGTGACAATCGGATTGACCCAATCTCTGTATGGCAATAGGAGGGTGGTAGCAGTTTGCTCATCAGGACTGGCGTAATGATATGCGTAGCCGTAGTAAGCGGTCGGCGTTTCTGCAGCATATGCTCTCACAGCGGCATTTGTCGGTGTAACGGTGAGCTCATGTATATTTCCTGGCATATTTTTTGTAAAGTTCTGAAAAGTTCTAACCGCGGATCGTTCATCCGGTCCTAAATATATATTTGCATTTTCTTTGTTAAAGTAGTTCTTTACATTGCTTGTATCCCAGAAGATGACCCCCGCCTCTTCAAAGAAGGACGTCCAGATACGGATACGCATTTGCATAAACGAATTAGAACTCCAGTTATATCCCTGATTTCCTACTTCACCAAAAACAGTCGGCTTTCCGAACTTATTTTGATTAATAATGTCTGAGATAGCCAAATCAGTAACAGATAAAGGATCTGTTTGATACCAGTGAGGAGACGTGATGTCAATTTCGGGCCGCACGGGCTTTTGCCAGCTTGTAGAGATGAGATGGTGATACGGATCGATAGCATGAATATAGTTGACTACATAGGCTACCCATGCATCAGGCGCATTCGATTCGTTTAAAAGTTCCCAAACGTCCACATAGGCGCCATAGCGGGCCACAACGTAATCCAAATATGGATCGAGGAAGTGAATATCGTTCATCATGGCGGCAAGGTTGGTTTCAGAAGCGACCGGCCCTGTGTTAAATATGGTAAACCATATATGGAAGCCGTTTTCTTTTAATTTGTTCATCAGTATGTCAGCCCATATACCTTCACGATCGAGAAATCTTTGCGGAGCGCGGAAATCCTCATTAAAATACCAGAGGCGGAATGTACAGTTTTCCACTCCCCAACGGAATATGTTAAACCCGGCGCCGTTTTCCCCATACGTTTTAAGGTACGTGTCCAGATTGACTATTTTGGTGTCTACATAGAGAGAATCCAAATAAAATCCGTCATCATTTGCATCATTAAGGCACGTTTGAATTCCCATGGGCTGAAATAGCTTCCCTCCCGGCAGTTCCAGGCGGTTTTCGTTATAGGTATTTAGTTGAATAAACCCGTCACTGCTTGAGGGGACAACGGTAAATTTTCCGGATTTTGTATTGATACTGTTCGAATATGCGGAAAGTGTTATGTCCCACAGCCATTCCCCCGCTTCGGGGGGAGTAAACCGGATTTTCCACGTATTTTTGTCATAATAAAATCCAGCCACCTTCATAGTAAGGGAATTGTGCCGCAGCGTTGCCGACACGGATGCTTCTAGCCACGGATATTGATATTCACTGGAATTGTACTGAATAGTAAGTTCATACGGATTATTTACAGTAGGCCGCGTTGAATCGGCAGAGACTTGAAAGTTTGTCTCCGTGAAGGGGTGACCATCGGTCCGATTGACAGCGTAAAGAGCTCCGTTGCGGTTAGTAACAAACACTTTATTGTCTACTATGCTCGGCGCCGCGGCAATGCTTGCGTCTGTATGAAATTTCCATATTTCTTTTCCGTCATCAACCCTGAGAGCATATAAGAACCCATTTCTTGAGCCTATGTATAATGCATTGTCTTTTACCGCCACGCCCGTATATCCGTCTGTCGGAATTGATTTTTTCCACTTAACGGTATGTTTAGGTATGTCGATGGCGTACAGCACGTTTTTTGTGTTTGCTATGAATAAGATGTTGCGGAAGATTGTTGGAGAAGTCCCGACGGACCCGCTTGTTGCAATTTTCCATAATAGCCGGCCGTTATTTCCATCTAGTGAATACACGTATGAATCTGCTGAGCCGAAATACACAACCCCGTTCTGCTCTGCTGCGGTTCCTATTATTTTTCCCCGAGTTTTGAATTTCCACCGTTCTTTTCCGGTATTGATATCGACCGCGTAAAAATATCCGTCAAAGCTTCCGACATAGATCGTGTTTCCTTTAATAACAGGAGTCGCATCAATTCCTCCGCCGGTTTTGAATTTCCACCGTTCTTTTCCGCTTGTTGCATTAATTGCGTAAAGATATGTATCGCGGCTTCCGAAAAATACGGTATTGTGAAAATATGTCGGAGAGGTTGCCATTGCATAAAAATTTTTAACGCGATATTCCCATCGTTTTTCCCCGTTCGACGTGTTTAGTGCGTAGAGCCTGCCGTCCGTACTTGTGATATATGCGGTTGTGTCCGTAACTGCAGGGACAAAGGGAACGTCATCCTCTGCAGTAAAAGACCAGAGTCGTTTTCCCGTGTTTAAATTAACAGCCGTAAGTGCGTTACCGTATAATTCGCCTACATAAATAATGTTATTTTTGATAACCGGAGAAGAGATAAAGTAGCCATACGTTTGATATTTTGACCAGGAAATATTTTTTTGAGAAGGATTGTCTGCGGTGTAGTCGCCCGTATGTTGATTATCTGCTAAAAATCCGACAGCAGATTGCGGCCGTTGAGTATAAAGGTAAACAAAGAAAAGAACGATACAGAAACCAATACCAATAAGTTTGATTATATGCAGCGGGACCCGGAGAGGCTGGATTTTGGTTTTATTTTTTTTCTGTGGCATACCGGTTTTGGATATCCTTGATAATATCGGATAATTCATTAAATAAAAAGTGCTCCGGTTTCCACCCGAGAGAGAGGATCTTGCGATTATCCAGAAGGCGTTGCTTTGATCCTTCGGGCAGCGACGTATTAAAATTGACCGAGATACGGGGTAAATTCATGGCTTTTTGTACAGCATAGACGATTTCTTTGATGGTATGATCGTCTTGAGGGTCGATATTATATATTTCTCCATTCCCCCCTTTTTTCATAAGCAACACCAGCGCGCTGACGAGATCTAATACGTGAAGAAATGACCGTTTTTGTTTCCCTGTTCCATAGACCTCTATGCTGGTTTTTGCGCGGATAAATTTTCTTATTATAGTCGGAATAAAATGACCCATTATATCGAAGTGGTCTCTGGGGCCGTAGACGTTTATAGGGCGGACTATAACCGTGTAGAGAGGTGTGTTTTGAGAGTACCACGCCGCCATTTTCTCTCCCATTTTTTTTGCTAATGCATACCCCAATTTTGACGGTTCCGGATTTTCCCGATCATCTGTTTCTTTTGTAGGAGCACGCTGCTCCATTGCTTTCCGCGAATAGACGGAGGCAGAGCTGACCTGAATAAACTTCTTTACCTTATTCATCGATGCTGCTCGTAACGGTTGCATCTGCAGGAGCATATTTTCCTCGAACATATACTGAGTCCGGCCGATATCGAAATCAATACCCGTATTCATTGCTGCAAGGTTAAATACAATGTCCTGACCCTTTGTTGCTTTGAGGGCACCCTGCAACGTTGTTAAATCTACATTAAGAAAACGGATTGATTTCCGTATATGTTGAATGTTTGCATACGAATGTCGCTTGAGATTGTCTGCAATAGTGACATGGGCACCGGAGGCAATCAATTTTTCTGCCAGATGGGAGCCGATAAATCCTGCCCCGCCGGTAATAAGAATGTTATGAGATTTCACAGAGTTTAGCTTTATTGAATTCTTTTGGGCGAGATTAATGTCAGTAAATGCGAGTTATAAGTGCGCTTTTGACGGCAGTGTTTTGGAATTGGAACCAAATATTTTCCCCTATTTTGATTGCCGCCCCGTCAATGAAATAGGATACCCCCGTGAATGAAAACGTTTTAATTTTTAACAGCATGGTAATCTCTTTTCTGTCACTGTCGGGATTGCTAATAAGAATGAGGCGCCCGTCAGTATCATAAAGCTGAGAAACCGTGTTGTCTGCCACTGTAACTGAAAGGATTGTTGCGACGGGATTACCTGACATATCGGTCATTTGCATGCCTTCTTTGTATGAATCTGCTTCCCAGGGATATGCATTAAGCACCTTTACCTCAATTTCTTTGTCTTTGTATGGAATTGTATTGCTTCCTATATAGGTGATAATACCGCGGACGTTATATTGGCTGAATGTAAGATCCATCTGGTTGCCTATCTGAAGAGGTTGATAGTTAAATAGATAAATATGTTGTCGCTTGTCATATGACACGAGAAGTTTGAGATCTATATAGATTAAACGGTTAGTGCCCCCCATGTCATAGTTTTCAATAGATCCGACCTCAGCGATTTTTTGTCCGAACGAATTGTAGGCAAATTGTCCTTTGGTGAGCCCCTGCGCATACCAATAAGGTGCCGATCCCTGCCACCACGATGTGTTGTTAGAAATATTGAGTTTTACCCATATCCACTCTTCCTTTTTCGTCATTCGGTTATAAAGCACAAAGCCAAAAACAATACATATGCCCGCAATAATAAGCCAGTCAAGAATAGAGAGTTTTTTAATCTTATGTATAATAGAGGCAATGAATTTCATAAAGGCCATACGCTCCGCCATCAACAGAAGCTCTATAGCAACATATTTATTTGTTACTCTTCGCAAAAATACACCGATATTTTTTTGGGCGGTCTGTTATTATATATCGCTTTATTTTGCCACTTCAAACCTAACATTCTTTTTAATAAGCATCACATTCTTCATCTTGTTTTATAGCGTATTGAGTGATTTTAAGCAAGCCCTCTTTCTCATATTTGTTGCGTCCCTGCCTTTTGCAAAGGGCATGACGTTTGAATGGATTATAATTCCAAGAGCGCTCGTTCCGCAGTTTGCATTATACGATGTCGGATATTATCTTATCTTGTCCCCATCCTACGTATTTTTGATAACGGCGTTGTATGTAGGTGTACGTTCATGGCGCAATCGGAATATTAATATTATCGGCATGCCGATTATTGTGACGTTTGCGTTGTTTCTTCTTTGTGCGCTTCCGTCTCTTCTGAACACGTCATTTTCAACAATCGTGGCCCTGTCGAGTGTTCAATTGGCCCTTATGGGAGTTGTGTACCTGCTTCCGGTATTAACAGGTTTTACCAAGACAACAGCAAAAAATTTACAATACGTTTTTGCGGCTTTTACTACACTTGAATCTTTTTGGGTGGTTTTGCAATATATTAGTCGCGGGCCGTTGGGTCGGTATATTGAAGCGACGTTAGCATTAAATCGTTATGGGGTTACTCCGGGAGAAAACAGCTTTTTATTGCGGTTGAGCGGAACGTTTTTTGAATCAAGTATTCTCGGGACATTTATGCTCATGCACATTTTTTATTTTTCGGAATTACTGTTCAGACGGGCCTATTCAAACAAAACAGAGCTCTATATCTATGCACTTTCGATGTTCGGCGCGCTGGTGTCTATTATTTTAACGGCGAGCCGCGGTATTTATGCCCTTTTTCTTGTTGCGGGACTGATATTTTTCTTTGTTCACCGCCGTGAATTGTCTCGAAAAGTATTCAATAAGAGAGTGATAAAAATTGTTATTCTTCTTCTTCTTTGCGGTACATTTCCCTTTTTGTCATATCTTACAGATCGGATTCAGACGATAATAACTATTTTTGCTCCTGGAGGAAGCGGAGACTTCCGTTTGGCGCTTATCCAATACGCAGCTCGCGTTGCTCAGGTACATCCGTTTGGGGTGGGGCTTAACATTGCCCCGTATGTTTTTGCAGTCGGTTTTCCTGGAGAACGAATTTTTGATCCGTCTCAACCGCACAATATATTTTTTCAAATTCTTGCGGAGATGGGCGCACCGGGACTAATCGCATTTTTACTATTTCTTTGGGTGGTATACCGGAGATATGTACTAACCCCTGTTTCCCGTGCGGCGCCGTACTTCGTTTCATCACTTATTTTCCTTTTTGCTGCACAATTTTATCCTATATTTATAAGCCAACCAGAAATATTATCGTATTTTTTCCTTCATTTGGGCCTTATGAGTTGGTCATTGTACAAAAAACGGTGATATGAAGCCAACAATATTTATTATTCCGTTTATTCTACCGTGGGACCGGCCAGCCGATTATCAAAGACAAACATGTTTTGAATTAGCAGGAAAACACAAAGTAATCGCTTACATGCAGAAGGACGCAGTATTTTTTTTAAAAGCGGTTTTTGGCACAGAGACATATTCATCCAAATATTTGGCGTATAAAAATATATCTTTTTATAGACCGTTGTACCTTTTTCCGTTCCGTAGAATTAGCGTAATTGAGGCAATAAATAGAACAGTAAGCTTTGTTTTGTTTCAGATTTTTATTCTTCAATTACGTAGAAGCATTTTTTGGATATTTGATCCAGAATTTTGCACGTTCCCGAAATTGATACACGGTATTTCAATATATGACTGCGTTGATTATCATGCAGGTTTTCACCAAGGAGAAAAAGCCGCAACGGTAAGGAAACAGGAGGTTACATTGATTAAAAAAGTAGATTATTTTTTTGTAAATTCCCATGTTTTGTATAGATTACACAGATCAGTACGAAAACCAGATGCTATAGTGCCGCAAGGATTTCGACTCGGTAAGTTTCGGTTTTTAGTCAAAGCTCCTATTCAGATTTCACAGAAAAAGCCAGTTATTGGTTATGTGGGCGCGTTGGATTACCGATTGGATACGGCTTTACTCAAAAGTCTTATTCAAAATAATTTACGCTGGACGTTTGTTTTGTGGGGTTCATCACAAAGCGAAGAGAAAAACGAAGAAACCAAAGTGAAACAGGACATGTATACGATTTTGCACTTACCGAATGTGATAACAGGTGAAAGCCGTGATAGCCAAAATATCTGTTCAATAATTCAGCAATTTACTATCGGTATAATTCCGTACCGTGAGACCCTCCCAGGGGTAACGTATTCATACCCGATGAAGCTTTTTGAGTATTTTTATATGGGTAAGCCAGTCCTGTCGACGTCAATTGAAGAATTAAGGCGTTTCCCAACATATGTAAAAATCGGGAAGACAGCAAAATCATGGGAAAAGCATATCACATCACTCCTTTCTTGTTCCTGGCCGATATCGTATCAGGAGGAACAGCAGACATTGGCCAGGCAAAATAGTTGGAAAAGAAAGATAGACATGATAATGAGCTATATCAGCGGATCGGGTCAATGAGAGAATAAATAAAACCAACCAACAATCCTCTGTTTCGATAGACTATCGTATTAAACGCGTCTCGCACATCGTTTCCTAATTGTTTGTTCCAACGGAATAACAGTATTTTTTTTAGCAGTCTCCGTGTTCTTATATAATTATCGCGGACGTTCGCTAAAATAATGGGTTTTGCAAAAGAATAACCTTGAAAATAAAAATAACCATAACATGCCGTTTCTCCGCATGTATACGATAAGTTTTGTTTCTTCATTTGCCCGTTAGTTAACCATTTATTGTGATAGATAAGCACATCAGGATTGTATATCAGTGTCTTATTTTTGATAAGACAACGGAGTGAAATTTCCGCATCTTCCGCATTGCTGCCAATAGATTCCGGTCCAAGCCATGACTTAAAACCGCCAAGTGTACTAAATACCGCTTGACGGAAAGAGGCATTATTTCCAAAACCAATATATTTCCAGTGAAGACGAGGCTTTGTAATTACCCGGAATTCTTTGGAATTGAACGTAGAAGGACAGCGTTTTTTTGGATTAGCTCCCGGCTTATATGGAAGTGTTTTTCCAAATACTCCAGCGATAGTGCTGTTATTTAGGAATGTTGTATATATTGATTCAAGCCACCCGGGAGAGACGATACAATCGTCGTCAGTCAAAGCTATTATATCCCCCCTTGCTTTATTTATACCAATATTAAGAGCATTAGATTTTCCTTTTGTTGGTGTTTTTATATACCGGATTCTGTCGGAATAATATTGCTGGAATAGATTATAGGAATCTTGGTTTTTGCTTTGATCTACGACTATAATTTCAAACTGTTTAAATGGATTTTTTAGAATTGAATCTATACACTGTTTTAGCTGAAGAGGCCGGTTTTTTGTCGCTATGATAGCTGAAATCAAAATACCACTGTTTTTTGATAGTTTCATAATTTAACACAGCAGCTTATCTACCCGTCAGATGCGATAGCTCGTTTTCCCCATGTTTCGCCAGAAAATATAGCAGGGGCCCGAGAGTAATATAGCTGAGAGAAAAGACTAAAAACATCGGATCTTTGAACTGGCGAAGATAATAATCATCTCCACCCCGAGCAAAATTTTTTATGGAGGACCACAGAATATGAGTGAATGTGTATTGGGCAAAGGAAGGATACTGCTCTTTCAGAAGTGTGTTCATGAGAAAATTTTCTGCACCCGCTCGGAGGTGACGCTTAATGATGTAGGTTTTTTTAAACCGTTCAAGGCTAAAAACATGCGTTGACGTTACAGTGGGAATATACCAGACCTGTTTCTTTTCTAGCATTAATCGATTGCAAAGCTCATAATCTTCCGCCCCAATATACGTATTTCGATATGTTTTTCCGAATTTTGTGTTAAAAAGCTGTTTCTGTTTAGGTATCATGTTTTTATTCACACTTATTAATGCACCACATAACAGATCGTTCATGCGCATACGTGTTGGGTTTTCACCGTAGTCGATATATGCATATATCCAATTATATTTATGAAGAAGAGATTGATACGATGCATTATTAGGTGGTAACCGTTTCAAAATTGTCGGGTCGGGTATAATGCGGCCACCAAGTAAGGCGGCGTGCGGATGTTGATTCCATGCCCTGTTTAACAAAGACAGAAAATTTGGTTGTATACGAGTGTCGTCATCAAGAAAGACAACATGGTCAAAACGGGCGAGTTTATAGCCACGGTTTCGGGCAAATGAGAGTCCGGGAATTGATTCATCAAGGCGCAGATGCTGAAGTTCAGGATCAATCCGTTTTATTAGAGATACAGTATTATCTGTTGTTCCATTGTGGATGACAATAATCTCAAAATCATTTTTTGGATAGAGCTGAGCAAGCAATTGTTTAACAAGGAGAGTGACTTGATCTGCCCTATTTCTTGTGGGGATAACGACGGAAAATCGCATAGATTGTTTGGAAATATAATTTAGTTTGGTTTTCGTAGTTGCTTAAATTGTTTTTTCCAGATTCCGCGAAGTTTCGACAGATCTGTTTTGGCGAGGGTATGGACGTCCAGCAGCAGCCTTTTTGTTTTTGGAATCTGAATGCTGTTGATAAATAAGTTTAAGTGGGTACCACCAAATATATGATCAAAAGCACCGTGTTCTTCTTTCGTAAAACTGTGACAATCGTTTTTTATGGCTGAATAGAGAACGCCACCCGTGTCAAACCGGTGCCAATGTTTTCCCTCTTTGAATGTGAAAGGCCGAAAGGGATCGAATTCATCACGATAGGTGGTTTTGAGGTATGCAACTTTTTTTCTGAATTTGCCTATATCCTGAATCCAGTAAAAAGAGGAATGAATTCTTGGATGCACGATACACTGCGTCCATTCATCAATATGTGTTGGCATGAAGCTGCCAGCCAGTAGTGCATCAAAATGCCAGCTTTCGCAGTTTTTCCATAGTATTACGTCAGGATCAAGATTGACGACGGTACCTGTGATCGGTTGATTTATGAGAATGTCTTCCAGATACGTCTGATGAGGAATTTCGAACTCGAGCTGGAAGTATTGGCAATGTGTATTTGTTGCAAGGCGTTTAATCTCTTTTCTGGCAGAGGGGACGCTTGCGTTATCTATTATCGTGACTATGGCGTGTGGAAACCCAACGCGTATAGATTGGAAAATAAGTGTCGTTCCGTATAATTGTTTTTTGTTTTTACAATACGTCAGGATAAATACTTTTATTTTGGTGGGGTCTTGAAAATTTTTGGTGAGTTTTGGCGGCAACGGTATAATTCGTTGATCTCCGGAGAGTTTACGATATAATCTCCCATATATGCGGGAAAGCACACTCATAATATTTTGTAATAGTATGTTTATTGAGCACGGTGATTATACTTGTTTATGCTCTATGACTCAATCATTGACGGTCTAAACTTTTGGCACGACACATGAAAATTTTATTGATTTCTCCTGAAGACACAAAAGGAAGTAACTGGGGAGGCGTAAGTACATATACAACGTTATTAGCTAACTTTTTGGGAAGAATGCGTCAGGAAGTATATGTATTGACGCCTGGAAACAAAAACGAATCACGTTTAAACCGGATGTATCATTCCGTTCGGATTCAACGCACAAGAGAAGCAAGAAGGTTTTTTTTCTTGAGGGTAATCAGTAGAAAGCTTTGGATATATTTTCCTCTCTTTATGAAGAGAATACGTTGGGGGGTAGAAGTCTTGCATTATGTTAACACCCACGGGCCTTTTGATATTATCGAAGCACCGGAATGGGGAAATAGCACGCTGTTCGTCTCTTTATTCACAAGGCAAAAAACAATCGTAAAACTCCATCGGGGTTGGTATGCATACAGGAAAGACAATGAATTACCGATGGATATTGATATTTGGCTTGTATGTATTCTGGAGTTCCTGTCCATCATTTTTGCAACGGTGATTGTGTCCCCCACTAAATATATGCTGTCCTTTTATAAACCTTTTATATATCTCTATTCACTGAGAAGCAGAAAAAAAATAAAAGTCATTCCGTATGGAATTGAAATAAATCCAATGACCCGATTGTTATCAAAAAACATGCAAAAGGAAAAGTACATTCTGTATGTAGGAAGAATAGAAAAAGCAAAGGGCACTTTTATCCTTATCCAGGCATTTCGGCGGATCACCAGACACTGTCAAAACGTACAATTGGTTATTGCGGGCGAGGATATGGACATGGTAATTGGCGATCGCACGCAAAGTTATAAGAGGTATCTACAATCCTACATACGGCGGTATCATTTTGAAAATAAGGTTACGTTTATTGGGAAAAAGACAAGAGATGAATTGAGTGCATTTTATAATAAATGCCTTTTTGTTATTGTTCCATCTTCGAAACGGGAAAATTCTCCATATGTTGTTCTAGAAGCCTTCTCTCATAATAAGACTGTTATTGCTAGCAATAACGGAGGATTACCCGAGATGATACAGGACAAAATGAATGGTGTACTATATTCACCAAATACCCCTGAAATATTGGCAGAGAAGATGCTTTATTTAATAGAACATGAAGAGGTTAGACAGAGGTTTGAAAAATATATCGCTGCTCACAAAAAGGAATTTGATATAAAAACAATCGCGCTACAAACGCTATCCTTTTATCAAACCGTCTGATTTGCTGATCGGAACAGGTTGTGTTTAAGTGCCACTTTGATCGCGTCTTTCTGGAATGCATCATATTTGGTATATCCGCTGTAATGAATGGAAATCGTGTTATTTGAAAATACAGCTTCATATTCTTTATAGCACCATGCATTTATATACTGCTTCACCGGTAACTTCTTTTTTTTAACGGAAGAAAATGATAGATATATTGCAGTTTCCTCAGCAACGACTGTATATGCAAAGCGTTTTTTATAAAAATAGTCCAATACTCCATTAAGTATTTTTCTGTCGATACAGTGTTTATTAGGAATACATAATAATCCGGAATTAAAACTGGGATCAATTTGGCTGGAGTAATGTTCGTTTATGAGTAAACGGCAGGAATATTCCATCTCTGCTTCAGAGTTATCATAAAAATTGATCGGATACGGAACATGGGCCGTGTAAAGAATTACATTTTCATCTGATTTCAGCCAATTTACTATTTCTTTTGGATAATCATAAAATAGTACATCGGCATCGATATATATGTATCGATCAAAAGGGTTTAGGAAAAAAGCGTCCAGTTTTTTCCTCAATGGGTTTACATCTGTATCAAATCTAAATTCAAAGATGTTTTCATATTTTTTAAACATCTTAATCATCCTGCGTTCGCTCGATGTGTGCGATTCATAGATAAGAGTAAAATGTTTATTTAATTTATGAATATCCTGTGGGGTTAACGTGCCGTCATCTACGACATATATGGGAAAATTTTCCTTTATCTGATAAAACAATGACTGTATATTGCAGATGAAAAAATCTATGTGGTCATGGCAAAGCAATGTGCAGATGCCCACATGACTGGTGATTCTTGGTGTTTTTTTGCTGTCAAACCGGGTAATCAAAAAAGAAAACAGTACTTTTTTTGCTGCTGATTTAAGCTGTCCGAGCATGGATAGGATTATAGCTATTACCGGATCGTTTTTCTAGCTACGGTTACCCTCAGTGTGTTTTGGTTGCGCATACATCCACGTATATCCGTCATTCCGGAATTCATTCAAAACGGTTTTTTCGGATCCACGGACACGCGGACGTAAACCAATCGGCACGTCAGTGAGTTGTCTTTGGTGTGCATATGCCATCTTTATGGTGTGAGTACGACGGAAATTTTCTACAAATATGGCTTGTTCATGTGGATGTTTTTTTTCATGCAATTCCACAAGAAAACTGCACGTAGCGAGTTCCGGAAATTTCTTCGGGTTGAAATAGAGCGCTTCATCTCCTTCGCAATCACAAAATATAAACGTATTTTTTACAAGTAGTTTATTTAGATCGGGAACGTTGGGCATTTTGAGAATATGCAGGCGATTTTCTACATGATTTGCCTTAGCCATTTTTTCACAATCCCTCAGCGCCTCAAAGCTAATATCCAATGCCCAGATCTGACTTTCAGGGATTCGCATAGCAAACCCGATCGCATAATATCCCTCGGCGCAACCGATATTTATAATCTTCGCATAACGCTTGCTGATTATATCTACTATCCACGGATGAAGCTCTTTTTCATATACTCCCAGAAACTTGGGGATCAGTGCCGAACCGTAAGAAATATAATCCGGATACTGTAAGCCTTGAAATGGTCCGGAAAGAACGGTTTTCGCGGGCGATACCCGTTGAGCGATCCGACGTTCGTCATTGTTATCAAAAGGAACGTTAATAAAACGCCTGATCAAATTGAACGTATTGGGGAAAAAAAGATTCATATGACGCACTTCTGATATAATTCACGTTATTATTCTTTCAATTCCAGCATCAATGCGACTATTATATACGATCTTTATATCTCTTTTGTTTTTGATTGCTGCACCATGTATGGTGATAGTGGCGAGCATCGTTTTATTAACCTCAGATGCACCCCTGTTGGAACTGAAGAAATGTATTGGAAAAGACGGCAAAACGTTTACAGTATATTTGTTTAGAACAGGTAATAATTCCACCGGAAAATTTTTGCATAAAACCGGACTTGATCGTCTTCCCCAGTTTATTAATGTTATTAAGGGAGATATGATTTTAATCGGTCCCCACCCCATTTCATCAATAAATGTAAAAGAATATAAAGAACATTTCAGTATTAGGCAATCTATAAAGCCGGGTATTATTTCTCCGCAGCTACTTCATGGACACGATAAAGAAATATTTACCCGGACACAAACCGATATCGCGTATGTAAATCAGAAGTATATATTGACAGATTTATTGCTTTTCAAAGACGCATGCAGATTGTTCTGGATTAATTTTTGGCATAGTTTAGAGGACGCTTTTATACATTCTGATAAAAAAAACTAAGATGAAAAAACAAATTCCTTATCAGAAATTTATTATTTTAGCGATGCCAAGAACCGGTTCTAATTACCTGTCGTATCTTTTGCATGACCATCCGAATGTCATGTCTCTCGGGGAAGCATACTACCCACCGAGTGTTACTGTTAATCCGGGAAATCAATATATGAACAAAAGAAGAAGTTTATTCTATTTCCGGAAACTATTTCCAACCCAATTTTTGAAATATTTCATTTTCCGGGATTATCCCCCACATATAAAAGCTGTCGGTTTCAGAGTATTTTATCATTATAAAAAGGAAGGAGATCATTTTCAGCATTTTCCTTCTATTAAAAAATATTTAGTAGAACACAAAGAGGTAAAGATAATTCATCTTATACGGAATAATTTATTAGAAAATTACGTTTCACTTTTTTTGGCTCTCAAAAGAGATTATTGGTGGACGGTAGGAACTAATCCTTATAAATATGAAAAAATTAAACTTCAATATAAAGACTGTCTCCGGCACTTTTCTATGTTGACCAGCATGACAAATGAATATAGACAGTTATTTAAATCTCACTCAACAATAGAAGTGTATTATGAAGACCTGGTGCAGCATAAAAAGAGAGAGCTTGATCGAATTCAAGAATTTTTAGGTATACGGCAAGAAAATTTATCCTGTGCACTTCAGAAACTTAATACCCGCCCAATGGAACAGGTCATTTCGAATTTTGAAGCATTAAAAAAAAGGTTTGCCGGTTCTCGATGGATACACTTTTTTGACGAATCACAGGAGTAGGAAAAAAGAGAAGGCGGTGTACATATCACCCGTCATCGTTCGGCTACTAGAACGTATCAGGGTAAATTTTGCCATCTTGCATACGAATGAGTGATGTACACATTGTTCGTAAATAATCTAATTGTTGAGATACCAAAAGAATGGTTGTCCCTTTCGCGAATAACTGATTCATTTTTTTAATACATTTTTGTTGAAACTTACTGTCGCCGACAGCCATCCCTTCATCGATAATGAGGATAGTCGGGTTTGCGTGTGCAGCAATGGCAAAACCGAGACGGAGCTTCATGCCGAAGGAGTATCGAAACAATGCTGTATCGATAAATTGTCTAATATCCGCGAACCGAATAATTGCGTTGAGTTTTTGCGTAATCTCTTTTTGCGACATTCCCAACAGCATGCCGTTAAGATAAATATTCTGGACACCGGTTAAATCAGGGTGGAATCCTGCCTCAAGATCGATTAACGATACAACTTTGCCGTATGTTTTTACAACGCCTGACGTAGGATGAGTAATTCCGGAAACGATTTTAAGCAGGGTCGTTTTCCCTGAGCCATTTAGGCCAATGATACCAACTCTTTCTCCTTTTCGGACTACAAGGTTAATATCTTTCAGGGCCCAAAATGTTTCATTGGGTCCTTGTACGAATTTTTCAACCAGTGTCGGTTTTTCATGATGGATTTCATACTTTTTTGAAATATTGGTCAGTTGAATAACAATATTTTTCATAGCCAATCATCGAAAGTTTTACTTTCCTTCCGGAATAAAAAGAAACCAAGTACGGTGATTACAATAATGACTACAATATTTGAAGCAAGCATACCCAAGCCAGGCGCAGGAGCACCCAAGAGTGCATATTGGGCAAGCTGCAAAATTGAAGTGAGCGGGTTCAAGCGCCAGATCCATAACATGCCCCGTGGTATTTGTGAAAGAGAATACACAATAGGTGTTGCATAAAACCATGGTATAAGGAGTGCCTGAATGAAAAAATTTACATCACGGTATTTAACGTCAAGAGCAGAAGTTAATATACTTATACCGGCTGTAAATATACACAACAAAACAATGGCAGATACGATATATGGTAATTTATTGAATGACATTTTACCGAGAAATGCTATCGGGATAAGAAGTAACACGAGGGCAACGAAAAAGTTGATAAAATTAGACAAAATGATAGAAAGCGGAATGACCATGTGTGGAAAAACAGCCTTTTTAATAAGTGACCGTTCGTTTACTATCGAAGGAGCGCACTTCGTCAGCGAGAGAGAAAAGAAATTCCAGATGAGAAGTCCTGTAAATAGGTAATAATAATAATGCTCGATGGGTTCTTTGATAAAAAAAGTAAACACAAACCCGATAACAAGCATTTGAAGAAGCGGATTTGCAACGAGCCATAAAAACCCAAATATTGTATATTTATACCTCGCACGGAGTTCCTTGTCCGTCATGGACCAGAGGAGTTCAAAAAAATGTTGAATGTTCCTAGTCATGCAGGTATTATAACGTATATTATTTCTGTATTATTCCAGTTGGTGTCCTTCAAATATTACTGAAAGGCATGCCGGATAATTTTCTCGGCGCAGGAATTTGCGGAAAGTTTATCAGTGTTGCAGACGATATCTGGATGAGTTGGAATATCGTAATCCGCATCAAAACCCGTGAGTTGTTTGAGCTTGCCCGCTTTTGCTTTTTTATATAATCCTTTTGTATCGCGCCGCATTCTTGTTTGAAGCGACGCGGCAATATAGATTTCGATAAACCGTTTCTTCCCTATCATTTTTTTCGCCTCTGACCGGATTTTCCCCTCAGGAGAAACGAAAGAACAAATAACAAGAATTCCGTGGTCAGCAAACATGGCTGCAAGATATGCCATCCGGCGAATATGGTCTGCCCTGTCCTGTTTACTAAAGCCCGCCGACTTTGCTAAGGGGCTTGATCGCATCGCGTCTCCGTCAAGGACCTGATACTTAAGATGCGGGAACTGGTTTTTGATAATAGAAACAAGTCTGTTTGCAATCGTTGTTTTCCCGCTGCATGGACAGCCTGTTAACCATAAGACCATGCCATGATCGAGAATTGATGAGACCTTAGAGGAAAGCATATAGGAAGAATCTTTACTTGCAACGCTTTTGGTCCATCCGGGGTCGCCCGCCCGAAGTTTGTTGCGGATTTGAGTTCCGGATATTTGTTTTGTTTCTGCATCAACGTCGACTAGTTCCGTTTTGTATCCGACTCCTCTTCCCCAATAAACGCCGTCAATGTCGGGGATAATCATAATTGTTCCTTTTATTTTGTTTTCAACCATCCACGTTTTAATGTACTGGGCCCGTATACTCGGAGAAAATGCCTCTTTTGCAGTATTCCGAACAAGAATTAACAGCGGTGCACCGGGGTTCTCTTTCAGCTTTTTTAACATAATCGCAGTATGACCTTTGTGAAACGGCGCCCATCGTCCGATGAACATCATGTGAGGAACGGTGATATCGGCATTTGTGAAGTAAATCATATTTTTGCGTTAAAAAAGAATTATAGCATAAGTCATTATCATAAATTATTTAAGGATTTCAAAACCCCACCGTTTTCCGATTTCGTTTTCGATAGGATGAAATATTCCATAATCAATGAGTATACCCAAAAGAAGAATAACCAACATGATTGCGGCAACCTGGGCCACATCATTCAGATCTCTTCCGAACATGAGCAGCTGGCCGAGTCCGGTGGTTACAAACAGCATCTCGCCGGATATAAGCGCACGCCATGCAAATGACCATGCCTGCTTAATGCCCATAAAGTATGAAGGAAACATCGACGGAAAGATAATATGCTGATATAGTTTTATGCCCCGCGCATCAAGCATGGTTCCGGCTCTCAAAAAAGATAGAGGGATCATTCGGATTGATGAGGCGGTTGTCAGCGTTACGCTTACAACAGTTCCCATGACGATGACAAAAATTATGGCCGTATCGGTTAATCCGAACCAGAGTATTGCCATCGGTAGCCAGCAGATGCTCGGGAGCGTTTGAAATCCCAGCAGAACGACGCCGAGTGTTTGTCGCAGTAACAATGAGCGTGACAGAGCAATGCCGATGCCCGTTCCAAGCAATAAGGAAATGAAAAAACCAATGATGAGCCGTCTGAAACTAGAAATGATTGCCGGAAACAGAAAACCACGGGCTATTTGCTGCATAAATGCAGCCGTGACTGCTTCGGGGCTTGGAAAAATCCAGAATGGAATGACATGAGAAAGTGAAAGCATTTCCCATATGAGACAAACCACGAGAAAAAAAATAAAAAAATATACGACCGGCCAGATCCGTTTATTCATATTAATTAGCCGTAAGCAGAGTTCGTACTCTATTGGCTATGCGAATGACCGGTGCGTCTCCGATATTCCGCGGTCGCGGTGTACGGACTTGCACTTCGGCGGTAACAGTTGCCGGTCTTGGTGACATCACCAGTATTCGGTCACCGAGACATGCCGCTTCCCGTACATTATGTGTGACAAAAAGTACGGTTGCGCCGGTTATTTTACAAATACGCTGCAAATCTCCGTACATCGTTTCCCGTGTCAGGGCATCCAGCGACGCAAACGGTTCGTCCATGAGGAGAATATCAGGTGAAAGCACTAATGTTCGCGCAATAGCAGTACGTTGTTTCATACCTCCGGATAATTGATGGGGATATGCCTGTTCAAATCCATGGAGCTTCACAAGACGTATCATGTGGGAGACTTGTATATTTATGTCCTTCGTGTTGACATTGCGCATCCGGAGTCCGAAGGAAATATTTTCCCATACGGTAAGCCACGGAAATAACGTTGGATCCTGAAAAAGCATCCCGATTTTTCCAGACGACTGGATTGTGCCCGCGGTAGCCTTTTCCAATCCTGCAATAATAGACAGCAGTGTCGATTTTCCGCATCCGGATGGTCCCACAAAACAGACGAATTCCCCAGTCCGGATTCCAAATGAGAGATCAGCAATCGCATCAATGTCGCCGAATTGTTGACGAAATGTTTTTTTAATATGATCTACCTGTAATTTCATGGAGAATGGACAAATCAAATATGCCGTCTATCTGACCGGTTGATGTTGCGATAAAACCTTCATTGCGTGACCACGCAGAAAAGGAGGCGATGGAAGACATTGCGGGGTCGGTGCTGAACGACAAACGGTTCCAAGCATCGTCCAGTACATTTGTAGGGATTTGTTTTGATGTCAGTTTTTCTAATTCCTTGTTGACTGTGAGGCGCGCTTCTTCGGGATTATCAGTAATCCACTTTGTAATTTCTACCTGTGCCATGACCCATGAGCGGACGATTTGTGGATTCTCCTGTAAGAATTTTTTGCGGACAATGACAACAGTAGTGGAAAAGACGCCGTCCTTCCAGAGGCTCCGTTCATCGATGATCCGTTTGCCGCCGGCTTCTGTCGTGAGAATTGTTGCCCACGGTTCGGGCGCCCATGCGCCGTCAATTTCCTTTTTTTGGAACAGCGGGACCTGGTCGGCGTTCGCAACAGGGATAATAGTGGTAGTTTTTTTCAGTCCCTCAACGGACAAATAATGCCGAAGGGATAGATCCTGTGTATTTCCCTGCTGCGGTGAGGCTATCTTTTTGCCTTGTAAAGCCTGCGGACCAACGGATGCAAATGCAGCTGCAATATCCGGTTGCACGACAAGTGACGCCCCACCCAAGGCTGATCCGCTTACAATGCGCACCTCCTGGCCGCCGGATTTTACATACCCGTTGATTGCCGGTCCGGGACCGATGTATCCGATATCAATCGAACCTGCAAATAATGCTTCAATTTCGGAGGGCCCTGCATTGAACACCTTCGTTTCTATCCGGATATTTTTGCCGAGATATTTTTGAAACGTTCCCTGTGAAAGCCCGATTATTGCCTGAGCGTGTGTTATGTTGGGGAAGTATCCAACCCTGACGATTGTTGTCTTGACCGGTTGTTTTGTCGCGGACCGCCGTATAGAGAAAAGATATGAGAACACGGCTATTCCGAGAATCAAAATACCGATAACGGGAAACAGAATACTTTTTTTCATGTGCGTATGTGTTTATAGAGTATCCACCGATAGAAAGTCAACTGTTCTGTTGAAATGATATTCTGTTATGGTATACCATACCTACCGTTGCTGTTCTATATAGAGTTTGTTTTGTATGAAACACACGTCATCAAAGATATCTGTGGTTATTGCAGGATTCGGGTATTGGGGAAAGATACTTGCGCGGGTGGTAGCAGGTATTCCGGACGTGAGAATCACGGGAATTACAGATCCGGGGATACGTGATTCGTCAGTAGATATAGGAAATTTTCGTATTCCTGTACTGCGGGATATGGATACAGTTTTAAAAGATGAGGGTATTAACGCTGTCATGATTTCCTCCCCCGCTCAAAGCCATTTCGATATTGCACAAGAGGCGCTTATTCACAAGAAACACGTTTTTATAGAAAAACCGATGACACTTTCTTCCCGTGATGCAAAGATGCTTGTTATTCTTGCACAAAAAAATAACCGCGTGTTTCTTGTTGATCATACGTATATATATTCCGATGCAATCGCGCAGATGAAACGCATGATAGCCCGCGGGGATATTGGGGCTGTATATACCATGGAGAGTGTTCGGATGAATTGGGGGACGCAGCGCCCCGACTGTTCTGTAGTGTGGGATTTGGCGGCGCATGATGTTGCCATATACCGATATTTTTTTGGTCCGCCCACAAGGGTCCGGGCAACAGGATTTCAGTACGGCCGCGTCGGGTTTCCGAATCGGGCGACAGTCTATCTGGGGAATAGACACGGAATATCGGGCATATGCGATGTCAGTTGGGTGTATCCGAAAAAAATCCGCCTTTTAACACTCATCGGGACGAAAGGATGTTTGGTCATGGATGAAATAGAATTGAAAGGGAAAATTAAAATGTACAGGAATGGATCCGTCGAAAAAACTATTGATTCGGATGACGCCCTGAAGGAACCGCTTCGCCGCGCGTGCGAAGATTTTGCCGCGTGTATACAAGAAGGTAGAACACCGCGTGTGTCCGGAACAGACGGAGCCGCCGTAGTTTCCGTTCTGGAGGCGGCCGACCGGTCGCTTACCGGGCCACAGGAATGGGAGGAACTATGACACGAATACTTTTAGTCAATGTTGAGAGACAGTATACCGAATGCCGTCGTGAAATTGATGCTGCATATCATCGGGTGGCGCATTCCGGTTCTTATATACTGGGAGCCGAAGTCACCGCATTTGAACAGGAGTTTGCTCATTACTGCGGAACTGACTACGCAGTAGGCGTGGCATCGGGATACGATTCATTAATATTGGCACTGCGCGCATTGGGAATAGGAGCGGGCGATGAAGTCATTACGGTATCCCATACGTTTATTTCGACTGTTTTGGCAATCCTTGCAGTTGGTGCGGTACCTATTTTGGTGGACGTTGACCCCAAGACGCTTCTTATGGATTGCTTGCAAATAAAGAAAAAGATTACATCCAAAACAAAAGCCATACTTCCGGTGCATCTCTATGGTAATGTCGTGGATATGGATTCTGTTATGGCAATTGCCCGGACCCATCATTTATTTATTGTTGAAGATGCGTGCCAATCGCACGGGTCGTTGTATAAAGGGAAACATGCCGGCAGCATTGGTGATATCGGGTGTTTTTCGTTTTACCCGAGTAAAAATTTAGGAGCCATAGGCGACGGGGGTGTACTCGTTACGAATTCATCCCGCGTCGCAACGCGGGTAAAAATATTGCGGAATGTCGGCCAGCAAAAAAAATATCTGCATGTCATCCGGGGATATAACAGCAGGTTAGATGCACTGCAGGCGGCGATTCTTCGCGTGAAACTCCGTCATCTAGATGAGTGGAATAAACAGCGCAGAATGATTGCCGCCACATATCGCGCAGCGTTTGCGCACCTACCCGTCCGGTGTGTTGAAGTACCAAAAAATGTACAGCCGAATTATCACCAGTTTGTCATAGAACTCCCCCGTCGGGAAAGGCTTGCGCGATACCTGGCGGAACGCGGTATTGATACCGGAATTCACTATCCTATCCCCATTCATTTACAGCCATGCATGAAATCGTTAGGGCTCCGGCGCGGGGATCTCCCCGCCACAGAAGCATGTGCCGCACACATCCTCTCCCTTCCGATGTTTCCGCAGCTGACGCCTCATGAGATAAAACGGGTAACTACGTCGATTCGAACATTTTTTCAGAGATGAAGTTTATATATCGGACAGGAATTATTCTCTGTTTTCTTTTAGCAGCTCCTATTATGGGGGGTATCGCTTTTGTTGTTGCCGTGACCTCGGGTTTTCCTGTTTTTTTCCGCCAGAAGCGGGTCGGAAAAGACGGGAAACCCTTTATCATGTACAAATTCCGCACCATGGTCAGAGGCTCTGAGGGGAAGCAGAAAAATTTGGAGAAATTCAACGAAGCGCATGGCCCCGTGTTTAAGCTGTATAATGACCCACGATATACCGGTTTCGGTAAATTCCTTGCTCACATTGGTTTTGATGAATTGCCCCAGTTGTACAACGTCCTACGGGGCGACATGGCACTTCTGGGACCCCGTCCCCTACCTGTTGCAGAAGAGCGGAAATTAGCGCCATGGCAAAAAGAGCGGGAGCAAATTCTCCCCGGGATTATTTCCCCCTGGATTTTGGAAGGGTATCACCGGACGACCTTTGATGCGTGGATGCGAAGTGACATTGCGTATAGAAAAAACAAAAGTTTTTGGTATGATACCCGGCTGTGTGCGCGTATGATCTTCTATATGGTCTCCCTCATCGGACACGAGATTGCCGGCGGGTGAGCGTTTCTTCTCTATCTTGCACAATTTGCCCGTCCGCGATAGAGTGAGAATAGCACTATGGAAACGAATTCCAAATGGAAGTATATATTGTTGAGCATCGGAGCATTTTTCGTTATCATCGTTATCGTGTATCTGCGCGTTGCCGCAGACTATCATATTCCGTTAGTTTCGCTTCTCCCGTCGCTGCCATTTATGAAAAGTGCGCCCGTTGCGACGCCTACTCCCGGGGTGAAGCCGACGTCCGTGCAGCGGTTTACGTCATCCACAGGTATGGTGTCGTATACCGTGCGGGGAA
The DNA here is from genome assembly GCA_963714095.1 of Candidatus Gottesmanbacteria bacterium. Classification (GTDB taxonomy): domain Bacteria; phylum Patescibacteriota; class Microgenomatia; order UBA10105; family UBA927; genus XYB1-FULL-47-11. The sequence goes on from OY970230.1 coordinate 672,607, forward strand.
AATTTGTGACGACTCCGATTTATAATGAACAAAATGTGTTGCAAAGCGAATTTGTCATAGACCAGGATCCGTCCGCTCAAAAAATTCCGGTAATTATGACAATCAAAACAGGTAAAATTAACGTCGGCAGGTCCCAGGGAAACCTCAACGGCACGACCGTATGGAAGCTGGAAGATACGGAAAGTCTGCGACAAAGTATCAAAGTTAATGCGCCAGTACAGCTACGGTTGCAACCTATCACACCTACGCTCACGCCATACGATCTGTCCGTAAAAGAAACGATGGATAGCGTTATGGCAGGGTATTGGTCTATACCGGACGATTTTGTACTCCATCCAATGATGGTGGGAGTGGTGCAATAAACAGGAACCTCAATTATTGACAGTGCGGTGTATAATTGCTACTATAGGGTTATGTCGCCAATGCCGGAAATAAAATCACCACCTCCACCCGTTATTTGGGAAGCACAGTCAATCAATGATATCTTCGGGGATCATGCAAAGCGGTCCAAAAGTAAGGTATCTCAAGGCTCTCCATATTCGCATGCCCAACATATTCATGAAACAATCGCGGCACAGCCATCTCAGCAATTGGAACAACCGCGGGTAGAATTTTACGGCTCGTCTCATAGCGGAAAAGGGCATACACTGTATGATGTCGGACAAACCCATCCCGCACCGGAGGAACATTTTGTTGATACTGCAGCACATGAAAATGCATTGCAGATTGCGATAGCTGCACACCCATCTCTTCATGAGGCAATACAGACATTGCACGCTGTCGATTCTCACATTGATGCCGATGTGGGGTACTCCGCAGGGAAACTCATTGAAACGCTTCAAACTCAAGAAGGCAGCACTGCCTTTATGGATGTTGTTTCTCATTTAACCAACGGTGAGCGTGATGGTGTTGCAAAGCTTGAGAGAGCGGCGCTTGCCCAGATTGGACTGGACACGGTATTTGATCACGTACGCGAGACATCTCCGAAAGGTACCATAAAAGCGATCAAAGAAACCGCCGAGCAGATTGTACAAACTATGCAATCTGATATATCTGTTTCTGAGGCGCAACAGGGAACAGAACGTCTTGTCAATAATCTGCAAAGTTCCCATACGGCTACTGAAAATGCTGAATTGTCTGCTATTCTGGCTGCCCTTGTTGCGGCTGAAGCGGTTTCGGTTAAAAAGCTTGGCTTGAAAAATACGATTGTCATCAATTCGTTGATAGCGCTGGCCGGGTGCAGCGCGGGTCCCGGTGTCCTGTCACAGGAACGGACGGCTACTGCACGCCCGCTTCTTACGGAATCAGCGATGGACTTAACCCTGACCGGTAATTTTTCCCATCTGGACGTCAGCAGTCCAACGAGCGCCATGCAAATGATGGATACGCTGAAGAATTTTTATGAAACCCAGCGTCCGACCGCGGATTTTTCAACGGTAACCCTGTCCTATATTCACATACAGAATCCAAACAACGGGTTTGGGTGGGAGGTAGCCGTCAGTTCTCCTGTTGCTACTCTAAGTACGACAGGTGAACCAATAGCTTTTATGACATATCGGAAGACGGACGGAACAATTGACATTATGACCGTCATTTGGACAGAGCAGGAACAGGAGCCCGGCGGCGTCGTGGGTTCGACACTGCGGACATTAGTGCCTGAAGGGGATAATATAGTGAAGGGGAATTTAGTGTTTGGTCTGAGTGCATTGCCTGGCGGGGGGACAGAGGTGACATTGTCCAATCCGGATAATCCGCAAGCCCCTCCCCAATTATTGACGACAGAAAAACAGTATGCGCCTGTTGATCTTTTGCAGGCCATCGGGATAGTGCCGGCATCCGCCAAAGCAGCGGGGTTGGAATCGTCCCCGATAAGTGCAGTCCCGTCGGCGGATATGCTGGCGGCCACGTCCACTATTACTGCGACCTTGGAGCCAAGCATTACGCCCACGGCGACCCTGGAGCCAACCGCAACTCCGGAAGCGCTCGGCGGCGCCCAAGTAGCATATTTGTGGGAGAGTAATCAAGAACTCACATCACTGCCACAAAGCGTTATAGATCTTATTTCTTCGGATCCTACGAATGTTAATAAGCCTATTGCCCCTGATTTTTGGAGTAATTATCCTACGGGTCTTTTTTATAGTGACGGAGCCACACCTTTTCCGTGGGGTAAATTTTTTGTCGAAAAATTCGGGAATCACATGCTCGTGGATATCCCTGTTTTATTTAGAGGCACTTTAGAAATACCCAGACCGGGGGGGGAAATCATCTTATTATTTGTTTTTGAGACTCCTGCGGCAGGCGGAACAAATGTGATAGTCTCACTGATGCATGACGGGCCTAATATGGGTTCTGTAGAAATAGATCATCTCAATAACGGCATACCTTCCAGTTGGGGTGGCACATGGGATAGTCCTGTAGATAGTTCAACTATTAGTCCAGGATTTACATTTACAGGTGTTGGCAACGGCAGAGAGATCGCTAATTTACTTAAAGCATATCAAGGCAAGACGATTATTGCCAGATTTGTAACAGACGAGGGCACTACTACCGCTTCCTGCCTTGAGAACGTCGTTCAAGGTAAGCTTTTGGGCCAGAATAGTCAGAAGATAGATGTTATTAACCCGCTTGGTGGCGTAATGCTTCCCAAATAAATATTTTTTGTATTAAATTGAGTTGCATAATATTCCTCAATGTTATACGGTAATATGAGTATATGTCATGCGGTTTGCCTCTAAAAAGCGTAACGAAAAAGTTGCTGAGGGTATTCTTTTTTATAGGTGTAGCTGTAGTTGCTGTGGCTATAGTTGGAAATAAGAATCCTGCTGCTGCTGATGTTTGTTACATGAACCTTGTGATTAGTGAACACCGATGTGTAGGGGTTATTCAAACTTGCACTTATTGGGAGTCAGCGTGCGTAGGACAGGAAGGGGGTGGCGACGGGAGTACAGCTGCCCAAGCAAAAGCTAACTGTGCAATCGGTTGTAGTGGTGTTTACGGGGTATATTGTGGAGATGCTTATTGTGTATCATATACAAATCCGACAGATTGTGAGGCACAGACTTTTACTGCAGCATGCGGATATAATCCTGTTACTAATGATTGTTCAACTGCAGTACAAATAGTAAGCTGCGAGGGTCAGGCGTCTGGTACTCCTTGCTCGGAAACTTCAACACCCTCAAAACGTGATTGTTGGGGGCCGGGACCGACGGACACACCCACAAACACACCCGCGCCAGGTACACCCACAGCTACACCCAAACCACCCACTCCCACCCCTACGGCTACACCCATCCCTACGGCTACACCCATCCCTACGGCTACCCCCACTCCCACAGCCACTCCCACACCGGTACCCGGTACAATACGTGCGCGGGCGGTGCAGGTGAGCGACACGGATACCTCATGTGCCGCGGTAACCACGTCAAGTACCGGAATTGGCGGCGCTGTGCATCAGTTTACGCCGTCCTCCGCAAGCCAACCCGCGCCCCAGACACAAAGCGGAAGCACGTATGTTACGTTTAACAGTTTGGTCCCGGGAATCTATACGATAAATTCCCAGACTCCTTCCCAGTATGTATTTGCACGCGCATGCTGGTCCGACTCATTCAGCGGTATTTCGGGAGAAGGATATACTCAAACGCTGGGAGCGGGGGATACCGTTACCTGGAATTTGGGATATACGCTTGGCGTTGCATGGGTTCAGGCCCAGGGAGGCGATGTGAACGCATCGGGAACTCTGCAGTCGTTTGTGCCGGTGGGCGCTACCCCGCGGGCATTTATCCTGGACGGAACAGCGGGTGGGTATCCCGGAGTGGCTACGTACGGAACGGATTATACTTTTGACAGTAGCGGTGTCACAAATGGACAGGCGTGGGTGTCCAGTAAAAATTGGCTGGTGAAAGATACCACAACCGACACGAATTTTTACCAGCTTCTATACCAACAGTTCGGCTCACCGACGACGGCGGATTTTTCCGGCGGAAAGACGGTGAACGCACAATCAGAATTTTTCAATTTACCCCACCCCTCTCCGTATTATGTCACCGGCGCATTGACGGTTGACGGATCTGACTGGTCAGTTGGAGCAGGACAAACGATCGTTGTTTTCGTCAACGGAAATCTGACAATAAAAAGAAATATTAATATTACAGGAAGCGGATTTGCCGCGTTTATCGTTAACGGGAATATTACTGTTGATCCGTCTGTGGGGTCGCTTGAGGGCATCTACATCACGTCTCCCTCCGGTATATTTGATACCGGTACCGGAGCCGTTCGGCTTGTGGGGACCGGTTCGTTTGTTGCCGGTAATTTTACCCTGCAGCGCGATGTGGGCGATCTCTTAAATCCCACCACGTCATCGGAACTCTTTATCTATAATCCGCAGCTGCTTCTGACGATGCCCGACCAAATGAAACAACTTTCAGTGCAATGGCAGGAAATTGCGCCGTAAACCAGCCCCGCGAATTATTGTCAATTTGACTTCATCCCAAGAAGGGTATATAGGGTTATAATGAATGGCAAATCCCGCTGGAACAACCTTTTCTTCGCTTTTTAAAAAATACCGTTTACGTTCGGAGTTGGCAACGCTTTCCGAATTCGGCCGGATGCTTGCGGATGAAGGCGTGGTATATGAAGACAGCCTGTTTTACCGGTGGCAAAATAATACGCGCGTCCCCAGATATAGGAATATCCTTCTTGCAGTTATCCGTGTTTTTATAAAACGCGGAGGGATTGTGTCAATTGAACAGGCAAATGCCCTTCTTGCCAGTACGGGGCAACGGGATTTGACTCAGGAAGACGTGGTAGCGCTTCCGTTTCTTCTCACAACATCACCGTTTACCGTTCCCGCATTATCCCCCGATTTTATCGGACGCACAAAGCCAATAAAAGAAATATGCTGGTCGCTTTTAAACAGGCAGACGGTACTGCTTCACGGTATGGCGGGAGTCGGCAAAACAATGCTGGCTGTCTATTGCGGACATTTTTTGAAAAAGACGTTCCGTGACGGCGTTTTGTGGTACCGGTTTGATATTCGATCGGCAGAAGACATTTTTAATGATATTGCGAGATCGTACGGAGAGGACATTTCCGGCATACGGGATGTACGGGTAAAAGCACAGCGCATACGCGATCTATTGGCTCAAAAAGACGTGCTTCTCATCTTGGATAACGTTGACGATTTTACCCACATAGATCTTTTTATGAATGAATCTTCTAGGATTCCCCTCCTCCTCACATCCAAGCGATGTCCGGAGCTCGGCGCACTCGTCGCGCCGCTGAGAATTGACACGTTTACCCCCACGGAAGTGAACGAATTAGCCCGGCGTATTTTAGGCCGTGCGTACGTTATGAGTCACGAGACGAGCATCCAACGTGTTGCGCGCGAGACCGGCAGTTTGCCGTTGGCTCTCATGGTTATTTTTAAACACGCCACACGTTCGCCTCACGCGCTCAATTGTTTTATGCATCGGTTTCATTATGCAGATCTTCAGTTCGGCAATCTTCACTATGATGACAAAAATCTTGAATTATCACTGCAGATTTCGTTTCAGTCGCTTTCCACAGAGCTTCGAAAAACATGTCTGTCGGTTGGCATGTTTTCCGGAAGTGATTTTTCTGCCGACGCGGTGGCTGCGGCAACGAAAGAATCAAAAGCTACGGTTGTCAAACGCCTGAAACAACTCGAATCCCTTTCTTTTTTGGAGAAATCACTGGCGCACAGGTACCGGGTTCACCCGTTCATCATGTCTTTTCTTGCGCGAAAGACCCGGGGCGACGCACCGTATAGGGAACTCGCACGGTATTTTATCCGGTTTTTGGGAAAGGGAGGGCGGGGAAACCGTACATTTTATCCGCAGATTGAAGAAGAGCTGGATACCATTATCGGTGTGTTTTTGCGGTGCAAAGAACTCGGAGCGAGGGAAGAAATGATTGAACTGTGGGAATATCTTGGAATTTTTTTGTGGGATACGGGACGCTGGCACGAGGTAGATACATACGGACATATTGTTTGTGCTGTGTGCCGGCGTCAAAAAAATCAGCGGGCGCTGGCATCGTGTCTTATACGGGAACTTTGTTGGCTGCAGTACTGGCGGGGAGATTTGAAATCCGCTTTGTCCTCGGTAGAGTCAGGAATGAGAATAGTGGAGCGTCTGAAAGATGCGCCGCTTATTGCATTGGCACGGATCCGTTTAGGAAAAATTTATGAAAGTCAGAAGCGGTGTCATCTGGCGCTTGTGTGTTTTACGCATGCCTTTGAATACTTTAGCAGTGAGCGTAACCAAGAGAAACAGGGTGATATATTAACCTACATGGGAGAAACATATTGGTTGATGGGAAACAGTACAAAAGCGAAATTTTATCTTCACCGCGCATTACATATCGTGCGCGCAATTGGTGATATTCCGCAGGAAATTACCATCGTTTCACGTCTGGGCTGTATTGCCCTTCAGGAGAAACATTTCAGGAATGCGATCTCACAATTCAGGAAAAGCTTGTTATTGGAAAAAACATCAGGTCGCAGGGTCGGTGATACGTTTTGGAACAATCTCGCACTCGGTTTAACGTACGAGGCGTTGGGGAATCACAGGCAGGCCCGGGATAAATTTCAATTGGCAAAGGACGAAATGATAGTGGTAGGTTTTAATGAACAAATTCTGCAGGTTGATGTTTTCCCGATGATATTCAAAAATGAACTCAGGCATTGCGGATTTTTATTTACTGCGTAAGCGTGACGTGGGTATACTTGTGATATGACGAAAGAACGGGTAGAACATGTTATATTGGCAGACACCGATATTACTCTTGTATGCGGCGATATTACGGCGCTTTCGGTTGATGCCATTGTCAATGCGGCTGACCCGAAGCTGTTGGGCGGCAAAGGCGTAGACGGGGCTATTCATAGAGCGGCAGGACCTAAACTCCTGGAAGAATGCAGAACATTAGGAGGCTGTGATACCGGGGAAGCAAAACTTACCCATGGGTATAATTTGCCGGCTCGATATGTTATTCAGACAGTCGGTCCTGTTTACGGTACTGAAAACGGGAGGGAGCCGGAGCTTCTGGCTTCCTGTTATAGAAAGAGTCTGGATCTTGCGAAACAGCATGATATTAAAACCATAGCCTTTCCATCGATTTCTACCGGTTACTTCGGGTATCCGATACGGGAAGCAGTCAAAATTGTTCGTAAAGCCATTGCTGACTATCTCCAACAGGAACACTCTTTTCAAAAAATACTATTTGTTTTGTATACTCCGGCTGATTTTGCGGTCTATCAAAGAGAATTTGCTTCTTAAACTCCGATATTTCTCTTCAGTAATGATAACGCAGCAGCATGAAAAGACTCATGGGCTGAAGACATACAGAGATTTTTTATAAGAGATATGCGATATCCCCTATCGAACGCGTCGTATGCTGTTGCCAATACGCAACAATCCGTGTCAATGCCGCAGAGACAAAGTTTTTGAATACCGTGATTTTTTAAGAGTGTGTTCACGCCGGGGACTTTTAATGCCGAATATACATGTTTAGAAACGAGTATTCCCTGCGTAAGCACCGGTTGCAGGTCGCGGGCAATGTCCGTATCTTCCGGGGTCATACTTTTTTTCCACCCAGGGAGGCGATATACACTGGATGTCGGGGTATTGACGAAGTGCGTAAAAATAATCATATCAAATTTTTCCTTATTGTTTTGGATATACCGGCAGATTTTTCCCGGCAGCGATGCGGTGCGTGTATTGATAAAAAAGTTTTGTACGTCGATAACGAGCAGTGCCTGTTTCATGTTTTCGATAATACACGTTTACCATTCTTCGGTCAAAAATTGTGTGCCGTAGCCGCGTTTCAGAGACTGTCATTTTTTCTGACACTATTGTCATAGACAGGGAACGTCTCATTTTTTATAGTAACGCCGAAACCATACATGTGCGGTCGGGTTTATGGATATACAACGTATGCGTATTAAGAGCGTATTAAGCCAACGAAATTTGTATCTTTTTCCGACTCAGGCAGCTGCCAGAGACGTATTTTCCGATACCGCATTTGACTATATGCACGGCTACGTTTCTCCCTCGTACTTTTATCTTCTTGTGAGGGAGCTTTTATTCATAAATGCCCGGGCAAAACAACCGTTCCTTAAAAACAAGCACCTTGTCAGAGAAATGTATATGGCGTTGCGCCTTAGCGTTTCCGGAACTCCGGCTGCGGAACGCATGAAGATACGCAATCAGCTTATCCACTACGCGTTTTAACCGGTAAGGATATTGTGCCGCGGGTAAAGTCCTGATATACTTACACTATGCCCAAACGCGTCTATCAGCCGAAAAAGAAAAAACGGATCCGAACCCACGGATTCCGTCTGCGGATGCGGACAATCGGCGGCCGTAAGGTTTTGAAGCACCGCCGCCTGGTAGGGCGCCGCCGCGTAAGCCTGTAAACCACATGCTTTCTTCCGATCATAGATTGCCCAAAGAAGACATCGCTCCGATTTTGCGACGCGGTACTCACGTCAGAAATGAGATCATCGAACTGATTTACAAAAAAACAAATACTGATAACGTCTCTCGCTTCGCATTTATCGTTTCTACAAAAATTGATAAACGCGCAACGAGCCGTAACCGTATGCGCAGAACCATGAGTGAATCTGTGCGGCATCTGATATCTGCCCTTCCTCCGATCGACGGCATATTTGTTGCGAAAAAGAATTTCGCAGATCTTTCTCAGATCGAGGTAGAAAAAATCATCCACGCGCTTCTCCGGTTATGAAAAAATTTATTTTAAAATCCATCCGTTTTTACCAGCGGTATATTTCGTTGGATACCGGCTTACTGCATGCCCTATTCCCTATTAGGGTGTGCCGGTTTACGCCGACATGCAGCGAGTATACCTATCAGGCGATCGAGCGCTATGGTATACTATACGGATCGCAGCTAGGGTTGGCGCGCATTATCCGCTGCCACCCGTGGAACCGCGGCGGATACGATCCCGTTCCAAAAAAATAATACAATTATTTTTTAGTCTATGAATAATCCGAATCTTTGGAATCAAATTCTTGTCTGGCCGATTTTAAACGTGCTGATTGCCCTCTATAAACTTTTTGAAAGTTTGCACGTGCCGGGACCCCTGGGATTTGCGGTCATCGGGCTTACGCTCATCATCAGGCTTCTTCTCTACCCTCTTATGGCTGCACAACTTAGGAGTGCCAAAAAAATGGCGGCGATCAAGCCGCACATGGACGCGCTTGCCATCAAACACAAAGGCGACAAAAAAGCGCTTCAGGAAGCACAGATGGCTCTTTACAAAGAACACGGCGTCAACCCGGCCGCGGGTTGCCTCCCCCTCCTTATCCAAATGCCCGTCCTCATTGCGCTCTATAATGTGTTTTATCAGGTATTAAATGCAGGAAATATTGCTAAGGTGGTAACGGATATAAATAAAATCGTGTATCTGCCGGCGTTTAAAATTAGCAACCTGGACCTTAATTTTTTCGGCGTCGATCTTGCGATAAAACCGTCGCAATTTCAGAAATACGGATACGTGTTCCTTCTGGTTCCTTTAATTACGGCAGCCTTGCAATGGTGGCAGACAAAATTGATGATGGCGGCCATACCCAAAGCGCCGGTAGCGGACAAAGCGCTCGTAAAACCAGCAGGCGGAAAGAAGGATGAAAAACCACCGGAGGATATGGCAGCGGACATGCAAAAACAGATGGCAATTCTTACTCCCATTATGTTCGGCTATTTTGCCTATACGTTTCCATTAGGTCTTGCACTGTACTGGAATGTCTTCGGTCTTTTTGGTATCATGCAGCAGATTGCGATTAATAAGGAAACATAAATATGGAACAGATAGACCAAGTCAAACAGATTACGGAAGATTTACTCAAGCGCCTGGGTATATCCGGAGATGTCGCGGTTGACGTGGACGAAACCGGCGCATTCCGGGTACATATCGAAACGGAAGAAACGGGACTCCTCATCGGATTCCATGGGAAAACGCTGGAAAGTTTCCAGATTATTTTAGGACTGTTGGTTTCCAAAGAATTGACGGCTTGGGTGAAGGTGTACGTGAATGTGGGCGACTACCGCGAAAAGCGCGAAGAAGCGCTCATGCTTATGGCCCAGCATGCCGCAGAGCGCGCACTTGCCGCCGGGCGTCCCATAGAGCTCCCTCATTTATCTGCGTCGGAACGGCGTGTTATTCATCTGACGCTTGCCGGTGACGAACGGGTGGAAACGGAATCTGTCGGCGAAGGCATGTCCCGCACCCTGCTCGTGAAACCAAAGGCAATTTAACGTATTATTGGGGGGATGACTGAATTATTGTTTTTTCTTCTTCTCGTTCTGCTTCCGACACAGCTGGGATACCACTTCTGGCCGAGTTGGGCGCTGGTGTTAGGGAGAAGAATTGATTACCTTTCCCCCACTTTGTATCTTACCGATATTCTTATTTTTTTTCTCCTCATCAGTTGGTTTATTTTTAACAGGAAAAATATTTTTTCTCATAAAAAAATTCCACGTCCCGCGATCGTCAAAATTTTTTGTTTTCTTGTTTTTATTTTTATTAATAGTTATTTTGCCGCCGACCGGATGGTCGCCTTGTTTGCCTGGATAAAAATTTTGGAATTATCGGGATTAGGTCTGTATATCATAAAGACAAAACCGAAAGTAGTGGAAATTATATTTCCATTATCCATCGGCGTTTTATATTCATCAGGTATCGCGATTGTCCAATTTTTATTGCAGCATTCCATCGGCGGAGTTTTTTGGTTTCTCGGAGAACGGACGTTTTCGGCGATAACCCCGGGGATCGCTCAAATTTCTTTGTGTTTTTTACACCGGTTCAGTTGTCCGTTGACACTGCGCTCGTATGCGACATTCCCCCACCCCAACGTGTTGGGAGGTTTTTTGGCAGTGACACTGACATTGATCATCTACCAATTAACCAATTCATCAATGAAACAATTTTCCAATCGTAAAAAAATATTTTATACGATAACTATTATTTCAGGAATTATTGCGCTGGTACTCACATTCAGCAGAAGCGCATGGATTGTTTTGATATTTGGTTGTGTGTATTTGGTATTCCGAAAAAAGAAACATTTCTTTTTTCCGGTATTATTATCTGCAATTCTTTTTCTCTTCTTTGTCGGAACAACGTTCGGGTTTCAGGACGAGTCAGTCGTGGTGCGCGAACAATTAAACTCAGCGGCAGTTTTAATCGTCACCGCATCCCCCGTCATCGGCAGCGGGATGGGAAATTTTTTGGTCCGGCTCCCCGACTTTCTGGTTTCGCGGACTATATATTTTTTACAGCCCGTACATAATATTTATTTGCTGCTGTTGTCGGAAATAGGAATTATCGGGTGCGCACTTTTCCTGTGGGTTCTATGGAAGTCGGGGAAAAATATGTTCAGAAAATTTTCCGTGTATCAGCTCTTACTTTGTATGCTGTTAGTTATTGGTCTCGTGGATCATTATCCGCTGACCATACAGCAGGGACAACTCATGTTTACAATTTTTCTTTCCCTTTCTTTGATACAATAACGATATGAAGAAAACTATCGCCCTCAATACGGTAAGCCAGCTTATCGGGAAAGCCGTAAGCGCGATCGCCACGTTTATCGTCACATTTCTTGTCGCCCGGCAACTGGGTGCCGCGGGCTACGGCGATTTCGTCAAAATCACAACATACATAGCATTTTTCTATTTGCTCGCGGATTTCGGCATGAACGCCATCTATTTACAGCAGGCGGAATCACGCCTCGCGTGGCCCGCGCTTATTATCATCCGGACACTCGGGAGCATTCTCCTCATTGCATTGTCTTTGGGAATAGTCATGATGCTGCCCGGCAGGGGGACTCAGGGATACACGCCGTTTGTGAGATTAGGAATTTTGTTGTATTCCCCCACTATTCTGCTGCAGGCCTGGATTACGACCGGAAATGCGATTTTTCAGAAACGGCTCCGGTATGACCTTGCGACCTGGGCAATTTTTTTCGGTTCAGTTGTATCAGTTATTTTCGTATGGATTTTTTTCGTTGCCGCGCCCGTACCCAACGTCATGACGGCGCTTATGGTTTTGGGAGCAGGGACTCTCGTCACGGGAGCATGCGCAATGCTTTTTGCGTTCCGGTCACACCCGGTATCTTCATGGAACATTTCCGTCCGCGATATGATGCGGATCCTCGTCCCTTCTCTTCCACTCGGCATTACCCTGGTTTTTAATCTGGTGTATTTTCGGGCGGACAGCGTCGTGATTACTCTTACCCGTCCGACGGTTGAAGTCGGCGTGTACGGGCTGGCGTATAAAGTATTTGAAGTGGTCCTGGTTTTCCCTACATTTTTTATGAACGCTGTGTACCCTCTCATGCTCAGGCAGCAGCACATGAAACTGAAAAAAATGTTTCTGAATTCTTTTTTGTTTTTGTTTCTGACGTCTTTGGTAACCGTATTTGTTTTATGGTTTGCGGCTCCCCTGTTGTCATTTGTTAAAAGCGATTTTATTGCAAGTATCGGGGCTCTTCGTGTCTTATCGTTGGGTCTCCCGTTTTTCTTTGTGACGAGTACCACGATGTGGGCGCTTATCGCATTAAAAAAACAGTCTGCTCTCGCCGCAATTTACGGCGTATCGATGATCGTCAATATTGCCGGTAATATTCTTTTGGTGCCGCAGTACGGATTTATGGCGGCTGCATGGTTAACGGTTGCGTGTGAAGGATTGGTGCTGGTATTAAGCGGACTTGTTTTGGTACAATCATTTTCTCATTCAAAAAATTAATGATATGAAATTTATCGTACATACTGATGGGGGAGCGAGGAACAATCCCGGGCCGGCGGCAATCGGCGTGGTTATTGAAGACGGAACAAAGAAAAAAATTCAGGAGTTCGGAAAGCGGATCGGTAATGCGACAAACAACGTTGCGGAATACACGGCGGTTGCCCAAGCATTGGGGGCAATAAAAGAACTGGCAGGGGAGTCACCGGAAATATTTTTTTATTTGGACTCAACACTCGTTGTCAATCAGTTAAACGGATTCTTTAAAATTAAAGACGCGACCCTTCGCGCGCTTGCCACCGACATCCGGATTTTGGAGACTGAGGTCGGGGGAGTGGTTCACTATACTGCCGTCCCCAGAGAACGAAACCGTCGGGCGGATTTTCTGGTAAACCAAGCATTAGATTCGTGATGGTTACCTCCTCATGTCGGCTTGATTCAGTTCCCTGTGGATGAGCACCTTTTGTGCCGTTGTTTTCGGCTGTCCTTTTTGCAATAATACAAACGCCGTATTTTCTCCAAACTATGCGTTCTGCTGCCACATCATCTGTACAAGGCACTGATGCCGATTTACCAACAGCCCGTATTGACGCGCAGGACGACCCATCCGTATTCCCGCTGCGGGAATACTTGGAAACACACGGCGTTGGGGTGCACATTAATACGCCTCCCGGCAGCAATGTTACCTATCATATTATAATGGGTGATCAGGCGTTTGTGAAACAAATATTTTCCCGTACGGATAAACGGAGTCAGAAATGCCTTGCAATTGTTGTCGGCGACCGGTATCAGGATCCCGATCCGGGTGACTATCAGAGTAAAATTGTTTGTATTGATCCGAAAGAATTATCCTCTGACAACGTGATGGATATATTCGATTTTTTCTTCACGTCGGAAAAAAGAATTCTTGACCTGCGGACAGAGCGACATACCCGAATCGTACATGAGAAACCGTTTGGTGAATCCCAGGCGCCCGCGGTCGCGGTTGCGGTAGCGGATAAGGAACGGATAGATACTCTTATTTCCGACGTATTCGGTGAGAGTATAAAGACAGGAGTGAGAAAAAAGAAAGAACTGCCCCGGCGGCATCGGAAAAAAAGCCGGTGGGTCATCGCACTGCTGATAGGTATAGGACTTCTTATTATTCCGACGATTTGGTATTTGGTCAGTGTTGCGGTCAGCGGTATAGCAATGGCCGCAAGTGCGCGTTCTATGACCGCAGGAGATATGGGCGCGGCAAGTTGGCAATCGAGGGTTGCAAAATATTGGACCGGACAGGGGAGTATAGTACTTGACGCTGCCGCCGTTCCTCTTTCGTGGGCCGGTCAAGAGGATTTGATCCGCGGTCAACAGCGGCTGATGTCATTTTTTTCGGATGCGGAAACGGCCAGCGATGAAGTCCAATCCATGCTTGGGGTAGGCCAGTCAGTTGCGTCCGGACTGTTAAACCAGGTGGACGTTACCGGCACCGGCACGACACCTGCGGCCGATATCACCCAGCTGCGGATTTCTCTTGACTCGGTTCAGAACACGCTGGGACTGGCTCAGGCGGAACTTGTACTGCTACTTTCGGACCGTACGTTTCCGTTTTCCGTGCCGTTAGCCGCCAGGGCGGGAACGTCTATTGTTTCGCAGCTTTCCACAATCCGCGATTCCGCTGCCAACATGGATGACCTTGTTTCACTATTTTTGCAGCTTGCCGGATTTAACGAACAGAAAACGTATTTAATCCTTTTGCAGAACAGTAACGAACTGCGGCCAACCGGCGGGTTTATCGGAAGTGTGGCCGTTTCTTCATTTGAAGACGGACGGATGACGGATCTTCAGGTGCAGGATGTCTATACGTTTGACGGGCAACTCAAAGGGCACGTGGATCCGCCGGTACCTGTCCGGGAGCTGCTTGGACAGGAGCACTGGTATTTACGCGATTCAAACTGGGATCCGGATTTTTTGGTAAGTGCCGCGCGTGCTGCATGGTTTTACCAGAAGGAAACGGGGAGTAATGTGGATGGGGTGTTGGCAATTAACACTCCGTTTATCGTTGAGGTACTGAAAGCTACGGGCCCCATTGATCTACCCGACTACAATGACCGGATTACCGCAGATAATTTTTACGGTAAGTCCCTCTACTATACGCAAAACGATTCTTTCCCGGGATCGACTCAGAAAAAAGATTTTTTAGGAACGCTGGCACGGGCTCTCATAACAAAAATTACAACGAGTAAGACGACAAATATGCAAGCATTATTTCATGCCATAACCACCTCGTTTGCCGGGCATGACATTCTCATGATGTTCGGGTCGCCCGATCTCCAGTCGGTTATCACCCATTACGGATGGGCAGGCAGGGTGCCGTCTACAACCGGATGCGAGGGTACGGAAGCGGCAGCTTGCAGCTTTGATCCGTTCGTTATGGTTGAAGCCAATATGGGAGTCAATAAGGCAAATTATTTTGTAAGCCGTACAGTTGACCGGCAGGTTACCATAAATACGGACGGTGGCATCAGTGAAACCGTGACGGCGACACTCAAAAACACCAGCGGGGGGGATCAAAGTTTGCCGTACCGGACATATACGCGGTTTTTATTGCCCGCAGGTGTCACGGTTTCCAGTGTCACGCTGGACGGAGCGGCGGTACCCGCTCGCAAAGATACGGCAAAAATACCTTCTCTTCCGTATTATGAGCGGACGGACGTTGCATCCGATTCCTATGTATTGGGGATAGGGATGGATGTTCCGGCAGGGAGTCAAAAGCAGTTGTCCGTAACGTATACGAGAGATAACGTCGTGCACTTCGGTGCATCCGGGGCCGTCGTGGATTTTTTTGTCCAAAAGCAGCCGGGAGTGAGCGCGACCCCCGTTCATACGGTTGTCTACTACCCTGTCGCCTGGACTGCGGGGTTGGAAGAACAGGCATCCTCCGGCGGGTCAGGGGACTTTATTGCAAATGCAGGCCGACTCGAGTACAATACGGTTCTTGACCGCGATCGTATGACACGTATCCGGTTCACGAAATGAAGAAACATTCCTTATCAGCAGACGTGCGTGATCTAGTCGGACGAAAGGTCAAGCGCCTTCGTGCGCAGGGCAACATTCCGGCTACCGTTTACGGAAAAAACGTCAAAAGCATTTCCGTTGTGGTTCGAGCTGACGCATTCGAAAAGGTGTACAAGGAAGCAGGGGAGACAGGTCTTGTTGAACTTGCTGTTGGTAAGGATACGCGACCAGTCCTTGTACATACATTGCAAAAAGATCCCGTAACGAATCACTTACTTCACATTGAATTTCACCAGGTGGATTTGAAAGAGAAGGTACACGCAAATGTGCCGCTGGAACTGGCAGGAGACGCGCCGGCAGTCGTGGGGAAAGTCGGGGTTCTCCTGACGCTTATCGACCAGGTCGAAGTCGAGGCTTTGCCGATGGATTTGCCGGAAAAATTGAGTGTCGATGTTTCAAAGCTCTCCAAAGTGAATCAGGAAGTAAAAGTGGGTGAGTTGAAAATGCCTTCAGGTGTTACACTTTTGATGGATAAAGATCAGTCAGTCGTCAGGGTTGGAGCTTTAATCAGTAAAGAAGCAGAGGCAGAAGCAGTAGCTGAAGCCGCCGCAGCCGCAGCCGCCGCAGCTGAAGCCGCTGCAGCAGCGACACCAGCAACAGGCACTTCGCCGGCTGGCGGACCCGCCGAAGGAGCGCCATCGGCAGACGTTGCGGCAAAACCTCAGGAAGCGGTAAAAGCTCCGGTTGGTGTTACTCCAAAAGCTTCGAAGTAAAAGCGGTCAATCGGTCCACGACAGCATTATTAGGATCCAGAAGTTGAGCTTTCAACAGATCTGCATGTGCCTGCATAAGATTCCCTTCGCCGTAGTAAAGTGCTGAGAGCTGCACATACCCATCGCGATAATCAGGGTGAACACTAAGCACATTTTGCCAAAAGATCATGTCTGCTTCTTTCTGTTGTGCTTGTGCTGTTGTCGCGGCGCCAAGTACAGGGCTCAGTTCTGCCACAATCGCACGTTCCCTACTAGCGCCTGTGCCCTCAAGCGTTTGGGCGAGAGCTTCATGGGCAGGGGCGGAAAATGGGTGAGTGAATACGGCAAAAAGGTTTTCAGAATAGGATAAAGGCTTAGTCAGCCACAAAAAGACGTTGAAGCTGACCAGCGCTAGAAGTACTACCCAAAGACAGAGATTTCCGACCCGCGAAAAGGTTTTTGCGGAGAATATTCGGGAAATATGCGGTAAATGTAGATTCATAAAGAAATGTGGTACCATTGTAGGCAGACGAAGGGGATTTTGCAATGGTTGATACGAAACGGCTTGGTACAATAATTCGTCTGTTAAAACAGACGTATCCGGACGCACGCATTGTTCTTCGGTATTCAAACCCCTGGGAGCTGTTGGTTGCCGTCATCCTTTCGGCCCAGTGTACCGATGTTACCGTTAATAAAGTGACGGAAAAGCTGTTTGCCAAGTATAAAACATTGGATGCATACCTGCGTGCGAGTCAGTCTGATTTTGAGCAGGATATCAAATCAACGGGGTTTTACCATAATAAAGCAAAAAATATCTTGGCCTCCGCAAAACTTATAAAGACCAAATTTAACGGGAAAGTCCCCGACACAATGGAAGCACTTTTAACCCTTCCGGGTGTCGCACGCAAAACTGCCAACGTCGTTTTGGGGAATGCCTACGGAATAGTCGTAGGAATTGCAGTCGACACGCATGTCCTGCGTCTGAGCCAGCGGCTGCGCCTGGTGGATCTGAACAAAATCGGCGGTAAGAAACTGATGATTGATTTTAAAAAAGATGCCGATCCGGTAAAGATCGAGAAAGAACTGATGGCGGTAATCCCAAAAAAAGACTGGTATACGCTGACTTATCTTCTGATTGATCACGGCCGCGCTGTATGCCGCGCCCAAAATCCCAACTGCGCTGGATGCGTGGTCAGTAGGCTGTGTCCGTCCTCCCGCTTGCAGGTGTGAGAGGTCTGTGGTATCCTTTCCCCATTACAAAGCACGTTTTACGATAAAGGAGTAGTATGCCGCGAAAAACGACGAAAAAAATAACAAAAAAGCTGCCGGCCGTTCATGAAATGATCGATACGAAAACGGAAGATCTTATCCCGATGGAATCTCCTAAACAGGTACGTCGTCTCCCCTGGGTACGTGTGGCAGTCGTTGTTGTCATACTGGGGTTGATTGCATTTTTTGCGTCCAACAAAGGACTCTTGGTTGCGGCGGTCGTCAACGGCAGGCCGATTTTCCGTTGGCAGCTTGATAGCACGCTTATAAGTCAGTACGGACAGCAAACACTTGATAGCATGATCAGCCAGGCGCTTATCAATGAAGAAGCGGCGAAGGCGGGTATTACTGTTTCCCAGGCTGATATAGCCAAAAAAGAAGCAGATTTGGTTCAGAGTTTGGGCGGTAACGTGAGTATCGATGACGTCCTTCAGTATCAGGGGATGACTAGGGCGGATTTTGATAATCAGCTGCGTTTACAGATTATGGTGGAGAAGCTTTTGGGGAAAGATATAACCATTTCTGACGCGGATATCACCGCCTATATCGCCACAAGCGGATCGACGCTTACCGCGACGACCGAAGCAGGTATGCGGGACGAAGCAAAACAGGCTATTTTTTCTCAGGAGATTAATGACAAGCTGCAGACGTGGTTTGCCGGGATTAAAGCAAAGGCGAATATCCTCCGGTTTTTGTAATACGAGATGAAGAAAATATATATTCTTGCCGGCATATTGTTCGTGGGAATTGTCGGAGGAGCATTTCTTTGGAAGTCTCAGCCCAAGGCTGATCAGCCTCTGGCCGAGGCACCTACACCTACAAATATACCAACAGTAACACCAACAGCATCTATGACAAAAACATACACCAGTCCGCCTGCTATGACTATTGATCCGAATAAAACGTACACAGCAACGATGGTGACGGATAAGGGAACGATGGTTATACCACTGTTTGCCAAAGACACGCCGGTGACAGTCAATAATTTCGTATTTCTTGCCCGTGCCGGATTTTACAACAACACCATATTTCACCGTATCATAAAAGGATTCATGATTCAGGGGGGAGATCCGCGGGGTGACGGTACCGGAGGCCCCGGATACACGTTTGCGGACGAACCTGTAACCCGTGACTATACCCGCGGAACAATTGCCATGGCAAACAGCGGCGCCAACACCAACGGCAGCCAATTTTTTATCATGCACGCGACTACGCCGCTTCCGAAACAGTATGTGATTTTTGGTGCAATTGACCCGTCAGATACTGCAAGTCTTGCAACGCTCGATGCTATCGCATCGTCTCCGGTTACGGATAACGGAATGGGGGAGGACTCCAAACCGGTTGTCGCAACTGTGCTACAATCAATACAGATAAAGGAGGAATAATACTATGCCGTGGTATTTAGGAAGTGGTTCCATTATGAGCGCAGGGTTATTCGGGTGGGGAGTCATTCCGCTTGCCATCTGGTCGCTCTTGTGGACTGGACTGGCTCTCTGGCACGCAGCGAAACGTAGCGAGAAGTGGTGGTTTATCCTATTTTTACTTGTTCATACCCTGGGAATACTGGAGATCGTGTATCTCGTGTTCGTCGCAAAAGCGTTTAGTGGCAAGAAAACTCCGCGTCGTCAGAAATGAAAACATGGAAGCGGCTTCATGATAATCCCACGCTCTGGCAGCAGTATTTTGTGCGCGAAAAGGTTATCCGTGCCATACGCTCCTTTTTTGAAAAAGAAAACTTCCACGAGATAGAAACGCCCATCCTTATTGCACATCCTCCGGCCGAGTCGTATTTGGACGTTTTTGAAACGACGCTCTTGAATCGTCAACGAGAGCCGACAAAGGCATACTTGTCAACGTCTCCGGAAATTCCTCTTAAAAAACTCATGGTTGCGGGGTTGGGAGATTGTTATAGCCTTACCCACGCCTTTAGAAATATGGAAACACAGGGGAAACGGCACAATCCGGAATTTACCGTTTTGGAGTGGTACCGAGTGAGCGCGGATTATTTCGATATTATGAAAGATTGTGAGAATTTACTTCTCGCAATCGCGGGTGGCCGCGGGTTGACCTATCAAAGAAAACAAATTGACTTTACGCCGCCATGGGAACGAATCACTGTGGTAGATGCTTTCAAAAAATACGCCAAAATCAATTTTAATGAATTTTTTGATATTGATACTGCGAGGATCGTGGCAAGCGGTAAAGGCTACAAGGTTGAAAAAAATAATACTTGGGAACAACTGTATAACCAAATATTTTTGAATGAAGTTGAGCCCCGCCTGGGGCGGGGGAAGCCGACGATTGTATATGATTTTCCCGCTGCTGTTGCTGCTCTTGCGAAGTTAAAAAAGAATGATATGCGCTTCGCAGAGCGGTTCGAGTTCTATATTGAAGGGCTTGAATTGGGCGACTGTTATGGTGAATTGACGGATCCGGTGGAGAGTGAAAAACGGTTTGATTTTCAAATGAAAGAGATTAAACGCTTAGGGAAAACAGCATACGATTACGATCACGATTTTATTGATGCGCTTAAGGTCGGATTGCCGACATGCAGCGGGATAGCCGTCGGCGTTGACCGCCTCATCATGCTTTTGGCCGACGTACCCAATATCGCCGACACGTTGTTTTTTCCGGCCAGCGAGGAGTTTCCGTTGCCAGAGAAAGAATAATTCGATATAATAGGCACGACCCACCGAAACCCGGGGGATTTTTATTTTTCTATGAGCACCATTACGACCGGCGATTTTACAAAAAATACATTTATCGAATTTAAGGGTGAGCCGCATCAGATTGTGGAATTCCAGCACGTGAACCCCGGCAAAGGCTCCGCGTTTGTACGGACGCGCCTCAAGTCCCTCAAAACCGGCAAAGTGCAGGAATTTACCTATAAATCCGGCGAATCCGTAACGGAAGTTTCCATTGCCACCCGCGAGATGCAGTACCTCTACAAAGAAGGGGACAATTACGTGTTCATGGACAATACGTCCTATGAACAATTTAATATTCCCGCCGCAATGCTTGGTATTTACGTCAATTATTTAAAACCCAATGATGTGTATCAGGTATTGGTGAATGGCGAAGAAGCGGTTGGCCTCCGGTTTCCCAAAAAAGTGCGCCTCAAGGTGACGGAGGCAACCGAGGGCGCTAAGGGCAACACCGTGTCGGGCGCCACCAAAACAGTGATTGTGGAAACCGGCGCCGTGGTCACCGTGCCGCTGTTTATCAAAGAGGGCGAAACAATCGCCATTGATCCCGAGACCGGCACCTACCTCGAACGCGCATAAATTTCCGTGATACACTATTTTCAGTGACACAGAAACTATTACGCCGTCGGATTCTTCTTATTGCCGCAATTATTCTTGTCGTATTGGCTACTTACGTAGTAACCAGAAAGACGACAGCGCCGAATCGGTCAGCTGAAGTTTCTCAGGAAGCGACGGCATTTTCTGAAATGACCCGCGTCACGTATGTGGTTGACGGGGACACCATTGAAATTGAGGGAGGGAGGCGCGTGCGGTACATAGGAATAGACACACCGGAAATCAGCGGCCACGGAACAAAAGAGGAATGTTACGGCGCCATTGCCAGGGATGAAAACAGTTCACTCGTCAACGGGAAAACGGTTCGGCTGGTACGTGACGTTTCCGATAAAGATGCGTATGGACGCCTGCTCCGGTACGTCTACGTCGGAAATGAATTTATCAATGATGTTCTGGTCCGTCAGGGTTTTGCTGTTGCCGAACCGGTAAAGCCGGATACGCTGTTTGCAAAACAATTTCTTTCCGCACAAAATGAAGCAAAACAGAACGGGAGGGGATTATGGGCAGCGTGTAAAACTTCCGTTGACACCCCGCCATAACCATGGAACAATAGAACTATGCCTGATCCGATTACTAACGAAGATTTATATGGGGGGACCTCACAACCACCAAGCCCCATAGTGACTCCAGAGCCTCCGGTTGTACCCGTATCGCCGCAGATTCCCGTTGAAGAAACGCCGGAAATTCCGATGCCTGCATCCGAGGGTACGCCGGCTCCGGTGGAGCACGCGCCGCCGATGCCGAAAGCATCCCGCGGTTTTCCGATTATCGCGATTATTATTTTTATCATTCTTTTCATTGCCGGAATTTTTCTGTCGAGTTATATCCGTCCGTTGATTATAGGACTGAACAATGGATCGCCGAAGATTTCGACTCCGACGCTGAGTCCGACTTCGCCCCCGACAGCAAGACCGACCATCGTTGTCGCGACACCGACGCCGGCAGATCCGTTCGCCGGCTGGCAGACGTTGACCATTGAAGGACTTTCCTATAAATTGCCGCCTGGTGTCTCGGTGCCCGCCTGTGACGGGACGGCATGTGTTTCATACGGGACGTATTTGCCGGGAGGCACGAGATTTACGATTGCACCGAGAACTGTGACGCAACCACTTTCAAATCTCCGTGGTGCGCTCATCACCGATGTAAACGGAACGGCATTTACCAGTCGTGACGCCACGGTATCAGGGTCTACGGCAATTGAATTTTCCGGTGAGTTTTCCGGCCGCACCAGCGGCGGATATGGGTTTACCCGGATGCACGGATTTATGATTGAGATAACGCCTACAGAAACTATAGAAATAAATCATTTTACGCCGACCGGTATCAGTACGGATTGGGCCCGCGACGATGCGATATTTGCGCAAATTATCTCAACCTTGTCATTCACTTCGCAGCCGTCAATGGCAACGATTACGCCGGTCTCGGCAACCACATCGGGATATTAATCAGGCCAGGATGAAATAATCAGCGGCTTATCGTGTACCCGCGGCATTTTATTCCAGATTTCTTCTGTAACAAACGGCATAAAGGGATGGAGGAGTTTAAGAAAGGTTATTAATCCATCATAGAGAGCACGATAAGACAGCTTATCTTTTTTTACATCTTCAATACAGATATCACAATACCAATGCCAAAAATTTTCATAAATTATATCTGCAGCGAGCGACAAATTATATTTTTCTAGCCGTTTTGTTGCATCAGTCGTGATCTTTTTAAGTTTTTTATAGAAAACCTGATCCTGAATTGACGGTCCGTATTTTCCCTCTTTCGGTTCTTTATAATTTAAAGAAATAAATCTTGCGGCATTCCAAAGTTTATTGGCAAAGTTGCGCATGCCGCGGATTTTGTCTTCGGACAGCGACTGGTCGTTTCCGGCGGCTGTTCCGAATACCAGTGAAAACCTCAGGGCGTCGGCGCCGTACTGGTCCGCCATCTTGAGGGGATTAATGACATTACCTTTGCTCTTGCTCATTTTTTGTCCCTTGGCATCACGGACGAGGCCGTGAAGGTATACCGTTCTAAACGGTACATCACCTGTAATATATATTCCTAGCATCATCATCCGGCATACCCAGACCGGAAGTATGTCGTAGCCGGTTTCCATAACCGACGTAGGATAGAATCGCTCAAAATCTCCTGGTTGAGCGGCCTTCAGCGTTGCAAACGGCCATTGGGCGGAAGAAAACCATGTATCAAAATTATCCATATCCTGCGTAAGGCGCGTGCCGCCGCATTTAGTGCAATTGGTGGGCGTTTCACCGTCGGTGACCACCCAGTATTCCTCTTTCTGGGTGCTGCAGTTTTCACATTTCCAGGCAGGAATGCGGATGCCCCAGACAATCTGGCGTGATATATTCCAATCGTGGAAATTAGTGAGCCACATGGTGGCGATTTTTTCGAACCGTTTCGGTACAAATGTAATGTTCTTTTCTTTGATCGCTTTTTTGGCGGCATCGGCCAGTGGTTTTACTTTGATGTACCACTGGGAAAGAGGAAGTGGCTCCAGGACAGTTCCGCACTTATAACAGGTGGCAACCGTGTGGACGTAATCATTGTCAATATGATCCATAAGTCCGCGGTCAATCATATCCTTAACGATTTGTTCACGAGCTGCTTTTACTTTCATTCCCGCATATGGGCCACAGAGTTTGGTGAGCCTGCCGTCAAAACCGATGACCTGTTTGCCGGGCAGATTATGGCGTTTGGCAATCTGAAAATCCGTCATGTCGTGGTAGGGCGTCACTTTCGCAACTCCCGTCCCGAACGCCGGATCTATTGCATCATCCGCAACAACGACTACCTTAAAGGGTCCCAGCAATCCTTCGACTTTAATTTCCTGACCAATCCACTTTTTGTAGCGTTTGTCTCTGGGGTTGACGGCGACTGCCGTGTCGCCGAATTTTGTTTCCGGCCGCACCGTGGCGAGAATAAACGGTCCGTATTTCATGTAATACAATGGATCTGTCCGTTCGACATGCACGACTTCTAAATCGGAAAAACTTGTTCCGTCTTTTGTGCAGTAATTCACGAGTCCCGCATCACGGTAGACCAGTCCGTCATCAAATAATTTCTTAAATGATTGATGGACGATGGTGACGATTTTCGGGTCTAACATAAAAATATTGCGGCTCCAGTCCAGTGAAAATCCCAGCCTGCGCAATTGATTTTCCATAGTCCCGCGGTTAGCTGCTACAAAATTCCAGATATCTTTATAGAGCGTTTCCCTGTCAAAATCGAAGCGGCTTTTGTCCTGTTTTGCCAGGTATTTTTCATACACAAATTGCGTCTCGAATCCCGCGTGATCCGCGCCGGGCAGCCACAATGTTGGGTCACCCTTCATACGGTGGTAGCGGATCATGATATCTTCCACGACGTACATTGCGTGGCCCAAGTGCAGGTCAGCGTTGGCGTTTGGGGGGGGTAAGAGAATTGAAAACGGTTTTTTCGATGAATCATTATTCGGCGAAAAATACCCACCAGTCTCCCAAAGTTTATAGATATTTTCTTCAACTGATTTTGGATCGTAGGCTTTATCCATGAGGCAATTGTACTCTAGGGGCGCGTTTTGCAGCAAGTTGTTGTTACCGACGGCGGTTACCGAGGTTTGTGAGGATTCCGCCAAGCCAGCCATTTATCCAATGGGGGCGGCCGCTGATATGATTATCAAATCTGGATCCAAAAAGGTGATGCATAGTATGAAGATACTGTCTCCGTTCTTCTTCTCTGGCATTTTGTATCTGATATGCCTGTTCAATAGCGGTTGGCTCGTGAGGATTTATTTCTCGTCGGTTTCCCATGCCCAGATTATATGGTTGGGGTTTGATTAAGTCAAAAAAATTTATAGTTCTTCCAATTTGACCGTGTCTGTGCCTTTGTCTTTCACCAGCTCCAGATACCGCTCGGTGGTGGAGAGGCGTTTGTGGCCGACCAATTTGCTTAACGTCGTGATAGAAGTGCCCGCCATCAGATGATGGGCAATGAATGTGTGGCGAAGATCATTAACCTTTGCCCCTTCAATTCCGGCAATCCGGAAATACCGGTCAATCGCGGTTCGTATGTTACGGATAAGAAGCGCCCGTCCGGTTTTGGTGACAAAGAGTGCCTTACTGGTTGCATTGGAGCTTCGAATTGCAACGTAGTGGTCCAGGGCCTCTTTGGCAGCCTTATTGAGCGGTACCAAACGCTGTGTATGGCCTTCCTGGGCTGCAATATTGAGTTCGGTGCCTTTGATATCGGAAAGGGTGAGGGCAGCAAGTTCTCCGATGCGGATTCCTGTTTGTAAAAATAGCTCGACAATCGCATAAATACGAGTATCGCCGCGGCATGCATCCCGCAGTGCCCGATACTCGATTTTGGATAAAATCCTCGGCGGTTTAACCTCATATTTTGGGTGTTCAATCTCGATTGCCGGATCCATGGTAATTGCGCCGGAAGCCTTTAAAAATCGGAAAAAGGTCTTAATAGAGTTAATCTTTCGTGAGATGGATTTGGGTGTATAGCTATCCGACGCGAGTTTTTTTAAAAATGCCTCCAGTTCGTCGCGCGTCACTTCCGTGATCGTTTTCTTACCCATGTTAGCAAGAAACGTGATGACCTGTTCGATGTCTTTCCCATATGCTACGATGGTAGCGCGGGCACGCCTGCGGCTGGTTAAATATTCAGTAAATTGTGTGTGGGCAGTTTTAAGATCGATAGCCATAAAAATGTTTAAGTCCTATAATATCATGGAATACGCTTGATTTCAAGGGTCAAAATATGGGGAGGAAATTGGTTCGTATCGTTGCTCTCGTTATTTGTATCATTGTGGGCGTGGGGATAGTAAGATCCGTCTACACGCTTTCGCAAAAGAAGGGAATTCTTGCTGAGCGTCAGCAGGTGCTTACCGAGCTTACGGCAAAAAACAGACAGCTTCAGGAAGATCTGCGGGAAGCGACAAGCGAGGCATTTATTGAACAGGCGGCGCGGGATAAGCTGGGTCTGGTGAAGGAAGGGGAGACGATAGTGATTATGAATAAGGCGACCGGCGGACCCGAAACTCCAAATAATCCTCAGGAATTGCCCCCGTGGGTGCAGTGGTGGAGTTTGTTTTTTTAACCGTGTGTCAGGGGAGAGGATCGGACTCTCGACATGCAGTTTATGATACTGCCGCTCTACCACTGAGCTACCCTGACAATAGTGCTATTTTAGCGGTTTTGAGGCGCGAAGGCAATATAAATACATTCAAAATATGGTATAATAGCTTGTTCTTTCATGAACCGCGGGGTAGTGTAGAGTCGCACAGAAGGCTCATAATCTTCTAGACCAGGCGCGCCTCCTGGCCCCGCAACAAGCTAGGAATTGAAGCAAACATTTCATCCGTTTGAGCTGTTGGAATGCTCTGTTTATCGGGTGCGAGTAATTCTTGAAGGATTGGTACCTCAGACTTCATCTTTTTGATGAACGCAAGCGAGAAGGGACTATCAATACGCAATGATTTGTCATGTAATTTTAGGTGCGAACCTAACTTCGATAGTATCTCCCGTTTCACTGTGAGGTCAGGTTTTGCAAACCGTTCACGTGCATGAGCGGCAAAATTGAACTTCTCGTTTATCTCTTCTGCGGCTTGGAGCATGCGTTCGTCTATGCTGCCCATCTGTTTACCCAATCCTTTTATCTCGGCTTCTAGCTTAAGTTTTTGCTCTTTGAACTGCTCGTCCGATAACATGCTACCGTCGCTGTTGAGCGGTGATATTTTGAGCTTGACGAGGTTATCAAGCTCCTTCCGGGCGTCGGAATGGGCTCGAGATACCGACCGTATAGCTTCCTCTCGGAAATCCCGTTCCCCGTCATTCATTGCATTGATTTGTCGTATGGACCAATCCACGAAGCACTGCGGGATTTCGAGAGAGGATAACTCGGCTTCTATCTGTTTCTCAAAGAGATCGAGCCGTATGCCCTTTTGTGTACATTGAATGTCTTTCCGGCGTTTACAACGGTAGTAAACATAATGCAGTATTGTTGGGTCCTTCATTTGGTCAATCCGAGTTAAACAGCGTGGACATTTTTCTTTGTTTTTCTTCGTGAGAGAAAACTTAAGCTTACAATGACGGCAAATACACTGCCACTTCTCCTCTGCCGTGATCGTAGAGCCACAAAACCCACATTTCAGAAGTGACGTATACGCCCATTCATGATTTTTGAGATGGTATTTACTCTTATGACCTAGAATGACTTGCACTTCCTCAAATAGTTCATCGCTAATGGCGGGGGTATGTTTTCCTTCATGCCACTCACCACTACCTTCGGGATACTCAAATTTGCCTGTGTAGAATGGGTTACCGAGGATTTTATAGATATTGCTGATAGACAAAGGTCGTCCTCCCATTCGTTTTTGTTGCCGCGTCCTGTAGCCCCATTCCTTTTCCGCTAAACGATGTATCTCTGTCACCGGCGTACCCTTTCGGAACAACTCAAATATCCTTTGTATGAACGGAAGCCGTTCTGGGTCGGTTAAGATACGCCTAAAGCCGCTTTCCGTACCTTTATCGTTGAGATAGCCTTGTGGTGCGACGCCTGGCCGCCATCCGTCACGGCATTTCTTATCTAAACCACGCTTTACCACGATTGCCTTGTCATCGCTGTCTTTTTTGGATAAGCCGAACTCAAGCGTTAGCATAAACTTATCTTCCGGTGTGTTGTGGTAGGTCCGGGAAGGTGTGCATACTTCAAGTAGCTTTCCCATATCAAACAGGTCAATTATCCTGCCACCATCAGTCATGTTTCGTGCTAATCTGTTCGGATGCCACGTGACGATTGCATTTGCTTCACCCTCTTCTATCCGCGAAATCATTGTTTCAAAGATGGGTCGCCCTTTTTCATGCGCTGACCGTGATTCTTGGAGCACTTCAATAACCCGCAAGTTATGGCGGGACTTCAAGCCCTCGAGGATATAAAGCTGTTCGGGAAGTGACGCCGCCTGGCGCTCTTTATTATCCTCCGACGACTTGCGGGCATATCCAAAGTATTTTAGTTGAACTGTTTGTATATCCATAATAAAGGCCGTACTGGTGCAACCACACCCTTGCGGATATGTCCAATACGGCCATTAAAAATCCGCCCTGGGATATGTGGTTGCATGGTTAGTATAGATCATCTTTTAACGATTCGTCAATTTTCTTTTCCAGAGCGTCTTTTTCTTCCGTATTTAATTCCAGATGTGTTTGAATATCCTGTATGGTTTCCAGAAATTTTGGCTCTACAAGCGTGGCATCATTTGTAAAATCCGCGGCGTAATCACGGTATACCCGAAGGAGTCTTAGTGATTCATCAAGGTTACAAAACATCGCAATAAGCTCTTCAGAATTTTTTATCAGTTGTTTTATACTCGCGGGGAGGAAGTCTATGGAAGCTTTCTCTGTCACATAGGACATTTCATAGAGTTTTGATTTGAGTTTTTTTGCGATTTGGAAGGAGAACATAAAGGATTTTTGAATCCCCCGATTTGGCTCGAGACCACTGGTGTTTGCCGATTGTTCCTCTGTTTGTTCAGTCTCTTCCTCGTCCATTGGAGGATTAAACAAGTCAAACCCTTTGAGAATAACGCTGTCTATTTTGTATTTCTTCCGAAGCTCGGAGACGCTCGTTTCGACCGTTGCAGGTGATTTGTTATTTTGATTAGCCATATCATAGAAAATTTCCGATATGAGATCCTCGGTTGCGCCTTTCAATATGACCCCCATGAGCGTTTTTTCCAGCTGACAAATCGCCAGGAGGAGATTGCGTTCGGCTATTTCTATATCAATGTCCAGGAACATGGTTGTCCGGTATAACTCATTCACTCTGCGTATTTCCTTCATCTCACCGGATTTCCGTGCGTCATCTAAAATAGCATCCCGTTCTTGAGGTGTAAGAATCGATTCTTTTCCCGCGGTTTCGGCCTGGCGGTTTATATCCTGAAAGAGGAGCTTCATCTTGTCCTGGATATGCATCCCCTTGGAAAGTTTTTTGAGATCAAGGTGTACCATGAGGTTCCTCCTGTATGTGGGTTTTGAGAAAATTTTGAATCCACTTGTTCAATAGGTGAATGGTGATCGCCGTGGTGGCCATATATTCACTGAACAAATCCAAGTATTTCCGCATGTGAATGGCCCGGCAGATGTCTATCTGGTCCTTAAATGCTTCCCGGCCCTCGACAATCTGTTGTAGGGTCATCGGAAAGAGTTTTATCATTGTATCCTCGGGTTTATCTTCAGCCGAGAGCATGATAAAGAGGAAAAATGCATTGAACTTACGTTCTTTATCCTCCGCATCCGGTTCTTTCATCTGGTTGAAGAGGTAATGGATATCGTTGTAGAACTCCTCAAGTGTGTACGATACCTCACCTTTGACAATTTGGGCTTCCGTTACCATATTATTTTGTGCTCCTTTCAAGAATGACTCGTTCGATCGTTTGTACGCGGTTTTGCAATTCCGACTGTTCAAATCCTTTGAGCGCTACGCCAAGAAGGTAACCAATGGTGCTTGCCACTTTTGGCGGTAGGTTACCAGCACGAACCTCATTGATTGTTTGGATGGCAGCGCTCACAACATCAGAAGCGTTGACAATGGTCAATGGCGGTAAGGCTAAGGCCAGCGTGTCGTAACTTGTGGCTTGACCACCTTTTTGGACTGCTGCACGCTTAGTTTCCTGCATTGTGGGTTCATGGTTGAGGCAGAACATAGAGCCATGGACCGCATACGCACCACACAGTTCTCCGTTTTCTTTGATATAGGTACAGTGTTGAGTCATAAGTGTATAGGTAAGCTACTTACCCGGTAGGGGGATTTACCCTTTCACCCCTTTCAACGAATTATTTATAAGAGCCTGGTCCTCGATAGATAAGCTTTCAGCTTTGAATACGCCCCGGCGCAGGCCTTCATCTTCCACTTCTATGGCGAGTTTGTTGAGGTAATCCCGTTCTTTTTCCGATATGTCTGGATCGCTTTTTGTATCTGTGATGTACGCCATGACGCCCTCAATCTCATCATCCGTATAGTTTTTGACGAGCTTATCTGGAAGGAACCGCAACAGAGATTCCGAAGGGGCTATCAGAACCGCGCTGTCGGCCTTAATGAGTGTGAAATCTTCATGGAGATTGTATGTTCTGGCGACTCCTTCGGCTTTCGTATCGGCTACGATAACTTCCAGCCCCTCTAGCTCTTTAAGGAGGCGCTGGCAGGTACGGATGGACTTATTAGTCAGTTCTGATAGCTGCCGTGCCGTTATAAAAGAATTGGCGCGGAAGTGTTCGAGTATCTCCGCCCGTTCCGCCGGCATCGAAGATATAACGAGCGATTTAAGGATGGCGCAATCCGCTTCTGATACCGCTGTACGCCCGTCAAGAAGCGCCAGGCACACCGCAAGCCCTTTAAGCTGCTGAAGTGCTCGCCATGGCTCTTCGATTTGCCGGTCTACCACGTCAAAATATGTGACTTGCTTGCCTTCTTCGTTCGTGAAGCTATCTTTTTGTAATATGATGATACCCCGAGAACGCGCCATGAGAAGCGATGATTTCTCCAGTAGGTTTCGGAGAGGTATGTCGGTAATTTCAAATGAGGTAGGTGTTTTTGCCAACAGTTCATTGAAAAACGTGACGCACTGCTCGGCCATCTGCCCGATAAGTTCTTTTCTGCTATGAGAATTCCAGGCTATCGTGAATCCTTTCGTTTTTCGTTCAAGCGATAACATCGGTATCCGGTAAAACAGGAACCGTGGACCTACGATATTGAGATACTTTTGATGCCGATTGAGGGCAGCTGGCGTGATGCACCCGACATGCGAAAATGAGCTCTTATATGATTTATATCCCCGCGTCGGGCTAAACTTGGCAAACTCGCCGTCATAAATACTCACCAACTCGCCGAGGAGCTTCTTTGTCGTTTCCTCGTTGAGGCTAAAAATGGTCGTATAGTCCTTGCAAACAAAGCACTTGCCGTCAAGCTCGGGGAGGAGGTCGTATGCCTTTTCGCCCTTCCCTGAAGGCTTGTAACCGCTTGCAAACGGGTTTAAGGTGAAGCTGTCAATGAAATAGACGAAATCGAGTTTCCGTAGGAGCGATACGAGGTCGGTTTTCGCTGATGATGGCACACCGACCAACATGAGCCAGAGTGGAGGATAGAGGTTGAGCTTTGTTGATAGGGCAACCGCAAAAACACAGCGGACCAGCTCCTCCGGTAGTGATACTATCTCAGATATGTCTTGTAATAAGGCCGAAATCCCATATCCTTTCGGAGTTGGTGACGCGGTTGTCGTGCTTTGTTGTGTTGCTGGTGCTTCCATAGGTCATACTTTGTGTTATACTTGACCTGCCGAGGGAAGGAGCCTCTTATACATCCCTCCCCCGACAGGGGTTAGCGGAAACGCTAACTCTTTTCCGTTATAACGGCATTACCGCCGATATATTCTGATACTGAACTCCATCTTTTTCCTTCCCGTTCTTGACGAAGATTTGACAGGATTTACCTACCAAAGCTTCTATATCAAGCGTTTCTCCTGTTTTCGGTTCTGATTTGGTCAGCGCTTTGACGATACCAAACAGCTTGGAGTTTTTGCCGGACTTGGAGTTTGATAGCTTTTTTGAAGCTACCAGGGTTTTTGAAACCCCTTTGTGCTCGCCGTCGATCACCTCAAACCGAAATTGGAGATAATCGCCGAACTCACCGGAGCCCTCCTCAATTTTTATGAGAGCAGCCTTATATACACCTTCGGGAATCGCTGGCTGAACTTCAGCCTCTTTAACAGTTAGATTTATTGCCATAGTTTTACACACCTCCCTTCTTTGTGGACTCATCACGATGCAGTTTTCTTGGGTAGTAAACGGCTCTCACTAGGCCGACGAGACGTTCTCCGATGTCCCGTGCATATACTTTTGTTATTGCGATACCGTAGTATTTTTGATACATGTCCATAAATTCGGCGACAGCTTGGTCAGTAAGTCGTTGCATGCTACCGCTCCTCGTACAGTCGCGTTTTAATAAGTTTGAGTTGGTAAAAATATGCTTGAGGAGAAACCTTCATTTCGCCTCGCCAATAGGACTCAATAAACTTGTCGAGCTGGTCGTCACGTTTGAATAGGAATTCCGCCTTATGAGGATTGCGTCTATCTATCCCCTCAAGCGGGAAAAAAAGCGATAAAGCCGCGGTCATGGAAAGATCGGAGGTTGAGTAATAGTCATTGTAATTTTTCTGCGTCATATCTGTTGTTCGCTGGGTAAACCAGTTTTATGAACTAATGAAATTAAACTACCTAACCTCGACGTTAGGTCAACGTTTAGGAGTATTAAGGTTTTGAGGCTAAAAAAGAAGTTGGTGTTTAGGTTTTACGTATTAAGGCTATTCAGGTTTGGAAACAAATTTTATCCGATACGCACCGCTGGCTGGTTTAGGCTCCAGGGGATCGTCTTTCGTAGACGGTATACTTACATATCGTTTTAGTTCCGGGCTAAACAGTTTTTCAATCTGACTTATGGTAGCTCGTACGTAGTTCGGATTCTTCCGACCGCGAAGTGTGCTAATTGTCGTCCATTTACCTTTCTGATCTGTTAGTTTCACATACATGGTTTTTCTGTCCTCGCTCGAGAATGTTACTTCGCCATATTGTCCAAAACGAAAAGTATTGCCCTCCCATTTAAAATCGTCCTGCCATTCGGGTTTTTCTTCTACGGCCGTTTGGGAAGAGGGCGGGATACTTGTTGGCGCACTTTGTCCGGCAGTTGTTTGATGACTGCCATTCTGCTCCAAGAGCTTTTGTATTTTTTGGAGTTTGTCGGTTGTTGTAGTAATGAGCAAACTTCCACCTATGTCTTCACGTTCCGATTGTAATATGCCCCATTCTTCCAGTTTTGCAATAATTGTCCATTCGTTATAATCGTTGTCTGAACCAATATACGTAGCTGGGTTAAATGTAAAAGGTTCATTGACAGGTGCCAATTCTGACTCATCAACTAATCGATTTACAACACCGAGAATTCTATTTTTTGCCTTTGGAGATAATCTGGAAATCGCAACCTGATAGGTATTCTGGTAAGCCTGTGGCTCACATATTTGTTGATAGTGTTCGTACACCACATCAAACGCTGGTTGGTTTATCCTGAGTATGAATCCGGAGCGGAAATTACCATAGCCGGGTTCAATTTCTCGTACGATTTCAACCGCCCCGGTTTCTTTGGCTAGTTTGTTTATTATTATTTGTCGTTTACGGTCAGCAGTCGGGACTCCGGATGCGAATACGCTATGGGTTGTTTCGTAGATAAATGTATTACCTCCCGCCGCAAGACCTTCTTCTTTCAGCCGCTGTAACACAAACCAAACCTCTTGATTGAATGTTTCTTCTGGAGTCATAGTAATTGTAATAATTGGGAATATAAGAAACTGGCCGTATTTTACGCCTTTTTGATGGATAACTCAATGAAAATTATAAGTACGGTTGGTCTCCTGTTTGCTAAAATTTATTGATGGTAGATGATAAACGGCCGTGTCGCCGTAGAAGGGAAATCGGTTGGCCGTTTTTCTTCAGTGAAGACGGTCATGTCACAGGATTGAGACGAACTGGGCGCATAATCCATGATGTTATTGACATAGAGAGAAAACAGTTGCGGCGGATCATCCAATTGTCTGTCGATACAGATGAGCTTTGTCCTATGCGCCTGCGCAAGCGTAAGGATGAATGTTGCAGTATTTTGAGGCTGTTCCATCGGCGTAATTCGGTAAAATAGATACCCTTCGCCGAGAATATACACGATAAGAATGATGCTGATAATTAATTTGTTCTGGAAAATAGACGTTACTCCGTATGCGGCAATGAGCGAAAGAGCAGGAATGATGATAAAGAGCCGGGTGGTCGGCAGATCCACTGACGGATAAGTGAACGTGATAACAATTCCCAAAACGACTGCCCAAATAAAACAAAGTATAGATGCTACTTTGTTCTTTTTGGACCGGGGGAGCGCCACACAGCCAATGAAAAATGCAATTACTAAAAGTGGAGAGAAGAGCGGTGTGGTAACAAAGTGGTGTTGTGTTCCTTGGGTATGCACGACGAGGCTAGTCAGGAGCGAACCGATGAGCTTCCACGGAACGCCATGATAATACGGGTGCGTGACTGACTCTTTGAGCATTGCAGAAACAATTGAACCTTGATTAACAACTGCGAAGGGAAGGAAAAGTAAAAGGAATCCGCTTACAAAAACGAGAAGCTGTTTTTTGTGAAAGATCACCAGAGGAATCAAAATGATAAGAATACTTCGGGCAGCGAAAAATGTATAAAAGCATGCGCCGGCGCTTATCCCGCTTAAGAATACGTAGACGGATTTTTTGGTGGACAGAAATAAACAATAGAAAAGTATGGATGTTAGAAATGGAAGAAATGCCTGTAAATTATTGTACCCGATGTGCGCGAAACCATACAGATAGTGAGAAAACCCCATAAACACCATAGCGGTAAGCGCCGTGAGGTGTTTTTTAAATAATACCAGCGCTATACCGTATACCAACAGCATGCTGATGATGAGTGTGGCAATGTTCGCGCTTTTCCAGCCGACAAGATTGACGCCGAACGCCTTCATCCACACGGCCTGATAGACCGAGTCGGCAACAGGGTGATATCCATAGACACCATTCTGTGAAAATAATTGAGGAATCGACACACCATGGGTTGCTATATAAGATGCCTTATAAAAAAATGCATATTCGTCGCCTATCAGGGCATAGCGGGGGTTAAAAATATCGATGGCAAGTCCAAAGATGAGAAGGCATATAAAAGGCAGAAGAATCAATCTTTTCATGGCTATATAAGCCATTATACCAGTGAAGTGGAGCAATTAGTCCGATTAGCCTCTACCGTTCCCAGCGCCCTTATTTATGTTAAGGCAAACTGAGGCTGATTTGTGGTCAAAAAGTAGGTTCTAAGTTCTTGTAAACCCCGCAACCAAAGCTAATTTAGTCCGTTAGAACGGGTTTTTTCAAAAAAAACTAAAATGTAACTTAAGACGTTGGTTGAGGCGCTTGAGCGACTTGTGAAGTTGGATGAACTTTTTGCATATCCTTTAGGATTTTATCGGCGTTATCTTCTGTTGCCAGCATAATTTTGGAATATGATTTTTCACCATAGACGTTTTCTATTGCTCTTGCTAGCGGTAGTGTTTCATGGAGTATTCTTGCTCTGACGGATAATTTCTCAAAATCAGGGACTGTGGTTAATAATTCTTTCACTAGATTAACGCTCTCCGGATAGGAAAAAGAGATCTCGTTTGCTACGTTAAAAGATTCTGGAGGACTTCCCGATTCGGCAACGATATCTTTCACGGCATCTGAGGCTTTAGATATAATTGTCCATTCTTTTGGAAAATGCTTTTCGATCACAGTTTTCATTCGGTGCTCTGCAAGCATAGCTAGCCCTTCTTCTACGGCATAGCCTTTCTTATGACGTTTTCCTTCTTGAAATTGGAGACCTTGTCTGTCTAATCCAATAACTCGCGTATCTTTCTGGCCAAAACGTTTTCCCAGATCACCGGCTTTCTGAATTGTCTCCTTTACGATGGATGGTGCGGTTGCATGAAATAATTCATGTGCCATTGTTAAACACGATCCTATGTATGTAATATTGTTTCGCGTGTCTTTGGGAATAGAAGCGTCCCTGCTTAATTTGCCCACAAAAGAATTTTTACCTACCTGTTCAGATACAACGACCAAACCAGGGAGCGAAAGCCCCATTTCATCGCCTAAATGAGCTATTTCCGAATCAGTATAGGCAATTTCAGGCCATTGAATATTGTTGACCCCGAAATTCGAAAAATAGGCCTCGTATGCTTGTTTTATATCATCTGTACATTGTTGTACTGGTTCAGGAATTGGTTTGGCAAGTTCTTTGTAATGGTTCACAATAGGCTCGATCCCACTTTGGACTAGCCGTTTTTGTTCCATGACAATAGCATCGCTTGAAGGTAGCCCTCGTAATTCTCCGGTTGTTATTAAATCTCCCATTTAGTACAGAGTACACTATTAATTGGGGCGATTCCAGGCCTTATCATCCGTTTCATTTTTAGAGGTCAAACAGTAGCTATTCTATAGGCGTTTTTCGTTAGATACCAGGTTCTAAGTTCTTGGAGTCCCCGCAACACAATAAGTACATACATCAATGTTCCTTGGAACCATATCTCTTCGAATCGAACGTATTCCAACCGACAATCTGTTTTTCTGTCAATTCTGGTTGAGGAGTAATCCGGCATCCATTTTTACCCGCCAAATGCGTTCATAGAATTCGTATTTAGATACGAATTCTTTGGCTATATTGAGATGAGAAAAAAGCACGTTTTGCTTTTCGTTTGGATCTTTTTGTATATCATAAAGCTCGTAGGGGGTAAATGTAGAATCAGCATTTCGTTTTACATGAAGTTTCCACTGTTTATTTCTTATCACCATAGTATCCAGATCCCATCCGTCAGAAATGATTAGTCTGTCGGGAAGCGGTTTTCCCTCGATTTCTCCGACAAGACTACTCCCCTGAAATTCATTTTGATAGGCAATTCCAACCATATCAAGAATTGTAGGAGCAAGATCTGTTAATTGTACCGGCGTTGATATCTGTTCTGGCTTCGTGATGCCGGGAATATAAAAAATAAGCGGAATATGCAGGTTAGAATCATAGATAGTTTGATGATATATTGACCCATGTTCCATAAATTCTTCACCATGATCAGCAGTAAATATAACGATTGTTGAATTTTTAATATGAACATTGGATGACAAAAACTGGATAAGCGTAGAAATTTTAGACTCATCCATTTGGTTAATACGTTGATCATACAAAGCCCGAAGGTAATTAACATCACGCGGGGAATGAATATCAAAAGCATTATTGTATTTTACATTATCCCAGGATGCCCATAGAAAGGGGCTATATTTTGAATTATAAAGCAGCTCCGAATCCAATAGCTGGGGATCGTAATTATTTTTGACCATTATGGACAGCGCCTCTTTCATAACGACGTCGGCAAGAGGGTCAGTATTTGATTTAAGCGCCTTTTGCACTTCTATATATAATTTTTGGTAGGATTCTTTCGATGTGCGATTATAGTCTTCGCCTGTAAGCGGTATGTTGGGATATTGTTCGGTTGTGTAGAATTTTGGGCTGTATCCAATTAAATAGGGCTCATGAACGTCATATGTATGAAGGAATAAAAATGTTTTTTTATTCTGATTGACATTCACAGTAAAGCTTTGAAGGGCTTGATACCAGTCATTTTGTCCTTCGTAAAATACCGTATTTATCCCACGGTTATAGACGTTTTGAAGAGGTAATGCCGGATCAGCGCCAGGTAAGACAAAAAGTGTCATGTATCCGTTTTTTTGTAATATTTCCGGAAGAAACGGTATATTTTTTGAAAGAGAGTCGCTATATGTTGTATTCACTCCGTGAATATTTGGATTTAACCCGGTGAACATCGATACGTGGCTCGGTAACGTATACATGCCATTGGCGTAGGCATGTGAAAACAGTATATTCTGATGTGCGAATGTGCAGAGGTTTGGAGCGGTGTTACGATCATACCCATAACAGGGGAGATGATTTGCACTGAGCGTGTCCAATGAGACAAGAATGACATTACAGTTTTTACAAAGGGGTGAAGAGTATTTTGTCCCGAAAAGTTTTTCCCGAATACTATATTCCCCAGCCAATCCGAGGGCCAATAGTACTAACAGGATACACAAAAGAAAGGGATATCTGTATCGCGGAGAGTTTAGATTCATAATCCTAATTATTAAATAATATACTGTATTTTAATTATGTGGAAGATGCAGGAGGATCGATTGTCAACGACCGTCTGTAAACACAGGCAAACTTTTGCCTTGAACAAAACCGGGGATCGCAACATGTAACGCTTTCATAATTGTCGGGTATTGATTTACCAGAGAAAACGGTGTGTTTCCCAGAAAATTATTCTTTTTTATCCCGGGACCCGCGATAATAAACGGAGTCCACATCCCCGGGTCATTTTTGGCAATAATTGCCTGTTTATATCCCGTCACATCAGGAATAGTGAATAGCTTCAAGTCTGATGACATCTCCTCGTTCCACCCAAAGCCCGGTGCATTGGCTATAATAAGGTCTCCCGCTCGGTCTGGATCCATCTGAAGGAATTCTTTGGCGTCTTCCCATTTGACGATATCGACAACCGGCTTCGATCCGTCAGTATACGTTAAATCGGTTAATGTCTTAATCACGTCATTCCGTAATTGTTCATAGGCTGGACCTGATGCACGTTGATAGTTTCCGCCCAATCCGTTAGGATTGATATACACGTGTGCCATCTTCAAATAAATAACCTGTGAATTCTTCCAGTCGATGATAGGCTCACCGGTTTTTGGATTTATCGTAAACTTCAGCCACCCCTTTTGGGCAAACAGATTATTAAGATTTACGTATATATTTAACGGTACATTTCCGTGATCGGAACTTAATACAATATATGTATTAGGACCGGTATTTTTTATCACTTCACCGATTAAATTATCAAGCCGTTTATACATTCCCTGCACTTCCTGCCAGAGCTGCTCACGATCTGCGGCAGACACATCATTATACCGGGTGCTTTTTGGATCCACGTACCCCATCCACCAGCGGCTGGTAAGCATTTGATTCGGTGTATAAATATCATGAATGACGACGTTGGGAGAAAAGTTTTTGATGACCTGAGACACTGCCTTTGTATGCCAGTCGAACGACATTGCTGCTTCGTCCGAAAAAATCTTTTTATCTTCAGGATAATAGATGAGCTGGGCCGGGTAATTATCGGGGAAATCCACCATGGGTCCGACTGTTTGTTCAAGGATATCCGCTGCATCGGCGGGCTGGGTAATGTATCGATTAAGCTGATCAAAATACAGCGTTACACGGAAAAAGCCATCATTATCAACTTTAATAACAGCAGGTTTAACTTTTGTTGCAACATCAATTGTCTGATTACCGGAAGTCCATTTAAGGGTTATGGGAGCCCAATTGCCCCATTGGCCGGTGGTTAAATCGGCAAAAAACGTCTCTTTATCAAGAGAAAACCCGACACGGTCATAATTGACTGAATGGTCATCCGTCGAATCATAAATATACAGGTAAACTGTTGTTCCCCACGCAGCAAGCGTTACCTCTTTGGGTGGCGAATACGAGGTCGGCGGTTTTGTCCAGCCTGAAGGAGTAGTACCATCATAAAATTGGGTGAGTTCAGGCCCGAAGTAAAAAAATCTGGAGGCTCTGCCCAGTCGAATTCGCTGTGCGAGATTTCCTTTTGTTTCGTACGTAAGCGCGGCAAAATCCGCTCCCCATCCGCCCCAGCGACCATGGATAACGACACCTTTTTGAATTTCAGGTGGTGTGGAGCCTGGCACAGATACAATTGCTACTTTCATCCCCGCCTGTTCAAGAGTTGTCCATA
Source organism: Candidatus Gottesmanbacteria bacterium (assembly GCA_963714095.1). Lineage (GTDB taxonomy): Bacteria > Patescibacteriota > Microgenomatia > UBA10105 > UBA927 > XYB1-FULL-47-11. The sequence continues at coordinate 712,163 of OY970230.1, forward strand.
TCGCCGGCACTTTTCGCGCAGTCGATCTGAATCCGGGCACCGCAACACTATCGAGGGGTTTCCCAATTGCCCTCATTGGTCCGTCGTCAATTCCGTTTACTTCAGGGTAACTGCCCGTAAGGAGAGCTGCAAAATTAGTCGGTGTATGGCTGGGAAAGTTCGGATAAGAGTAGCCATAGGATCCGTTGTCCATTAATTTTTTGATATTCGGCAATTTTCCTTCCTCTGCCCATTTATACACAGTAAAAAGACTTGGTTCTGCTCTCATTCCATCGGGGATAAACCAATAGAGTTTTACCGGACTCGGGGGTGAGGGCTTTGGTCGAAGAATAAAAAATCCTGCCAGTCCGATAAGGATAAAAAGTGCAACAATAAGCAAAAATATGTTAAATGATTGCTTTTTTCTCATTTAATTCAGCCTTATTAAAGTTCATATCATGTTCACCCAAAAATATCAAGAAGATAAAGTGATAGACAGGATGAGAGAATGTAGACTTTAAGCTTTTGGTTTTTCCCAAATAATGTCCATGTCCTGAATTTGATAATTTGGGTGAAATGAGAATTGTTGCGCAGCCTTGAACTTAAAAGTTTTGTGAACCTGTGCCACTTTTTTATCTATAGCTTTCTCAAATTCTCCTCCGGTTCTATTTGTTCTGATTGTATGATTTTGAGGAACAGTAATTATATCAAAGTCATTGTCTAAGGCAAATGTCTCCAGAGAACCAGTTATACCGTTAAATAGCGCCTCCTCATCAACAGAATAGAGATAGGTACTTGATGGGTTAGAGGAGACTGTGAGAATTTTCATTCCCTGTTCATTAAAATGATGAAGGAGAACTAATCCCTGACATTGTAAGGTATCTGGCTCCTGAAATACCATTTGCAGGTAGTTCGGCATACTCCACATATTTTGGTTCGGATATTTGTCTGGGTTGTCTCCACAAACACAAACCCCACCCACCATCCTTGCATGAGCACTTTCTTTACTCTTCGTCACATATCCGTACAGAACCTCTCGTTGCTTGCCGGATAAGGACTCAAATTTAGCCAGCTCCCTATCTATTTTTGTTCGTTCATTTTCAAATAAATCGATGAACCGCTGCACGGTATAGGAGGCAAATTGTTCGTCATCATATTTTCCTTCTCGGATGCTTGCCTCCGTATCTAATACTTGTTGAAGGTTGATTTCTCCGAGGTGCGCTTGTTTCGGATCAACTTCTTGTCCGGTAATTGTCCTGAGTGCTTCAAATGTTCTCTCTCTTTGGGACCGGAGTTGCCCGTAGAATGCTTTCGTCTCAGGTTTTGCAGATGTAGATACTTTTTCTGTTAATCCTCCGGTAAAGGTTTCGTAGCGTCGTATGAGGGTTTTTACTTCCTCCGCAGAATAGTCTCTCCCTCTTCTTTTTTCCAATATTCTTCCGGCCTGTTTGACAAAACCCTCAGAAGCCCCCAGTTTGTCTATTTGGAGCCTATTTATCGTATCTTTTCGCTGAGCGGTTGTCGTTTCCTGTGCCAGCTTAGTAAAATATTTTGGCATGGCGGCCGCGATTGCCGGATTGTTCCATGCTGCCTGAACGAGCCGGCGGTTTACCTCCTTAATGCGATCCGAATAAAATGTTCCTACCTCGCAAAATAATGCATAGTCTTGATTGTTCGCACGTGCGACTCTATCACTCGTACCGGCAATGTAGTCACCAATATCCTCAAATGTGGTGAATTCGTAATGAATCACTAAATTTTTAACGGCTTTTGGATCAATTGATCTGGTTCCGTAGAGTGAGTCTGTTAGAATGAGAAACATTTTTTCGTCAAGTGTAGTGGCGTCCTTTATATCGATGTCCGGTAATCCGCCTTTTTCCACGATTTCCTGCAGAGTTTTATCGACACGTTCCTGCAACGCTTCGTCTATTTTCGCTTTATCATGTCCTAAAGCGTTCATTTGTTCGGCCACGTCAAGAATTGGTTTTTGTACATCGGCTTTTACGACCGCGTCTAATGTTTCGCCTTCCTTCACCCGTATTTCACTCTGGGACAGGAGATCCATTTCATATCGTGGTTTAATCTTAAACTGTGCCAGATCGCTGCTTCTATCAGGGCAGCTTTCATTACTTTGAAAACTCGTCCATTGCCCGCTGTTATTGGAATACACGTGGTGTAATAGGTCTTTGTAGTATGGTTTTGCCCTTTCTTCGTCGGTAATGGCGCCGGAACCGGTCATCCTTTCGGCTAAAGCCTGGAGCTGAGCGATATACACTTTTTCGTGTCCGGCCGCTTTGGCTTCTTTATATCCACTCAATGTTGTTGGGGATATAATTCTAAACTGTCGGGCAAATTCAGGCACGAGTTCTTTATCATGTGTTGACAATACGCCGGCCGAAAGACATTCCTGGTAGCCCCGAATAAGCTGATCTGATTTTTTTCCGAATTCCCCGACGAGGCCGTTCAGAAATTCGAGATCTGATGTGTCTTTTATCAACGAGTTTCCATTCGTCAATACAAACGATCTTGTCGCACGCATCTTGTCATCCATTAACGTTGGTGCCCGTTGGGGGAAAGCCAGAGCTAATGTACGGTTAATTTGGTCATTAGCTACATATTGGCTAACCTCCCTCATTTTTGGTTCATCATGGCCATATGACTTCACCATATTTCTGAAAAATTCACAATCCTGATCCGTGGGAAGGTAAACTTTGGGAAACTCTATGGGCAAAGACGATAAATCACCGGATAAAATATCACCAGCCTTAACCGGAAGCTCCAAAGATCTCTCTTGAGATAATAATCCTTTACCAACTAACAGAACTATATTATCTCGCGCTTTTTCCTGGCCTTCGTACGCGGAAGCCATGTCTCTGAAGAAGAAAACAGTTTGTTCTCCTTCATACTGCCTACTAAATTCTCCCAGAAAGTTATCACTTTTTAACAGGGCAGGACACGTAGTATAGGCATTTAAAAACACCGGGAGATTATCAATATTTTTAGAAGGGTCTTTTAATCTATCTATAACAGGGCCTCTGGTTAAATATGTTAACGCGGTATAGTCGGTCCTGTTTTCCAAGACTAATTTCGATGCCGCATCAAATCTGCCAACAGCAGCCAGCCGCTGTTTGTTTACCGGGCTTCCTTCAGGCTGTAATAAAGAAAAGAGATTTTCCCGTAGACCTTCTCTAAAAGAATAGTCATTCATATCTGGGCCGGACCAATCATCTTCTTTGTGCCGGCGCCACGATTCCTCTGACATGTCTTTCAGGAGTTTGCTTGCCTGTTTGATATTTGCTGACTCCTGAGGATCTAAAATCTGACGTTTTGCCAAAATATCGACAATTGCTTCGTTTCTGAGGGATTGGACTGCTAAATCCGTTAGTCTTGTATCGAGAGTTTTATCTCCAAAAAGGGCCAGAGCAAAATCTCCTGACACCCCCCTATATCAGGATGATTCCAATGTTCTCCGAAATCCCAGGATTCCAGCACTGCCCGCGCAGGTTTGAGAGACGGATACACTTTTTCAGCCTCATCCAGACACTGTTTCCACTCGGAACGCCTACTGAGGCTGCTTAACGCCCAATTTGCGTGAACCGTCCGGTATTCTTGTCTATCCGCAGCGGCGAGTATCACCAAATTCCTTATGGAGTCCGGTGTCGGGTAGTAAACCAGCGTATCAATGTCGCCACCCTGAGTATCAGACAGGGATTTATCCAGAGCTGTTGTATAGTATTTTTGATCCGCCTGTCGTATGACATCACCGAAGATTTCATTGGCCGCATTTGACGATTTTACTGCCCGCCAGAAATCCATATTCGGAATATAGTCGTCACCGTTATTAATGGCTGAAAGAACCTGGCGTCCGAACAAATTTTCCTCTCCATTCAAACCACGTGATGGATTTACATTATTATCAAAAATATCGTCAAATTTATTTCTTGATTCCCAGTTTTGTAAATGCGGAGAAACAGCGGTTTTTATAGGGACGATATCCTCTGCTGCCATTTGAGCCACGAACGCCGAAATCATAGTCACATCATTCCCATTAAGTAAGGGGTCACACGCGTACTGAAGATTGTAAAATCCATTCTCGTAGTTAAAGAAGCGATCAAGTTCGTTTCTATACTGCTGTTTTTGTGCTTCAGGATCCTTTCGGTGTTCGATGCAGGTTCGAAGAGCTGAAAAGAATTCATCCTTTCTGCCAGCTGGCAACCTCCTTTCATCGGCTATCTTGTCCGCTTGAGGTGCGAGTACTTGCTGAATATAATTTTCCCGTATTTCCGAGGTTAGTGTCCCGTCTGTGAGGATTTCCTGTAATAACTGCTCGTATTCTGTTCGAATTGCTTTAATTTCCTGCCCTATCTCAGTAAGCATTGTCTCTTCTTGTTTCAGGCGAATCGGCTTTTCCTGCTCTGCAAGTTGATCCATAACTTGCCGTTTCGCCTGTGTTTGGGCGTCAAGTTGCTCAAGTTGTTTTTGATTAGCACTTTTTTTCCCTGCCAAGATTCGTTTTTCAATCACTGCCGGTATTTTTCCAAGGCCCTTTGCCCGCTCGAGCTCTCTTGCTCGTTCCTCAATCGTCCATTCTGTTTGACTTTGAGACGAGCGTTGTCTTTCTAATAAATCCGTTTCAGCCCTTGTTTGAGTTCTCACTTGGGCGGAAGTCCGTAAAATTTGTTTGCTCCGAGCAAGAAATTCTGTCGGCGGAATAGATTCTCCTTTGGCAAGAGCTTCGAGCTGGGTCCGCGCATCTTCAGGGGTGACTGCGGCTTGAAGTTCTTGATCCTCAGTCTCCACACTAACCATTTCAATTAATTGAGTTGCTTTCTCAACGTGGGCATGTGCGCTTGCTTTTGTCTCGTCGAGTTTTAAGGCTAGTCCGCTCTTTTGCACTGCCTGATGTTCCGGTTGTGGCTTGACTACAGGTTTTGCTAATTGTTGACCCTCACTGAGAGGTGGGGGAATATCGGGTATATTTCCTTCCATATCGATGTATGCTCCGTATACGTAGTTTACGTAATTTTCATGAGAATTGCATGGAGTTAAATTTAGGTGAAATTCAACTGTGGCTATCTGATAAGAGTTTCTGTTCAGATAGTAGGTTTTGGGTCGTACCAACGCTTTATTTATGATAAAATGCGTTTATGCCAGTGATTAGTCCCACAGAATACGGCATAAAACCTCGACCGGACCATAAACCCGGGTATATTCTGGTGACGCCTACCGAACAACAATTTTTTGAGGTTGATGGTACGGACGTGCGATTGGACAGGATAAGAGTTTTTGGGCCTAACGGGTTTGAAAGGTCATATTTAAGAGACAAAATAGGCCAGAGGTTTACTGATAATCTATCAGGAACGGAGGATGACTTTGCTTATTTGGTTACACCGGAGAAAAAGAGAGAGCGCAGGTTCTAAATTCTTTGGAGGCACCGTAACTAAATCTAAAAAAGGCAGCCATGTGGCCGCCTTTTTTGTTTGTTTATAAACAAATACGCTTACCAATTCCGTCCGCCGCGGTCATCGCCTCCACCACCTCGATATCCACCTCCACCTCCGCCGCCACCTCGATATCCACCTCCACCTCCGCCGCCAAATCCGCGATTCTCGCGGGGCGCCATCGGTTTGGCTTCGTTGACCACGATTGCGCGGCCATCGAGTGTTTTTCCGTTTAAGTCGGCGATTGCTTTCTTTGCTTCATCATCCGTACTCATTTCCACAAATCCGAATCCTCTGGATTTTCCGGAAAACTTATCCGTAATGATTTTCGCTGATGTTACCGTACCGGCTGTTGCAAAAAATGTCTTGAGTGAGTCATCTGTCGTGTCCCATGAAAGTCCTCCAACAAATAATTTAAGTGCCATAAATAGTATTCACCTCCTTTAGGTTTCCTTACTATTACCTGACTATTCCACTTGTGGAGGAATAAGGTCACGAACAGAAAGGGTTACTTCGCGTATTGTATCACGATAATAGGGTATATGATATCCTTGGAAATATGTTGTTGCCTGCAAAAGGCTAAAAACTTGAAATACCTTCTTGAGCTGGTAGGATGCGACTACTGTTTAAAATATAGGATAATTAGAATTGTAAGATATCATACAATTCATTTTCAGAAAGAGGGTAGATTTTTGACTAAAATGGCAACCGATATGAAACTATAAGTTTCACTTTCAACGAAGTAATAAGTTTGACGCACTACGAAAACGTGGTATAATGACATTAAGTTAATAAAAGCGTTGATCCGGAGGGTTGGAACCGGGTAAGCTGACTCTTAAATCAAGTACGGAGCCGAAACCGTAAAAAGACAGGAACGCATGTCGTCCGCCAATTGGCGAGTGGAGTGCGTCAAGAATAAGGTTTTTCTTTGACGTCCCCGCGAGGGGATTTTTTAGAGGAAAACAGCGTACGGTGGTATAGCCGTAAAGGCCCGTACAAGTGTCCATTTTTTGGATGCTTGTACGGGTTTTTTGTTGATTTAGGCGGATAGCTCAATGGTAGAGCACTTGTCTCCAAAACAAGTGATTGTAGGTTCAAGTCCTACTCCGCCTGCCTATGGAATATACATTTTGGAAAAGCAGGGGGCGGGAATACTGGCGAAACGATGCGCCAGGGTATTACGTGCTCTATTATTAAAATTTTTTAAGGAGAAACTATGAAAAAAATGAATATATTGGAAGGACGGGAGCGACCTATGACATATTTTAATCTCCCGTATTATTTGAAGAAATATCTTAGGGAATTGCCGCCACCACCGTTGGATCCGGCGACGAAGCAGCCGATTGGGCTGGAGGCGCTCGCGCGGTTGTTTCCGATGGAACTTATACGCCAGGAGGTTTCACTGGAAAAAGAGATTCCCATACCCGATGAGGTTCGGGAGTTGTATGCGATGTACCGGCCGACGCCGCTCTTGCGGGCGAAGCGGTTGGAAAAAACGTTGGGGACGCCGGCGCATATTTATTTTAAATACGAAGGCGTCTCGCCGGTCGGAAGCCATAAGTTCAATACCGCCCTTGCCCAGGCGTATTACAACAAAAAAGAAGGGATTACGGGTCTCACGACCGAAACAGGTGCCGGCCAGTGGGGGTCGGCGCTCGCGCTTGCATGCAATTTTTTTGACATGAAGTGCCGGGTGTTTATGGTGAGGACGTCATTTGATCATAAGCCGTATAGAAAGACGGTCATGAATCTGTATGGTGCGACGGTTGTTTCCAGCCCGTCAAACGAAACAGCATCGGGACGTGCGTTTAGAAAAAAGTATCCTGATACGACCGGAAGCTTGGGCATGGCGATTTCCGAGGCGATTGAGGTGGCAGCAACGACGCCAAATACGCACTACGCACTTGGTAGCGTTCTCAATCACGTGATGCTGCACCAGACCATTATCGGTCAGGAAGCACAAAAGCAAATGGAGAAGGAGGGGGAGTATCCGGATATTGTCATCGGGTGCTGCGGGGGAGGGAGTAACCTTGCTGGAATCAGTTTTCCGTTTGTCGCAGATAAACTCGCCGGCAAACGCCGGCGCCTGCGGATTGTTGCGGTTGAACCGACTGCGTGTCCGTCACTCACCAAGGGTGAGTACCGGTACGACTCGGGAGATACTGCAGGGCTCACGCCGCTTATGAAAATGTATACGGTAGGAAGCGATTATGTGCCCTCGCCGATCCATGCAGGGGGGTTGCGGTACCACGGGGACGCACCGCTCGTGTGCTTTTTGTACCACAAAAAGCTTATCGAAGCGGTAGCGTATGAGCAAAAAGAGGTCTTTGAGGCGGCACAGCTTTTTGCTCGAACAGAGGGGATTATTCCTGCTCCCGAGTCCGCCCATGCAATAAAACACGTGATTGTTGAGGCCATCCGTGCTAAAAAAGAAGGAAAAAAGAAAACGATTCTTTTTAACCTTTCCGGGCACGGGCTGTTGGACCTCGGTGCATACGAAGAGTTTTTAGAGGGAAGAATAAAGTAAGGAATTTATGCCGCCCCGTAAAAACTACGGGGCGGCATGATAGAATGAAAGGAGAACTATGAAACGAGTTTTGTCAGGAATTACACCAAGCGGGGACGGAAGCCTGCATATAGGAAATTATTTGGGGGCGGTGAGCCAATTTAAAAAGCTGTCAGAAAATTACGACTGCTTTCTTTTTGTTGCTGATTTGCATGCCCTGACGACCGTCCAGGATAAAACGCAATTGCAAAAAAACATTGAAGCGCTTGTTTTAAACGAGTTGGCCCTCCTCGGGGATTTGAAAAATATCACTTTTTTCCGTCAGTCTGATGTGCCGCAGCACACTGAACTGCAATCAATTCTCAATAACGTTACGTCGTTAGGGCTTTTAAAACGAGCGCACGCGTACAAAGATAAGCTGCAAAAAGACATAACGGAGGATGATATTAATGTCGGTTTGTTTAGCTATCCTATGCTCATGGCTGCAGACATTCTTTTGTATAAATCCGATTTGGTACCGGTGGGAAAGGATCAGAAGCAGCATATTGAAATAACCCGGGATGTTGCCGGACGGTTTAACAAAATTTTTAAGAAACAGGTATTTAAACTTCCCGATGCATATATCCCTGAGGATGTATCAACTGTTCTTGGAATTGATGGGAAACGGAAAATGAGCAAATCCCTGGGGAATATCATCAGCATCTTTGAAAATGAAGACATGATTAAGAAACAAGTGATGAGCGCGTACACGGATCCCACCCGCGGACATGCCACAGATGCGGGACACATTGAAGGGAACATGGTGTTCACGTACCTCGATTTTTTTGGTGAAAAGGAAAAAGTAGCCAAGTTAAAAGAGCTATATACAAAGGGCCAAGTATCAGATATTGAGGTTAAAAATTATTTATTTGAATCCTTGATGAAAACATTTAAAAAAGCACGGGAAAGATACGAGGACCTGGCAAGGCATCCGGAAAAAGTAAAGAAAATTTTAGAAGACGGGGCAGTAAAGGCGAAACTTATTGCAGCTGCAACTATGGGTGAAGTGCGTGAAACAATTGGACTCGTCAACGCATATTCTATTAGTGGCGAATCATTAATTATTTCTATCGATGATTTCGTGAAAGTTGAGATGCGTGTGGGAAAAGTGACGGAGGCGAAGAATAAGGAAGGCAGCGATAAGCTTATACGGCTCGTTGTGGATTTTGGAGAGCAAGGGACACGCGTGATATTTACCGGCGTGCGCGGCTACGGGTATACTCCTGAAGATTTTATGGGTAAACAATTTATGTTTGTATTTAATCTCGCGCCGCGGAAAATGATGGATGAAGAATCACAAGGAATGATTATGGCAGTTGACGGCTCCGATGAGAAACCTCAATTTATACCCGCAGATGGTATGCCGCCAGGCGCGAAAATCCGCTAAACGTGCTATACTTGCCAGGTACCTATGGCAGAGAAACCACAACAAAAAGTTCAAAAAAAGAACGGAAACGGGAAGAAATCCAAAATCTGGATGTTCCGGTTTCACCTGAACCTCAAAAACATCTTCATCGGACTATTTGCGTTGTTTATCCTTTTGTCACTATTGGGAAGTATCGGCGGGCAAAATTCTAACGCGCCCGAAAAGCCGCTTTCCACGGTGATTACCGATGTGAAGGCGGGGAGCGTCAGCAGTATTGAGGTTGAGGATACCAAGCTGACAGTGTCCTACAAAAACGGCACGAAAGCCGTGGCATATAAGGAAACGCAGGATTCGCTGTATAAAGTGCTTTCCGATGCGGGCGTGGATCCGAAGAACGTTGCCATTACCGTCAAGGATCAAACTACAAGTCAGCTGTGGATGAATATTCTTTCTAATGTATTACCCCTGGTGTTAACCGTGGTATTTTTTCTCTTCCTTTTCCGTCAGGCGCGCGGTGCCCAGGACAATATTTTCAGTTTCGGTCAGAGCAAAGCCCGTATTTGGAATAAAGATCTGCCCAAAGTAACATTTGCGGATGTGGCTGGCGTTGATGAGGCAAAGAAAGAACTGGAGGAGGTCGTTGATTTCTTAAAAAATCCCACGAAATACAAAGCGCTCGGCGCCAGGACTCCGAAAGGGGTACTGCTTGTTGGGCCCAGCGGAACGGGCAAGACGCTTCTTGCCAAAGCCATGGCAGGGGAGGCGAAGACGTCGTTTTACAGTATCGCAGGATCGGAGTTTATGGAAATGCTTGTTGGGGTTGGCGCCGCACGTGTGCGTGATTTATTTGCTCAGGCTAAGAAAACCGCACCGGCAATTATTTTTATTGATGAAATCGATGCCATCGGACGCATGCGCAGTGTCGGCATTATGGGCGGACATGACGAGCGCGAACAGACCCTCAATCAGATTCTTGTTGAAATGGACGGATTTGAACCAAATGTTGCCGTTCTTATCGTAGCTGCGACTAACCGCGGGGATCTGTTGGATCCGGCGCTCCTTCGGCCCGGACGGTTTGACCGGCGCGTGGTCTTGGACATGCCGGACATTGAAGGACGGAAAGCCATTCTTGCAATTCATGCCAAAGGCAAGCCGTTTGCAGCCGGTGTTGACTGGGATAAAGTAGCCCGCCGTACGGTCGGTTTTTCTGGGGCAGATTTGGAGAATATGCTTAACGAAGCGGCAATTCAGGCAGCACGCGGGAATAAAAAGGAAATTGACATGGCAGACCTTGAAGAGGCTGCAACGAAAGTGAAATTGGGGCCGGAGAAAAAGCGGTTGCAAAGTGATATGGACCGTAAAATGACCGCGTATCATGAGAGCGGACACGCAGTCGTTTCGTATTTCTCCAAATATACGGATGCGGTGCATAGGATCAGTATTGTGTCCCGTGGAATGGCCTTGGGGTACACGCTTTCGCCACCGGAAAAGGACCGTCTGCATGAAACGAAATCGCATTTGATTGATGAAATTGCCATGACGATGGGGGGCCGCGCCGCAGAGCAGTTAATTTTTAACGAAATGACATCGGGTGCTGCCAATGATATCGATCAGGCCACGAGGATTGCTCGGTATATGGTTATGGAGTTTGGTATGTCGGATCTCGGGCCCATCAATTTCGGGCCGCAAATGGACGTGACGGAATGGGGGAAGAGTTTGAGTGAGCAGCAGCAAATTTCGCCGGAAATGATGTCGAAAATCGATACCGAAATTCAAAAATTCGTGAATGCTGGGTACAAAGAAGCCGTCGATATTCTAAAAAAACATCAGACACAGTTGAAGGCAATTGCAGAATTACTTCTCAAGAAAGAAACTGTTGAAGGTGATGAATTTGAAGCCCTCATGGGCGGCCCCAAGAAAAAACTCGAATAATCTCCTATAATACCTTCATGAACCGATTGGTATTAATCGACGGCAATGCCATATTGCACCGCGCGTATCACGCACTGCCGCCCCTCACGGCGCCGGACGGGTCGGTCGTAAACGCCGTATATGGATTCGGTACAATGCTCCTGAGGCTTATTACCGACCTTAAACCCACCCATGTAGCCGTTGCATTTGACCGGCCAAAGCCTACGTTCCGGAAAGAATTGTTTGCCGGATATCAGGCCAAGCGGCCGAAAATGGATGAGGAATTAGTGGATCAGATCCCCAAAGTCCATGCGCTTGTTTCTGGCTTTGGTATTCCGATTTTTGAAAAAGACGGGTTTGAGGCAGATGACGTTATTGGTACACTCGCTAAAAATGCGAAAAAAGACGGTATAGATCAGGTGATTATCGTAACCGGTGACCGGGATATATTACAATTGGTTGAGGATGAAAAAATACTTGTCTGGATGCCGACAAAAGGATTATCGGAGGCGAAATTATACGATGAAAAAGCAGTGAAAGAGCGGATGGGGGTGGCACCAAATAAAATTCCGGATTTTAAAGCGCTTGCCGGCGACCCGTCAGATAATTATCCGGGAATTCCTGGCGTTGGCCCCAAAACCGCAGCGGCACTTTTAGCCAAATATAAAACACTTGCGGGGGTCATAAAATCCAGTACATTCTCTCCTTCCGACAGGGAAAGCGCATTGCTTTGTCACGATTTGGCAACAATCCGTACCACCGTACCCTTAGAAGGCACTCTAACACCCTTGGGAAGCCTGAATCGGCCGGAGGCTATCAAGGAGCTTACAACGCTCGGTTTCCGGACTATTTTGAAGCGGATTACAGGGGAAGCTAAACCGGAAGAAAAGGAAAAAAAGGAGAAGAAATCAGATAATCAACAGCAGAAATTTTTTTAATTATGAAAATTGCATTAGTGCATGATCAGCTCGGGGAATTCGGCGGGGCGGAACGGGTGCTTCTTGCGATGTCCGAACTATGGCCGGAGGCACCGATTTATACCGCATACCTGCGCCGCGGTTCGCCGGCATGGGAACGGTTTAAGGATCGTGATATCCGCGTGTCGTGGATGCAACCTTTGGCAAAATTTGCGAGTCCTTTGCGTTTTTTGGCGCCTCTCGTGTGGAATTCATTTAATTTTTCGAAATACGACGTGATTCTTGATTCCTCAAGTTGGTATGTGACGAAAGGATTTGCCAAGAAGGGGAAGGCGATTGAAATTTGCTACTGTCACACGCCCCCGCGGTGGCTTTACGGATACCCTACGTCGGTAAACTGGCAGCGGTATGGGGTAGTCCGCGCGTATGCGACGATTGTCGGATTTTTCATGCGGCAGTATGATTTTGAGGCGGCACAAAAAGTGGATTATTTCATCGCCAATTCGCAAGAGACGCAAAAAAGAATCCGGAAATTTTACCGCCGTGATTCGACGGTGATATATCCTCCCGTCGATCTTCCGTCTGTGCCGAAAGTGAAAAAAGAACAGTACTACCTTTTTGTTTCGCGCCCCGTGGGAAGTAAAGGGCTTGAACTTGCCCATGCGGCTTCTCAAAAAATGGGATTTCCGCTAAAAGTTGTAGGGGCCGTAGGGGGTCACGTCTCCGATACCGAACTTGCCAAACTGTATGCAGGCGCGAAAGCCTTTCTGGCGCTGGCGACTGATGAGGATTTCGGCATGACGCCCGTTGAGGCGATGAGTATGGGAACGCCGGTCATCGCATATGCCGGAGGAGGGTATACGGAATCGGTGATTGACGGGAAAACAGGGGTGTTATTTACGGAGCCGACAACGGAAAGCCTGATTGCGGCACTAAAAAAATTTGAAAAAATAAAAATAGATGCAAAAGACTGTCGTGATCAGGCCAAAAAATTCAGCAAAGAAAGGTTCCAGAAAGAATTACAGACATTCGTGACCGAAAAATTTCATTCCGCCGCTTCCCGTTAGCCTCAAAAACGCGTATACTGGATGGGTATGAGCAGCGTTGTTGAGGTTAAAAATCTCACAAAACAGTTCGGCAAATTTGTTGCCGTAGACAGCATTTCCTTCGCAGTTGCCGAGGGAGAGATTGTGGGGCTTTTGGGGCCCAACGGTGCCGGCAAAACGACAACGATTTTTATGCTTCTTGATCTTATTACGCCGACATGCGGCGAGATTACGCTCTTTGGTTTAACGTACCGGCGAAGCCGCGAAGCTATTTTACAAAATCTGAATTATTCCTCGACGTATGTGGAGATGGCGCCGAGGCTCACCGTCTGGGAAAACCTGGTAGTTATGGCGAAACTGTATCGTGTAAAGAATGCCGGTGAGAAAATCCGGGAGTTTGCCAAAACCTTTGGTGTCATGGATTTTTTCTCACAAAAGCACGAGGATCTTTCCCAGGGTCAGAAAACGCGGGTGTATCTCTGTAAAGCGTTTCTGAACGATCCCAAACTGCTTCTTTTGGATGAGCCGACGGCCAGTCTTGATCCAGATGTTGCCGTAGTTATCCGGAAAGAGATCGTGCGCGCAAAGGAGAGCGGAACGACAATCCTTTTAACTTCCCATAACATGGCTGAAGTTGAGGAAGTGTGTGATAGGGTGTTGTTTATCGATCACGGGAAGATACTCGCGGAAGATACGCCCGAGCGCCTGGCAAAAAATGTAAGACAGATACGGGTGAATCTTATGGTGAAAGACGGACAGAAACGGACGCTCGAATTTACAAAAAAAGCCGGATTCGGAGCAGTTGCCCAAGGGAGATTCGTCACCGTTTCGGTTGATGAACAGGATATTGCGTACCTTTTGTCGGGATTGGCAGAGTTGGGAGTCGAATATAGTGAAATATCCATAGATAAGCCGACATTGGAAGATTATTTTATCAAGATGACAGGGAGGCGGGCATTATGAACTCTCAACGGGTCGGCGCCATAATACTTAAGACCTGGCATAATTCCAAACGCGATGTGTTTAGGATTTTTGATATCTTCTGGTGGCCGGCATTTGAGCTGTTCATTTGGGGAATTTTCAGTGTCTTTTTATCCCGAACCAGTACGAGTGGGGTGAATATTATCACCCTACTGTTGGGTGGTATTATTCTCTGGACGTTTTTTGACCGGTCCAGCCGGGATATATCGATTTCCATGATCGATGAACTCTGGAGCCGGAATTTTGTGAACCTGTTCTCCACACCGCTTTCTATGGCGGAATATCTTGCGGGAGTTGCGATTGTAGCAGTTATTAAACTTATCGTTTCCATGGTGTTTATGTTCTTTTTGGCCAACGTGTTTTACGGGTTTCAAATTGCCTCCTTCGGTTTCTACCTCGTTCCTGCGGCAGCCGGGCTGGTCGTGTTCGGCTGGGCTTTAAGCTTAATTGTGCAGGGATTTATCATGCGGTTCGGTCATACCGTGGAAGTGTTTATCTGGGCCGTGGCTATCCTGGTTCAGCCGCTTTCCTGTGTGTTTTATCCGGTTTCGGTGCTGCCGGGATGGGCACAGCACGTCGCGTATTTTTTGCCGACAACCTATTTTTTTGAAAATATGCGGCAGCTGATGACTACACACACAATAAACGGGGTACAGATTCTGACTGCATACGGTCTGGACGCTCTCTATTTGCTTTTGGCTCTACTCTTTTTCTATGCCTCTTACCGTCAGGCGAAAAATAGCGGGAACCTGATTAAAAATTATTAAACATAGGTCAGGTTTGGGTGTTTGACAAATGATACTTCTTCCCGTAAGATAACAACTACACGCGCCGTCAGCGCGTTTTTCGAGGAAAAAGAAATGGTTGACCAGAATAACACATTTGTTTTATCCGTCGGGGGATCGCTTATTGTCCCCGGCGGCATTGTCGATACCAAATTTTTGAGTGAATTTAACACTTTCATTCGCAACCAAGTCTCCGCAAAAAAGCGGAGATTTTTTATTGTCATCGGCGGCGGATCGATTGCAGGGAAATATATTGATGCTGCCAAAGACGTACGCGGGAAAGAACTGACGGATGCGGATAAAGACTGGCTCGGTATCCATGCCACCAGACTCAACGCCCAACTGGTGCGTACTATTTTTCAGGATATTGCAGATCCGCGGGTTATCAAACACTACGAAATAATCCTTAAAATTGATAAGCCTGTTGCAATCGCCGCAGGATGGAAGCCGGGTTGGAGCACGGACTACGACGCCGTGACGCTCTGTGAAGATTACGGCGTCCGGTTCGTTGTGAATTTAACGAATATTGATAAAGTCTACGATAAAGATCCTAAATCATTTCCCGATGCCAAACCCATTGATACCATTACGTGGAAGGCATATCGGGAGATGGTCGGAGACACATGGAGCCCGCGCATGAACGCACCATTTGATCCGATTGCCTCGCGCTTGGCCCAGGAATTGGGTGTAACGGTGAAAATATTGAACGGAAAAGATTTGGATAACCTTGCCCGGGCATTGGATAATAAGGAATTCCACGGCACAACGATCGCATGATTCTTTCGGATTGCACGCTCACCCACATTCGCAGTTATACAAAGTGCGCATTTACCTTTTCCCCGTCGACAACGCTCATTCTTGGCCCAAATACTGCGGGTAAAACAAATATCCTTGAGGCAATTATGCTATTGGCAATAGGGAAAAGTTTCCGGGCCGATGCCGACCGGGAAATGATTACCTGGGGTGAAGAGTTGGGTAGGGTAAAGGCAACTGTCGGGGATACGAAACTCGAGTTATTGATAACGAGCGGCATGGTTGGCCGTGCAAAGGCGCCGCTCAAAAAATATCTGGTAAACGGGATTGCGCGCCGCCAGGTGGATTTTATTGGGGTACTGCGTGCCGTGCTGTTTTGGCCGGAACACCTAGAACTGGTGACCGACAGTCCCAGCATACGCCGTAAATATCTGGATAGCGTTCTTGTACAGGTGGACCGGGAATACAGAAGGAACCTCCAATCGTATGAACGCGGACTACGGCAAAGAAACAGACTTTTGGATTTAATTAATGAGGGGAAAGCACATCATCATCAGCTTCAATTTTGGGACCAACTGCTTATCAAGGCGGGGGGCTATATAACCGATAAACGAACGGTCTATATAGATTTTATTAATCACTATTCAGTATTCCCGATTCATTATTCGGTATCATATGATAAAAGCGTCATTTCTCAGTCACGATTGGATCAGTACAAAGACGAAGAAGTTGCTGCCAAATCCACACTCGTGGGGCCGCACCGGGATGATTTCCTTTTTACAAAACAGGATCTTGATTTAAGTAAATACGGGAGCCGAGGAGAACAAAGACTCGCCATAGTATGGCTGAAACTGGCGGAACTGGCGTTTATTGAGAAAGAATCGGGAGAGCGGCCGCTTTTAATCCTCGATGATATCTTTTCAGAATTGGATGTGGCGCACCGGACGCTTGTTCTTGAGGTTCTCGGCAAGCAGCAGACGATTGTCAGCTCCGCGGAGGAAGAGGTGTTGTATTTGTTTAAAAAACATCATATTCAGGCAGAGATTATCCGTTTAGGTGTGTAATTGTGTAAAATAGACGTATGGAAACTGTGACAATGGATGATCTCAAAAAAATACACGTGCCGCGGCCTGGTTCTCATAAAGGCCAGAATGGCAGGCTGCTTGTGATCGGCGGGTCACATCTGTTTCATGCCGCCAGTCTCTGGGCGCTCACCGTGGCCTCGCGGATTGTAGACCTCGTTCATTATTCTTCGGTGCCGGAAAACAATGCGATTGTACACGAGGAAAAGAAAGAATTCCGTAATGGCATTGTCATTCCGCGAGGAGAGTTGGATCCCTATATTCAGGAAGATGACTGCATTCTTATCGGCCCGGGTATGACGCGGGACGCGGAAACGGAAACAGTTACGAATACGTTATTTACAAAGTATCCGGATAAACAGTGGGTCGCGGACGCGGGAGCGCTCCAAATGATGGATCTCACCAAAATTCCAAAAGGTGCAATTCTGACGCCGCATCACGCGGAATATGCCCATGCGTTTGGTACACAAGAAATCTCAAGTGCGGCAAAAAAATATCACTGTATCATCCTTTTAAAAGGGGAGAAGGATATTGCATGTAACGCGGATGGACAGTGCCGCCAGATTCTCGGCGGAAATCCCGGAATGACCAAAGGAGGCACAGGGGACGTGCTGGCCGGCCTGATTGCAGCTTTAGCCTGTACCAACGATCCATTTTTGTCAACAATAGCGGGAAGTTTCATCAACAAAAAGGCTGGAGATGAACTTTATCAAATGGTGGGTCCCTATTTTAATGCAACGGATTTGGCGAACCAGATTCCGTTGACGATGAAAGAACTTCTTATAGGCAGGCCATAGCGGTGCACGCAACCTGCCCTGATTCGCATGTGCACGAATTGCATTTATCAGGGAACTGTTCCCCGTTTTTATACGTTTTTCCATTATATTGACAGTCTAAATTGTTACCCCTTTTAAGGGCGGGGCATGGGGCGCATACACCGATGTTTTGTGCTGAGCAGGTGCTTGGCCGCAGAGATGTGTAATTTTTTTCTTGATCGAAAACTACCCATCCGTTTGTTCCGATTTGCGACGCGTCAACCATAGTAGGGCATGAACAACACTGTGTTAACTGAATGCCTAACACCTGTTGTGATACTTTTGTATCTGGTGTTGGAGAGGGAGGCAGAAGATTTTGTTGTTCTTCCGGCGTCAGCGGCTGGGTAAACTGTTTTCCGTCGCGGGTTACACACACAGGCGGGTACATAGCCTCAATGACACTGCCGGGGGCTTTGCTACACGCCTCAAACGTTGTTATTGCAGCCTGCTGTTTTTTCTGCAGGTATTGATAGGCAAAATATCCGGCGGCTTCAAGTGAAAGAAGGACAATAAGAACAATCAGCACTGTCACAAGAGTATTTTTTGGTTTGGCGGGTGTGATAGGCGGTGGTATAGAAGGCACTGGTATCACTGGTTGTGGAGCGGGTTGAGCTATCGGAGGAGCCGTAGCTTGAACATCGGGAGTACCCATGGCTTAAGTGTATCACACTTCTATCCAGCGTCCAGCGGATTTTTTAACACGTTGCCAGAAGGCATTTTGGCGGCACAGACGCGACACATCCTCCTTATTTTTTAAGAGTAATTTAATGCTTTCCTCAAGCCACAGATTACCTTGTGAACCTTTGAAAAGAATAATAGAACGGCGAGGAATATTCGATAGTGCCTGGTTTAGTTCGATGACTGAAGGAAACCACTCAACGTGTGTAAGAGTTTTTTGAACGATTGGCAAAATAAAACGTTTCGTTAATGGACCAACTACATAAAGAGTGTCGGGAATCGTTCTGACGGCATGTGCCACCGCTTCATGCTCGAGTTGTGACTCGTTACCTAACTCCAGCATGTCGGCAAGCACAACAACCGCATGTCTTTTTGTTTCTCTTTTCAGTGTTTCGGTCATTTCCAGAAATGAAAGGACGGAAGGTTTGGATGCGTTGTAGGAAGAGTCGATAATGATGGAATCATTTTTTCCCGGAAAAATGCTTTCGCGGCCCCGCGGAGGTACAAAATTTCTCTCCAGATTCTTTTGGATACTATCAACAGGAATGTTGAGTCGGTTAGCCGTAAGAATGGCCGGCGCAAACACAGAAGCGAGTTCTTGCGGGAACGCGTATCCCTTGAATTGAAGAGTGATAGGCGTATCGCCGAGCTTGTAGGAAAAAATCGTTTTTTTCGAATCGAGCTCATAATCAGTTATACCGATAGTTGCGTCTTTTTTGATACCAAACGTAAGGGCGCCAGGAAGTGCTTTCGTAAGATATGGATTATCTCCGTTAACGATTTTAATGCTACATGTTTCAAGCATTTTTGCATCTTCTTTGGTTATTGCTTGAATTAAAAGTTCGAGGCGTTCCGTATCTGATACGACGACATTGGGTCCGAAAATTTTTTCGAATTGCATTGTATGGGCTGCAGACTCTTCTGTGATAATGCCGATATCGGGTTTGACGATTGTAAGGAGGTACTCCATGTTTTTTGGGGGATACGGGTCATCAATACCCATTTCAACAATAATAAATTTTATATTTTTTAAAAATCCGATGCGCAGCGGTGCCATAACCATCATACGGATCCAATCGAGAGGAGAGTAGTCCTTTGGGAATAACCCTACGAGTCCTAAAGGGACACCGGTTTCGGAATTACCGGAAACCATATGGGTCGGAGCAATATCTTTTAAGATTGAAAACAAAGCCTCGCGAGTGCTGGTTTTCCCCACTGATCCTGCGATGCCTATGACCGTCGCCCGGCTGCGGGAAAGTGCCAAACGTCCGATAGCACGTAAATACCAGAGGACAAAAGGCACAAGAAATAACTTCACTCTTTTCATGACGGATTTTCCAGCTTATCAATAAATTTCGTAAGTTGGTACGTGATGGTAACGGCAATTACCGTGACGATGATCGCATAAATCAAAAGCGATAAAAGTCCGCTGCCGGAGGGCAAATAGGGTTTTATCTGGGTTGCGACGAATTCCTGTATGACGTTATTCCAAGCCAGAGCCGCTACCAATCCGAAACCGCTCGCGGCTAATGCAAGCATTTGTTTAAGAATTAGCAGGTGTAAACGCTTTCTATGTTGATTTTCTTGAGCCATGCGGTTATTATACAGGAAATATAAATATGTACACTCCTAAGTTTACCATTACCAATAAAATCCTCAAATACATCGGCATCGTTGAGTCGGCGCGCGAGGTTATAGAGAATGCGCCGCTGGTGCCCGCTTGGGAAGCGAAATTCCGAGAAGAGGCGCTTGTCCGGACTGTCCACCACGGAACTCACATTGAAGGCAATGAGCTTAACTTTACCGAAGCGGAAAAAGTGCTCGCCGGAGCTACGATTGTCGGCCGCGACCGGGATATACAGGAAGTACTCAATTACAGGAATGTTCTCCAGTTTATCGAGCAGTATGACAATAACGAAATTTCGTCTGATACCCTTAAGCATATTCATGCACTCACCGTGCACCGCATGCTGGCCGATGATGTGGTGGGGGAATACAGAAGGACACAGGTCGTCGTCAAAAATAGTCAAACCGGAGAGATCACATTCCGTCCGCCGCCGGCTGTTGAAATTCCGTTTCTTATTGATGCGTTTCTGCGCTGGCTTAATGGCGTGGGTCCGGACGACATGCACGCAGTCCTCAAAGCCGGCGCCACCCACTACGAGCTGGTGCGCATCCATCCGTTTTTGGACGGCAACGGACGAGTAGCGAGGGCTGCCGCAACACTGGTCCTCTTCAAACAAGGGTATGACATCAAGCGATTTTTTTCACTTGAGGAATATTATGACCGCGAACCACTGGCCTACTACGATGCGCTGCAGAGTGTCGCGAAAGCGGACGGCAACCTTACAAACTGGCTGGAATATTTTACCGAGGGGCTCGCGATTGAGCTTACCCGCATCAAAGAGAAAGTGAAGTCACTTTCAACAGATCTCAAAATTAAAAAATCGCTGGGCGGTCAACAGTTGGCACTTTCCGAGCGTCAGATTAAAGTGGTCGAGTTTATCCAGGAGAACGGATTTTTACAGAACAAAGCGTTTTTTGAACTCTTCCCCATGATTTCCGAAGACACGGTACTTCGGGAAATCAAGGATCTCATCAAAAAAGGGATCCTGCGTAAAGAAGGCTCCACTAAAGGCGTCAAGTACGTCTTGACGATCGGGGGAGAGTAAGCGATTATAGAAGTATGAATCTTTCCGGACCGGGTGTGATCTACGCACTCATGATTATTCCTTCCCTGTTTGTTATTGTTGTCATCGTCCAGGGTATACAAAAATTGGTGAAACATGAGCCGGACGGTAAAGTCGCCATAGGATTTGGCATATTTTTTCTTATACTTATCACACTTGCCTACTTTTTGTTCATCAAATGACATTTTCGTGCCTTGCAAAGTATTTTCAGCGTCTTGAGGCAACAGCGTCACGCATAGCGATGACGGAAATTTTGGCACAGCTTTTCAAAAAAGCTCGACCTCAGGAAATCGGTGAAATTTGTTATCTCCTACAAGGGCGTACTGTTCCTCTCTACGAAGCCGTTGAATTCGGTGTTGCCGATAAATTTATGATCCGCGCAATAGCACTGGCGTATAACGTATCGGAAGACGCAGTCCGCAAAGCGTTCAAAAAATCCGGAGATTTGGGAACCACCGCGGAATCGTTTCATAAAGGCGGCGGAACCCTGAGTGTGTCGGAGGTCTATCATATGCTCGATGCACTTGCGCGGGTGGCAGGAGCGGGATCACAGGAGAAAAAAATCGGATTGCTTGCGGATTTATTGAGTCACGTGGACGTGGTATCCGCCCGTTATATCGCGCGGATTCCCCTGGATAAACTGCGCCTGGGATTTTCGGATATGACAATTTTGGATGCTCTTTCCTGGATGGAAACGGGGGATAAGTCCCTTCGAGGGAGACTGGAAGCGGCATACAATGTCCGGCCGGATATCGGACTCTTGGCGATGGAAGTAAAAAAGGAAGGGCTCGCGGGACTCTCACATATCCATGTAAAAGTCGGGGCGCCGATATTGGCGTCGCTGTGTGCCCGGCTTCCCAATGCCGACGAGATGATTAAAAAAATGGGGGAGGTGGCCGTTGAGCCCAAATACGATGGGGTTCGGGTGCAAATCCATTTCAAGCGCAGTACATTTGTGTCGTCATTTTCGCGGAATCTTGAAAATACAACAGTTATGTTCCCGGAACTCAAAGATATCGAGAGTGAAATAACAGCTGATGAGGTTATTCTGGATAGTGAAGCCGTCGGCTACGACAAAAAAAATGACAGACTGATTTCATTTCAGGATACGGTCACGCGAAAACGGAAACACGCGGTCGCGCAGGCCTCTCAAACCATTCCGATAAAGTTTTTCGTTTTCGATATTCTTTACAAAAACGGGAAAGAATTGTTGCCGCTCCCGCTTTCCGAACGTCGAAAAATTCTCAGAGAAACACTGAAACAGAAAGAAAATGAGCGGCTCATGCTTTCACCGCAGATTGTGACACACGATGCGAATATGATCCGTCAGTACCACGATGAACAACTCAAACGGGGCCTGGAGGGCGCAGTTATAAAAAAGTGGGACAGCGTCTACGAACCGGGCCGGGCCGGTTATCACTGGGTAAAATTTAAAGAAGAAGAGGGCAAAACCGGGAAACTCACCGATACTATAGACGCCGTCATCATGGGATATTATCGCGGGGAGGGGAAACGAAGTAGTTTTGGGATCGGCGCGTTTTTGGTGGGTGTTGTGCGCGGTGACTCTATCGTTACGGTGACCAAAATCGGGACCGGTGTGTCAGACGAATTATGGAAAGAGATCCGTAAGCGCCTGAACGATATAAAAGTCGCTCATGCGCCGAAGGAGTATAAAGATGTCAATAAAATGCTCATTCCGGATGTCTGGGTAGCGCCCAAAATCGTTGTGGAGCTGGCCGGCGATGATCTAACCCGTTCACCTACACACGGTGCCGGCATTGCAGTGCGGTTTCCCAGGCTCGTTCGCATCCGCGACGACAAATCTCCGCGGGACGCGACAACGGTCTCCGAGCTCACCAAAATGTACAAAAATCAGGGATCTAGAGTATAATAAAGGCCACAATGGCTATCCACTATTCCATTATTATCCCAACTTTAAACGAGGAAAAATTTTTGCCGAAATTGCTGGAGTCACTCACTGCTCAGACGGACAAACATTTTGAGGTGATTGTTGTGGACGGGTCCTCTAAAGATAAAACAGTTGCGGTCGCTCAATCATTCGCCTCAAAACTGCCGAAATTACAGGTTATTATCAGTAAAAAAGCCAGTTTGCCGCTTCAGAGAAATATTGGAGCCAAAGTAGCAAAAGGGGAATGGCTCCTTTTTATTGACGCCGACGGCATACTGTTGCCCTATTTTCTAGAGCGGTGTACGACATACATCAGATCTGCGGAACCAAAGCTGTTTACCACATGGTTCCGGCCGGATAGTGAAAATCCCAAAGATGCGGTCTATACACTGCTTGCAAATATTTATATTGAAGCAACTGTAATCTTTAAGAAGGCTCATGCCCCCGGACCACTGACAATCATCCATCGGAGCGCCTATACGAAAGTCGGCGGTTATGATGAGAGCCATGCCTTCCATGAAGACGTTGATTTTGGCATCCGGCTTTTCCGTGAAGGAATCCGTATGGAAATCCTTCGGGAATCGCTGTGTGTATGGTCGCTTCGCAGGTTTCGGAAAGAAGGAACAATTAAAGTGTTAAATCAATACATTGTGGGGATGCTGCCCGTGTTGTTTTTAAACACATCATTTAAACACATGCCCGGGTATGTTATGGGAGGACATCCCTATAAGAAACAAAAGAATACTGCAAGAAAAACAATTAAAAAATTCGAACGAAGTTTCAAAAAACTCCTCAAAGAACTGTTTGAATAAGTACGGTATAATGCCGGTATGCAGATTATTGCTGACCTTCAACTTCATTCTAAATATTCGCGTGCGGTATCGCCCAATATGGTGCTCCCTGAGATTTGCGCGTGGACGCGCCGGAAGGGGATGGGCCTCGTTGCTACCGGCGACTGGACGCATCCGTTGTGGATGCGGGAAATTAAAGCAAACCTTGAAGAACTCGGTAACGGGCTGTTAAAACTGAAAACCGCGGGTACCGACGATCCGTTATTTTTACTTGCAACCGAAGTATCCTGTATTTATTCCCAGGGAGGGCGTGGCAGACGCATTCATACGCTTATTTGGGTGCCGACACTTGTGTCCGCGGACAAAATCAACAAGGAGATGACGAAACAGGGTTGTAACCTCATGAGCGATGGCCGGCCGATTATCGGGCTCACCTCTATTCAGGTGGCGGAACTTGTGTTAACCATCGAGCCGCACGCGATGATCATTCCTGCGCACGCCTGGACGCCGTGGTTTTCCGTCTTTGGCAGCATGAGCGGATTTAATAGTTTGGAGGAAGCATACGGGCCGTATGCAAAAAATGTATATGCCGTTGAAACGGGATTATCAAGTAGCCCTGCAATGAACTGGCGTATTAAAGAGTTGGACTCCCGTTCCATCGTGTCTTTTTCCGATGCGCATTCCGGTCCGAAGCTTGGCCGGGAGTCAACCGTGTTTGACATTCCTGACGGGAAATTAAGCTATTCGGCAATAGAAAACGCTATAAAACAAAAAGGACCGTCAAAAATAGCATACACGATAGAATTTTATCCGGAAGAAGGAAAATACCACTGGTCCGGTCACCGCGCGTGCAATATCCGCTGGGGCCCCAAGGATATAGAGAAAAAGGGAACCACGTGTCCGGTGTGCGGTAAGCATTTAACGCAGGGCGTGGAACAGCGCGTCGGCGAGCTTGCAGGACGAAGCGAAGAGTCATTACAGTTAGTAAAAAAGGGCATGATGACTTCAAGCCGCGCGTTTCCAAAAAGACCTCCGTTTGTTATGGTAGTTCCGCTGCAGGAAATTATTTCTGAATGTATCGGGTCGCCGGTTGCAAGCCCTAAAGTGCAAACGCCCTACCGTCAGCTGACGGACGCGTTAGACGGGGAATTTACCATTTTATTAAAAGCCTCACACGCGGATATCGCAAAGATTGCAGGGGAACGGGTGGCCGTTGGTGTAGATAAGGTGAGAAGCGGCGATATCGTCATTGATCCCGGCTATGACGGTGTCTTCGGTGTTGTGAAGCTTTGGCGGGAAGGTGAGGAAAAACCGTTAGTCGATGCTTCGCGCGAGCAGTTGTCGATATTTTAACCATTGACGCCGCGCATTGGCTCCGTTATCGTGGAGATAGTCGTAGTAAAGTAGTAGTGATGGTATTTTTGAGGGGAGGTGAATCGAAGTGGCAGCAAAAAGTAACGAAAATTTACTTGCAGCAGCGTCCTATTTATTGTGGTTCGTGACGGGAATCATTATTCTTCTTGTTGAAAAGCAGAATAAATTTGTCCGTTTTCATGCGATGCAGTCAACAATATTGTTTGGCGGCATATTTGTCATCAATATTTTTCTGGGATTCATCCCGATATTAGGATGGTTGGTAGGGCTACTCCTGTCTTTCGTCGCATTTATTCTCTGGATCGTTCTTATGTGGAAAGCATTCCAGGGGGAAACGTATAAGATTCCCTACGTCGGAGATCTTGCGGAAAAACAGTTGGCGAAAATGAAGTAACAAGTGTGTTTACCAACCGCACTGAAGCCGGCAAGCGCCTGGCAAAAGAACTTGTTTCGTACCGCACGGCGGTAGATTTTGTCATAGGCCTTGCGCGCGGAGGCGTTGTGGTTTCATCAGCTTTGTCAAACGCATTAGGTGTTGCGCAGGATGTTCTTGTAGTGAAAAAAATCGGAAGTCCGGGGAATCCGGAATTTGCCATAGGTGCGCGGGTTCCGGAGGGACAAACGCTCAATGTCCGGGATAAAACAATTATTCTTACGGATGACGGAGCGGCAACGGGCGCTACGATGGAAGTTGCTATCCGGTGGGCGAAAGAGCACGGCGCAAAAAAAATTATTGTGGCCTTGCCGGTTGCACCACCCGAGACGGCGGCAAAACTTCAGAAACTCACAGACGACGTTGTTATTTTGGAGACGCCTGGGGATTTTAGGGCTGTCGGACAGTATTACCGCGATTTTACGCAGATAACGGACAAAGACGTGGTACAATTACTTTCATGAAACTAATAGTCGGACTGGGAAATCCCGGTGGCCAGTATGCAAGTACCCGCCACAACATCGGGTTTATGGTTGTTGATAAATTACTGCGTGAACTCGGCGCAGGTGTTCCGCCGGTATGGCAAAGAGATGAGAAGAAAAATGTGCTGACGGCAAGAATAGGCGAGGTATTATTGGTAAAACCTCAGACTTTCATGAATAATTCAGGTTTTGCCGTGCGTGCACTCATGGATTTTTATAAACTCACGCCTGCGGATGTTTGGGTCATCCACGATGATATCGATTTGCCGCTCGGCAAGATTAAAATCCGCGAGAAAGGCGGGAGCGCGGGACATCATGGGGTGGAATCTATTATTAATGAATTGGGTACGGATGTATTTATCCGATTTCGGTTGGGGATTGGAAGGGGATCGGAAGCGAACGACCGATCGGTGATTTCGTTTGTATTGTCGCGTTTCCGCCAGTCGGAGGCAGGTTCGTTTAAACACCTCATTAAACACGGAACTGAAGCAGTACAAATGGCACTTCTTAAGGGTATCGATGTGGCGATGAATAGGTTTAATTAGGTATGGCAGACCAGACCACAATTCCCGCGATTGCAGACATCCTCAAAAAATTTAATCCGCTGGAAGATAAGTATATTTCCCGCGAATTCCAATCCTACGGGATATATCTTGCCGAGACATTGGGTGATTATAAGCATAAATCGCTGTATATACGCCTGGCAAAAACCGTGCCCCGTGCGGTTCTTGAAAAGGCACTCACGTTTACCAAAGATGCCAATGCCAGAAGCCGCCCGCGTCTTTTTATGTGGAAAATGGGGGAGCTGCGGAAAGGGAAAGAATGAAACGCGTGCATTGTATTATCTCCGGAGATGTTGTTGGAGTCGGGTATCGCACGTGGGTACAGCATCAGGCAAAGTCATTGGGAGTAACCGGTTGGGTAAAAAACCGTGAAGATAATACCGTAGAATTTGTCGCAGAGGGCAATGAGTCAATTCTGGAAAAATTTATTGCTGATTGTAAGAAAGGCCCGGATGTTGCATGGGTCGAAGCCGTTTCAGCTTCGTGGCTTCCCGCAAGGCATGATTTTTTGGACTTTACCGTAGTATACTGAAGGTATGCTTAAACAGATTTTTTCCCGTAAGCCGTTGTTTTTTCTTTTTGTTTCCCTGGGATATTTGATAGGCATTGGGTTTATCAAATGGTTTATCCATCCGCCGTTCGGAGCGCTCTGGTTTATTATCGGCGGCGTTATCGGCGTGTATTTATTGGATGCGGCGGAACTATTTGTCGCTGTTAATCCTTCTCCATTCCGGAGCATTGTATTTTCAGGAGCATTTGTTCTCCTATCCTTTTTTATCGTGACCTCCTCAACCAGTATGTTAGCTATCGGGCTGGTGTTATCTTTGTATTTAACTCTTCTCCTTTGGCAGCTTGGGCAGTGGCAGATAACAGGTAATCTCAATAGCTGGTATCGCATGGTAGAAGGCCCCGTCGCTCGTGCGCTTCAGCTGTGGGGGATGATTATTTTTGCTATTTTTTTTGTTGTAGAAACATTGTTATTCTTGCGCTTTTTATGATGGAAGAAACATCCCAGCTTTGGCAGTATTTAGCGCCGGATATGCGGGCGCTTGTCCGCGACGGGGAGTTTTTAGTAGAAGACAGTATCCGGCACACCCTGCCAGTCGCCAGCAGCGCGGCCCGCCCCACTGACTTTTCATACCTCGTATTTCCTTTTGCGAAGCTTTATGAGGGGTTTTTAAAAAAGCTATTTTTGGATACGCAGATTATTTCTGAGCGTGATTTTCACAGTGACCATTTCCGTATCGGTAGAGTATTATCTCCCAACCTGGCACGGCGACTCGGCGCACGGAGTGCCTATGCGCAGATCAGTGACCGGTACGGCGTAGAGCTCGCGGCACGGCTTTGGCATACCTGGAAAGAGGGGAGAAATATGGTTTTCCATTATTTCCCCCACAACTTGCGGTCGCTTACCCGCACCCAGGCCATAGAATTGGTAAATCAATTAGTCGGCACTATGCATGAGGCGGTATTGATACTTGCACCGAAGTAAACGGGTGGGGTATTGTAATAGTATGGCAGCAAAAAAATCGGCGGTAAGTACACTCAGTCCGGTTTTCAGGTTGTGGGCGTGGATTCTCCTGGCATGGTGCCTGTACCGGTATTTTTTCAAACTACCCGAGTGGGCAGATGAGTTTATTTTTAAGCCGCTGGTATTCGTAGCACCGGTCATCTGGTACGTCCGCAAGAAAGAAAAACAGAGTCTGGCAACACTTGGGCTTACCTGGCATAATTTTTTTACCAGTGTCTATATCGGGCTCGGGTTTGGCGTGGTATTTGCTCTTGAGGGGTTGGCGACCCACATCATTAAATACGGGAAATTGGATGTCAACCCGACTGCTGTATTCCAGCAGTACGGATTTTTCCTCATTATTTTATCGTTGGCGACGGCGTTTACGGAAGAATTACTTTCCCGCGGATTTGTCTTTAACCGTTTGTACGAGAAAACGAAGAATTTAGCATACTCATCGGTCGTTTCATCCGTGATGTTTATGCTTTTGCATGTGCCGATTCTGGTTACCACGACCAAGTTGCAGGGGATAACGCTTATCCTCTTTTTGGTGACGGATTTGGTGCTTGGGCTGGCCAACAGCTTACTCTATTACAACACCGGGTCGCTCGTTGCCCCGATATTGGTCCACATCTTCTGGAACATGACCGTAGCTCTTTACCTCTGACGAATTTACGAAAAATCCCCCGCGGAGCGAGGGATGTTTCGGTTAAACATGTACTTTTTCAATATTATTGCACCATTTGCTGTACCGTCTGAAGCATCTGATTGGCGCCTACTGACTGGCCGACATAAAATCCGACAAGTCCGGTAAAAATCGCTATGACCAATATGACGATGATACTCATAAAGTCGAGTGTATGTTTTTTCTGAGGTCGTGTTGACCGTGGCATAAGTATCACCTCCCTTTCAGACAGATTCACTTTTTATAGTACCATACTCTTATTGTGCAAGCCACCCTCCGTCGACGTACAGGGTGGCGCCTGTCGTATAGCTTGCTTCATCTGATGCAAGATAGACGACTGCAGCAGCAATTTCTTCCGGTTTACCGAGACGCTTGACGGATAAACGGTTAGCCAATGACGATATATCCGTGCCTTTTGTCATTTCCGTATCGATGCCTCCGGGACCGATAGCATTAACCAGAATATTATATTGTCCCAATTCTGCAGCCAGCGCCTCAGTCATTCCGATAACACCGCCCTTGCTTGCCGTATAATGGACGAGGTTTGCCATACCGATGCCTACTCCTCCGGACGCAATGGACGCTATATTAATAATACGACCCCATTTGTTTTTTACCATTTTGCGGGCAGCGGATTGTGCGGCAAAAAAGTATCCTTTCAGATTTGTATCGATAATGAGATCCCACTTTTCTTCAGTCATGGTAAGAAAAGGGGAGTAGTCAAGTGCCCCGGCGTTATTAACGAGAATGTCAAGCCGTCCGAATGTCGTTACACATGCGGTGACTGCGGCGTCTACGTCTCCTCTCTTGGTTACGTCCATTGTGACAGCAAGAGCTTCCTTGCCCCGCGATTTAATTTCTGCGGCTACGGCGTCCAGCTTATCCGCGTGCCGTGCGCCGATAACGACTTTAGCTCCTTGATTTGCCAGGGCGATTGCTGTTGCTTTTCCCATGCCGCTTGAAGCACCGGTGACCAAAGCTACTTTTCCCGTTAAATCAAACATACTTATTCTCCCTTCCGTTCCAGCATATAACTTTTTACTGCTAAGATAAACAGGATAAACATATTGACTGTGGAGATTGCGCACCACATACAGACGCCCCGGATGACAAACAGTTCCGTATAGGTGAACCAGAGAGTGAAACATACGCCGAATATCGTCATTCCCAAAATTCCTTTTAATAGATTGATGTTTTTTGAAGTGCTGCGGATAAATGCGAGGATTGCGATAATCGAGTAACCCAAAAGTCCTACGGATGGTACCGGGATACCCCACAGATAGCTTGCCGGATTTTTACGAACGAGTTCACAGCCGGAGGATACGCAGACAATTCCGACTTTCCGCAAAAAACTCTGAGTGACGTAGGCGGCGATGAGAATTCCCGTGATGGCAAGGATGAAAATAATCCGGTTCAGAAGAACGGTTTGTTTCATATGTTTACTATATCATACCATCTATGGAATACTAGAGAGATATACATATGTATATGAATAACTGCCCGTATGGATCCTGATGTTATCAAAACACTCGAAATGTTTTTCGGTAGGTTTACGCGCCTGAAATACAAAAAGGGCGAAATCATTCTCCGGGCAGAGGATACACCGCAAGGTGTATTTTTTTAAAAAAAGGTTATGTGCGCCAGTATATGGTGGGTTGGTCAGGAACGACACTTATGTTTCATATTTTTAAGCCGTATTCGTTTTTTCCGATGACGTGGGTAGTCAATAATGAGGAAAGTAAGTATTACCTGGATGCAATGACACCTGTTGAACTGTGGCGCGCGCCAAAAGACGCCGTGAAGAAATTTTTACGCGAACATCCTTCTGTCGTGTATGATCTGACGCGCAGGCTTCTTTTGGGGTGAGCGGGCTTCGGCGCCGGCTGGAATATTTGGTCATGGATAGCGTATATAAAAAAACCATTCTTCTTCTCTCATATTTAGCCGGTAGCGTAGGGTAAAGAGAGGGGGTAAGCGTAGCCCTTCCCGTGCCGGTTACTCATCGGGAGATAGCTTCGTGGATCGGTACAACCCGGGAAACAGCAACGTTGCAGCTGGCACAACTCAAAAGACTTGGACTCATTTGCAGCCGCCGAAGACACCTCGTGATTCCCAGCCTTAGGAATCTGGAAAAGGAAATAGCACAGTAGGGAAGTTTATAATTCTTTTGCCTGATATTTTAATTCCCTCCGATTGCAGCATCGCAATTTTTTTCCGGATATTTTTTCCGGTCGTTGACCCCATAAAGCCGCCGATGGTGCCGTCTGATGCTACTACGCGGTGGCAGGGGACCGTAGGGGCATACGGATTATTTTTCATACACTGCCCGATTGCGCGGTATGCTTTTGTGTGAAGCGCCTCTGCAAGCGCCTTGTACGTCGTCACCCGTCCGCGGGGAACGGTTGTCAGGAGTTTGTATGTTTTTACTGCAAATGGAGTCATATGGTTATTATACGCTCACGGTATGTAATCCTGATTACAGACTTCCGAAGGAAGAATACTCTATATCTAGAGTAGGAGAGGAGGTTAATTGTATGAATAAAACAGTTCCTGTTGTCATCAGTATTCTTGTACTGGGTGCCGGTGCGTATTTTGTTATAAACCGGGCAAGCGCGGTAAGCCAGAATCAAATGACAGCAGTCGTAGCAAACGCGACATCAACAGCATCAATGAAAAGCTTTACAGTCTCGGGAACGGAATTTGCATTTTCCCCGAATACATTGAGTGTAAACAAAGGGGATACGGTGAAGATAACGTTTACCAATAACGGGACACTGCCGCACAATTTCACGATTACGGAGCTCGCTGTGAAGAGTAAAACCATTATGCCCGGGCAGTCTGATACCGTGACATTTATAGCCGACAAAGCTGGTACGTTTGTTTACTTTTGCAGCGTGCCGGGCCACAAGGATAAGGGCATGGTCGGGACTTTCACCGTCATATAATCCGGGCATTTTTTAGACGCAAGGAATTGGTGACGACGGAGATACTTGATGCTGCCATGGCAAAGGCGGCAAGTGTTGGAGACAGAATTCCTGCCATTGCCGCAGGAATGAGGATAACGTTATATCCAAATGCCCAAAAGAGGTTTTGTTTGATGACAGAAAGGGTTGCCCGGGATAATTTTATAGCGGAAATAACACTCATAAGATTTTTGTTCAAAAGCGTAATTCCAGACGACTCTATCGCGACATCAGTTCCTGTCCCTAAAGCGATTCCCACGTCGGCAGCGGCTAGAGCCGGAGCGTCGTTTATGCCATCACCGACAAAGGCGACCACTTGATTGTTTATTCTCAACTGGTTAATTTTTTGCTCCTTTTGGTCAGGTAAAACGCCGGCAAGAATATTTGTGATGCCCGCCTGTTTGGCAATCGCTCCGGCGGTCCGTTCGTTGTCTCCGGTGACCATCCATACGGTGACGCCCATACGTTCAAGAGCTTCGACTGTGTTTTTCGATTCCGGTTTTATCGTATCGGCAACAGCGATAAGGCCCAGAGTTTTCCCGCCGGAGGTCAGATCCATAACGGTTTTTCCCTGTTTTTCAAGATCCGAATGTGCTTTCGTCGGTTTACCGAAAAAGTACTGTTTCTTGTTAATGATTCCGGAAATTCCGGCGCCCGGCATTGCTTTAAACTGTGTTACATCAAACAGTTTTTGCCCTTGTGCTTTTGCAAGAATTGCGCCAGCGAGTGAATGTTCGGATCCTTTCTCCAGCGATGCGGCGATTGACAGTATGCGGGGAGGGATGATATCCGTCACAACCGGGATCCCTCGGGTGAGCGTACCTGTTTTATCAAAAACCGCGACGTTTATTTTGTTCGCAATCTCCAGACTTTCCGCATTTTTAATGAGAATACCGTGTTGGGCGCCGCGCCCGGTTTCCACCATAATCGCGGTAGGCGTTGCCAGCCCCATGGCGCAGGGGCAGGCAATAATGAGAACTGCGATCATAGTGGTAAGTGCCTGAATAAACGCACCGGTATCAAACCACACGACAAATGTTGTAACTGCCAGCATGAGGACGATAGGGACAAAATATCCGGATACGGTATCGGCGAGTCTTGCAATCGGTGCCCGTGTGCTTTGGGCCTCCGAGACCATACGGACAATCCGTGAGAGCATGGTATCGCTCCCTACTTTCGTTGCCTGAAAAAGAAACGTGCCGGTTATATTAATAGTTGCGCCGATAACAGAGTCACCCGACTGTTTATCTACTGGTAACGATTCGCCGGTAACCATGGATTCATCTATGGAACTTATCCCTTCAATAATTTTTCCGTCAACCGGAATTTTTTCTCCGGGCCGGACGCGGATTGTATCGCCGACATTCACCTGATCAATGGGGACATCTACTTCACGACCGCCGCGTACAACGCGGGCGGTTTTAGCCGAAAGGTTTAAGAGTTTTTTAATTGCGTCACCCGTATGCGCTTTAGCCCGTGCCTCCAGCCAGCGTCCGAGTAGTATCAGCGTTATGATAACGGACGCGTCTACGTACATCATTGAAAAAAATGCTGCTGTCGTGCCGATTGCGACAAGCGTGTCCATATTGGCCGACCGGTTTTTGAGGCCTGACCATGCGGCCTGATAGAATTGCCATCCGGCCCAAAATTGGATAGGGAGAGCAAGTACAAGAAGAAAGAATTGGGAGAATTTATAATAGCTTCCGATGACTATAAGAATTGTCAAGATTGCCGATATAATGACCTTTTGTCTAAGTATCAGTAATTCGAGTTTTTTTGTTTTTTCTTTGCTGTCTTCGGTTACCGCTTTATATCCAAGATCTGAGATGGTGTTACTCATGGATTTTAGGGAGGTTATGGAAGAATCAAATTCGACGGTAGCTTCTTCACTGCCGTAATTAACTGCGACAGCAGTTACCCCCGGAGTTTTTTGGAGTTTTTTTTCAATAAGATGCGCGCATGAGGCACAGTGCATGCCCACGATAGGGAAAGACGCTTTCATATTATTCTTTTTTACCGAAGAAAAACCAATATATGGCGGCGATACACCCAATTCCTCCGAGTGTAACGATAATCTTATCCATGTTATTTTTTCTCCATAATTTTCATAACTTCTGCAATAACCTCGTCAGCGTTACCTTTTTTGATTTCTGCAGCGACACACGTTTCCATGTGGTTTTTCAGGATCACCTGATCTGTTTCTTTGAGAGCGGATTGTACCGCAATGGATTGGTGAATAATATCAATACAGTACTGGCCCTTTTCGACCATTGTGATGACGCTATCAAGCTGGCCGCGTGCGATTTTAAAGCGGTGCAGAATTTTTTGTTGGACGGATTGATCCCTCGGTATTCCTTTTGGCATATTGTCTCCTTGACTTTTATACCCCCATAGGGGATATAATAGACGCATTCGATAAATATGTCAATACTTTGGTTCGCATTTTTAACGGGATTGACGACCGGCGGGATTTCATGTCTGGCCGTTCAGGGCGGGCTGTTGGCTTCTGCAATTAACAATGAATCAAACCGATGGCAGCAGGTGGGTATGTTTGTTGTATTTAAGCTGTTGGGGTATACACTTCTTGGTTTTATTCTCGGACTTATCGGTTTGACATTAACTTTATCGCCGAAAATACTGGGTTGGGTGCAGATAGCCGCAGGCCTCTTTATGATCGCCACAGCCTTGCGGATGATTGATGCACACCCCATATTCCGGTATTTCGTTCTTACGCCTCCGCGGTGGGCATTCCGGCTTATGAAAAACACGAGCAGGAGTCAATCCTTGTTTGCGCCTGCACTACTGGGTTTTCTGACGATTCTGTTGCCCTGTGGGATCACTCAGGCAACCATGGCAGTAGCCGTGGCTTCGGGCAATCCGTTTTCGGGAGCCGCCATACTGTTTGCGTTTATTCTTGGTACCAGTCCCGTCTTTTTTGTATTGGGTGCAACAGTTGTGGAATTACTTCAAAAGAAAGTGTTTTCGTACGTTGCTGCGGCAATTATTGTAGTATTTGCCGTGCTCTCCATCAATGGGGGATTGGGAGTTATGGGTTCTGCCTACACATTGCAAAATTACTGGCGCGCAGCAACAGGAGAGGTCACCCAAACCAGCACAGCTGCTATGACGGGTGGGATACAAGATGTAACGATTACGGTAAAAAATAATGGATATACAGCTAACGCAAATACGATTAAACGCGGCATTCCCGTGCGGCTCACCCTGGTAACCGATAACACCCTTGGGTGTTCGCGCGCATTTACCATTCCGGACCTGGGTATTTCTAAAGTGTTGCCGGCAACTGGCACAGAAACAATTGAATTTACGCCCCAAAAGGCCGGGCGGCTGGGGTATAGTTGTAGTATGGGTATGTACACCGGCGCATTTACCGTGGAGGAATAATATGATAAAAAAAACATTTAAAATTGACGGGATGCACTGTACAAGCTGTGCCCTCATGATCGAAAGCGATCTTGAGGATGTGGGGGTCAATGCTTCCTGCAGCTATGCAAAACAAACACTTATCGTGGAATTTGATGAGACGAAGATTGGAGAACAAAAAATTAAAGACGTAGTTGCGAAAGCAGGGTATCAAGTTGTTTGAGCGCGTCGGTTTCATCCGTAAATTCTATCGTCCCTTTGACATTCGGACTTCCAAGAACCATGCGCGAGATCTGTTTTCCTTTTTCAAACAGAAGATAAACGGGGATGGTATGTTCGCGTGCAAATTCAATTTCCTGGCCGGTACCGGTCGTGGGCTGCCCGATGTAGGCGATCATAAGGTCACTTTTGCCCAGTTCATTGAGATCTGTCTGATAGACGGCCGCCGGAGCGACGTCAGGATTTTTAATTGGGTCGGTGCCGTTTAAGAACGCCCAGAAATAGGTGAATCCGTTTGCTTGGGCAACACGGGCCATGCGTATATAAAACGATTTCGTTTCAGTGACGTTGGTGAGTTGGGTCAGCGGCCCGCCAAAAAAGATTCTCATAAGAAACGTATTGTACAATAAAAAAAGGAATGGTACACTAGTGACCTATGGCAGATATAACGATAACGGATGCAAATTTTGATACGGAAGTCACGAAGTGCGATAAACCAGTTTTGGTGGATTTTTGGGCGGTCTGGTGCGGTCCGTGTCAGATGCAGGGGCCGATTATTGAGGAAGTCGCCAACGCCATGAAAGGGAAAGCAAAAGTCGGGAAGGTGAACGTGGATGAAAATCCTGCCGTTGCACAGAAATTCGGTATCATGAGTATTCCGACCATCATGGTTTTTAAAGGCGGAACAGTGGTAAAACAGTTTATCGGTGTGCAGACGAAAGAAACACTTCTTACCGAACTCAATAAACTGATTAATTAAAATAAAGAGCATAAATTAAAATTTAATTAATTTATTTTTTATTTAATTTCTTTTGTATGTATGATGTCGTTATTATCGGGAGCGGGCCGGCAGGATATACTGCTGCGGTGTATACTTCACGGGCATTTTTAAAAACCCTCATCATTGCCGGTATTCAGCAGGGCGGGCAGCTTACGACAACGACCGAGGTTGAAAATTTCCCCGGTTTCCCCAAAGGCATTACGGGGCCGCAGCTTATGCTGGACATGAAGTCACAGGTTGTCCGATTCGGGACAGAAATTGTGACAGCGACAGTCACTCAGGTGAAAAAATCCGGAAATACATTTGTGATTACCGCAGATAGAAAAAATATTGAGTCAAAAACCATAATTATCGCGTCAGGAGCGTCCGCGATGTATTTAGGATTGCCGTCGGAAAAAAAGTTCGCCGGTCACGGCGTGTCGGCGTGCGCCACGTGTGACGGATTTTTCTTCCGCGGGAAAGAGGTTGTGGTTGTCGGAGGCGGGGATACGGCGATGGAAGAAGCACAGTTTCTGACTACATTCGCGACGAAAGTAACCATAATTCATCGGAGGGGCGAATTCCGTGCAAGCCCAATTATGCTGGAACGGGTTAAGAAGAATCCAAAAATCACCATGCTGACAAATAAAATTATAGAAGAAATTCTCGGAGACACCGCGGTCACAGGGGTACGCATCAAAGATACGGTAACCGGCGTGGTCGAGAAGTACTCCACAAATGGGGTATTTTTAGCAATCGGGCATAAACCGAATACCGAATTTTTGAAAGATATTGTTGTGCCTGATAAAAAAGGTTACCTAACAATCCATGGGTTACAAAAACCCGGTGACTATCATACGGCAACAAATGTCCCCGGAATATTTGCCGCAGGGGATTGTGTCGATTTCCAGTACCGCCAGGCCGTCGTTGCCGCCGGTATGGGCTGTATGGCCGCCCTTGACGTTCAAAAGTATCTTGAAGCAGCCCGTATATGATTTCCGTTCCAAAACCGCAAAAATATTCATCTCGGCTTGCATCGATTGAAAAAATATCGAGCAAGGTATATCTTGAGCGGTTCGAACTTGTGGAGCCCAAAGAAATACGTTTTCTCCCGGGGCAGACGGTGATGCTATATGTGGCGCCTGATGTCAACCGCGCAATGTCGATTGCATCGCCCCCGTCCCAAAAAACCTCCATAACGCTTCTCCATGACGTGTCGCCCATGGGAGTATATTCGAAATGGGCTCTTTCAGCCAAGTCAGGGGATCCGATGGAGTTTATGGGGCCTCTGGGTGCGTTTGCATTGGACAAAGAATCTCACAGAGGGAAGGTGTTTGTGGCAACCGGTACCGGCGTCGCCCCATTTTACGGAATGGCGGTGGATTATCTGTCGAACGGCGGCACCGATGACGTGACTCTGTACTGGGGGCTGCGTTATGAGGAGGATATATTTTTTAAAAAAGAATTTGAAACGTTGGTGCAACAATATCCTCACTTCCGGTTTGTTCTGACGCTCTCGCAGCCAACTGATAGGTGGCAGGGGACGAAGGGTCACGTACAGGATCATCTTTTTTCTCAGCAAAACCTCAGCGGATCAGACTATTATCTCTGTGGTAATAAACAAATGATTCTTGATATTCGTGAGAAGTTAAAAATTACGGGTGTTCCTGATATACAGACAAAATCTGAATTGTTTTATTAGTGTATTGCAATTTTAATAATCTTGCGTATACTCAAACCCTATGACTATTAATCCGTTTGAAACTGCCATGTCACAACTGGCAAAAGCTGCTAAGCTTTTTCCGAAAAAAGATGAAACACTTCTTCTGACTCTTCTTTCGCAGCCCCAGCGCATCCTCAATGTTACTATTCCAGTGACTATGGATGACGGGACCGTTAAAATTTTTCAGGGGTACCGCGTACAATTTAACAATGCATGCGGACCGTACAAAGGCGGCATCCGGTATCATCCGCAGGTATCACTGGACGAAGTCAAAGCATTGTCTTTCTGGATGGCGATGAAATGTGCTGTAGCAGATTTGCCATTAGGTGGCGGCAAAGGCGGAATTATTGTAGACCCGAAAGCATTATCCGTTGGAGAATTAGAGCGATTATCTCGTGGGTATCTCAGGGCGATAGCAGATTGTATTGGTCCGGATAAAGACGTACCGGCGCCGGACGTGAATACCAACGGTGTCATCATGGGGTGGATGACGGACGAGTTGTTTAAAGCCAAACATGCAAAAACAAAAAAAGAGAAAAATTATCTCAGGGCGACATTTACCGGGAAAGCATTAAAAGACGGCGGCTCCGAAGGGAGAGAAGAGGCGACCGGATTGGGCGGACTCTATGTTTTGCAAACTATTCTTGCGCATCACAAACTTGCAGGGAAACAACTGACTGCGGCTGTGCAGGGGTTCGGGAATGTCGGCTACAACGTGGCAAAGTTTTTAATAGAAGCAGGTATTACAGTTGTGGCGGTATCAGATAGTAAGGGCGGCATTTACGTGCCGGAAGGGATAAATCCGGCATTGACGCTCGACTGCAAAAAGAAACACGGGTACCTGGCTGGCTGTTATTGTTCAGGATCCGTCTGCGATCTGAAAAAAGGAAAGACAATCACAAATGCAGAGCTTTTGGAATTACCCGTTGATATTTTAGTTCCGTCTGCGCTTGAAAACGTGTTAACAGGTCAGAACGCAGGGAAGATTAAAGCAAAAGTGGTCTTGGAGATGGCCAATGGACCCACCGCGCCCGAGGCGGATACAATACTATACACGCGCGGCATACCGGTCATTCCTGACGTCCTTTCTAATTCCGGCGGCGTCTCGGTTTCCTGCTTTGAATGGCAGCAGAATTTGAAAGGGGCTCATTGGACAAAAAAAGCCGTCAATGCAAAATTAAAGGCGAAGATGGAGAAAGAAGCAACGAACGTCTGGCTTACTTCAAAGAAATATAAAACAGACCTCAGGACTGCCGCCTTTTACCTCGCCCTCACCCGAATCCTCAAGGCGATGAAATAATATTGACTTATAGCATATAATATGTGGTTATATGCGAGCAGAGACAAAAGTTGCGTTATATCCTAGCCCTTGGGAACCGGAAATGAATCGTATTCCCCCCATAGAGCTATTGACCGCGGGAACAGCGTTAAAACGCCTTGAGTTTAGTTATCCCGATATTCCTTCCACAATGCTGGATTCCATAATTGCGAGTGAATGGGCGAGTATTGATAACGGTCGCATGTATCTAGAAGTCAGGAACCCGGGGTTTTTACGTAAATCAGGAAACACGGTATATCTCACTGATTTTGATGACTGTGTGTTGTCAACTACGGATTGGCACAACAGGGAATATGAATTGGTAAGTCAGTGTCCAGAACTGTGTGCACAGCAAATAGAAATTTCCCCCAAGCAGGCTAAGAATGTGTATGAAATGTCAAAAATTCTTATTCCTGGTAAGGTTGAGCATGAGCCGCGGTACACACCACGGTTAAATCTGATTCTTCTGACCCATATCGCAACCCAGTTGAGTTATGGGTATCCACCTGAAGTTGTATGGAATGCTCTTCCGAGTGTACGGGATGCTATTGTTAGTAATGTTGCTAGGCAGGGAGAAGGGGAGTTGGGATTTCTGAGAATCGACGATCGAATTCTGAAGTTATTTCAGGAAAATTCACCGGCCCAGTTTCTCCAAAAGAAATTTATGGATGAATTGCATCAGAAAGATGAGGGCGAATTTCATATTATCGTTACCCGCGGAAAGCCGGAAGGACTTCTCGGCCAAATATACAAAGTTCATACAAGCGGTGCGTTGGAAAAATCGGTTGATATCGTGATGTATACGAATGATATTAAAGCAGAGGCACTGGTCCAGCTTTCGCGTATCGTCCCATGGATGAAGAGTGCTCCGATTCTTATTTATGATGATAATCCGAATGAGGTTTTACCGTATTTGCGCTTTATTCATGAGCGGAATATCGACAACATCGAGCTTGTTCATGTGCGCCACAACAATTCAAAACGGAAGGATCTTGTCGTTGAAGGGTATACGCCTACAGGTACAATTCTCGATGCAGAAACAAAGACTCGATTCGACCGGTATCACCCCGACGGATATCGTATTGACAATACTGCACAGGCAGGATAAAATACATCTTTGTCCTTAGATGCAAGGCAACGAGCGTTTTCTCGCTTCACCACGAGAAGGCCGAATTTTCAATTCATGAGAAGCAACAAACCATATTCAAACCGAAACCAAATTTGGCAGTGTTTGCGTGTGTAGTCGCCTCAAAGAATTGAACCGTTGACCCCGCATATAAGGCGGGGTTTATTTTTGGAGTCGGGCCCGAAGTTTACCTGGTTGAACGCATCATTTGCAATGATGAGGTAGGCGGTTCGACTCCGCCCGGGTCCACAACACTTGTTTTGAGAATAGGTATTTATTTTTTTAATAAATATTTACTCTCGCGACAAGAGCGCGAACTGGCTCTTTAAAAACTGAACGACTTTTTCCATCGTGTAGGTGCAATTCCTATGATGGAGAGAAAGTTTTATTTTTTAACAAGTAGTTGCATCGTAAGGGGTAACCTAAGAAGGTTAACTTCTTACTTGCATATCAATTTTGTTGGAGAAAGAACAAAGCGAGTAATCTTGCCGTATGGCGGGATTGCCTCCTTTGTTTTCTGCAACGCTACAAGTTGACAATGGATGCCTAGGGTATTCATGCCGAGGAAGGACGCATATAGCAGCGATATTCGTCGGGGAGGAGCTATAATCCCCCGATCCGACGGTTTCCGAATGGGGCAACCCACCCCGCAAGGGGGAGCACAACATAAAAATTATCGAAAGATGGTCATAGTGTTGTGTGGGATACCATCTGAACTGAAACATCTCAGTAAGGTGAGGAATAGAAATCAATAGAGATTCCGTCAGTAGCGGCGAGCGAAAGCGGAACAGCCTAAACCAATTCGCAAGAGTTGGGGTTGTAGGGCCAGTGATATGTGATGAAATTGTTGTAGAAGAACGCCTCGGAATAGGCGGCCAGAGAGAGTGAAAGCCTCGTATTTGAAACGACGATTTCCGCTAGTTTGTTCCTAAGTACCATGGACCACGAAGGGCTCTGTGGGAATCTGGGTCGACCACGATCCAAGACTAAATACATGAATACTACCGATAGTGAACTAGTACCGTGAGGGAAAGGTGAAAAGCACCCCGGAAGGGGAATGAAATAGTACCTGAAATTGTTGGCTAACAAACAGACGAAGTCTGTCGCAAGACGGATGACGTCGTGCCTATTGAAGAATGATCCGGTGAGTTACCGATCTGTTGCAAGTCTAACCAACGCGAGTTGAGGAGGCGCAGTGAAAGCGAGCCCTAAGCGGGCGAAACACGAGCAACAGGCGGTAGACCCGAAACCAGGGTGAGCTAACCATGAGCAGGGTGAGTTCTGACGAAAGTCAGAAGGAGGCCCGAACTCTTCAGAGTTACAAATCTGTGAGATGACTTGTGGTTAGGGGTAATATGCCTATCGAACCTGGAGATAGCTGGTTCTCCCTGAAATATATTTAGGTATAGCGGTCAGTTATTCGTATGAAGGGGTAGAGCACTGAATGATGTGAGTTTCGCAAGGAACGCGCATCTAATCAAACTCCGAATACTTTTGTACGTACCTGGCCAGTCAGACATGCACGGCTAAGCCGATGTGTCTAAAGGGAAACAGCCCAGATTCCCATCTAAGGTCTCTAAATGTATGCTAAGTGGTTAAGGAAGTCATGGTTTTAAAACACCCAGGAAGTTGGCTTAGAAGCAGCCACCTTTTAAAGAACGCGTAACAGCTCACTGGACGAAAGCCGTGGCGCCGAAAATGATCGAGGCTCAAGCATACGACCGACGATTGAAATTACCCCCGATTTATCGGGAGCGAGTGGTAAGGGAGCGTTCTGTTCTGCAGTGAAGGCCAGCCCGTGAGGGCAGCTGGAGCGGACAGAAGTGAGAATGCCGGAATGAGTAGCGTTTGAAGGTGCGAATCCTTCATGCCGAATGCGCAAGGTTTCCGAAGCAACGTTCGTCGACTTCGGGTTAGTCGGAACTAAGGCGAGGCCACTATTGGTGGCGTAGCTCGATGTATAAACGGTTTATATTCCGTTACAAGTATATGCTAATTAAGACTCAAAGGATTGACAAAAGAGGATTGGTCTCGTGGTTGATTCGTTGGCCACCAAGCTTTGAAATAGTGATAACTGGCAAATCCGTTATTGCGTTTAATTAAAGAAGCAGGGGAGTCTGCGCCGCAAGGCAAGGACAACAGAGATAGTTCTGTTTTCGAGAAAATTTTCGTTGAGAAGCATATGTTTTCCGTACCACAAACCGACACAGGTGCGCTGGTAGAGTATACCAAGGCAAGCGGGCGACAGCAGTTAAAGGAACTCGGCAACAAAAACTAGGCGTAACTTATGGGAGATGCCTTGCCTGGAGAAATCCAGGTTTCAACACACGACACTAAGCAACTGTTTAACTAAAACACAGGTCTCTGCGAAGCGGAAACGCAACGTATAGGGGCTGACACCTGCCCAGTGCCGGTAAGTTAAAAAAGGCTACTGAACTCACAAGAGGGAGGTGGTTTTTTAAGCTCCGGTGAACGGCAGCAGTAACTATAACTGTTCTATGGTAGCGAAATTCCTTGTCGGGCAAGTTCCGACCTGCACGAAAGGTTGCATGACTTAGTGACTGTCTTTAACTGTTACCCGGCGAAATTGAAATGGCTGTGAAGATGCGGCCTACTTGCACATGGACAAAAAGACCCCATGAAGCTTTACTGTAACTTGGCACTGAGGACGTTATTTTGACTGTCGAGCATAGGTGGGAGCCTTCGGGCGAAATATGGAATACCACTCTTCGGAATGACGAAATCTTACTTACTCCCGCATAAAAAACCGGGAGAAGAACACTGTCTGGTGGGCAGTTTAACTGGGGAGGTTGCCTCCAAAAGTGTAACGGAGGCGTACAAAGGTTGGCTAATCCTGAATGGAAACCAGGACCTGTCGTGCAAACGCGATAAGCCAGCTTGACTGCGAGACCAACAAGTCG
This sequence comes from Candidatus Gottesmanbacteria bacterium, assembly GCA_963714095.1. Taxonomy (GTDB): domain Bacteria; phylum Patescibacteriota; class Microgenomatia; order UBA10105; family UBA927; genus XYB1-FULL-47-11. The sequence continues at coordinate 755,310 of OY970230.1, forward strand.
AGCAGATACGAAAGTAGGTGTTAGTGATCCTCGCATACCTCGTGGGAGGTAGCGGGCTTAACGGATAAAAGCTACTCTGGGGATAACAGGCTGATCGCTTCCGAGAGTCCATATCGACGAGGCGGTTTGGCACCTTATGCAATTGCATCGGGGCGCCTATATAGTGATATATAAGTCTGGTTCCGTACAAAATGTAACCCGTTTGTGTACGGAATGGAATGTACTAGCTCAAATCGGTGAAGCCCTTTATATCTATATAGATATAAAGGGGAATACCGAGGGACGTCGCCTTATTGGCGACCCTGTATCGACTGATTCCGCGAAATGCGGATGAGATAGATTTCTCAATATATCTATCACACAGCTAGCTCCCTGCAACGCAGGGATGAAGGTATAGTCAGAACCTTCCGGTAACGGAAGAAAATCGACAGCGATGTCGGCTCATCCTATCCTGGGGCTGGAGAAGGTCCCAAGGGTCCGGCTGTTCGCCGGTTAAAAGGGTACGCGAGCTGGGTTCAGAACGTCGTGAGACAGTTCGGTCTCTATCCTGTGCGAGCGTTAGATTCTTGAGGGGAGTTCTCCCTAGTACGAGAGGACCGGGAGGAACGGATCCCTGGTGTGCCAATTGTCGGACAACCGGCAACGTTGGGTAGCTAGATCCGGACGGGATAAGTGCTGAAAGCATCTCAAGCACCAAGCCCAACCCAAGATGAAGAATCGTTATAGATCCGTCGTAGAATACGACGTTAATAGGCGAGAAGTGTACACACCGTAAGGTGCTTAGCTTACTCGTACTAATCGATCGATGTTGTGGAGAACAAAGCGAGAGCTTGTTCTTTATTCCAACAAATTGTATGCAGTTTGGAGTGACCATCAGGGTTGCCCCTTACGAATCAACTACTTTAACAAGTAAATATCTAGACACTGAATTTAACCGCTCCAGTGTCTTCCAGTCTTTTGAGCGACGTGGACCCACCCGATCCCATTCCGAACTCGGAAGTGAAACGCGTCAGCGCTGACAATACCTGTTTCGCAAGATACCGGGAAGATAGGTCAAGGCTGGGGGACTTTGGAGCGGTTTTTTGTGGTATGATAAAAAGAGAAAGGGAGGTACCACTATGATTGGTTATAAAGGAGCGATTGAGGATTTAACAAATACTAATACATATTTCCGGCACGTGCTTTTTACCGCGCCGCATTCACAACTTGTACTCATGTGTTTGGCACCCAGCGAGGAAATCGGGATGGAGGTACATCCTGACAACGACCAGTTTTTCCGGTTTGAGAGCGGGGAGGGGAAAGTGATTATTGACGGCACAGAGTATCTGGTGAAAGACGGTGATGCAGCCATTGTGCCGGCAGGGGCTCAGCACAATATCATCAATACGTCCGCCACTCAACCGCTGAAGCTCTATACTATTTATTCGCCCGCACACCATCCGGACGGAACGATCCATAAGACGAAAGCGGAAGCACTTGCCGCGGAAGCAAGCGAACACGTCTAATTTGACAAAGCATAGCCGCGATATAGAATACGGGGCGTATGGTCGGTAATTCTCCTGAAAATATAAGTAGACCTGCCTTGGATGACATAGTAAAAATAGCGGTGTCTGCGGAATACGGAAAGTATGTCGCATTAAAATTTGGGTTGTTTGGGGGTAATGAAGATGCTGTCAGGGAAGCCTATGGTGAGTATATTGCTGGCAGAGAAATAGGTGAGCCGTTGGTAGAAAAAGCAGAGACAAAATTTTTCAGGTTAACCGGATTTTCAGCCTCAGATATCTATAAAAAAGCTCAGCAGGCGCATCTTCAATTGGAGCAAAAGAACGTCATGCGTCCTCTTGACAACCAATGATTCATACAGGATACTGAAAGAGAGTTGATTTCTTTTCCGTATGAAATTTGGTTCTAAATACCTCGGACAATCACTGGCGCTCGGGATGATGGTTGTTGTATTGGCTGGTACCGTTGTGGCCATTACGCAAATGGGAAGTCAGGATATCCGGGGAAGGGCAGCAAGCAGCGGACAGTATCCTTCACCAACACCATTTATGTGGATGCCCAATGGGCAAAACTGCACAAGCTGTGGTTGTAACTGTTGTGCCAGCGGAGACTCATTGAATGGTGTTTGTCTATCCCCCTGTGATTTTGATGCGAAGAAACCCCCATCGATGCCCACTGTACAATGTGACGCAACACCAACTCCCACCCCCACTCCAGTATATTGTCAACATATGTGCGTGCAGCCATCAGCATGTGCTAACTTTGTGCCAGGATATTGTACCAACAATGCTGTATGTTGTACGATCATAAGTCTTACCCCTACTCCTACTCCCGCATGTGTTGTGGGTAAAACAAAAGGCTGTGTTACACCTAATGGTGCCGCAGGTAATATTGTATGTGTTAGTCCGGGCGTCTGGAATACGAGTAGTTGTCAGAGCATACAATGCTCGTTGACGTGTAAGACAACTGCAGATTGTTGTAACGGTTATAACTGTAAAAACGGCGGGTGTCAAAAGAACTAACGTCTAGTCGCTCCGTTCTTGCCTCGAAGCCGCACTTCCTGTATAATATCCAGTATCCTAATGAAAGCAGGTACTATGAATGGCAAAAGCAACAAAATCTTCATCTAAAACCCCAGTTCCCCAGACAATGGAGGAGCTTCTTGCAAGCACAGCCTATACCCTCAAAGGTGTGAAAAAAGGCGATGTCGTGGAGGGGAAAATCACGCGCATATCCCGGAAAGAAATGACCATAGATATCGGTGGCAAGACTGAGGGTGTTGTTATTGACCGTGAGCTTGAAACGTACCGCGATATGCTCATGGCACTGCATGTTGGTGATACGGTTGTGGCGCAGGTGATCGTTGCCGAAAACGACCGCGGGCAGTCGGTTTTATCGCTGCGCCGCAGCATCTTTGAAAAACGATGGGCAGCGCTTACTGAGAAGCAGAAGAGTGGGGAAGTGGTCGAGGTTACTCTCAAAGAGCCGGTTCGCGGGGGAATTCTGGTCGACTACGGTGGGCTCCGTGGATATATTCCGCAATCACAACTGGATTCGGCGACTGTGAAGGGAATGGATAAGATGATCAACCGCAGGACGCAGGCAAAAGTCGTTGAGGTGGACCGCGATACAAATCGGCTGGTATTCTCGCAGCGCGCAGTCACCGAAGGAGCTGCCCTTGCCAAGCAAAAAGATGTATTATCCGCCCTTACCGTGGGGGACACAGTACAGGCAACTATCACCGGTGTCGTACCTTTTGGTGCATTTGCAAAGCTGAAAGTGACCAAAGACAAGGAAGAACACGAAGTCGAAGGACTCATTCATATTTCCGAAATCGCATGGGAAAAAGTTGAAGACGTGAACCAGTATCTTAAAACCGGTGATAACATAAAAGTGAAAATCATAGGTATTGATGCGGCATCGGGGAAGCTGACGCTGTCCCTCAAACAACTGCTGCCCGATCCGTGGGAGCATGTGCTTGATATGTTTGAGAAGGATTCGATGGTTAAAGGCAAAGTGTCACGCGTCTCTCCGTACGGCATTTTTGTGATTCTTTCGCCCGGAATTGAGGGCCTCATTCATATCAGTAAAATTTCCCTCGGTGAGGAACCTAAAAGTGGGGATGAAATTCAGTGTATTATCGAAGACATCAAACCCGAACAGCGCAAAATCAGCCTCTCCATGACCCTTACCGAAAAGCCGATTGGCTATAGGTAAGGTATAATTTATTAGTTATGGTATCTGAAGGACTTAGACCGATTGTTTATGTTGGTAGCAGCGGAGAGATTTCTCTTGTTGCTCAGCAAAAAACTCCATTGTCAAAAGAAGCCGTCCAGGCATTAGGGGAAGCAGTTTTGACGAGGGTAAATCCCGAGAAACAAGATCATATAAAAGCCGCTCACAAGCTAGACCGATTGAGCGCTGAGGCCGGGTTATTAACGACCGACGGGAAAGCAGAATTATTATCCCCCAGAAGATTTTCGAAATTGGATTCATGCGGGGGATATGAGTCACAACCCATGGAAGCAGCTTGATTTTATTGGAAGAAAGCCTGGCGAATACAAGGGTTTTGTTAATACATATAGAATGGATCGCGGCAATAAAACAGCGTTATTAGAGCACGGAACGTTGCAAAACCCCAAGGCTCTCGGTGAAGAAATAGAATGGTATGTTCCAGAAGGAATAAAAGAACTCGAAGAAAGCGCAATTACGAAGCAAATGTCAGACAGATTTAAACAGGGCACAGATTATATTGTCCATTGGGCTGATGCAGATGATATAACACCTAAGGATGAAGCATTATTGAAGCGACTTGGATTCGCCCGGGCATATCAGGATCACTATATGGGTGAAGTAAGTGAGAGTATTTGTTTTTCTGTTGATCGGCCAACATTTGCCGAGGCGCTTTTACAAAAAATGGTAATGAAGTAATCTTCTTTATACATTTAATTGATTTTGATATAGAATAACCCCAATGAAACTCCGGACATCGTACATTTGCCAGCAGTGCGGGTTTGAGAGCCCCAGTTGGTACGGGAAGTGCCCCAATTGCGGGGAGTGGAATACGCTCGTTGAAACGGTAAAAGAGGTAGGGTCAGCAAACAGTAAACAGAGGATAGAGAATAGAAATGCTGCAAAGCCGCAAAAATTATCGGAAGTGCGGCATATTGAAAAAAATAGATTAAAAAGTGGGTTTGCGGAATTTGACCGTGTGATGGGCGGGGGGATTGTGCCTGGGTCGGTGACATTACTGGCGGGAGATCCGGGAATCGGAAAATCTACGTTACTTCTTCATGTGATAGCCAAATCCGGCGGGTTGTATGTGTCCGGCGAGGAGTCAGCGGAGCAAATAAAGCTACGCGCCAAACGCCTGGGAGTAGAAGGCACAAATATCAGCATCCTTTCGGAAACGTCCGTAGAATCGATTGCAGCTTCTTTGGAAACGAGCGTAGATAAGAGTCTCGTAATCATCGATTCTATTCAGACGCTGTCGTCAGCGGATTTAGACGGAATGGCCGGATCGGTCGGACAAATCCGGCACTGCGCGGAAGTTTTGGTGGGTGTTGCAAAAAGCAAAGGGATTCCGATGATGATTATCGGCCACGTGACGAAGGAGGGAACGATAGCCGGGCCGAAAGTGCTCGAACATATGGTCGATACCGTCCTGTATCTGGAAGGAGAACGGTTTGCTAATGCAAGAATCTTGCGGACCTACAAAAACCGGTTCGGTGCAATTGAAGAGGTGGGAATTTTTGAAATGGATGAGAAAGGACTGAAAGAGATATCCAATCCATCCGCTCTATTTCTTCAAGACCGGGTAAAAAATGTTGCCGGATCTGCGGTGACCGTTGTTATGGAGGGAACCCGTCCGATGCTCATTGAAATTCAGGCGTTGGCGGTCGCGTCAGCACTTGCCATGCCGAGACGCATAGCAAATGGTATTGATTACAACCGTTTGCAACTATTGGTTGCCATTTTACAGAAACGGTTGAATATTCCACTGGGAAGTTTTGACGTATTCGTGAATGTCTCCGGCGGGATGAAGATTGAGGAACCGGCAGCAGATTTGGCCGTCGCTCTTGCCATTATCAGTTCGTTTAAGAATAAGCCCTTGGATCCTAGGACCGCGGTCTTCGGCGAGGTGGGCCTCCTCGGGGAGGTCCGCTCTATCGGTTCGGATGAGCGCCGGACAAAAGAGGCTAAACGACTTGGTTTTACGACGGTAATTTCTCCGAAATCCGTCCGCAACCTGAGACAGGCAGAATCCATATTGAAATAATGTTCATGATATACTCATTACATGACCATATCTGTTGTTATTCCTGCCTATAACGAAGAGAAATATTTGCCGCGGACGATTGAATCACTGAAAAAATTAGATCGTAAACCGGATGAAATTATAGTTGTCGATGGCGGATCGACAGACAAAACCGCTGATATTGCCCGTCACCACGGCGCAATTGTGATTACTGTTGCTCACCGTGGAATCGGATTTGCGCGGGATAAGGGGCTGCAAAAAGCAACCTGCGATATTATTGCGTTTACCGATGCCGATACGGTAGTGCCGCGGGATTGGCTCACCAAAATTGAAGAAACATTGTCACGCCCGGGCGTCGTGGGGGTATTCGGTACATTCCGCGTACCGGACGGCTGGTGGGTGTACCGTTGGTATGTTAACTACTTTCAACCGTGGCTTAACCAGCTGTATTATTGGTTGGGAATTCCCATGGCAGCAGGCCAAAATATTGCATTTTTGCGGAAAATCGGACGCGCGGTCGGCGGATTTCCCGAGGATTATAAAATTGCGGAAGATATTGAAATGGCGACGCGTCTCAAAAAAGCAGGCAAAGTAATATTGCGGCAGGATCTTATTGTTTCCAGTTCGGGACGGCGGGGCAATGAAGGATTTAGCATGATGACGCGCGTCTTTAAAGCTTTTTTCCTCTATTTCATTTTCAAAAAAGCTAATAAGATAGGTTTCCCCGACATGCGGTAACCCACAGCTATTCTTCAGGAAATTTGTGGTACAATTCGGGTGGTGAAAAGCAAAAAGAACTTATTGAAGGAATCCGCGAAACCGGTTCCTGCAGTGCCTATCGGTGCAAAGCCGCCGGCGGAGTTTACGAAGGCATTGGCTGCCGAGATCGTCAAAAACCTCACATCCATCGGCCGTTTTACCACGCGCCCCTTTATCCGCCACAAAAATACCGATGTAATCTCCGTCAAAGAGGAACTGTTGGGCGAGTATCCGGTTCTTGTGGATACCAGCGTCCTAATTGACGGCAGGATCCTCCCGATTGCCAATAGCGGATTTATCACGGGAACACTGGTTATTCCGCAATTCATTTTAGGGGAATTGCAGCATATAGCCGATTCCGAGGATAGTTTGCGCCGGGCCAAGGGCAGACGGGGCCTGGATATCATCAACAAACTCAAAGGCCAGAAGGTTAATAAGCTTCTGCACGTCAAATTCATATCCACGGACCCTGTCGATGTGAAAGAGGTTGACGCAAAGCTTGTCGCCCTTGCGAGGCGGTGGGCGAGTCAGAAAGTGCGGCTTCTGACCGTGGATTTTAATTTGGCGCACGTGGCCCGTGTCCAGGGGGTTAAAATATTGAATGTCAACGATATCGCCCAGGCACTCAAATTATCGCTCATGCCGGGAGAAGAGTTTACCGTGCGCGTGACCCATGAGGGCAAGGAGCGCGCGCAGGGAGTCGGTTATTTAGCAGACGGCACCATGGTGGTCGTCGACAACGCCCGTGACCGTGTAGGAATGGATTTGGTGGTTATTGTCACCAAAGTCCACCAGACCGCAGCCGGCCAGCTATTCTTCGCACGGATGAAGTAGCCTCGTTTACAATTTTTAACTTTTCGCGTCCCGTACACGGGTTCCCATCTCAAAGTAAAAAATTGTAAACTTCATGTATAGTAAGTTATCCAAGAGTTATCCACAATTATTTCATAGAAAAAATATAGAGCGCTAAAACGTGCTGTTTAATACAAAATAAACTATAAGTTATTGATATTTCAGTAAGTAAAAAACCTATGGGTCTTGACACGCGGCAGCGGGCGTGATTGAATGGGACTATGAAGATGAAACTTTTATTACAGCGAATGGGTTTGGGTAGCAAAGCAGAGCGTAAATCTCCGATAGCCCTCGAGCGGGAGCGATTTGAAGCAGAGGTGAAGGATCAGTTTAAAAAACTGAAGGATAAAGGGCTAAGTATACCGGTGTTTACTTTATAGGGAAAAAAAAGCATCACTACCGCTAGACATGGTTAGGCTACGAGTAGTAATGCCTTTTAGTGTAGGTATCATTTTTTGGGCAAAAGAATAATACCTAAGTGACAACGTATCAGTGCATACGTTTGTTGTCAAATAAATAATTGAAGCTAAATTTCTTCTTTAGCCCGTTCGGTCGGGGTATTTGTACTTTTTAAAATTGTTATATCTTTTCCCCAGTTTTTTTATATTTTTTCCCACACAGTTGTTACGAATTTCTACGATGCAATATTCCGGTTGACAAGAATTAATTATCGATATACAATCGCGACGAGTCGGGCTAAAGATAAATTTCTGAGCAAGAAAAATGTCATTGAACAAATCGCGCGCCAGTTCTGTTTTGTAATGGGGGATTGATAGTTGGGCAGGCTGTCAATCTCCCTTAGAGAGCAGAACAACGCGCGATTTTTTATTGGGTGAGCAAGTTGAGGAGATGTTCTCTCGAATACCGGCCGACATTTTGGAAAATCAGCACCGTTGGATGGTCAAAAACCTGGATAGATTCTTCCGCAATATCATCATTGACGGCGATTCCGAATAACTGGGGGTAGGAGGTAAACCTGCCTACTTCTTTGTATCCTAATGAACCGTCCAGCAGTCGCTGATAAAACAATTTCGTCAGGGGGTATTTACCTCCTAAATACGGCATCGTTGCCCACATACGGCGTGTTGAGAGGATAATGAAATCTCCGACAACGAGTTTATCGGCGTAGTAATTCTTTTTCGCATCGTTGTCTTCGTCATAGACCGTCAACAGTTCGCGGTTATACGAAATTTCACCAGGCAAATCTAACGGGAGACCGTCATTCCAATGTTCCGTATAAATTTTGGCGCCGGCGGGGATATGGGCAAAAATCCACTCAGAAGCAGTAAAGCGTGTCTGCGGCCGCAGATATACGGTCCAGTTGGCCAACCCCCACAAAAAAGTAATGTTAAGTAAAAGAAGAGTGATGGCGACGCCGGAAACACGAAAGCGTTTTGTAAACGCGACACAAAGCCATGACGCGGCAATGGTTATAAACGGTAGAAACGGCACGTTATAGCGGTTAAACTTAGCAAACCACGAACCTACCCAGCCAAAATAGATGAGGGGAAAGATGAGAAATACAGAATAGCCAATAGCCAAGGGTGAATGGGAAAATTTTTTTAGTTTTGTGAGTATTTGAATAACAATGACGATCAGTCCGATCATTCCGATGATGGACAACGGTCCTGCCTGCCAGAGCATGGTTTCAATTTGGAAGAGGTACGGGGTGGTATGCAGAAATTGGAGCGTGTAGGGTACCGTAAAACGCCCCAGGGCCACTCCGGATTCATACGTCATGGATTCGTAAAAATGACTGAAGTCTAAGAGCGTATACGGGGAAAAAAGAAAGAAAATGACACCGGCAATACCGCCAAGTACCAATGTCGAGAGAATTTTTTTGGAGAGATGTTTGAAAAAACCATGCGGGAGCCAGATAGCCGAAAGGGGAATGAGGCCAAAGAGTAAACTGGTCGTTTTCGCCGCGAGTGCAAGACCCCAAACGAAGCCAAGTACTGCAATATTTTTTTTAGATATTTTTCTTGCGGCCAGAAGAAGTAAAAGAATAAAAAATACTAACATGGTTTCCGTTGTTTCGAAATGTGCCTGTTGGATGGCCCAAGGGGAGAATGTAAGAAATGTCGCTGAGAGAACTCCGATTACGGGAGAAAAATACGCGGCACCGGCCAGATAGATAAGCAAAATACTGAGAGTCGAGAGTGTCGCCGAGACGTATCGTCCGATGACGGCAATCCGGCCCCAATCCGTGAGCCACTGTGGATTATGCGTTATTGCAACGACCCCTTCACCAAGCGCGCGGTAGAGATACACAGGCAATCCCCCGTAGGCGAAAAACTTCGGATTCAGCTGATCGAAAAAATGGATCCGTGTGACGGCCCAGCTAATATTTCGTTCATCAGGATGGAAAGCCCCGTACGAATCCCAGTTGACGTTGGTGAGTCGGAGAATCCCGCCGACGAACATAATGAAAATAAGAAGAATAAGAATATGTCCTTTTTTCATTGTGCGAGAATTTTTTTTGCCGCGTTTATCCCTAATTCTACCGCATAATTGGTGCCTCGGTCCCAGGGGACAATGCTGTCCATGTTGGCGAGGTACACGTTTGGAATTGCGGTCACAAAACTTGGCGTGCGGGAGGAATAGTGAAGTTGGTGGACCGGTTGGGCAAAGGGAGCGGTAAACATAAATGAATTATAAATTTTGAATGGTGAACTGCGGGTTAAACGCTTAACGAACGGAAGAAAAACTTTCAACAATTGCTCTTTGGTCATCAATAAATATTTGTGTCCCTCCGGCAGGTAGTTGCCAAAATACGTGAGGTGGTGACCGCCGTAGTCTTTAGTATCCATAAAATTCGTGTGCGCCACTGCTGCCAAAAACGGGAATTTACGGTCGGTGATACTCAGCCAGTACACATCTGTAAGAATCGGTTTATCGGTTTCAAGAATTAACGTTTGGGCCCAGAGATGGGGGATGGGGCTAAACTGAATATCCTGATAGAGGTTTTTTGCTGTTTCGCTTGGAACGGTGAGTAAAACGGTATCAAAACCCGACAGGCTACTCACCGATGCAACCCTTGTGTTTGTGTGAATAGTCCCGCCTTGTTTTTTAATAGCGCTTTCGAGCGCGTCTATGAGAGTTTTGAACCCTCCTTCCATGTACATCAAATTTGCCGTGCGTTTTTTAATGCGTGCCCAAAACCACGCGGCTTGAACACGTGGCGCGAAATCACCGAATTTTCCGACAAGGAGTGGCTCCCAAAGTACTGTGTATGCACGGTTTCCGCCTATTGAGGTTAAAAGTTGTTCAGCGGTGAAATTTTCTAATGGTTTCCAAAACGGCGTGATTTTTAAGTAAGCAAGAAGCGCCGCAGTACGCAACTTATCAGAAATTGAGAGCCCCGGAAATCGCAGGAGATGTAGCGGGGAATCGAGCTGGTACGGTTTCCCGTTATAGAGATTCGCCGTCACAGGACGCGTGATGATGATTTTATTTGTAAGTCCTAATTCTTTGATTAATTTGAGTACCGTACGGTCATTGGTAAACCAGTGATGGTAGGTATTTTCGAGGTACCAATTCCAACCCGGTTTTTTGAATCCATATGCCAGCCCACCCAATACAGGCCCGGATTCAAAAAGCGTGACCTTGTGTCCGCGGCGGGTTAGCGTGTAAGCGGCGGATAAACCAGTGAACCCCCCGCCGATAACTGCAATATGCATGAGAAGATTGTAGCATTTTATTTCCGTTTTTGTCGTATAATCTATCCATGCTTTCCGATTTGCCGATTATTTTTCAATGGTGGGCGACGCTGTTTTTGGTCGGTGCTGCGGCGTATCCGTTGACCCGTAAATTATTTCATGGATGGTTTGACGGGGGGTATTTGTTTGCAAAAGCCGTGGGAATGGCGACGGTCACCTATATTGTCTATCTCTTAGGAGTATTGCACGTTGCACCGTTTGTGCAGGCGACCGTGTGGGCGTCAATGGGGGGAGTATTTATTCTTGGAATGCTTATAAATAGAGGAAACCAGAGGAAGGAGAATACAAAGAAAAAAATTCTTCTCATGGTAGCGGAAGAGCTTTTCTTTGTGGCCGCACTTCTGTTTTGGTCCTGGGTGAAGGCGCACGAACCAAGCATCCGCAGCCTTGAAAAATTCATGGACTTCGGGTTTACCAAATCCATCCTGGACAGCAGGTTTTTTCCGGCCCCGGATATGTGGTACGCCGGCGCGACGATTAACTATTATTACTTCGGACACACTGTCATGGCGGTTCTCACACGGATCTCCGGCATCGATTTGACAACGACATTTAATCTCATGCTTGTGACGATATTTGCGCTCTGTTTCACGATGAGTTTTTCGATTGGAAAACAATTGATGCGGGGACTAAAAGGGATACGGGCAATCGGGGAAATCGGAGGAGGACTGTTGACCGCATTTCTCGTGACCCTTGCCGGCAACATGCAGACAATCTATGCATTTACTCAGGGGTATGACGGAGACAAGGTTGTTCCGTTTTGGAAACTTCTGTGGCCCATCGGAGATTTTATAAAACGTTTACCGGATGGCCTGAACCGTTATTGGTATCCGAACGCCACCCGTTTCATTCCGTTCACGATTCATGAATTTCCCAGCTATTCGTTTGTGGTGTCGGATGTCCACGGACATGTATTGTCCATACCGTTCGTGTTGCTTGCAATAGCGTTTCTTATAATAATTTGGGGAGACAAAGGAAATAAGGGTGATTGGGGCATGTATATATTTTATGGGTTTCTTTGCAGCGTACTTCTCATGACTAACGCCCTTGACGGGCCGATATATCTGGGATTGTTCCTCATTTCTTTGGCGGTATTCAACGTATTTTTTAAGAAACGTTCATGGGAAAAAGTCGCGATTATTGCCGGTACGGTTATCAGCACGGCCGGCGTCGTGAGTCTTCCGTTTTTGCTGTACTTTAAATCGTTTGTCACCGGGGTTGCCGTCAATTGTCCGCCGACGGCGCTTGCTGATACAAAAATCGGGCCGATTCTTTTTGAGGGAGTTGAGAAATGTCAGCACTCGCCCTTGTGGATGATGTGGCTTTTGTGGGGATTTTTTATCTATTGCGGATTGTTTTTGGTTATTCCGCTGATCAAAAAAATTCGGATCAAAAAACAGATAGAGCACCAGGAATTTTTGCTGTGCATATTGTTCGTGTTTTCGATACTCCTTATCATCTTTCCTGAATTTTTTTACTTTAAAGACATATATCCCACGTATTTCCGCAGCAACACTATGTTTAAGCTTGGGTACCAGGCGTTCATCATGTTTTCGATTATCGCCGGGTATACCATCATGAAAATGGTCAGGCAGAAGAAGCGAGTGTTGTTTTTCCTGTTTCTGGCCCCGCAGCTGTTTTTGGTTTCCATATATCCGATTTTCAGCGTACGGTCGTATTTTGACAGCCTCAGAAATTATGAAGGGATCAACGGGAGCGGATGGATCAGCGCACAGTATCCGGATAATTGGGCGGGGATACTCTGGTTGAACGATCAGTATCGGCTTGGCCGGCTGGGGCAAAATCCGGTTATAGTCGAAGCGGACGGGGATAGTTATACGGACTACAACCAGGTGAGCGCGTTCACGGGGTTTCCGACGATTGTGGGCTGGTCGGTCCATGAATGGCTTTGGCGTGGGTCCTATGACGTGGTGGCGCCGCGCAAAGCGGAAGTGCAGCAGGTGTATGAATCAACGGATATCAATGAAACCCGTCAGATTCTGGCGAAATATCACGCCACGTATATTTTTGTGGGCACGCTGGAACGGGAGAAGTTTAAAGATATGCAGGAATGGAAATTCAAGGAGTTGGGAAATGCGGTCTTTACCTCCGGAACTACGGTGATCTACGCAGTCCATTGACAACCTGAGTAAACTGTGGTTAAATACGTGAGTAGATTAAAGAATTCCTCGTATTGACAGTATTTTCATGAGTTTTTCCAAAAACTAATTTCTATTTTCTATCATACTAAGTTCTTGTATTATGGCGTTTCGCGCATCCACAAAATCAGCTAAACCAAAAAAAATTATTCCGGAGCTAAAACCTGCAGGCGAGCCAGTGGTTGTCGCGCCTTCACTGAGTATTGACGATCTTATCGGCGGGCCGAAGGAAGAAGCGAAACCTATTAAAGAGGAGCTAAAAGCAGTTGAGCCGAAAGTTGCTGACCCGTCATCGGCACCATTGCCGTATACGCCTCCTCCCCGGCAAGACAGACCGAGAATGGGATTCGACCGCAATCGTGGGGGATTTAACGGCGGGTACCGAAGACCCATGGGCGGCGGATATCAAAATAGACAAAATGGATATGGTCCGAATCGTGGCTATAATGCGCAGGGGCCGGTTCAAGGGTATCGCAGAGAATGGATTCCTCGACCTCAAAATACCAGTCCGTCGGTTGGCGGATTTACGCCGGATATTGATGTGCCCACAGAAACAGTCAAGGGAATCCTGGACGTTATGCCGGAGGGACACGGGTTTTTGCGGCCGAAGTTTACGCCAAGCGAAAAAGATGTGTATATTTCCCAGTCGCAGATCCGTCGGTTTCTCCTTCGTAACGGCGACATGGTGGAGGGGCAGGCGCGTGCTCCGAAAGATAATGAGCGTTACTACGGACTTTTGAAAGTAGAAAAAGTGGACGATAAGCCGGCTGAAGAGATGGCCTCACGCCCGAAATTTGAAGATCTCACGCCGCTCTACCCAAACAAACACCTGCGCCTTGAAACAGGCCAGCAACCGCTGTCGACCCGCATTTTGGACCTTATCGCGCCCATCGGATTCGGGCAGCGGGGACTTATCGTATCCCCACCGAAAGCAGGCAAAACCACAATTTTGAAAGAACTCGCTGCGGGAATTTCTGCTAATTATCCCGAGGTGCACCTTATGGCGGCATTAATCGGCGAGCGGCCGGAAGAGGTTACGGATTTAACACGGTCTATCCACGGCGAGGTGCTGGCCAGTAATTTTGACGAATCCCCTGCAGAGCAGACGAGGATTGCCGAAGTGGCGCTCGACCGCGCAAAGCGGTTGGTTGAAATGGGGAAAGATGTGGTTATTCTTTTGGATTCCATTACCCGCCTTGCACGCGCGTATAACTTGGTCGTCAACCCATCAGGTCGAACGCTCTCCGGCGGATTTGACCCGGCAGCCCTGTATCCTGCGAAGAAATTTTTAGGCGCAGCACGGTGTGTAGAGGGATCTGAAGGGAAAATTACTGGTTCCCTGACGGTTATCGGCACGGCACTTGTTGAGACCGGAAGCCGGATGGATGATCTTATTTACGAAGAATTCAAAGGCACCGGCAATATGGAACTGCACCTCTCGCGTGCGCTCCAGGAGCGAAGGATTTTTCCGGCAATTGATGTCGGTAAAAGCGGTACGCGCCACGATGAACTTTTAATCGGCGAAGAACAAATGAAAAAAGTAACGACCCTGCGCCATATGCTTTCTATGCTTGGCGACGAAGAGCGCACTATGATGCTTATTGAAAAGCTTGCCAAAACCAAGGATAACGCAGAATTCCTCGATACGCTGTCACAGGGATAATATTGACTTCAATTTGCACTTCGGGTTTTCACATGCTACCCTGAAGAGCACTGGTTTTATGAAAAAATACTTCCAAAATTTGTTTGAAGATATCGGTTTGTGGCGGGAGGGATGGACTCACTATATTGAGCGAAAACTCAAACGGTGGGGGACGGGTTTTGAAACGCAGAAAAACGTGATTGTAGATATCCTCATGGCCCGGCGCGGTACATACCAGCGGCCGTTTTTAACGATTTCCCTGGGGATTCTTCTTATTACGGGGGTGATGAGCGCGCCCATTATTGCCAATGCATATCCGGGGAGTGTTCAGAGTCAGCTTACGCAATTTACTCCTTCCTCCGCAGTCGCCACATCGCTGGATTTTTCCGATTACGGGATTCAGACCCAGATATCACAAAAACCCCGTGATCAGGTTATAAGCTATACGGTAGAGAAAGGCGATACGCTTTCAAGCGTCGCGGAAAAATTCGGGATTTCCACCGATACAATCCGCTGGGAAAACAATCTCACGAGCGATGATCTTGCTATCGGCGACACGCTCAAGATTCCGCCGGTAACCGGTATGGTGATTACCGTTTCTGAAGGGGAAACGGTTCAGAGTATTGCAAAAAAGTATAAAACCGATGCGCAAAAAATTGTTAACTATCCGTTTAATGATTTTGCAGATCTGGACACGTTTGCACTCAATGTAGGGCAAACATTGGTTGTTCCGGATGGTGTGGAGCCTGCGGCAGCACCTCTCTTTATTGCTCAGGGACCGGCTCCTATGTCTATCGCAACCGGTATTGGTCAAATTTTATGGCCGACCAATGGGGTTATAACACAATGTCCGGTTTGGTATCACGTAGCATTTGATATTGCCAACCCTGCGGAGCCCGGCGTGATGGCGGCAACAAACGGTGTTGTCAGTGTTCCTCCGTTTGATCGGTATGGGTACGGCAATCACATTATTGTCAATCGCGGCGACGGGTTGTCAACGCTGTATGGGCACCTTTCGGAAATTTATGTGAGAACGGGGGATCATGTTGCCCAAGGACAGGTGATCGGCCGGATGGGGTCAACCGGTCGGTCGACGGGTCCGCATTTACACTTTGAGACACGGATCAATAATGTGATTGTCTATCCTAATCAATTTTTCCACACATCCTGCGGCGGATAAAAATACCTTTGTGGACCCGAGGGGAATTGAACCCCTTTCTACTCCATGCCATGGAGTCGTTCTACCGGTATACTACGGGCCCCGGTGTGTGGTGTGGCGTCGCGATTACGCGACATCCTGTGGACCTGAGCGGAATCGAACCGCTGATCTCCGCAATGCGAATGCGGCGCATTACCAGCTGTGCTACAGGCCCGAATAACAATGTAATTATAGCAGAAAATATGGGGAATTGGTCTCAATCCTATCCCGTTTCGCTAAAGCTTCGCGGGATTGATGGTTATTAAACTCTCAAATATGAATTTGCTCATTAAATAACCATCAAAAAAACATAGGACTTAATCCCGACAATTGGACGCCTATGCTTTTTTAATTACCGCGTTGTCGTTACCCCTGCAACTGTCGGGGTCGTGGCGGCGATGTGGGTGCTGATAAACTGCCCGACCATCGCGCCCAACCCGAGCATCAGGGCAAAACCGATAACAAACATCCATCCCCGCACTACCACAAGGTAGTTTTCGGATGCATGTGCCGCTTTTCGGTGTGCCGGTGTATGATGAATCCGGCGTACATGTCTTTTTGCCATACAATATCAGTGTGAGATATTTGTAGCTTTCTTGTCAACCCCCAGTTTTTTGAGAACGAACCAGACAAGAAGAGAAATAAGGAGGAGAAATTCCGTCCAGAGCAGGAATACTTTAAGAGTTGATGGCTGATAGCTGGCCACAATAGTATGGGTACCGGCAGTAACGGGTATGCCGATAAAGAAGGGGAAGGTGATGATTGGTGCGACTACTTCACCATCTACGGTGATGTGCCAGTCGGGGTGGTAGGTCTGTTTTAAAATAACCAAACACTGAGTACAATGCTCCGGTACGCTTACACGGGCAGTGAAAATCATATCCGTGTCGTCGGTTTGATCTGTGATTTTTATCTTCCCTACACTACTTAGGTCAGCTACATAGCGGGGAGGTTCAGAAAATACGTTATGGATTTTATTGTCAGGAGTTATAAATGTTACCTCATCGGTCATTTTGAAATTCGGTAGCCCCACATTTACCGGATAATTTTTGGTGTCAAAACTAAGCTGCGGATACAAGCCGTTTTTGGGGTCGTCAGATTGGATCCAGAGGCGTATGACGTTGGTGAACGAATATTTATCGGATGCAACGATTGCAGGGCGCACACCGGCAGTAAAATAGCCGGATGCCGGTACCTCATAGAGCTTCCATGAAGGATTTTCTTTCAGTAATTTCCAAAACGGCTGGATGTTACCTTTGGGGAGATTTGCGGGGGTCGCGACATACCGGATGTTGTACAGCGCATAATCCTCGGCATGATCTTCGCGGAAATATTGTTCGGTGTCGCTATTGGGTGACCAGGTTTCCGGAAGCCATAATACGGTCGGCAGTGCAAAATTAGACAGATACATATACATCGGCGTTTCGGCAATCCGGAAATCACGTCCCCAGGATCCGCCGCGTCCGGCGAAGACCCTGCCCGGTGCTGTTTTCTGAAGGGTGAGGAGTGTTGAAACAAGCGCGTTGGTATCAGCAGACTGTTCGACATAATTGCCGTTGGCCCGTGCGATGAGCGTATCGTTGTATTGTGAATAGCGGAAAGTTTGGCCGTAGACCGCGGGAAAGATAAAAACGACAATCAGAATTAACGTTATCATTTTTATATATTTTTTAGGAGCAAGAATAACGCGGCTGAGCCATTCAGTTACTTTTTCCCATATTAATGTCAGCCCGAACGGCGCCAAAAACAGCCCTGCCGCGTGAACGCCGACGATGAAGCGTGATTGATGAAATTCGGTCATGGAGGGAATAATATTGAGCAAATTTCCCCACGTCGTTCTGCCGAAGTAGAGGAGGAGGAAAAAGAAAAAGAGAAGAGTAAATGGAACAGAGTCGGCAGCAAATAGTCCGACAAGCACAAGTCCGGTCATAACCGGCAGCCTGCCGAAATCAAAGAGTGCGCCGTTTCCAAGTCTTGCGACAACCTCTTTGGCGCCGTATGAATTGAATTTCCACACGGGATCCCAGAATGAAAAGTTGTGGAATTTGTCTAAAAGCATAGCGGGGATAATCCAATAGCTTAAAAATACGAGTGCAATTGCCGCGATACCGGATAATAGAACGGCATTTTTCTTCAATGGTTTGACGATGTCTTTTATTGACTGCCGGCGGAAAAACGCAAGGATGGGCGCAGCTGCGGCAAGAGGAACGAGGCTTAAAAATGCCATAACGCCTATCCCGATATGCCCGGCAGTTGTGAAAATAAGAAATACTATTGCAAAGAAAAAATCCGAAGGTATTTTTATTCCGAATTTTATATTTTGTGTTGTATATTTTTTAAAACATCTGTATGCATACGCGAGAGCCAGCGGCAGCCATACCATGGCAAACAGTTGGCTTGACAGGCCGTAGCCGCGCCATAAAAATGACGACGGATCAAGGCCGTAGAATCCATCTGTGGAGATCTGCGAAGCCAACAATGCCGCCAGTCCTGCAGTCATCCAGGATGCGCCGGTGACCTGCACTGCCAAAAATACCGAAAGCGGGAAGAGACAAAGGAGGAGATAGATGATGAGGTGGTAGTACTGAAATAAACTGACGGAACTGGTGAATACCTGGATCATTTTCCACGACCCGACGATGAGGACCTGCGGCACGTGGGAATAATAAAAGGGCAGATTATATCCTTCATTCCAGTTTGGCACCCAGTGATCGGCAAGATAGGAGAAGTGACATATGGGAAAAGTCAGTATATTTCCTGAACACTTTTTATCTGCAAAATCCCATATTTGGTTTGTCCGGTAGACCAGCGCGTATTGGAAAGCATTATCATTCGGATCCACCTGCGCCGTGGGCTCCGTCCGGTACAGCCACAGGTTAAACCCGACGGCGAACAGGAGCATTGCAACGGAAATAATTTTCTCACTGTTTATTTTTTTCATAAATAGAGTTTCGGATTTAACCAGTCCGCATGGTCATCGGTAATCCCGTCGCCGGCATCGGTAACAACCAACTTCAGTGTCTTTACACCGGTGATTGTTACATCCGCATGCCGCGGAAGATCATACCGGCCTATTTTTTTGGACGCAAATAAGAGTGTATCATCCCCATACACTTCAAATACGACCGTTCCTCTGGGACCCGCCTCCGTATCTACGCCGTAATCGAATGAAAACAGGGTAAAATGCCCTGCGACATCGAACGTTTGGGTGCTGTTTGCATGTGTCCCAATCCCGCGCCGGTAAAATGCATATTGGACTGAAAGAGCGCTCCATTTATCAAATCCTGCCGACGCGTTGACCGGCATATTAATTTCACGCTGTCCATAGTCCTGGCTGAAGGCAAACGGAGTGAGCGTGGTGAGCGATACCGGCCCATGGGTTATAAGCGGCATATTTTTTGCAGTGATGGCAAGAGCAACAAACGCAACCGGCCACAGAAATGTCCAGAATGTTATGTCGCGTCGTATGGTGTACAGGAACCAAAGAAACAGACCGATGAAAATGAGGGAAACGCTGATTGTCAGGTTGGGTTGGATAAGTGATGAAAGAACCGGAAATCCGTTGTGGGGATAATTGAAGACGAGCGCGGTATGGAGATTATAAAAATAGAGAAGAGAGAAGAGAATATAAAAAAAAGAGAAGATACGAAAAGGTTGGTTGGTAAAAGTCTGTAGACTCTCTTTTTTTGTCAGGCGCATACGGATCCAAAAGACGCCCCAGAGGAGTACGAAGACTATAAGCGGAAATGCATAGCGGTCATGTGACTCGGTCTCGAACAGGAAGAAAGAGGCATTGGCAATGATAATTGCACTAAGAAAGCGGTAAATTGTATCGGATTCGTTTTCTTTTTTGTTTTGCAGAAACGCAAAGGGTTTCATGATAAGCGCTGCAAGCAAATATCCTGCGGAAAAAAGAGAGAGCCCCACCGTTTTAGCGTTTGCCAAACCCACAGAAAGTAATTTGTCTGAAAACTGCATTCCGTGGGCGCGAGCGACTATCCACCAGAGGTTAAATGCGTTTAAAGACAGCCATGGGAAATAGTCATAATTGCCCGTGAGCGATTCAATAACTTTCCCCATGCCGCCGGACAGGATAAATTCGATATTAAGACCCGCAAATGTTACGAGTGACCCCGCAAGTCCCTGCACAAGACCTTCAAACCCTGCATATTGCCAGAGAAATAGGAAAAAAATAGGTCCGTAAATCATGTTTTGAAGTTTCGTCATCATGGCGAGCATATACACCATGCCGGCAAGAAATGGTTTCTTTTTAAGGACAAGAAGGAACGCGCCCAGAAATACGATGACACCGAGACTGTCTACCTGGCCCCACCACGCGCTGTCCATCCATGAAACAGGGTTAAGAAGATACACAACAGCAAGCAGCCCGTAGAAATATACCGGGAAATCAGGAAATCCGATTTTTTTTGCGTTCTTGCCGATCCAGAGGAAGAGAGCCGCGATACCGAAGTCTGCAATAATTGCAGGCATTTTGGAAACGATTAAAAACAAAAGATTGGTATTTTGCCAATATTGATTAAAATTATGCGGGTCCGCAAATAACCGGTACATGGCCGGCATGAGTGCCAGAAAGTAGCCAAACGGGGTAGGGTAGTTAAAATTCGTGACTGAGAGTCCCTTAACGATTCCGAAATCGAGTACCGCCAATCCCCATGACTTCCAAAATGAGACATCCGCTTCAAAACCGGGATTGGGGATAAGAAGAAGACGGATGATGAAGGCGAGAATGAATCCTGTAATCAGTATGATCGGCAGGGAGGATTTTTTCATTGTTTTTCCCACCCGACACTGTCAACGATTTTTGTAAAGAGAGCAGGATCCAGACTTCCCTGACTGAGATGGATGACATATTGGGGCGCTCCCGCGACCTCAAAAAAGATATCCAGATTCGGTGACCCGTTTGCCGTATTGAGAAACTTTACCGTATAGCCTTTAAGCCCTTGGCTGTTGGTAAATGATTCGATACTTGCGACTCCGGTCAGTCCGCCGAACTGTTTCCACCAGGCGTTTATGTAGACTGTTTTCGGTTGGTTGATATAGATGCTCTCCGCAGTATTTTTTTTAAGGTCATCTACCCCGATAAGGACATGGGAGGAAGGATTGTCGCCGGCAAGCGCGTACATATCGTACGAGTCATGGGGAAATGTTGTGAGATTGAGGTTTCCCGGCACGCTGAATGTGTAGGGATAAAGATTTCCTTTTACGGTGTGCCATGCGTTGTTGAGGGTTGGTTGGGCAGTAGGAGTATTTTGTGGCCCAAGATAGGTATTGCCTGCGGGGATGACTATCGTTCCGACGCGTCCCGCAATTTGACGGTACTGGAGCACAACCACTATGATGCCCACAATGGTGAAGGTAACTGCGACTACAACAGCTTTATTATAGGAAGATATTTTATTTTCCACACACACATAGTATCATAAAAACTTGTACAATAGGGAGCATATGCGGCGAGTATATTGGGGAGCATTAATTTTTTTCTTCTTACTGTTTTCTCTCGTGCCGACGTTTTATGAATTGTCGCGGCAGGGAGATCTTCAGCCGGACCGGCAGTTTGAACTCGTCCATAATTTTTATACCGATTATAATTTTTATCTTTCCCGGATCCGTGAAGGGAGGGAAGGCGCCTGGACTGTGACGGAAAAGTATACGTCAGAGCCTCACGCGGGATCCTACGTCCAGATTATGTATCTTCTGATGGGAAAAGTGTCTGCATGGTTTGACGTGCCGTGGAGTAACAGTGGTGATACGTATCACACAGCACGGATAGTCCTTGCGGCTTCACTATTATTTGTTCTGTCATATGCAGCCAAATGGGCATTTGAGCGGTTCCGTTCTTGGTGGCAGATTGCCGCATTCCTGCTTGCCGTAACAGCCGGGAGCTGGCCGTTATTAGTGTTTCACCAGGGGGAATGGCGCTTCGGTGGATACATGCCGTGGTGGAGTCTTATGGATAATTTACAACGGATTACGTTTATTCCGCATATGCTTGCAGGACAGATTCTCATTGTATTCCTTCTGGTTGCAATGGCGCATGCTCCAACCATGAGCCGCGCGGGTAACTGGATATTCCTGGGTTTTTTAGCGTTTTTACTCGGCGTCGTATTTCCGGCGGGCCTGGGGTTTGTCGCTGCCGCGTGGGGAATATTTATCATCATTGATCTTTTGTGCCGATTGCCGATCCCGCGGAAAGAAAGACAGCCGTGGATATTCACACGCATCGTAGGACCCGCCATCATCGGTCTTATGAGTACGCCGACACTTCTTTATTTTTCCCTTATTATGAAAATTTACCCGTGGAAGCGGCTTATTGATTATTCAATACTGCACCCGCCGCCGTTTAATCTCGGGGAATATCTCTTGGCTGTGGGACCCATGCTCGTTTTGGGCGCAATCGGCGGATTATTGGTATTAGTCAAACGGGAGCGCCGGCTTCTCGTGTTTGTGGCGTGGGTAGTTGCGTGGATCGTACTTATTATTGTTTTTCAATACATCCCCCAGGAGTCACCCCTCAGATTTACGGAAATGCTCCCGCAGGTGCCGCTGGGATTCCTTGCGTGTTATCTTTTCTACGAGTTGTACCGGATGTTTATTAAACCGTACCGGTATCTTTTTATCATCATTCCTTCATTTTTGGTTTTAGTGGGGTTGGGACAAATGTACTCATCCTGGCGGTGGCAAAAAGAATTTATTGATCAGAAAATTTCAGCGACGCAGCCACTCGTTCCCACAGGAAGTTATGTGATGTACCCGTTAAAGGATTTTGTTGCCGCAATAGTATTTCTTCAGGACCATACGAGCCGCGACACGGTTATTCTTAGTGAAACGACTGCGGGAAACTACATACCGGTTTACTCCGGCAATACCGTGTATGTGGGGCAGGCAAATACCGTTAACACCGAGCAAAAAGAGCCCGTTGTCAAAGATTTTTTCGCAGGAAATATGACGAGCGCCCAAGCTCAGTCTTTTTTGAAGGAAAATAATCTGCATTATATTTTTTTCGGACCGCAAGAATCAGAGGATGGAGGGATTATGGATTTGGCGGAAACATACTCGTTTTTGAATCAAATATACCAAAATAATCATGTGAGGGTTTATACGTGGTAAGGTAAACTATATGATTCTCGGAAAAAATCGTTTATGGGGACTGTGCATTGGGGTACTTCTCGTTGGAATTCTCCTTTATCTTTTATATTGGCGTTGGCAGGTAAGTCAGATTAGGTATTTTGATATTGATGAATTTTTACACCTGCATTTGACGGCAGAGCTTGTCCGGGGGGAGCGGCTATATATTGATTTTATTACGTACTTTTCTCCCGGATTTATGTGGGTACTCGCGCCGCTGTTTTGGATTTATGGCGTTTCATTTCAAATATTTATCGCAGCGCGCGAGCTATCATTCTGCATATTTTTGGCACTCCTTTTTGTTCTCTGTATTCTGTTTGGGTATACGCGATCGTGGCGTTGGGCTCTGCTTCCGGTCATTATTTTGGCATTTTTGCCGATGCCGTACGACAAATTTTTAGAAGTGAGACCCGATACGATAGCTACACTTCTTGCATGTGCAGCGCTACTCACGGAAGTTATCGCAATTAGAAAGATACATGTGATGCGTTTATGGTGTCTGTGCGGATTTTTGTATGGCATATCGTTTTTATTTCTTATCAAAATGGCGCCGTTTCTTCTTGCCGGGTGGATAGTCGCGATGGTAGTGAGTTTTCAACGGGTAGGCACGAAAAATAAAAAAACTGCTTGGGCAAACCTGATTGCCATGACCGGAGGATTATTGATTGCGCTATGTGGATTTTTCGGGTGGGCTGCGTTAACCGGAGGTCTGCAGGTAACATTGTACTCGGTAGTGCAAATGCCATTTGAAATCTCTAATCATTTTCAGGGGGGGTATTATCTGGCACCGTTTTTATTTTTCTATCCGAACGCATTATTCTACGGCGGCGATGGCGTTTCACTTTCAGCAGGATTACTTATGAATAATGCACTATGGATATTTGCGTCCATGGTTGGTGTATATCGTTTGCTTACGCCGTATCTGAAAGCTCAGGGAAATAGGGAGAAGATGCAAATTGAACTCCTCCTTGCACTTACGTTTGTATTCGCGGGCATAGGATTTATAAAGTTTTCTCCGGTCAAGTATAGCCAGTATCTCATTCCGACTGCTGTATTTATAGCGTACTATGCAGCTGATGGTATATCTCTTTTTTTTGACTGGCTTGCAAGTGTCGGCGGATATCCGTCACTTGCGATTGCCTTGGTTGGACTGGGATATGTACTTGTTACAGTGACCCAATCAATTAATGCTCCGAAGATTTTGTCAACAAATGCCGGACAGCGTACGGAATTTGACCGATTGTTGGCTACCGTGCCATTGTCGGCCCGTGTCGTGGATCTGGAAGGTAAAATGATATTTTGGCCTGACGGATACCCAATGTGCTGTATGTCGCTTGAAGATTTTGTGCCGTATATTTCTCACGGGCCGCCATCTTTAGCAACGTATTTATCTCTTCACCTGGCCGATTATCTGTATGACGGAACCACAAATAGACTCACAAGTCTTTTCCCTGAAAATGTTGCATATATAAAATCACACTTTGCACTGGTCCCGGGATGGGGGAGTAGTTTGTGGAAACGGATTCAATGAAAAAATATATCGGGCTCTATTTGGCAATTATCGTATTTGTCGTCCAGCTTCTCCTTATTCATGGCGCGGGGCTGACATGGGATGAGCCGTCGAGTTTTTTCTTCGGACGGGCGAACCTCGATTTCTGGCTTACCGGAAACCGTGCATATCTCACCGATATCAAAAGCAAAACGCTCTACACCGATAGCCCGTTTTTTTACCTGTACGGCGAAGATGTGTATCCGCCGTTCCCGTTTGTTGTCGCCTCGGGGTTTTCGTGGATATTTGCCGAGCATCTGCGCCTTTTATCATTCATTGATGCTCATCACATGGGCGAAGTGTTATTGGGAAGTGCCGGAGTTGCGGCTTTCTATGGTGTGGCCACTGAAGTCGGTCTTACCGTTCCTATTGCAGCAGCTACCACGCTCCTTTATGCCTTCTATCCGACAATTATCGGGGAAATGCGTGCTGATGCCAAAGATATACCGCTGATGAGCATGATCTGTATTTTTGTCTATTGTTTTTTGCGGTTTTTAACAACGCTTTCGCGCCGTGGGTTTTCCGGGCATGTATGGTGGGCGATTCTTTCAGGCATCACCTTAGGTTTGGCTTTTGCAACAAAACCGACCGCACCGATTATCCTCGTACCCATTGCCGTATGGTTTATCATTTCCATAATCGCACATCCATCATTTCGGAAAGCGGTAGGGCGATTGGACCGCCTCACGCCGCTGGTTTTATTGACAGGAAGTATCGGATTGACAACGTTTTTTTTCGCATGGCCCTGGTTATGGGACAACCCTGTGGGTCATCTTTCTGCAGTCTGGCAGTTTTTCCGAACGGTGGGATTTGGCAATGTAGTTACGTACATGGGAGGAATTTATTATGCTGGCTACACATTACCCTGGACCTATCCGTATGCAGCCCTTGGCACCAAAACACCGATTGAACTCCTCATTCTTGCTATTGCAGGAATGGGGGCTGTTTGGTGGTTCTTTCGCCATGGTCGGGCCTACGCGGCGCTTGCCTTTTTCTGGTTTTGGCTTCTTATCCTGCGGTTTTTACTGCCGGGGATGGTGATTTATGATGAAGTTCGGCACTATATTGACGCAATGCCGGGGTTTTTTCTTCTCATCGGGTTCGGGCTCCAATGGTTGGCGCGCCTTCACCCTAAAAAGGTATGGAGGTTCGTTGCAGTCGCGATATTTTTATGTTCTTTCGGTCATGAGATTTTTATTATGGTGCGGTTTTATCCGTATGAGCCCACGTATTTCAATGCGCTTATCGGCGGCATAAAAACAGTTTCGGCGGACAATCTTTTTGATGTTGAACATCTGGGTGCTTCCGTCAAAGAGGGGATAGAATTTGTCAACAGGCAGCCCGGGAATCCTTCCGTCTATGTGTGTCAGATTTCGCATCTGGCGTATTTTTACGCGGCGCCGAATGTCCGGGTGGTGAGGTATCCGCAGGATGGCAGTTATGTGTTGGTTCCCAACGACTACGCATTTTTTGGTGCAGTGAACGCATATTATTCCAACATTGCCCGTCGTGTGTATACGGTAACCCGCGACGGCGGGGATTTGCTATACGTGTACCACGTTACGGGTTCGGGAGCTGAGTATTGCGGTCCGGAATCCGACACTGTTTTGCCCGCAAAATATGATACGAATCCGTAACGTACGCAACTTGCCTCTCGTGATACAATCTTCTGAGACATGAAATCATTTGTGCAACCGCATTTGAGTCTCATTTTGCCCGTGTACAACGAAACCAACCGTCTGGTGCAGGGTCTTACAGCATCCCTTTCATATTTACAAAAGCAAACGTATCCGTGGGAGCTCATTCTTGTTGATGACGGGTCGCGTATCCCCGTGCGGGAGGTTTTAAAAGGGACACCCATTGCCCGCCGCATGCAGAAGCTTCCGGTTGCCATCCTTCGTCTGCCCAAAAATTCCGGCAAGGGCACTGCGATTGCCCGTGGTGTTGCGGCAGCGCGGGGGAAATACATCGTATTCAGCGATGTAGATTTTTCGGTGGATATAACAACATTGTCGGTTGTGCTTTCTGCACTGACTGAGGCTTCTGTAGTTATCGCTTCAAGGCGGGCTCCGGGAGCAGTCATCAGCACACACCAACCGATCCTGAGGGAAACTGCAGGGAGGCTGTTTACCTATTGGTCTAATACCCTTTTGGGTTTACGCGTGTATGACAGTACGTGCGGGTTTAAGGGGTTTCAGCAGAAGGCTGCCAAACGGTTGTTTAATAATATGGTTATCGGCGGATGGGTGTTTGATGCCGAGGTTCTTTGGCGGGCGCGGCGGTGGAATATGCCGATCGTTCAGGTTCCGGTTCACTGGTCAGATAAAAAAGGGACGCACGTACATATCCCCGATGTTCTCCGTTCCTGGATGGATCTTTTTAGACTTTGGGCACACGTGAGTAGTTTGTAGTATATGCAATCATATTTATATGATGATTTATATGAACTGGAAGATACACACTGGTGGCATCGGGCGAAACGCCGGCTGGTGTATGCCCTTATGCGCCGGTACACGACCCGTACGCGCACGCGTCCGCGGATTCTTGATGTCGGCTGCGGAACGGGTAAAAATATTGAGGAATGGTCTCACCTTGGTCCTACTGCCGGCATTGATGCAGAACTCCGTGCTCTGGCATACTGCAAAAAACGCGGAATTTTGCGTGTCCGGTTGGGTAGGGCAGAGCATACAGGGTTGCCCGCTTCCTCGGTGGATGTAGTAACCCTACTGGATGTTTTGGAACACACGGATGATACGATGGTATTGCCGGAAATAGCGCGGATACTATCTGCCGAAGGGATTGTGATTTTGACCGTACCGGCATACCCATGGCTTTGGAGTACGTGGGACGTGGTATTACACCATAAGCGCCGATATACCAAAAATGGACTTTGTCGTTTAGTGTCAGCCAACGGGTTCCGCGTCCTGTACGCTTCACATGTATTTTCTTTTTTGCCTCTCCCAGCCCTGCTGATCCGGCTTATGAAATCCCGACTGCCGAAAGAGCAATATGGGTCTGATTTTAGATTGTCATTACCGTTTATTAATAGGATATTGTATACATTTTGTATACTGGAGCAGGGAGTGATGAAAATTGTTCCGCTGCCGGTGGGCACAAGTATAGTCTGTGTTGCTCAAAAAAGATGATTTGATTATAGTACTACAAACGTAGTATCCTAGCCGGGGTGAAAAAACCATACCTTTCCGTTATCATCCCTGCCTACAATGCCAGCGAGACTCTCGGGAGGCTTCTGGGGTCCCTGAAAACATCTTCGTTTAAAAATTTTGAAGTTATCGTCGGGGATGATGCCTCAAACGAACAATATCTCGTCGGAAAAGGCATTAAAATTGTCCGTTTAACACGGAACCGCGGTCCGGCAGCGGCGAGGAATGCCGCGGTTAAACGAGCAAAAGGAAACGTCCTTGTTTTTTTGGACGCCGACGTGACGGTATACCCGGATACGCTCTCAAAAATTGCCGGAAAATTTAAAGAAGATCATGATCTTACGGCTGTTACCGGCGTCTGGGATAAACACCAGCAGACGAAATCGTTTTTTCCGCAATTCAAAGCTATGCGTGACTGGAGTTATTGGACGAATGAACGGGGCCGTGACGGGTATTATTACCTGTTTAGTACGCGGATTGCGGCGATCCGCCGCGAAGTATTTATCCGGCTCGGCGGCTTTAACGAGGCGTTCCGGCAGATGGAGGATGTGGAGCTGACCTACAGGATAGCCAAACGGTATGCAATCATCTTTGCGCCCGATGTACGGGTTCACCACGAGTTTGAAAATTTTTGGCCGGTCGCGCGAAAATACTTCTGGAGGAGCTTTTACTGGACAAAACTTTACAAAGTGCGCAAAAAATTTGATCCGGTTGCAACCACGATGTCCGAAACGATTACGGCAGCAACGGGGGTTGGGGCAATCGGGGTAATTGGCATAGGGATAATCCTCTATTTTATTTTGCCATATGTATGGGTACGGATGGTCACGCTTGTACTGGCTGCTATCCTTTTTTTTATTCACCTTTTTTTTCTCCGTAAATTTTTATGGTTTGTCTATAAGGAAAAAGGGATGGGGTTTGCCGTCAAATCAATTTTCACCGGACTGGCACTGTATTTCGTCATTATGTCGGGGGCTATCTACTACCAACTCCGGAAGTAAAATCCTTGTGCTATGATATTTTTATTCGTATGCATTGGATAAAACGACATACAGCGTTTGCTTTATTTTTATGTGTCGTGATCGTGGGTTTTGTACTTTGCCCGTCCATCGGAGCGGCGTGGGACGAGCCGGATAATATGTTTTCCGGCGGGGTGTATCTAAATTTTATTACCCACGGATTGGACCCGACATATTTTCGGATTCTGACGTATAAAGCATCCGCATACGGGGACCGGATTGTCCCCAACGACCACGTGACCGCGCACTACCCGCCGATACCAAATTATATAGGCGCGTTGTTTGTGTCTGCGGCTGCGGCACTCCATATACGTGTGACTGCGCCGGTTATCATCATTGCGTGGCATCTCTCTACCGTGCTCTTTTTTGCCCTTATGGTGACAATGACGTATCGATTCGGTGTTCTGTTGGGATTATCCTATGGTGCAAGCCTGTTTGCCGCACTGACGGTATTTTTGTACCCGCAGATTTTCGGCTATGGACTTTCCGATCTCAAAGATACCGCACAGGTGGCAATGGTAGTTACGAGTCTTTATTATTTGGTGCGGGCAACGAAAGATGCCGGGGTAAAGAAAAAAGATTTTATTATCGGCTCCGTGATGTGGGGGCTGGGAATGGCGACGAAATTTAATGCCGTTTACGTGCCGATTATCTGGGGTATTTGGTATTTGGCAACGGCACGAAAAACTATTGTTTTTACTATAAAATACGCTCTCTGTATCGGTATTGTCGGTCTTTTGACGATGTTTGTGGTTTGGCCCTATTTATGGTTTTCCCCTTGGGGACATTTTTGGGAGATGGTTACCTATTTTCTAAATGTCGGCCGCGGGTATAACGTTTTGTGGGACGGGGTCGTGTATACGGTCGGCATGGGAAAAAGTTTATGGTGGTATCCGTGGGCAAGTTTTCTTTTTATGACGCCGTTGACCGTCCTGGCGTTTATTGCCGTTGGTATTGCAGCATTCCTGCGGTTTGCGAAAAAAAACAGAGTCTTACTCCTTCTGCCCATGTGGATTCTGGTACCGATGGTGCGTACGCTGTCTCCCTGGAGCGCATTTTATGACAACCTGCGGCATTTTCTGGAAATTGTACCGGCGTGTATGCTCGTGTCTGCTCTTGCATTGGATTGGATTGCCCGAAGATTCCGACCTGTCGCCGTTGTGGCAGCCGTCGCAGCGATTGCGCAGCTGGTCTGGATAAATGTCTCGGTATTTCCGTATTCAACGGGCTATTATAATATGTTTGCGAGTATGGCCAATATCAATTTTGACCGAGACATCGAAGGGCTTTCCGTCAAAGAAGGAATGGATTGGCTGCATCAAACGTATGGTCACCTGAAGGTGTGGGTACCGATAGCCGGTCATTTATCATGGTCGTATTTGACTGCCGGTGATCGATATATCTATACGCTGGAAGAACGCCCTGACAGCATTATTATTGTCAATAAGCAAACGCATGACGCTGACAGTTTGAGAATATTGGTTGCTCAAAATAATTTTACTCTTGTCCATACCATTTCCCGCGGGTCGGCCATATTTGGCTGGATATACAAACGAACTGCTCGCCCGTTGTAATTATTTTTTTATCGCAAATATTGTGACCGCGGGATTTTGGAATACCGGAGTAAGTATAGCGGGGTAGAATATCGGAGTATTGAAGAATTTCTTTTCATCTGCACCCCAGTAGACGTAGGAGATGTTTTCACGGTGAAGCAGCGTTTTTGCGTCCGCGGTGGTCAATTGCCCTGAATAGAACTGCGTTGCTTCATGATAGCGCTCATTCCAATCGAGAAAACCCGGTGTTTCGCCCAAAAAGACGCGTACCGTTGCATAACTTGGGATAATTTCGCCGAAATATTGCATGACCATGACGCCGCTTTGGTGAGGGACGGTTGACAGGAAACGGATCGCATCCCATTCCAGATTTTGCGGATAGACGTTTGTCCAGATTTGCTCCTGATTGGCGAATGTTTGGCGTGTAAAGCTAAACGTCAGAAAAAGGGACGCGGCAATCATACAAATGACAACAATCTTTGCGGCACTTTTGTTTAATACGCGTCCGATTGCCAGGATACCCAGTGCGGCGAGTATTCCCGCGGGGACGTAGTCGTAACCATCCATTAAACGGAAATTGGCAAACGGAAAAATAGTTAGATGGGTGAGGGGAATATAGAAAAGAGGCCCTAGGATCCATGTCGTCCCAAGGACGACCAAAAGTTGTACGGACACACCCATTTTCCGCCACATGTGAGGGAGGGCAAGAAAAAGGGCGAGGATGGCAGGAAGATATAAGAGGAGGGACGAGAGATAATTCGTAAGGAGAAACGGGTCCGTCACCCAGCGTTTTTCGTCGATGTTAAAATTCTTAAATGCGTAGCTTGTATCCATTTGTAGTTTGGTAAATATCCCCACTGCTCCCAGAGAAATAACGATTGTGAGAAGCGGAGGAAGAATTTTTTTGATTTGGCCGCGGAAAAGGGCCCAGAGAAACCATGCAACAAAGACAGTGAGAACCAGCATGCTGTCGTATGCAGGCATGAGGAGGGCTCCGGTAATTGTCAGAAGTGCAATACCGACGAGGCGGGGCCATGATGCTTTTTTTATATACAGAAAAACAGCGGTAAGGAGGAATAACCCGAACGCTTCAGAGAGTACATGGTGGGGAAGCCCGAAATGCCGCAGCGCCAGTTCCTGCGGGAAGTAGCTGAATATGGCAGGGACGGCATCCAGGATTGAGGGGATATTTTTGATCGCGCTTATCAGCGGACCCGGTTCCAACCCGAGCGTAAAAAGGACGGCCAATGATTGAAGATCAGCCGGCAAAACAGTCACAATAAATACATATGTCGCGAAAAATAAGATGAGACCGGCCGCGACACGTGTTACCATATATGCAGAAACAGGATCAAAAGAAAAAAGATGCGCAATTTTACCGACGATTACGTAAAAAACATGGACATAGACTGCAGGATTAGGCCTGGTCGTATACGGATTGTATAATTTCCAAACCGGTCCGTCTTCCGCCTGGCGTATGTGCGCGGCATACGCTCCTTCTCCGTTCAGCACATAATAGTTCCGGCCCGGGGGCGCAACCGAGAACGGGCGCATGGTGATCCAGAGAAATAAGCCAAGCTGGAGAACAAATAGGATGGCGGTAAGAAAGAGCGGGTTTATAAGAATTGAACGTATGCGTTTCGGCATAGGTAAAATATCACGGCATCGGGAGTGTAGGTATTCCTGTTGCCGGAGCGTTTTGTACGGCGGCTGAGGTTGCAGCCTGCGGTATATCGTTTAGATCGTTTTGGACTTTCGCATAATCCGTGCTTCCCGGCTGTACGAGTTTCAGTGTGGCAGTAAGCGCTTTCGCTTCATTAATCGTGTCCCCTTTGAGTTTATACACATTTGCCAGGTTGTAGTAGGCGTTGGCGTACGACGGATTAAGTTGGATAGCGCGTTCAAACAGGATGATCGCGTTATCGTACTGTTTTTGGGCAACAAACACATTACCGATATTGACGAAGAGTGTCGGATTAGACGGATCCAATTGTACTGCTGACTGGTCTGCTGTGAGTGCCCAACCGGCGGCCTCTGTTGAGACCGGCATAATGGTCTGATACGTGAGCCCCAGGTTTTCCCATGCAGCGACGTTTTGCGGGTTGAGGGAGACCGCGGTTTTTGCTTCTTTGACGGCCTGTTGTAAGAGTTGTGCCATAAGCTGCCGATCTTGGGCAGAACCGGTACTTTCATTGAATGAAGCGCCTATGCTATTGGCCAGCGCCAGGCTTGTTTGTCCGTAGCTGATGTGGTAGCTGCTTAAAAAGGTATTCATCTCGATTGCCTGGATTTGCAGGTTATATGTTTTGGTTCCGTCATTATTTTGGGCAGCAAGAAGCGATTCGGAAAAGAAAATGTCAGCTGTGTACGCGCGGATTAAAAAATAGAAACCCGTTACCGCCGTAAGTATTACTAGTACGCCGATGAACACGCGGATCCACGCAGGAACCGCGACAGGTTTTGGAGCCTTCGTGTCCGTGTCACGGTCACGGGAAAGGATAAGGACGATGGCAATAATTGCAAGAAGCGGTATAGTCGGCGGAATGAGCAGTAATCCTAGAATACAGAGACATTTTGTTATAAGAGGCCACCCCCTTTTGTTTCCGGTTAAGAGAGTGCCGACCAACACCAGTGCGGCGGCCAATCCGGTAAGGCCGCAGGTTGTGAGGATATGGAGGAAAAAGTCAGCGTTTGTCCCAAAAGCGATACCCGCAAGCGGGGTTGTGTTGAGGCTTGCCGGGCGGGCAACGGTGAATGCCGTAATAAAGTTTTCGGCTCCGACCCCCACCACGGTAAGAGTAGGAATTTTGAAAACTTGGGAAGCAACTACCATGCCGACGTCAAACGGCAACATGGCGGATATTTTTGGAATGAACTGGACGATGGTGATACCTGCCCCGACAACGATAACCAGAAGAACAATGACAAGCAGTGCAATTGTGTCATATTCCTGACGTTTCTTTAACGCCGCGATCGTGTCAGGAATAAGGAGCGATAGCGTGATGAGAAACAATGCAATCGTGGTTGCGACTGATCCCGTTGGGGTCCAGAGCGGATCAGCGAGGAATGCAACGCGCGGGAACATGAGTTTCCCTATGCCGAGAACCTGATAGAAGGAGGTAAGAGCGATGAGACCCATCACCGCATAGAGAACTCGCCGGAGAAGCACGTTATTCGGTTTTGGGGCAGAAGCAGCAATGATGAGAATAGTAAGGAAAAAAAATGTTGCCGGTCCTATGGGTGAAAGCAGCGCCTCGATTTTATTGGTTGACCCGATAAACAGACTGACAACTGATGCAAGAGTCAACGCACCGAACCCAAGAGTTATAGTAGGGATAGACGGCTTCAGGGGTATTTTAGTCCGGAAAAGTTCCACAGCCCAACAAATGAGTACTATGAGTGCGCCGGTGGCAAGAAGCATCCACTTATTTGTGTCATAATAGTTTTGGGCCACAGGAAGAAAAAAGAGAGGGGTAAGGCCCAGAATAATAACGGAAACTTTCTTTGCCATTGTAGTATCAATCATAGCGAATATTGAAAATTTGTAAATGAGGATGAAGAAAGTATATAGATGTATATAGAATAATACTCTAGTGTATTGTTAGGTTGTAAATAAAACTATTTAATATCATTGACTAAATAATGCCAGAACAATATATATCAGACTATAGTATGTTGCATTTTTAGATTGACATGAGATACTACGAATAACATGAAAAATCCGGAAAAAGGCCTGCCTCCCGCAAGGCAGGGATTTACTCTCATGGAGATTCTTATCGTTGTGGCGATCCTCATGTTTCTTCTCATGATCACACTTCTCAACCTTCGCGGACAGATAACACACGCTCAGGACAGCAGGCGGAAGACGGATTTGTATTCGTTGCGTAAAGGTTTTGAAGATTATTATAACGACCATAATACATTTCCTGTCCAATCAATTGTAAATAATTGCGGCAGCGCTGATATGGTGCCGTATCTTACGCAGGTTCCCTGTGACCCCGTTACAAAGAGTCATTACGGATACTTTCCGACGGAAGATGGCGGATATAGGATTTGTGCCGTATTGGCTGATACGACAGATCCCGCAATTGCTTCAATGGGGTGTGATGGACCGTACGGATGCGGGGTAGGCGGGGGATATAATTATTGCCTCACGTCGGGCGTCATGGCTTCGGCCGTAGGAACAGTGGATCAGATATTTGGCGGGGTAACACCGACGCCCAGCGGAGGAACACCGACGCCCGGAGTAACGCCTGGAGTAACTCCCACACCCACGACTGCGTCACCAGCGTGGGCCTGTGCCCCCCCGGATATGTTTGGTGCATCCTATTGTAAAAGCTATATGAATCCGACCCTTTCCGGTTGTCCGAAGACATATGCAACCTGGCCATGTAATAACGAATGCCAGACACATCCCGAAGTACGCTGTAATCAATGAAAACAAAAGGTGGTTTTACGCTTATAGAATTTATGATCGTCATGATGTTGTTTGCCATCCTTCTGACCGTAGGGGTAGGGGTCTATATTACCCGGTTAAATAAAAGCAGTGACAACACAGGGAACGTCGGCTTTCCGGTCATAACTACCCCAACAGCATCAGCAGTGAGTACAGTCGATGAAATAACCCCAACCCCAACCCCAACAGCAGTGAGTACAGTCCATGCAATAATCACAACCCCGATGCCTTCAGTCGCGCCAATCATTGGTGGACTGGGTGCTTCGGCAGCACCCGGTGGGTTTGCCTGTGCCCCTCCGGATATGTTTGGTGTATCATATTGTAAAAGCTATGGTAATCCGAAAGCTTCCGGTTGTCCGAAGACATATGCAACCTGGCCATGCAATAACGATTGCCAGACACATCCGGAAGTACGCTGTACTCAATGAAAACTAAATCTGGTTTCACTCTTATAGAAATTCTTATAGTCATAGCGCTGATTGCTATACTTACCACCGCCGGGGTAGGGACCTATATTGCATCACTCCAAAAAAGCCGTGACAATACCCGTAAAGGCAACCTTCGGGCGATTACCAATGCGTTGGAACTGTATTACAACGATAATGGGCGGTATCCGTCCGGCAATGCCAACGGGGCGATTCTAGGATGTAACGGAGGGACAGGACTTTCTCCGAGTCCTTTACCGGTTGCCTGTACGGTAAACGGTGCTTTTCAAAATGCAAACAGTACGCTCTATATGGCGCAGCTTCCCGGCGACCCGATTAGTTCCTTGAAATATTATTATATTTCCGCAACAGGCGCGCAGTATCAGATTTATGCGCATCTGGAAAATAACCAGGATTCTGCGATTAATCCGACAATCACCAATGAACATATTAATTGCGACAACGCAGGAGGAACAACGTATTGCAATTGGGGTCTGTCCAGTGCAAACACCAATCCATGATGGTATGCTGAATATATGAAACAACACGGTTTTACCCTTATTGAACTTCTTATCGTTATCGCGATCATCGCATCCATTGTGGCGCTGGCGATTCCAAATTATCTTTCTGCGCGCCAACGGGCGGCCGATGTGAAAACAAAAAGTGAAATGACAGCGATGAAGGATGCGCTGCGGCTGTATTATAATGATTATTCGTCGTATCCCGCAGACGCCGGTAGCGGATTATATGTACAACTCAAAGGATGTGGAGCAACCGGAATAACGGCATGTCCGTGTGTTTCCGGCGGTGTGTCAATTGATTTTGCTGCCGGAGGCGCGGGGTGCGGTGTTATATATATGAAACAGTTTCCTACAGGTTTTGGGCCGAATGCCACCAGTAAAACAATATATTATTATAGAGCAGTAAACGGGGATGATTTTTGCCTGCGGGGGCTCCTAAGTAACGCGTCCGATCCGGATATCGCCACGAGCCAAAGCCGGTGTGCAAGCGCATGTACAATAAACGGAACGAATAACTGCATGGGAGCACAAAAATACTGCGTGTGCGCGGACTGACAAATTTTACTGTCCGCATCCGTATGTCCCGATGACCCATTCGGTCGGATCATTATCATTACAATCGTCTGCGCCAAGGGAGTTGAGGTGTTGTGCGGCGACAGTGCCAGCAGGACACGTTGTAACGCAGTAAGGGCTCCCGGAGCCAACCGTGTATCCGTCTCCATCGGCGTCGGTCCAGCAGGTTATGTTTGCGTAGACGGAGGCGTTACTGTCGTTGCAGTCTGTAGAGACGAGCGATGTGAGCGCTGCTAGGGCGCGGTACCCTGCCCCGCAGCCGGCTGTCCAGGTAGTGTTTGCCGGATATCCGTCCCCATCCGCATCCAGGCCACAAATTTGTTTAGTACTCATTGCGCCGCCGCTCAGGATGCTTATTGTGTTACCGGAACCGATAGAAAAGGATCCGGCGATCAACGTCCCTCCGCTGTTTATCGTTAAACTGTTGCTTGTCAATGTCATAATTGCAGTGTTGGTGGTCGTCGCCCCTCCATATATTCCCTCAAGATCAGCAATAGCACATGTCTTACTGCTAACAGTCTTGTTTCCCGAGTTAAAACCTAATGCACATGAAGCGGCGTATATGGGTTTTGCAAACAAACTGACAGTGAGAACAAAAACAATAAAGAGAAACAGCCCTTTTAAAAGTGTTTTAAGGAAGTGAAATTTTTTCATACTATTTTAACGTGGCGTGATAGCAAAGGAATTTAAACCACTGGAACTGCTTGCCGTTATTTGTAACGTATAGGTATACCAGACCGTGTCATCCATTGGGACCGTCGTTTGCCAGTCTCCAGCCAAAACCGTTCCGTCGATGCGGCTAAACTGCAGATTTTTTTGTCCGCCGTTATCAGTCGTCAGCACGGCCTGAATCGATTGGACCGGTACAGTATCCTGGGCAGCAATGGTGACGGTGAGTGTTTCCCCCTTATGGACATCCAGCGGATCAAAGGAAACTTTGCTGATTTTGGGGCCAGTGGGTGTACTTTGGCTGACATTGTACGTGCCTTTCCCAGGCGGAAGTTGAATAGGTGTCGGGGTGGGTGTTGGTCTGGGCGTAGGAGTGGATGTAGGGCGAAATGCTACTCCTTGTTGTTTGACGACGGAAAGTTTGGTTAATCCCGACGTTAACCCTTTAATGCCATACATATAAATACCGACATTTAATCCGATATACAGGAGAGCAAAGAGCGTAAAGAGCGCCCACATAATGACCCGTTTATGTTTTGAATCCGGCTGCGGCGGAGGTGCTGGTGGATTGATTTCCTGTGATTGATTAGCAGGCACGTTCGGTTGCGGTGTATTTGGCAGGATATCTATTGGCATAAAAATTTAAATAAATTCTTCTACACTAGTAATAAAGATTTTTGTTCCGCATGTCAATGAGTCAATTCGTATCAAATTTCGTTTTAGTTGACTATCCACCAGTTGAAGTCCATATTTTGGTTCCAACTGCTACTGATGCCTACGGTAAATCCAACACCCGGCGTTTTGGTGACAATGTAGAGGACGTGGTTCATTGGGTTTGTGACTGGTGTGAGATAGATAAAGCTATTACTTGTCACTTTCGTTGTAGAAACAGTCACTTGTGTCTGGTTTGCCGGTAATGTTGCCACCCCGATGGTTTCATTACCCGTCAACGCGCCGGACTGCGTGGCTCCCGTTGCTGACGCGTCTGCAATATACAGTTTGCTGGTCGTGAGTCCTCCTGAAAGGGTCGCGTTTCCGCCGGCATCAAATGCAACGACCGGCATATTATTGTTGCCTGAAACGATCAATTGTCCGAATGACGTTGCCAGCTGCCCGGAGTCACTCGCGCCTTGGGTGTGTGCAAGGTTCACCGTCACGTTTCCGTCTCCCAGAGGCGATATGGTGTTGGTCGCTAATGTCCCTGCTACGGTAAGATTTCCGGAAAGCGCGACATTTCCGTGGGTGTCCACAACGAGCGCTCCGTTCATAATATTCACGTCCGCGAGCATGCCGCGGTTTAGGTACAGCGTGTTGCCGGCGGATTCAATTCTACTGTTGGTCAAAAGTAGCGAGCCGTCGACCATGAGAGAATCGGAAATTGTTGCAGCGCCCAAGGTTGTCATTCCCAGGACTCCCAGATTTGAGGTAATGGTCACATCTTTATCGATCTGGATATTGGCACTCATCGTAGCGCCGGGAGTCCCGCCGAGATCCAAGATTGCGGAATCCGTTGCTTCCGGCGGGGTCGAAGTTGATGCCGACGGCGTGGACCCGTACATATTGGTGATATTGGTTATATTCGTGATATAGTTTGCCGACACGGTAGATGCGCTGACTGTTCCAAAATCACCCTCAGGTGTCACGATACGGTCGGCATACAGGGTGTCCGTGCGAAGTTCGGCCGTGACAGCTGGCGCAAACCAGGTGACATTGACGAAGGTCATGATTTTTCCGACATAGGTACCGTCCGGAAGTTTGAAGCAGGGTTTGGCGGAGTTTGTGCCGTCATCGGCCGGCCAGACTATTGTATCCATCGAGGACACGGTAGGACAGGCGGCATCAGTGGGCGCAAACGGTTCGAGGGCCTTGCCGACGGTCATGCCGCCGTTTATGGCTTTCGCTCCGACGCCGTTAATTGTGCTTGACGAAATAGCATCGCCGTTTGTGATTGGTCCGTTTTCACTTGAAACAATCGCCGGAACCCGTCCTGAGAGGGCAATTGGTGTGAGCATCGTTTCATCCGTAATTCCGCTGCCCAAAGTCATGGCGGGATTGGTGGAGACGATGCCGATGAGTGCGGCGCTTGCGGTTGCCGGCTCGACTGCAGAATCGTTGGTTGGTGATATTTGTACGATGGTGCCGGCGGGAAGCGGGGTAGAGGCGAAATAATTTTCCGCAATGTCTATCGCACTCGTAAGTGTACTGGGTGTGACGCGGAATGAATCGACATAGGCAGTCGCGGAAGCACCGTTTACAATGCCGCCGGCACGTGCCCACGTAGTCGTAGCGTCTGTTGTTTGCGTTGTGGATTTTACGGAATACGATGTATTGGTATTCCGGCTCGTGAGGTGTGCCGTGGCATTAGTGAAATTCTGACAATCGGATTGCGTTGCAAAATCCCACAGGCCGATTTGGAACGCGCCGCCGTTTAACGTCGTACTGCCTTTGGCCATCGCATTAACGTTGTATGTCGTACCTGCCGTGACAGGGAAACAGGTCGAGGTAAACTGGAGGGTGCCTGACGTATTTGTTTTTGCGACAGCCATTGCCGCCGAACCCTGGACAAAATTGACCGTATCGCGGCTGCAGGAACCGGTGCTTGCAGCGGTATTGGTGCAACTCCATGCATCGGGCATGGTCGGGTTAACCTGCGCGAGTTCGAATCCCGCGTTGGCGACCATGCTTCCCTGATCCGGCATGGCGTTTATGCCGCCGGTTTGGCTCACGTTGCCGCTGACGAGGAGGGAGTTCGTTTGAACGTTCCCTGCAAAGTTTGCATTGCCGAGACTGTCAAATGTCACTTTGGGCGTATTGTTTTGATCCGTAACGGAGAACGTTTGCGCGGGTCCGAGTTTTACCTCCACAGAATTGGAGGATAGGGGAGAGATGATGTCTGTATTTACCTGACTTATATCCGCAACCGGCGAAACGACTTTTTGTGCATTTATAAGGCCCGCGGTAAGATTGGCAATCGCCGCCTGCGAAAATGTTCCCACATTATAGATAAGCTGTGACAGTGAATCCTGTACCTGATAGAGGACACCGCTTCCGCTGCTTGTAGGCGTAATGGTGATGCCCACGAGTCCGTCAGCGCTTGGTGTAGCAATGGGTCCGGTACTTGCTATAGAAGAAAGGTTGCTTATGTCAAAGCCCGTCGGTCCGCCGCTCCTGGTGTTGGTCCACTGCGTGGTGTCAAAGCGGGGAGCGGTAAGACGGTAGGAAATCCGTGACGGCAGGGACGAGTAAATGGCAAGTTTAAAGTTTACCGTATCCAGGTCATACCATACGCGGACATTGCCGGATGGGTCCAGAAGGACGACGAGATTATTGATGTTGTTTATCAAATCCGTTGCTTTGCTAAACAGCCAGATATCACTCCCTACCGGTTGATTGCCAAAATCGATGACTGCGCGGTATCCGACGCCCGGAACAAGTTCATTGGTGGTGACGACTCCCGTGGTTTCTTCTTTCACACCGGTCATGGACGGAAGGAATGTTGCATACTTCGCCCCGTTAATGGTATATGCAGGGTCAACGGTTCCGACGGCGATTTTACCGGTGCCGCCGCCAACAGTAATGTTTCCGCCGGTTGTTATCGCTCCGGCAACGTTGAGCGACGTGCCGCCATTTGACGGATCCAGATAGTACGAGGTACTGGAGATGGCTACGAAGCGCTGAGCCTCCAAGTCGCCACCGGTAGTCAGTATCAGTCTATCGGCGCCGCTGTAAAGCCGCCAATCTGTACTGGACATATATGATGTCCAGTGTCCGCTGCTGTTGCCCCATGATATGCCCGGCGTGGTAGAATTGTACACAGCCAAACCGGCCGCACTGTTATCAAGGTATGTTGATGGACTCGTCGTCCCGATGCCGACGTTGCCGGCAAAGTAGTTATTATTCGCTGACGAGTTGTATATAGCAAAATTTCCTGTAGGTTGCGTGGTTGTTCCAATTAGTAGATCTGTGCTCTTGGTTCCCGTTGTCTCTCCGATAGCGATGCCTAAGTTATTAGTTCCTGCAGTTAATGCCGCAATTGATATGCCCTCTTGAGAGGTAATAGTACCGGCACCCGTGCCGTTATTAATAAATAAATTTATTCCAGTGGTGACTGTGGCACCGGTAGCTGCATCAATCCTTGTCCATAATGGGGCGGATGTTGCCGTAGTTCCTCCGCTTCCGTTTGAGCTGTTAAGAGCAAGTAAACCAACAAGACTAGAAATGCTTCCTGATGTGTTTGTTGCGATAGCATTTAGCCGTAAACTTTGTTTTAAGCTTGTGTCGGCAACCGAATAAGTTGTACCTACTCTTTCCCCATACTGTTCGCCTGACGTTGCCGCACTATACGTTCCGGTTATGTCCAGGAAGGCTCCCGGACTCGTTGTCCCGATGCCGACGTTGCCGCCGTTGAACCAGGTGTACCCACTATTTCCGGTAGCACTGCCGTTAAGAAAAATGAGAGCGCTGGCTGTGGCAGTCGTGCCGTACCCTCCGCCGCCGGTGTTTCCCAGAGCGAGTGACCGGTCAACGACAGGGTAGGGGTAGATAAGATTGTTGGTTTGGGTAAACAAAACTTCTCCATTGGCACCTATTTGGCCTGTCCCTCCCGTTGGTCCGGCAACACCGGTTGCGCCGGTTGGTCCGGCAACACCGGTTGCGCCGGTTGCACCGGTGGGTCCATTAGCTCCGGCACCTCCGCCGGAACCGGTACCTCCGGTCGGTCCGGCAGCACCGGCGGTTCCTGTTGCTCCGGTTGCACCGGTGGGACCGTTAGTTCCCGTTGATCCCGTACTTCCTGTAGGTCCGGCAACTCCCGTTGCACCGGTTGCTCCCGTACTCCCGGTAGGTCCGGCAACTCCCGTTGCACCCGTTGATCCTGTACTTCCTGTTGGACCTGATGCGCCTGATGATCCCGCAGTTCCCGTTGCGCCCGTACTGCCTGTTGCTCCGGTACTTCCCGTTGGTCCCGCAGTTCCCGTTGCACCGGTACTGCCGGTTGCTCCTGTAGATCCCGTTGGTCCTGCGGCTCCCGTTGCTCCGGTACTTCCCGTAGATCCTGTAGCTCCGGTTGCTCCTGTAGATCCTGTTGGTCCATTACTCCCTGTTGCCCCGGTTGATCCC
Source organism: Candidatus Gottesmanbacteria bacterium (assembly GCA_963714095.1). Taxonomy (GTDB): domain Bacteria; phylum Patescibacteriota; class Microgenomatia; order UBA10105; family UBA927; genus XYB1-FULL-47-11. Next base: position 797,593 of record OY970230.1, read on the forward strand.
GTATCACCAGTAGGTCCTGTTGGACCTTTTGATCCCGTTGCACCCGTACTTCCCGTTGCACCCGTACTTCCCGTTGGTCCTGCAGCTCCCGTTGCTCCGGTACTTCCCGTAGCTCCCGTAGCTCCCGTTGCTCCCGTATTTCCCGTTGGTCCGGCAGTTCCCGTTGCTCCCGTACTTCCCGTTGCTCCAGTTGATCCTGTTGGACCTGTTGCTCCCGTTGCTCCGGTACTGCCGGTTGCACCGGTTGCACCGGTTGAACCTGTCGGTCCTGCAGTTCCTGTTGCACCGGTTGCACCTGTTGCACCGGTTGCGCCTGTCGGTCCTGCAGATCCCGTGGCTCCGGTTGCTCCGGTTGCACCCGTTGATCCGGTTGGTCCGTTGGCTCCCGTTGCACCCGTGGCACCCGTTGTTCCGGTGGGACCGTTGGCACCCGTAGCGCCGGTTGCTCCTGTTGTTCCGGTGGGTCCTGCAGCTCCGGTTGCACCCGTTGCACCTGTTGTACCGGTTGCACCTGTCGGTCCTGCAGCTCCCGTTGCTCCCGTTGCACCCGTTGATCCGGTTGGTCCGTTGGCTCCCGTTGCACCCGTGGCTCCTGTTGTTCCGGTGGGACCGTTGGCACCCGTAGCGCCGGTTGCTCCTGTTGTTCCGGTGGGTCCTGCAGCTCCGGTTGCACCCGTTGATCCGGTACTCCCGGTGGGGCCGGCAACACCTGTTGCACCGGTATCACCAGTAGGTCCTGTGGGACCTTTGGTTCCAGTGGCACCGGTATTTCCGGTGGGTCCTGCAGCTCCGGTTGCACCCGTTGCACCTGTTGTACCGGTTGCACCTGTCGGTCCTGCAGCTCCCGTTGCTCCCGTTGCACCCGTTGATCCGGTTGGTCCGTTGGCTCCCGTTGCACCCGTGGCTCCTGTTGTTCCGGTGGGACCGTTGGCACCCGTAGCGCCGGTTGCTCCTGTTGTTCCGGTGGGTCCTGCAGCTCCGGTTGCACCCGTTGCACCTGTTGTACCGGTTGCACCTGTCGGTCCTGCAGCTCCCGTTGCTCCCGTTGCACCCGTTGATCCGGTTGGTCCGTTGGCTCCCGTTGCACCCGTGGCTCCTGTTGTTCCGGTGGGACCGTTGGCACCCGTAGCGCCGGTTGCTCCTGTTGTTCCGGTGGGTCCTGCAGCTCCGGTTGCACCCGTTGCACCTGTTGTACCGGTTGCACCTGTCGGTCCTGCAGCTCCCGTTGCTCCCGTTGCACCCGTTGATCCGGTTGGTCCGTTGGCTCCCGTTGCACCCGTGGCTCCTGTTGTTCCGGTGGGACCGTTGGCACCCGTAGCGCCGGTTGCTCCTGTTGTTCCGGTGGGTCCTGCAGCTCCGGTTGCACCCGTTGCACCTGTTGTACCGGTTGCACCTGTCGGTCCTGCAGCTCCCGTTGCTCCCGTTGCACCCGTTGATCCGGTTGGTCCGTTGGCTCCCGTTGCACCCGTGGCTCCTGTTGTTCCGGTGGGACCGTTGGCACCCGTAGCGCCGGTTGCTCCTGTTGTTCCGGTGGGTCCTGTAGCTCCGGTTGCACCCGTTGATCCGGTTACTCCCGGTGGGACCGGTAACACCTGTTGCACCGGTATCACCAGTAGGTCCTGTGGGACCTGTTGGTTCCAGTGGCACCGGTATTTCCGGTGGGTCCTGCAGCTCCGGTTGCACCCGTTGCACCTGTTGTACCGGTTGCACCTGTCGGTCCTGCAGCTCCCGTTGCTCCCGTTGCACCCGTTGATCCGGTTGGTCCGTTGGCTCCCGTTGCACCCGTGGCTCCTGTTGTTCCGGTGGGACCGTTGGCACCCGTAGCGCCGGTTGCTCCTGTTGTTCCGGTGGGTCCTGCAGCTCCGGTTGCACCCGTTGCACCTGTTGTACCGGTTGCACCTGTCGGTCCTGCAGCTCCCGTTGCTCCCGTTGCACCCGTTGATCCGGTTGGTCCGTTGGCTCCCGTTGCACCCGTGGCTCCTGTTGTTCCGGTGGGACCGTTGGCACCCGTAGCGCCGGTTGCTCCTGTTGTTCCGGTGGGTCCTGCAGCTCCGGTTGCACCCGTTGCACCTGTTGTACCGGTTGCACCTGTCGGTCCTGCAGCTCCCGTTGCTCCCGTTGCACCCGTTGATCCGGTTGGTCCGTTGGCTCCCGTTGCACCCGTGGCTCCTGTTGTTCCGGTGGGACCGTTGGCACCCGTAGCGCCGGTTGCTCCTGTTGTTCCGGTGGGTCCTGCAGCTCCGGTTGCACCCGTTGCACCTGTTGTACCGGTTGCACCTGTCGGTCCTGCAGCTCCCGTTGCTCCCGTTGCACCCGTTGATCCGGTTGGTCCGTTGGCTCCCGTTGCACCCGTGGCTCCTGTTGTTCCGGTGGGACCGTTGGCACCCGTAGCGCCGGTTGCTCCTGTTGTTCCGGTGGGTCCTGCAGCTCCGGTTGCACCCGTTGCACCTGTTGTACCGGTTGCACCTGTCGGTCCTGCAGCTCCCGTTGCTCCCGTTGCACCCGTTGATCCGGTTGGTCCGTTGGCTCCCGTTGCACCCGTGGCTCCTGTTGTTCCGGTGGGACCGTTGGCACCCGTAGCGCCGGTTGCTCCTGTTGTTCCGGTGGGTCCTGCAGCTCCGGTTGCACCCGTTGCACCTGTTGTACCGGTTGCACCTGTCGGTCCTGCAGCTCCCGTTGCTCCCGTTGCACCCGTTGATCCGGTTGGTCCGTTGGCTCCCGTTGCACCCGTGGCTCCTGTTGTTCCGGTGGGACCGTTGGCACCCGTAGCGCCGGTTGCTCCTGTTGTTCCGGTGGGTCCTGCAGCTCCGGTTGCACCCGTTGCACCTGTTGTACCGGTTGCACCTGTCGGTCCTGCAGCTCCCGTTGCTCCCGTTGCACCCGTTGATCCGGTTGGTCCGTTGGCTCCCGTTGCACCCGTGGCTCCTGTTGTTCCGGTGGGACCGTTGGCACCCGTAGCGCCGGTTGCTCCTGTTGTTCCGGTGGGTCCTGCAGCTCCGGTTGCACCCGTTGCACCTGTTGTACCGGTTGCACCTGTCGGTCCTGCAGCTCCCGTTGCTCCCGTTGCACCCGTTGATCCGGTTGGTCCGTTGGCTCCCGTTGCACCCGTGGCTCCTGTTGTTCCGGTGGGACCGTTGGCACCCGTAGCGCCGGTTGCTCCTGTTGTTCCGGTGGGTCCTGCAGCTCCGGTTGCACCCGTTGCACCTGTTGTACCGGTTGCACCTGTCGGTCCTGCAGCTCCCGTTGCTCCCGTTGCACCCGTTGATCCGGTTGGTCCGTTGGCTCCCGTTGCACCCGTGGCTCCTGTTGTTCCGGTGGGACCGTTGGCACCCGTAGCGCCGGTTGCTCCTGTTGTTCCGGTGGGTCCTGCAGCTCCGGTTGCACCCGTTGCACCTGTTGTACCGGTTGCACCTGTCGGTCCTGCAGCTCCCGTTGCTCCCGTTGCACCCGTTGATCCGGTTGGTCCGTTGGCTCCCGTTGCACCCGTGGCTCCTGTTGTTCCGGTGGGACCGTTGGCACCCGTAGCGCCGGTTGCTCCTGTTGTTCCGGTGGGTCCTGCAGCTCCGGTTGCACCCGTTGCACCTGTTGTACCGGTTGCACCTGTCGGTCCTGCAGCTCCCGTTGCTCCCGTTGCACCCGTTGATCCGGTTGGTCCGTTGGCTCCCGTTGCACCCGTGGCTCCTGTTGTTCCGGTGGGACCGTTGGCACCCGTAGCGCCGGTTGCTCCTGTTGTTCCGGTGGGTCCTGCAGCTCCGGTTGCACCCGTTGCACCTGTTGTACCGGTTGCACCTGTCGGTCCTGCAGCTCCCGTTGCTCCCGTTGCACCCGTTGATCCGGTTGGTCCGTTGGCTCCCGTTGCACCCGTGGCTCCTGTTGTTCCGGTGGGACCGTTGGCACCCGTAGCGCCGGTTGCTCCTGTTGTTCCGGTGGGTCCTGCAGCTCCGGTTGCACCCGTTGCACCTGTTGTACCGGTTGCACCTGTCGGTCCTGCAGCTCCCGTTGCTCCCGTTGCACCCGTTGATCCGGTTGGTCCGTTGGCTCCCGTTGCACCCGTGGCTCCTGTTGTTCCGGTGGGACCGTTGGCACCCGTAGCGCCGGTTGCTCCTGTTGTTCCGGTGGGTCCTGCAGCTCCGGTTGCACCCGTTGCACCTGTTGTACCGGTTGCACCTGTCGGTCCTGCAGCTCCCGTTGCTCCCGTTGCACCCGTTGATCCGGTTGGTCCGTTGGCTCCCGTTGCACCCGTGGCTCCTGTTGTTCCGGTGGGACCGTTGGCACCCGTAGCGCCGGTTGCTCCTGTTGTTCCGGTGGGTCCTGCAGCTCCGGTTGCACCCGTTGCACCTGTTGTACCGGTTGCACCTGTCGGTCCTGCAGCTCCCGTTGCTCCCGTTGCACCCGTTGATCCGGTTGGTCCGTTGGCTCCCGTTGCACCCGTGGCTCCTGTTGTTCCGGTGGGACCGTTGGCACCCGTAGCGCCGGTTGCTCCTGTTGTTCCGGTGGGTCCTGCAGCTCCGGTTGCACCCGTTGCACCTGTTGTACCGGTTGCACCTGTCGGTCCTGCAGCTCCCGTTGCTCCCGTTGCACCCGTTGATCCGGTTGGTCCGTTGGCTCCCGTTGCACCCGTGGCTCCTGTTGTTCCGGTGGGACCGTTGGCACCCGTAGCGCCGGTTGCTCCTGTTGTTCCGGTGGGTCCTGCAGCTCCGGTTGCACCCGTTGCACCTGTTGTACCGGTTGCACCTGTCGGTCCTGCAGCTCCCGTTGCTCCCGTTGCACCCGTTGATCCGGTTGGTCCGTTGGCTCCCGTTGCACCCGTGGCTCCTGTTGTTCCGGTGGGACCGTTGGCACCCGTAGCGCCGGTTGCTCCTGTTGTTCCGGTGGGTCCTGCAGCTCCGGTTGCACCCGTTGCACCTGTTGTACCGGTTGCACCTGTCGGTCCTGCAGCTCCTGTTGCTCCCGTTGCACCCGTTGATCCGGTTGGTCCGTTGGCTCCCGTTGCACCCGTGGCTCCTGTTGTTCCGGTGGGACCGTTGGCACCCGTAGCGCCGGTTGCTCCTGTTGTTCCGGTGGGTCCTGCAGCTCCGGTTGCACCCGTTGCACCTGTTGTACCGGTTGCACCTGTCGGTCCTGCAGCTCCCGTTGCTCCCGTTGCACCCGTTGATCCGGTTGGTCCGTTGGCTCCCGTTGCACCCGTGGCTCCTGTTGTTCCGGTGGGACCGTTGGCACCCGTAGCGCCGGTTGCTCCTGTTGTTCCGGTGGGTCCTGCAGCTCCGGTTGCACCCGTTGCACCTGTTGTACCGGTTGCACCTGTCGGTCCTGCAGCTCCCGTTGCTCCCGTTGCACCCGTTGATCCGGTTGGTCCGTTGGCTCCCGTTGCACCCGTTGCACCTGTTGTACCGGTTGCACCTGTCGGTCCTGCAGCTCCCGTTGCTCCCGTTGCACCCGTTGATCCGGTTGGTCCGTTGGCTCCCGTTGCACCCGTGGCTCCTGTTGTTCCGGTGGGACCGTTGGCACCCGTAGCGCCGGTTGCTCCTGTTGTTCCGGTGGGTCCTGCACCTCCGGTTGCTCCTGTTGCACCCGTACTCCCGGTGGGGCCGGCAACACCTGTTGCACCGGTACTTCCGGTAGATCCCGTGGGTCCATTGACGCCGGTTGCACCGGTTGCTCCTGTTGTACCCGTCGGGCCGTTCGCTCCCGTGGCTCCGGTTGCTCCGGTTGCTCCCGTTGATCCAGTGGGGCCTGCAGCTCCCGTGGCTCCGGTACTACCTGTACTGCCGGTGGGTCCGTTGGCCCCGGTTGCGCCTGTTGCACCCGTTGTTCCGGTGGGACCGTTGGCACCCGTGGCGCCGGTTGCTCCTGTTGTTCCGGTAGGACCGGCAACACCTGTTGCACCCGTTGCACCGGTACTCCCGGTCGGACCATTAGCACCTGTTGCACCGGTTGCTCCTGTTGTTCCTGTGGGGCCGTTGGCTCCCGTTGCACCCGTTGCACCGGTTGATCCCGTCGGACCGTTAGCGCCGGTTGCACCCGTTGATCCCGTGGGGCCGGCAACACCCGTTGCACCCGTTGCACCGGTACTCCCGGTCGGACCATTAGCACCTGTTGCACCAGCTTCACCGGTTGCTCCTGTTGGCCCACTGGCACCCGTAGTTCCAACTTCACCTGTTGCACCCGTTGCACCGGTACTTCCGGTTGGTCCAACTTCACCTGTGGCTCCTGTGGCACCGGTTGCTCCTGTTGTACCGGTGGGACCATTGGCTCCCGTTGCTCCTGTTGCACCGGTTGTCCCGGTCGGACCGTTGGCGCCCGTGGCACCGGTTGCACCGGTTGTCCCGGTGGGACCGTTGGCGCCGGTTGCACCGGTTGTCCCGGTGGGACCGTTGGCGCCGGTTGCACCGGTTGCTCCTGTTGTACCGGTGGGACCATTGGCTCCCGTTGCTCCTGTTGCACCGGTTGTCCCGGTCGGACCGTTGGCGCCCGTGGCACCGGTTGCACCCGTTGATCCCGTGGGGCCGGCAACACCCGTTGCACCCGTTGCACCGGTACTCCCGGTCGGACCATTTTCTCCGGTTGCGCCGGTTACACCCGTTGGTCCAGCTGAACCTGCTCCACCTGTTCCTCCAGTACTTCCAGTAGGACCATTAGCTCCTGTGGCACCGGTTGATCCGGTTGATCCAGTAGGGCCATTGGCTCCCGTTGCTCCGGTTGCACCCGTTGATCCCGTGGGGCCGGCAACACCCGTTGCTCCGGTTGCACCCGTTGATCCCGTGGGGCCGATGGTTCCTGTGGCGCCTGTTGATCCTGTTGGTCCTGCGCCTCCCGTTGCACCCGTTGCACCGGTACTCCCGGTCGGACCATTAGCACCTGTTGCACCGGTTGCTCCTGTTGTTCCTGTGGGGCCGTTGGCTCCCGTGGCGCCGGTGGGACCACTGGATCCTAGATCACCAGTCCCACCACCTACACCCGTTGCTCCGGTAGGACCTTGTCCTCCTATAATTCCCGTTGACCCGGTGGGGCCGGCAACACCGGTGCCACCAGTTGATCCTGTTGGTCCACTAGTACCAGTAGTTCCAGCAACACCCGTACTTCCAGTCGGACCATTAGCTCCTGTGGCACCGGTTGATCCGGTTGACCCTGTTGATCCGGTTGGACCCGTTTGGCCGGCAACACCCGTGGCTCCGGTGTTTCCAGTGGATCCGGTTGGACCATAATAACCAGTAGAACCGGTGGTACCTGTGGGTCCGTAATCACCGGTGGCGCCTGTTGCTCCGGTTTCACCGGTTGATCCCGTGGGTCCGTTTGCTCCGGTTGCTCCTGTTGAACCGATTTCTCCCGTTGCTCCTGTTGTTCCTGTTGGTCCACCAGATCCTACCCCTCCGGTTCCACCTATACCAGTTGGTCCGGTAGGACCTTGCTCTCCTGTAATTCCCGTTGCCCCTGTAGTTCCCGCTTCACCGGTTGCACCGGTTGCACCGCTCGGTCCTGCTACACCCGTAGCTCCCGTTGCTCCTGTACTCCCGGTGGGGCCGGCTACACCCGTAGCTCCCGTTGCACCCGTTGATCCGGTTGGTCCTGCAGCACCGGTTGCACCGGTTGCACCCGTTGTTCCTGTAGGGCCGTTGGCTCCCGTGGCGCCGGTTTCACCCGTTGCGCCAGTCGGTCCTGAAGCTCCTGCTTCTCCCGTTGCTCCCGTTGCCCCGGTTTCACCCGTTGCGCCAGTCGGTCCTGAAGCTCCTGCTTCTCCCGTTGCTCCCGTTGCCCCGGTTTCACCCGTTGCGCCAGTCGGTCCTGAAGCTCCTGCTTCTCCCGTTGCTCCCGTTGCCCCGGTTTCACCGGTTGCGCCAGTCGGTCCTGAAGCTCCTGCTTCTCCCGTGGCACCCGTGGCGCCGGTTGATCCCGTACTGCCGGTAGATCCTGTTGGCCCTGCTTCTCCCGTGGCACCCGTGGCGCCGGTTGATCCCGTACTGCCGGTAGATCCTGTTGGCCCTGCTTCTCCCGTGGCTCCCGTGGCTCCCGTTGACCCCGTACTGCCTGTCGGCCCTGAAACTCCTACTTCTCCCGTGGCACCCGTGGCGCCGGTTGACCCCGTACTGCCGGTGGGTCCTGAAGCTCCTGCTTCTCCTGTGGCGCCGGTTGCTCCCGTTGCACCCGTTGATCCGGTCGGTCCTGAAGCTCCTGCTTCTCCCGTGGCGCCCGTGGCTCCGGTTTCACCGGTTGCGCCAGTCGGTCCTGAAGCTCCTGCTTCTCCCGTGGCGCCCGTGGCTCCGGTTTCACCGGTTGCGCCGGTCGGTCCTGAAGCTCCTGCTTCTCCGGTGGCGCCCGTGGCTCCGGTTGCACCCATAGGGCCATTATCACCCGTGGCGCCCGTTTCTCCGGAAGCTCCTGTTATACCGATTGCTCCGGTATCACCCGTTTCTCCGGTTTCTCCGGTTGCGCCTGTTATACCGGTTGCGCCGGATGCACCACTTTCTCCTATGTCTCCTGTGTTACCAGCAGATCCTGTAGGTCCGGATGAACCGGTATTTCCTAGTGATCCTGTGCCACCCGTGGGTCCCCAAATTCCAAATCCTCCAGTTGGGCCAGTTGGACCAATTGTTCCGCTTTCGCCAATTGCGCCTGTGGGGCCCGTTTCTCCGGTTTCTCCGGTTGCACCAGTTGCTCCGATGACACCTTGTTGGCCGAGTGTCCCTACCGGTAAAAGGTTTTGTCCAATAACACCACTGGATTCTGCTGCACGGGGAGTCTGGTTGCTTTGTTGTTGAGGGCCATTGCGAATGCCGATAATTTGAAGAATTAATGATCCTGTCCCTAAAAGAGCCAAAAGCATAATAACACCTAACGCTAACGGTGAAGCGAACCTGCGCATATCAGGTTGGATTGGTGGCGGTTCTCCTGCGGGAATAATGATGGTTTCCGGTTCTGGGGCAATCAAAGGCTCCACTGGCGTTGGTATTGCGGCAACTGGAACCGGTACAGCCACGGGCATCTGTGGCTCTGCCAATATTGGCACTTCAGGGAGCATCAGGACAGTAGGGAGTAAATTAATCTCTTTAAGAAGCCGTTTTTCTGGCATGCGCTGATAAATAGTACGGGATGAGGCAAGACTGTCCAGATCATTAGGATCATACAGTCTTACTCCGCTCACTGTCTTTTTACTGGTTATCAAACCCGCTTTTTCCCAGCGGAGCAATGTTTTTTTTGATATACCCAGTTTTTTTGCAGCTTTTGCCGCAGTGAATACGCCGGAAACGGGGTGGGAGGGGGGAGTGGCTTTCATTGCCACAAGAGGTGTGAGGCTGGCCAAAGCCTCAGTGGATATAAGATGTGTACCGTAGGAGTCGACGGCAGAAGTAAGTTTCTTCGTTGTTATCCAACGCTGAATGGTGCGTTTCGAAACACCCGCGAGCTTTGCGGCTTGACTTATAGTATACTTTTTTTCCTGAGCAGTATCTCCCATACCAAATAATTAATTCCTTCGTAATAACCGATCTTCGGTTGTCACTACTTTGTCTATACTTGTCATCGGGGATTTAGGCCTTCTTATATTAAAAAGGTAAACATATCTGTTTGTCAAAAGTGATGCGGGAAAATGAGCTTGTTGAAGCTAAACTATAAGCTTGGTATCAACTGAGCATATTTATAGGTTATAACTATTACTATCGGGTAGAATATGAAAAAGTTAATAGAGAAGATGTGGTTTGGATTGTTAAACCGGCAAAATTCATGCAGTTTCACAAATGATTAATTGGTTGAAATCATGGATAGTGATGGCAAGGAACGGAAGATATGAGGTCAATGCACAGAATAGACTCGCGTTAACCGGCAATTTCACAAGTTGCATAAAGAATTGATAATGATCATAGTTATTCCACTGTTGGGTTAAAAATATGAAAATGATGTTGTAAAGTAGGGAAGCGTAAAACAAAAAAACATTAGTGTTATGTAAAAATTATTGATTTCACGAATTACCGCATTTAATAAATACGCATATTTTAATAATACTATCAACATCATTATTCAATTATTATTATATAATTGAAAGAAATTTCATGATATAAACGCCAAAACATATTATTTTATACGGAAATATCGAGGATATAAAATAGGTTGTCAGAATAGCCTCAATAGATATATAGTCCTGTAGTAGGATCATTATTTATCTTATAGTGAATAAGTTTTATTTATATATAACTTATAATATTTTCTTTTTTAAAAATGATCTGTTTACATGTTTTATGAGGTAAATAGGCACGTTTAGCAATCGAACTCACGAGTTGCTATGTAACGTTTATCTTGTCTAAACAATATATAATTGTGAAATTTAACTTGTGAAAAGCATGTATCGATTCGGCATTTTGTTGATAGCTTCGATTTCACGAAATCAGTTAAAATAGCAGTTCTTCCCCTGAAGCGCTAGGTAATTAATAGACTATTGCAGTAATATAAATCCTTAGTTTATCATCGCTCTCGGTTCCCACGTATCCTGTATTGAGTTTTACGGGAGAGATAATAATGCCATATAGATTGTAATATCAATGTATTTTTGATATCAAGGCTAATTTCATCCGTTTTATAGAAATATCGTTCAATTTCACACCGAAATTTAAGGCTTATAGCTATTATACTTATTGAGGGAATATGAATTCTATTTGGTAGCAGGTTTATTATCATATATAATGAGTATCTATGACGATACAATCCTGGGATCATGAAAGGATTGAGGCTAAATGGCAGAAAGTTTGGCTTCAAACAAAGCTTAACTCTCCGGATCTTTCAGTGGGGAAAAAGCCATTTTATAATCTCATGATGTTCCCGTATCCTTCAGCGGAAGGGCTTCATGTGGGTAATATGTACGCATTTACGGGCGCGGACGTCTACGGGCGGTTTAAACGGATGCAGGGTTACGATGTGTTTGAGCCTATCGGATTGGACGGATTCGGTATTCACAGTGAGAATCACGCATTAAAAATAGGGAAGCATCCCATAGATCATGCCGCTATCACGCAAAAAAATTATTATTCCCAGCTTCATAAAATTGGCGCGATGTTTGATTGGGAGCGTATGCTCGAGACGTATGACCCGGGTTATTACCGGTGGACGCAATGGCTGTTTGTCCAAATGTTCAGGCACGGTTTGGCATATAGGAGGAAGGCGAGTGTTAATTGGTGTCCGTCGGATAAAACCGTTTTAGCTGATGAACAGGTTATAGACGGAAAATGTGAGAGATGCGGGAATATTGTAGAAAAAAGATTGTTGGAACAATGGTTTTTCCGTATTACCGAATATGCGGGGAAATTGCTTGGAAATTTATCCAGCCTCGACTGGTCAGAGAAAATAAAAACCGCACAAATCAATTGGATCGGGAAAAAAGAGGGGATTAACATTACCTATCAGGTCGTTGACGAAAAAGATAATAAAATCGGAGAGGTGACATGTTTCACCACAAGGCCTGATACAAATTTTGGGGCGACATTTGTTGTATTGGCTCCCGAACATCCGTTTATCAGTCGGGTGTTAACAGTGATAAAAAATGAAGAGCGCGTCAAATTGACTCATTATATTGAGGCTGCACAAGCAAAATCGGAAAGCGTTCGTGCATCAGAGGGTCGGGCAAAAACAGGCGTATATACGCATCTGTACTGTATGAATCAACTCACCGGGCGCCGTATGCCGCTCTATATATCCGATTTCGTGCTCATGAATGTTGGTACCGGCGCGGTTGTCGGGGTGCCCGGTCATGATAAAAGGGATTTTGCCTTTGCGATACAGTTTGATATACCTATCATCCGTGTTGTTAAGGGTATAGATGGGAATGCGTCAAATATTTCACGGATTGAGCAGGTTCAGGAAGATGCGGGAATCATGATGAACTCCGGATTTCTGAATGGAATGGGTATTCATGAGGCAACAAACAAAATTATGGATTATTTAGAGGAAAAAGGTTTTGGGAAACGCGTTACAATGTATCATCTCCGGGACTGGCTTCTGTCGCGTCAGCGCTATTGGGGGCCACCGATCCCGATGATATTTTGCAAAACATGCGCTGCACAGCACAAAGGAGAACGGAAAGAAATGCCCGGTTATTATGCTGTTCCGGAAAGTGATTTGCCTGTTCTTTTGCCCCGCATCGAGGATTATACACCGGGGGATGACGGCATTGCTCCGCTTGCTAAACATAAAGAATTTTACGAAACGACATGCCCAGGTTGTAAAGGGAAGGCTGTACGGGAAACAGATGTATCCGATACATTTTTAGATAGTTCCTGGTATTTTTTGAGATATCCGAGTGTTGGTCGCGACCAATTACCCTGGGATCCCATTGTTACAAAAAAATGGCTCCCCGTTTCTATGTATACCGGCGGAGCAGAACATTCCGTTTTGCACCTGATGTATTCCCGTTTTGTGACTATGGCACTCCATGATTGGGGGTATCTTGATTTTGACGAGCCGTTTACCCGGTTTTACGCTCATGGGTTGGTGATCAAAGACGGAGCCAAGATGAGTAAAAGTAAGGGGAATGTTGTCAATCCGGATGAATATATTAGATTGTATGGTTCTGATGCATTACGACTATATCTTATGTTTATGGGACCATTTGATCAAGGCGGAGACTTCCGTGATACAGCAATGGAGGGTATGAGCCGCTGGGTCGGACGTGTATGGAGGATTGCCCAAATGAGTCTTGATAAGCGGTCAAAAGGATCGAGCGCTACAATATCTTCGGCGCTCCATAAAGCCATAAAGCGGGTTGGCGATGATTTGGAAAAACGCCGGTACAATACTGCTATTGCCAGCGAGATGGAGTTTACTAATTTAGTAGGGGATAACGAGGGATTTTTGGGAATTCCTGAGCTCAAGAAGTTCATTCTTCTTCTTGCACCTCTCGCTCCACATCTTAGTGAAGAATTGTGGCAGCAAATAAATGGATATAAAGAGTTCAAACCATCACAATCTGTTCATGTCCAGCCATGGCCGGAATTTGATGAAACGAAAATAGTTGATAAGGACGTGGTGATAGCAGTGCAGGTGAATGGAAAATTGCGGGATACATTTACCGTAGATGTAGGTATTGCTTTTATACAGAACGATATAGAAACGGAAGCAAAAAATCGAGAAAATATTCAAAAATATTTGGCGGGAAAAGCGATACAAAAGACCATTTTCGTCCCCGGGAAATTAGTTAACTTTGTTGTGTAGGCAGAAGTGTGATTTGTTAGCTAGCGTACTATTCTTCTATTTCGGTATGGTTAAATAGGAGGAATGGAATTTCTGCCTGTTTTTCAAACCTACAAAATTCCTATCATCTCGGGAGCGATCAGTGTATTTTCCATTATCGTATCTATAATTCTTCTCGTTAAATCAACCCAAACCAACGCTGCGACGCCGATTCAATTTTCTTCGGAGATGAAGGAAGCAAGCAGTGCGGGAATGCTCATGGTGGATGTTGAGGGTGCGGTTGTTCGCCCTGGTGTTTATGCGTTGCCGGCCGGCAGCAGGGTAGACGATACTCTTGCGTCTGCCGGTGGATTGGAGGAAAACGTAGATGAAGAATTATTTGCCAAAACAATTAATCGTGCGGCAAAAATTACGGATGGGCAAAAAATTTACGTTCCGGCTATGAGTATAGATGAGACGTCGCACATTAATGGATCCGTTGTTGCAACGTCTGGGACATCGCAAAACGGACTTGTCTCGGTGAATTTCGCAACTGCAGCAGAATTAGATGTTTTGCCGGGTGTGGGACCGGTAATCGCTCAAAAAATCATTGATAACCGTCCGTACCAGAGTTTGGATGATCTAGTGACCAAAAAGGCAATCGGGCCCGTCTTTATAGGAAAAACTGAAAAACAACCTGTCACTGTAATGCCCTAAAATGGCATTATGATTACTGTCACGACATTTACATCCATTATTAATCAAGTCCTCCAGGAGCCTCATGCCGGATTATTGGCAGGAATTTTATTTGGGACTAAGGCGACGCTATCAAAGGATTTTCTTGATGCCCTCACGACAACCGGCACACTCCATATTATCGCGCTTTCCGGCATGAACATCTCCATTTTATCAGGCTTAAGCATTACGACACTTCTTCGGTTTGTTAGCAGACGGGTGGCCTCATTACTAACGATACTGATTATTATAGGGTTTGTTTGGTTTGTGGGCGTCAGCCCGAGCGTAATCCGTGCCGCCATTATGGGCTGTCTTACGCTCTTATCCATCGTATTAGGCCGCCAAACATGGACACTTTTCACCTACTGCATTACCATCGGGATCATGCTTTTGCTAAAACCCGACTGGATTGGAACCTTTCCTTTCAATTGTCTGCGCTTTCAACGTTGGGCATTATTTTATTTGCAAAACAATTACAGCAAAAAACAGTAAAGAAAACATTGGGAACTTCTCTATTTTCTCTTATTGAAGATGACCTGCGTGTAACACTGGCCGCCCAAGTTTTTACCATTCCCCTTATCCTTTTCACCTTCCGAAGAATTTCTCTGGTTTCTCCCCTGACGAATATTCTCATCGGTTGGGTCATCGCTCCGGTGACCGCAATCGGGATGGCATTGGCAATACTCGGTTGGATATGGTTACCATTGGGGTATATGTTCGGTTGGGTTAGCTGGGTATTTTTGGAGTATCTGATTTTGATGGTCCAGTGGACCGCAAAATTGCCATTTTCGAGTGTCAATTTTTGAATTATACAAACTGTTTGCTTCAAAATGACTATATCAAACTAAACCCGCCATGCGTAATCAACATAAAATATCCGGCATAAAATTATTTACTAGAGGCTTTTAGCTATGTTTAAGTTGCGATGGGGATACGCAATAAGCGGAATAATTACAGGTTGTATACTGTTAGTAAGTTTTTTTCCACGTTGCCGGATAAAAAACTGCATATTTTCTTTTGCAACGTTGGTCAGGGGGACGCCGCGTATGTCCGGTTTCCCGACGGGAGAGACATGCTTGTCGACGGCGGGCCGGATGACAGTGTACTCTCGTGCCTCAGCCGCCATATGCCGTTTTGGGACAGGGAAATAAACCTCGTGGTCAATAGCCATCCACAAAATGACCACCTCAAGGGTCTCGTTTCCGTTTTAAACCGCTATCAGGTTGACTATGTGGTTCGCAGTGACTTGTCAGCAACGTCCGATGTGTATGCCCAGTTTATTGATGCGATAAAAACACATCATATTCCGGAGCGCCTGGTGACCCGCGGAGAGCGCATAACCGTGGGAACGACCTCCCTCTCGGTTATATGGCCGTCATCGACCCAGCTTGCGTGCATGCAACCATCAGGAGCGGTACTCGGAGCAAGTACCGATAGTCAGTTAAACGACGGGTGCGTCGTTTTTTTCGTGCAGTATGGTTCATTTGACGCGCTGTTTCCAGGCGATGCGGATGCGCATGTCGAAGGCCAGTATACAAGTGACCAACTGGCAGACGGGCAGCTCGAAGTGCTAAAAGTTCCGCATCACGGGAGCAAGACCGGTATGACACAAAATTTTGTGGATTGGGTTAAGCCGGTTATTTCCGTCATTTCCGTCGGGAAAAATTCCTACGGTCATCCATCAAAAGAAGCTATCAGTATGCTCCAAAGTATCGGTTCCGCCGTTCACCGTACGGATACGGAGGGGGATATTGAGGTGGTTTCAGACGGGAAAAATTGGAACGTACAAACTGAAAAATAATCAGAGGGTCTGCTTAGTCGTGCGTAGTGAAAAAATCATGAAGGTTCTTTGCAGTTTCGTCGTCTTCCATTGCTTTTTTTCGCCGTTGCTCATCTGAGCTTATCCAATGGGAAACGTCTCGATAAACAGAACTTCCTCCTATTCCGACGCGCGCCATAAATCCACCGAGAGTCCGCGGATCAGGATCCTGATACAATGTTTCCTTCTCCTTTTTATATATCTCGGGAGTTATTGCGTCAATGATATGCCCGACGGATTGTCCGCGCAACTCCTTTAAGTCTGGATGGTCTTTAATAAACGCATCAAATGTCGGCCCGGCTAACAATGTTTTCCATAAGTTCGGAAAAATAAAATATTGATAGGCATACTGTACGCTGTTATCCTTTAAACTCGGCACAAAACACACGCGGGGTTCACCCGTGTATAAGACGTCAAGACGTTCCCAGCCGTCTGTGTCTGGCCTGGCTTTAATTATATTGTCGAATATGGAGAGAGGCTCGCGACGGCCACTTCGGCTGATTCCCGCGTATAATTTTTTTATCGCTTCAGTATTGATCTGGCGCACACATTGAGCTAAAGGCGACGTGTTCCGTATATCTTCAAAGTTCTTCATCACAGCATCTTGACGGTGAACGAGGGTTTTAATAGCGCGAAGAGTAGTATCTTTACCCTCCATAGCGTGAAATACCTCTTCCCTTAATTGGGATGGCATACCATTGATTGTTTCCAGTTGATCATGAGCAATAGTGTGTAACCTGGTAAGAGTTTCTTCCGGTGTTTGACAGACGCCAAGTAAATTGGGGATGAATCCCGTGATATCGATTGATCTCACGGTAGCAAACCGAATGGTACCTTCTTCGCTAGGAATATTTTTTTCTATAAGGGCATCAAAATCTTTCAGTGGAAGAGACTGAGGTTTGAGGAGACGCAACAGTTCATTTAAAAACGGATCGGGTTTAAATACCGGATACGAAAGTGCTTCAGATATGTGTACCCTTTCGGCTTTTGCAACCATAGTAGAATGATTTGGCAGGTTTGAGTGACTATAGTATGAAAAGCATGGGGTGTAAAGAGGGAGTTTGTATTGCCTATTGACAACCCCTTTTATTGTAGTATAATACTTTTTTGTACTTAAAAAGTGAATATGGCGATGATGGATTCGAGATCCGGAGCCCGAAGCTGAAGAAAGCCTAAGCAATTAGACAAGTAAGCTTCATTCAATGAGTCAACTCATTTGCTGTCAAGGCTATACAGCAGATTTTTTTGTCCGCAAGAGCGACACAAAAGGGTTGAAAATTAGGGTGGCACCACGTTTTAAACGTCCCTTTGCGCCTCCATCCCTCTTTAGGGATCGAGGCTCAAGGGGATTTTTTTATGGCAAAAACACAAACGAATACATTATGGGGTGCGGCATTTAACCAAAAACCAACTGAGGCGGTTATCGCATTTACCGCCGGGCGGGACGTGGCGAGTGTGCCGCCGGCTGATAAAGCGTTATTGCCGTATGATTTGTGGGTTAATAAGGCTCACTGTATCATGCTTGGGAAAACCGGAATTATTCCAGAGACCGACGCAGATAAAATTCTTCATGGATTAATTGAGCTTGAGAAATTGGTGAAAGCCGGTAAATTTACCTTAGATCCGGCCAAAGAGGACGTTCATACGAATATAGAGTCGTGGCTCACGGACAAGCTGGGGATGGAAGTTGCCGGTAAACTTCATACCGCCAGAAGCAGAAACGATCAGGTGGTCACTGACACGAAGCTGTATCTGCGTGATCAGGTTGTTACGTATGTGGCCAATTCCGTCGGTCTCGCACAAACACTTCTGACGTTCGCAGACACGTATAAAGGAGTGCCGTTTCCCGGATTTACCCATCACCAGCACGCTATGGTGACGACGTTCGGCCATATATTGGCAGGTTTTGCCGGGATGGTTATCCGCGATATTGAGAGATTTGAAACGTGGTTGCCCATCCATAATCAGTCGCCGCTTGGGAATGCGGTTGCCTACGGCACAAGTTTCCCGATTGATAGAAAGTTGACGGCAAAATTACTCGGTTTTGACGGTCCGGATGTAAATTCCATGGATGCAATTACCAACCGCTGGGAGGCTGAAGCGGACCTGGCATTCGCCGTTTGCGTCCTTATGAATCATCTGTCGAGTATCGCCGAAACATTGATTCTCCTGGCGACTCCGGAGTTTGCAATGGTGAAATTGGCGGATCAGTTTTGTACGGGAAGCTCCATGATGCCGCAAAAGAAAAATCCGCATCCGTTAGAGGTAATGAAAGGAAAAGCGGGATACGCCGCAGGGATGCTGACAGGCATTGTGAGTCTCGGAAAAGGGAATTTTATCGGCTACAACGCTGAATTGCAATGGACCAAATATCTTAGTATGGACCTTTTATCCGAGTGTGAATTTGCCCCGACGGTACTCAGCGGCGTGATTTCCACGCTAACGGTGAATACGGATGTCATGGAGTTTTGGTGCCACAAGGGTTTTATCGGTACCACGACCGTTATGGAACAACTGACAAGCGAATTTCATTTGCCGATGCGTCAGGCGAAAGTCGTGGTTGAGAAAGCAGTGGAAGCGAGTGTCGGGGAAGAAAACGTTACGTGTAGTGCATTGCAACAAGCGTTAGCAGACGTAGGGGTTAGTCTGCCAATTTCGGAAGCGCAAATAGCAGGATGGCAGGACCCAACAACGATTATCACGCTTACAAAATCCTTCGGCGGACCGGGCAAGAAGAGCATGAAAATAAGTCTAAAAAAACTGAAGAAAAAGCTCGCGGGCCATAAGGCATGGTTGATGAAAAAACAGAAAGAAAAAATACAGGCGCAGGCACTTACGGAGGAATTATGCAAATCCATTCTATGAAACATTCTGACATAGTAGCTTGTTACAAGCTTTGGAAGAAAGCGGGTCTTTCTGTCGCGGCATTTGATCGGGAAGCGTTTGAGCTAAAGATGCTCCTTAAGGAAAATCCTACGTCTTGTTTTGTGGCGTACCAGGGGGATCTGCTTATCGGTTCTGTGATAGGTGCATATAACGGTAGGAGAGCATGGATTTATCACCTCGCTGTTGATCCCAATTGTCAACATAAAGGCGTCGGAACAGAGTTGCTGAAAAGAACAGAACAAGCACTGAAAACGCTCGGAGTAACAAAAATACTCCTAGGTGTTGGTTATACAAACCTGAAAACCGTTCCGTTTTATGAGCACAACGGATATTCGGTAATGAACGATGCGGTCCTTATGAAGAAAAATTACTGGAACCCAAAAATTTTTGTGAAAGGAGCATATCTATGAACCATGCGACAAAATATATTAAAGTAGCCTCACATGAGGCAAAAAAAGGCGAGGTGAGAAAGGTTCTCCTTTTGTATTCCGGCGGGTTGGATACAAGCGTGATGCTCAAATGGATTGTGGACACCTACAAGGCCGATGTCGTGACGCTTACCATGGATTTGGGCCAACAGGGTGATGATTTAGTTGCGATTCAGAAGAAAGCATTGAAATTTGGCGCGAAAAAGGCGATTGTACTGGATGTAAAAGATGAGTTCGCTCAGGTGTATATTTCGCACGGTATTAAAGCCAACGCGAGCTATCAGGGCGACTATCATCTTTCCACTCCTATTGGCCGCGCAATTACCGCGGCAAAAGCTGTTGAGGTCGCCAAAACAGTTGGCGCAGACGCGATCGCCCACGGGTGTACCGGTAAAGGCAATGACCAGGTTCGTCTCGAAGGGTATATGCTGACGCTCAACCCGGATATAAAAATCATCGCGCCTGTCCGCGAATGGAATATGGACAGAAATGAAGAGATCAGATATGCCCAAAAATACGGTATTCCCGTGCCCGCAAGTTTGGATTTTCCGTACAGTGTGGACGACAATATGTGGGGGATGACGTGGGAAGGCGGTGAGATTGAAAACCCTAAAAACATTCCACAAGTGGAACGTTTTTTAACCACGTATACGCTTGCCAAAAATGCGCCGGATGCGGAAGAGTTTATAAAGATATCTTTTCTGAAAGGTCTTCCTGTTGCTCTGAACGGTAAAAAAATGAAATTAGCTACGCTCATTATGGCATTAAATAAAATTGCCGGAAAGCATGGCGTAGGCGTTGTGCATCTTGTGGAAGACCGTTTGGTAGGACTCAAGGACAGAGGAGTCTATGAACTTCCGGCCGGGCATGTCATTATAGCCGCTCATAAAACACTGGAGCAATATGTTTCGACGCGTGATTTAAACGAGCTAAAAAACCAGCTTGATATCAAATGGGCGTATCTTTGCTATGGCGCAAAGTGGCTGGATCCGGTGATGGCGGCCATCAACAGCTTTAACGATCAGGTCAATCAAAAAGTGACCGGTGAAGTGACGGTGAAGCTTTACAAAGGTATGGCGACCGTAGTTGCTATGACGTCGCCGTATGCGATGCACCACGCCTCGTTTACGACAAATGGCGGTTACAACTACAACGTGAATTCCAGCGCCGGATTTATAGAGGTGTATACACTTCAAATGAAGCTAGCCAATCAATTCGGACAGTCCGCACGATAGTAATTATGAGTTTTCTTTGTTATTATGGATGCAATGAAGAAACAAATTCAGGATTTACTTGAGCGGGCGCTGGAGGGAATGGGGGTTGAGGATTTTGCTGCGCCTGTTGTTTCCGTCCCTGAAAATCCCCAACACGGGGACTACTCAACCAATGTTGCAATGCTTCTTTCGAAGACGTTAAAAAAATCTCCGGTAATAATTGCGCAAGAGTTGAAAAACGCAATCATAAGCAATCAGACTATATCGGATGCGGGAATTATTGACCGTGTAGACATAGTCAGTCCGGGGTTCCTAAACATCTTTCTTACCGAGGCTAGTCTTATCAGTCAGATATCCGAAGTGCTAAAAATGAAGGATACCTATGGTTCTGTGACGAAACCGTCATTTTTGGAAGGTAAGTCAGCCTCTCTGAGGCAAAAAACTGACCGTAAAACCACCTCCAAAAAGGGTATAAAAATACCCTCTGATTTGGTGACCAAAGAGATATCAAAAACGGGTAAGAACCCTGTTAAAAATTCCCGTATAACTGCCGCTGCGGAAAATAGAGGTTGTCAAAAAGCCTCAGATATAATTTCAATCGAATCGAAATTAATTCCCGAAGGATCGAAAAACCGTATAACCATAGAGTTTGCCCAACCCAACCCGTTTAAGGAAATTCACATCGGACATGTGAGAAATATCGCGCTCGGAGAAAGTTACAGCCGGCTCGCGGAATGGGCAGGAAATACGGTACGCCGGGTGAATTATGAAGGTGATGTGGGCATGCATGTTGCCAAGAGTCTGTGGGGCCTTGAAAGGCTTGCCAAAGATGGGGTGGATATAAGCGGGGTAGGATTGGATGTCCGGGGGAAAGCCGCCCTTCTTGGACGCGCCTACGCGGTCGGATCAAAGGCATTTGAGATTGATAAATCAGCCGCAGAAGATATTATCAATCTAAATAAAAAAATATATGCGATGGATGAGAGCATTATTGCCCAGTGGCGCCGCGGGAGACAGTGGAGTCTTGAGTATTTCGACACGGTGTACGCAAAACTCGGGACGCATTTTGAGCGGTATTATTTTGAATCCGAAGCCGCTCCCGTTGGTGTCGCTTTGGTAGAAAAGCACCTGAGTGACGGTGTGTTTGAAAAATCGGAAGGAGCGATTGTCTATCGCGGTGAAAAAGTAGGTCTCCACACGCGGGTATTTATCACAAAAGAACAGTATGCGACGTACGAAGCCAAGGACATGGCTTTGGCTCCGCTGAAATACTCCGAGTGGCCGTATGACCTTTCCATTATCATGACCGGCAACGAACAATCGGAATATTTTAAAGTGATGCTTGCGGCGCTTTTGGAAATTAATCCGGATCTTGCCGCCAAAACACGCCACATGCCGTTTGGCATGGTACGGCTTACGACCGGAAAAATGTCTTCACGTACCGGAGATGTAATAACTGCAGATTGGCTTATCCAAGAAGCGGAAAAACGGATCTTTAGTATTCTGGATAATAACAAAACAAATTATAGTAAAAAAATGAAGGACGAAATTGCTAAAAAAGCCGCAATTGCGGCGATTAAATATTCCATGCTCCGGGTAAATGCGATCAGTGATATAGCTTTTGATATCGAAGCGTCGGTATCATTTGAAGGCGATTCGGGACCATACTTGCAATACACCTATGCCCGCTGTCGTTCTGTTTTGCGGAAATTTTCTCCCACAAGTGACGTACGTCATGTAGGTCACTTAAGTGAAAGCGAAGAAAGAATCCTTGCCCGTCAAATTATGCAATTTCCGGATGTTGTCGCCGACGCTGCCGAAAATTTTTCGCCGAACACGGTCTGCACATACCTGTTCCATTTGGCTCAACAGTTTAATCTGTTTTACGCCAAGTACCCGATTATCGGCAATGACACGCGCCTCGCCTTGACCGCAGCCACAGCGCAGATAATCAAGAACGGGTTGTATCTTTTGGGGATTGAGACGATGGAGCAGATGTAAATCTACGTGAGATCTCGAACGGATTGACAAGAGGGGATTTTATGATATAGTGACGCTGTTTTCAGTATCTGCTCAGAAAAAGGAGATCTATGGTTTTACCCATTTCAAAAGAAATACTGACGAGGAGGATGACTCGAAAGGAACCACAAATAGATTTTCTTACCGGCCTTTCTGCCTGCCGAAGCGATTTGCAAAAAGCATTAAATGACTACCTGAAGGTAAACAAAGTCTCCTTTGGGCAAGGCGACTTTTGGGGGTATAGGTATGAGATACCTCAGGAAGCTGAAAAGAGCGTCATACGCGTATTTTGTGGTGCAAAGGAGATAAATGAGTCGGGAAGCGACGTTATGCTTCGGGTAAGCGTACATCCCGCAGATCAAGAAGGTATTAGTGCTAATCCGTGGGGTTCGCAGGAATACATTTTGAGAAACGACGATACTATAGTCGTTAAAAAAGATGATAGAGGAGACCATTTGATTGACGGAACAAAACAAGAACATCTTGAAATTTTAAATAAGGTGCAAGCTCTAGCAGAAGAAGCCAAAGCAAAATTAGACACATTGATTCTCAAGAAAGCTCCATCCATCGCATCCTGAACTTCCACCTTAGGTTATCAAGAACGGCCTGTATCTTTTGGGGATCGAGACGATGGAGCAGATGTAACCTACTTTGCCGGGACGGCGCGCACCACGATACGGAGAGAATCCAAAAGCCCACCGCATGTATAGAGAGTGAGTGTTTCCGCGCTGGTTTGCGATAATAATTCTGTGTGTCCTGGCGTCACCCATTCAATGGATGTCACCGTATAGCGGTGGAGCGCTCCATCCGTCGTGCGGATGGCAACAGGATCGCCGACTGTTACCTTATCGAGCGGTCCGAATAAATTGCCGGCATTGTGTGCATAAATAATAGTATTTCCGGGTGCCCCTGGTACCGCTGACTGGTGCACATGATTTGCGCTGGTTTGGGAGATTGCCCACGTGCCGTCCACTTCTCCGGCCTCTACAACCGGTAAGCTTATACTGGTACCGACAGTGATATGGATTGGAGTAGGGCTGGTTGAGGGTCCTTTGGCATATTGGGCAAGAATCGCATTTGAGATGGACATTGTTTGATTGTAAAAATAGCGGTGTACGCCCCACAAAGAAAGCAAGATAATGCCAAAAGAAATAAGAATGAGAGGAAAACGATTTTGTTTTTTCTTATTTTTTGCCATATATTTAGTATACTACTCCATGAAAAACCCCGCCGCGGCGGGGTTTTTCTTACTGCAAAAGCAGAACGTTTATTTTATAAATTTCTTTTTTGCTGAAAGAACGAATCCGGCTGCAGTGGATAATCCACCCATAGCTCCGACTGCGTTTATGATCATATCATCAACCACGCCTGTTCCTGCAAATTCAGTCGTTGCTCCCAATACCTGACCCTGACCTTGTGATTGCGGAGCTTGTGTGCAGGACGGGCAGCTTGAGAGTCCGTCGCTTCGGCCATCAGAGCGTCCGTCTCCGGGACCACCAGGATTTCCGGGATTACTCGGTGCTTGCGTAGGAGTTGGGGTGGCTGTCGGGCTCGGGATACAATCTTCATCACTGTCTGGATTGCATACGACACCAGTTGATCCGGTAGGACCGCTTGAACCTGTACTTCCAGTTGTTCCAGTTGATCCGGTAGGACCGGTCGTGCCAGTACTTCCAGATGAACCGGTAGATCCTGTTGATCCGGTTGAACCCGTAGATCCGCTTGAGCCTGTAGATCCGCCTTGACAATGCCCGTTTCCTGAGTTGGAAGTGTCATCAAGTACACAAGTTAAACCTGCACAACAGGATTTATTGCTGTCATTAATTTTGCATTCAGCACTTTGGCTTTTACATTGGCTAGCCTGTACTTTCGGGCTGACGGTAGCAGAAGACAGAAGAGCGATGGCGCCAAAGGCACCAACTAAAAGAGTACTGAGGACGAGAGCCCTTATGTTTTTCATACAATAAATTCCTTTTTCCGGCAGGAAAATTTATAAGTTCTAAATTATAACATACTATCGGTTAGTATGTCAATAAGTATAAAAGAGTATCAAGTTATTGTTCCTGGGGAATAAAAGCAGTAGCAAGAATCGAGGTCGCCTGTTTTCCGTAATGGTCATTGATGTACTTCGTGCGGAGCGGATCATGATATTCAATCGGGGCTACTTGTTGGGCAATTTCTGATAGCCCGATAAATACCGCTCTCGCCGACACTGTATCGGCATATTCAGAAAAACCCAATCCAGGTATATGGCTTGCATTTTGTGGAAGATATTTTGCCTCTTCCAATATGGCAAGTGCTGAGAGGTATGCATCCGAGGATCTCCGTATAAACCGATTTTTGTCAAGTTCTATAAACATGACGTCCTGAAGCTTTCGAATAAGGAATTTATCAGAAGCCCGGGTACTCGTAATGTACGGTAATTTTCGTCCGATAAGTTCCTGTTTCAGATTGGATTCATCAAGCGTTTGTATGAGGTCTTCCCGTGAAAGGCCTGTATAGAGTCCTGCCAGAATTGCTCTCGCTGTGCCGTATTCACCTCTTGCGATTTTTCGAAGTTCCTGAGGAATTTTGCCTTGTTTTGGTTTTACCTTTGTTATCGCGTAGATGTACGGATCCGGCCGGGCGCTTGATCTGGTAAATGGTGCCGTTTCGATGACAAGTCTGGTTGCCCGGAATTCCTGTCGCGTGTCAAGATTACTTTGAACTACCATTGGTTCCCAATAGATGCTTAATGGTTGCCGGGATTCAATGGCATGTTGTAAGCGTCGTATAGATTCGTTAAAAACTATATGTTCTGCTCCGTGTCGTGCGTATGTAGGATCTTCGGGGTTAGCAGCGCGGGCAAGAGTAATAAGCATGGCCTGATTCGTAAGAGGCTCTTTATATTTTTGCGGATCGAAAGACACGCGGGTAATTGAATCCGGTGAGTGGAGTGGTGTGACGTCAGGATTGAAGTGGGCAAGAACGTCAGTTGCTAGTATATTCCGTCGATCAACAAGCGGGAATCCCTCGTGAAGTGCACGGTCAATCGGTTCCTGGAGATGCGCTGTGAGCTCGGTTATTTTATTCGTTGGGTTTTCCAGTGCTTTATTATTCATATTTCTATATCAAAAGACATCATTATTATAAAGGAAAAAGAGAAATAAAGCAAAAAGAATTTTTTATTTTTTCCCGATAACGAGAATGGAGTCGCGGAGACGGGGGATGGCACTCATCGCCAAAAAATTGGCAAACTTGCCGGACCAGAGTAGCGGATTATCCGTTCTGTTTCTCCTCCTAAACGGATGGTAGCTGATAAAATGTGTCGCTTTCGTGACGGTAAATCCGGCGTGTTTCACGAGTGTTTTGAGCTCGCGGAGGGTAAATTCCCGGTTGTGGCGGTGGTAGAGGTTTGAGCCCTGACCCCCGTTTTCCAGGAATGCGTCTATGGAATACATGGGTGTTCGCCCGAGAAGCATTTTTCCCTGGTTTATAGAACGGGCAATGTTGGGCGTGGTTACAAGTACGTAGCCGTCTTTTTTGGTGACGCGATACATTTGGGCAAGAGCGGGTACCGGTGACTGGGGGAGATGCTCGAGAACTTCGCTACACAGGACTACATCAAACATATTATCTTTATACGGAAATGCATCAGTTTCGATATTCAATATTGCAACGCGTTTTTGTTTGATGGGTTCATGAGTGCTGCTGATACCATAGACTTCGTGTCCTAATTTTTCCAGCGCCGCCCCGAGGTGGTAGGGGAAACAACCCACGTCTAAAATTTTTAGTTTTTTTCCCTCGGCCAGCGTAGCGATATTTTTTAAAATATATTTATACCGCGCTTCGTGAATGAGGAAATATTCTTCGTCTAGGGTCATACCGTTATTGTACGTTATTCTAAAAACCGGTGTTTGAGATTTTTAAGATCGCGGTAAGGGATGACGCCCAGCATTTTTCCTTCTTCATCCAAAATCGGGATGGCGCGATAATCATAGCGTTCGAAGAGTTTCAGGGCGGTATGGAATGAGCTTTTGGGTGATAAGCTGACGATGGAAGATACACCGATATCCTTAAGGAGTTTTGTGTCCCGCGCAAGTAGGAGCTCCTTAAGGTCGATGATTTTTAAAAGCTTGTCGTTCTCGTCCGTGACATAAAGATACATGACAACCTTTTTACCTTTTGCTGCTTCATAAAACGATGTACGCGCCTCAGCGACCGTCATATATGGCGGAAATTTGATGAAACGCATCGTGGCATAATTTAAGATATCCCGCTCCTGTCTGGTCATGATGGATCCGATCTTTTTCACCCGTTGCGGGCCCATAAGTTTTAAGATAGTGCGAGCCTCTGCATACGGCAAAACACTCAAAATATCAGCGGCCTGAGATGCGGTCATGTGCGCCAGCAGCTGCACGATTTTTTCTTTTTTGAGGGCGGAAATAAGCTCCCGCTGGGATTTCGGATCGATCTCCTCAAGCGCCGCTGATGCATGCTCGCTGTCCAGCTCTGAGATGACCGCCGCGCGTTCCCGGTAATCCATTTCCTCCAATATGTCCGCCAGGTCCGCGGGGTGGATTTCCTCAAGCCGCTCTTTGAGTATGTTAAGCTTTACATCGCCGGCAAATCTCCCCATCGGCGTGGGGAGCGGCTGGATGTATTTCCAGGAAATAATGCGGTCTTCGTCCTGGGGATTGCTGATTTTGCGTCCCAGCCACCCTAACCCGATCCGGCGCAGTAACCCGACGCGGCTGATATCCACGGCGCTGACAAGGAGCGCGTCATTGATCTGGATGAGGCGAATATCATAGACGATATCAATATCGCGGTCCTCCGTATCCAGAACTTTTTTATCGAGTATATGGTCTTTGAGCTTAATGGATGTTTCACTGGGTTCTGCTTCGTATTGTTTTGTATCCGGAATATCCACAACAATTTCTTCTTTCGTGATCGCGCGGACACAGTCCCAGGGGATCAGAAGTGACGGGCTGCCGAAAAGCCGCGTGACGTAAAAATATGTGACTACCGGTAACGGTTCGTTTTCGCGGGCGATGACATCACCCAGGACACCGATTTTTTTCCCGTGCAGGAGCACCTTGGTGCCGATAAGGTAATTGAGCATGTAGGTTTTTTGCGGTTCCGTCATAGTTAATGATGAAATAGAGTGATTGAAATAAATTTTGCCATCATAATAATCATGATACAGATAAGATATATCCGCAAGAATATCATAGACAGTCGGACGAGCGGCGTCATTTTCAGTCGCGGTGTCTTATACCGGTCATTGATTTGCCGGATTCCGTCGAAAAATCCAAAAATCCGACTGAATGCTTGTTTTATATTTGGCATATTTATTTTAGTATATTCGGAAACACAACGCTTAGTGTATACCCGGTCGAAATAATAATGAGGGCAATGATAATGCCTCCGTCCATAATATTTTCAAACGTGGAATTTTTGTATTTTCCCATCAATTCCTCATTATTGAGAAGTACAAGCAAAAATAAGAGTGCGGCAGGAAGAAGTGCGGTTGCAGCAACTTGGACGAACAGCGTGATTAAGACAAGTGGCGCGTTGGGGATAAGAACTACGATGCCGGCCAGGACGAGTGTAATGAAATAATACGCGTAAAACCACGGCGCCTCACGCACTTTTTTATTGAGAGAATGGGCCCAGCCGAAGACCTCGCCGAAGGCCCAGGAACTGGCAAGCGAGATGCAGACGGCGCCAAGTAAACCCGCGTCAAATAATCCGACGGCAATCAAGGTTCCCACATATTTATTTATCGGCATGATGGCAATCGCGGCTTGGGCTGCGCTTTGAATATCAACTCCATACAGTAATTTTCCTGTGACAGCAATAAGGAATACAGCGACAAGTACTGTAAGAAATGCACCGAATGCTGTATCAAGTTTTCCCCAATTGAGGTCTTTTTCCTGCATTCCTTTATCAACAACGGTGCTTTGTTGGAAAAAGACCATCCACGGGGCGATTGTGGTGCCGATATTGGCCATGAGGAGGAAGAAAAAATCATTGGTGAGGCCCCCCTTCGGAATTTGAGGAATCATACCCAAAAATATATCTTTAACGGATGGATGGATTAAGAAAGCGGCAGGAATATAAATGAGATTGACAACACAAAATACAAGTGCGAGTTTTTCCCAGGTCCAGTAGCGGCCCTGCAGAATCATAAAGCCCATAACGGCGCAGCAGATAAGTACCGTGATCCAGGGAGCAACGCCGAAAATAGACATGGCCGCTGTCATACCGATAAATTCGGTAATCATAGTCAGCCAGTTGGTGAAAGCAAGATCCAAGAGGGAAAACCATCCCCAGAATGACCCGAAGGCATCAAAAATCGCCTCTGCATGACCGCGTTTCGTTACAGTAGCAAGGCGCACGGTCATTTCCTGAATAAAGTACGCAACAGGCCCCAGTAGTACAAGGAACCAGATGAGGCTGTAGCCGTATTTGGCGCCGGTGACGGCGTAGGTGGTAATACCGCCTGCGTCGTTATCGGCCACCATAACAATGATGCCGGGGCCTGCAATCATCGCGAAAATCTTTAAAAACTTTATGACGCGATGTAAATAATAATAGACTTTCGACCCAAAACTCATAAAAAATTAATTCTGGTCGTTGATTTCCTCACAAAAACCCAAAAAAATCAAGTTCCCGGCCGTGAGCGGAACTTGATTTCCCGTTCGCCTTATCATGCTATACCTGCTGCTTTTTTAGTGTCAAGAGGGGAAAATAGACTTGATTATTTAAAGTGAAAAAGTAGAATAAGCCGCATTATGGCTCCATTATCGCAAGAACGCATCGAACGGGCATATCACGAGGCACATCGGTACCCAAGTATTCTTGAACCGGAGATGGTTCCTCTCATTGATATTATGTTGGACCATACCATGGTCCGGTCGGAAATAACCATTACGAGGGATGGATTAGAATATAGGCAACATCCCATTGATTTTCAACAGTCGAATATCTGGCGGCAGGCATATGAGCAGTGTAGACCAAATGAGCCGCCGGTTTATGTGGTTGCACCGTTTTCTTTGAAGACGGAATTAACTTCGGGGAATTCCAAAGACTGGTTTTCCTGGCGATTATCGTATCCTGTACAAAACGGAGACGCAACAGTTTTTTGGAACGCAAAGCAATACCGGCTTGATACAGTAGAGATAATATATTCACTATTTGCTAAAACAACACCATCTGCCATCAGACACCCTGAAAATAGGGGCTATGGCTATGTTGATGAAAACGGACGGTTGGGGTATGTAGAATCCAGAGAACCGGCCAGGTTTGGCGCTGTGTTTGCCGGTTGCGAATTGGTGGCAGTACGCAGCGGGTTTAAAATACCTCATCAGGTCCTCGTGTTTGGATAGATTTTATAAAACTTCTGCTATAATCCTCTCATGGATCAGTCGCATATCAGAAACTTCGCAATTATCGCCCATATCGATCACGGAAAATCAACGCTGGCGGACAGATTACTTGAGATGACCGGAACGGTTGCCAAGCGTGACATGCAGGCGCAGATATTAGACAGTAATCCGATTGAGCGGGAGCGGGGGATTACCATTAAACTCGCGCCGGTGCGGATGCATTACAAAGATTATGTTTTAAATTTAATAGATACCCCCGGCCACGTCGATTTTGGGTACGAAGTTTCCCGGTCACTCGCTGCATGTGAAGGGGCTCTTCTTGTCGTTGATGCCACGCAGGGCGTCCAGGCGCAAACTTTAGCCAATCTTCACCAGGCACGGCAGCATAAATTGGTCGTGATTCCATTGATTAATAAAATCGACATGCCCATGGCGCGGATAGAGGAAACAGAAAGAGAGATCGTAGATCTCGGATTTTTGAAAGATGACATACTAACAATTTCTGCAAAAACTGGTCAGAATGTTGATAAGGTTTTAGAAGAGATTG
Source organism: Candidatus Gottesmanbacteria bacterium (assembly GCA_963714095.1). Lineage (GTDB taxonomy): Bacteria > Patescibacteriota > Microgenomatia > UBA10105 > UBA927 > XYB1-FULL-47-11. The sequence continues at coordinate 827,763 of OY970230.1, forward strand.
TTAAAAGAATACCACCGCCGAAAGGGGACCCGGATGCACGACCGCGCGCTCTTATATTCTCGTCACAGTATGATACACATAAAGGCGTCGTAATTTTCGTACGGATCGTTGACGGGGAAATTCCGTTCTCTTCGTCCACCCGACTTCAATTTATGGCCTCCGGCGCATCTGTAACGCCAATAGAGATGGGGTATTTTTTTCCTCAGATGCATACCATCGGCACTGGGGAAAAATTATCCGCCGGAGACGTAGGGTATATCGCAACTGGGTTGAAAGACGTACGCTTCGCTAAGGTCGGGGACACGATATCACTTGAAGGTGTATCGGTTCCCGCCCTTCCCGGTTATAAAGAACCCAAGCCAATGGTGTTTTTAAGTCTGTTTCCCATAAACAGCGAAGAATTTTCATACGCCCGCGAAACGATGGAAAAATTACGCTTGAGCGATAGCGCATTCACCTTCCGGCCGATTTCATCATTAGCTTTAGGGAATGGCTTTCACTGCGGATTTTTAGGGCTTTTGCACGCGGAAATCGTGCAGGAGAGGCTGTCGCGCGAATTTGATCTGAATATGATTGCAACCGCGCCGAGTGTAGAGTACCTCCTGAAACTCGCAAGCAGAAAAGCACATTTAAAAGTTGACGAGGCGGACGGATTTGCCCATATCCAATCGGCGACAGAATTTCCGGATCCTACGCTTATTGCCGAGGTCCGCGAGCCGGTAATGAATGTAACCATTTATACGCCGAAACGGTATGTCGGGGCTATCATGCAATTGGCGCAGGAAAAACGCGGGACGTATGTGGACCAAAAATATACGGCAGATCAGGTAGAATTTACGTACCGTATCCCGCTTTCGGAAATGATTATCGATTTTTTTGACCGTCTAAAGAGTGTTACCGAGGGCTATGCAAGTTTAGATTACGAATTTTTTGAGTATCAACCGGTGGATGTAGCAAAAATAGATATTCTTGTAAATAAAGAAAAGGTTGATGCGCTGTCGTTTCTTGTGGTCCGTGATCAGGCGCACACACGTTCGATTGAGATTACCGACCGGCTGGCAGCGGTTATCCCCAGGCAACAGTTTGAGGTGCCCATACAGGCCGCTATAGGGGGTAAGGTTGTAGCCCGGTCAGACGTGAAGGCCTTTCGTAAAGACGTCATTGCAAAGCTCTACGGAGGCGACCGCACGCGGAAAGACAAGCTCTTAAAAAAGCAGAAAAAAGGCAAAGCCCGCATGAAGCTCATCGGCCGGGTGGAAATTCCCCAGGAGGCGTTTTTCGAGGTGCTGAAGCGGGAATAGGTTACCTCCGATATATTTTCCTTCGCGTGATTTTTTCCGTGAGAAGAATAAGACTTTTTATAAGGATGAATCCGGTGACATTAAGCGCCAGTACGATTCCGAGACTTTTAGTGAGTGCATCCAATATTGTTGTCGCCACAGATAAAGCGGGGCCGGTGATACCAATTCTGAATCCGGCGAAATACGCAGTCCCTGCCATTATTGCAAGCGTTATGATAAACGGGATAAAACCTTTTAAATCTTCCGATGAGGAAAACATCGAATTGCCGATGGTAAGGAGGAGATAAAAATAGAGAACGGTTAAAAGTGTTATCGGGGAGTACTGTTGGGACAGAAAATAAGAAAGAGCCGTAATGGACACGAGTCCCGTAACTGTCGGCGCCAGACCGATGAGGTATCGGCGGAACGGGTCGGTTTGGGTTATCATCACGCTGCCGGCTTTGATTGTATCCTCTTGTATGGATTCGGGCACTAAGGTCAGTTTGCCGGTGTGCACCCCCAGGACTTCAGCGGTAAACAAGTGCGACAGTTCATGGATAACGGTCCCCGGGAAATTGAGGATCGTGATAATCGTGATACCTACAGATCGTGCGCGAAATACAAGAAGACACAGCTCAAAGAGTGACTGCGTCAGCCACTGGGAGATGAAGAAAAGAATAATAAGTTCGGTGCATAACAGAATAAGCTGCATGGATTTAGTATTGCCCAACCCGCGAAAGAAGGCAAGACTACAGTGACAGACCCAGGTTATGTGTCGGTGAGGGAAATAGTTCCTCGTGTATTATTTTTCCTGCAATTCTTCGTTCCTTCAGCGACCGGAATGTCATCGGAATGAGGATGGACGAGGTTGATTTTTCACCGCCGACCGTTTGCGTCGCAAGCCATCTGAGTACGACCAGTATGGCGCGTCGCATGAAGTACCGCAGAGTTTGACCGATTGTGGGTTGTGAAGAAAGTTTCGGCGTGGTCAAAAATAGTATTGTTATCTGTTTACCGGTTAATCGCAGGAGTACAAGAAGGAGTGGCATACAAAGACTTGTCCAGAACCGCCCGAAAAGTTCAGGATGGTAAAGAATGCAGATCGTGCGGGTTTCGTGGTTATAGATGAATCGATTGATAAGTCGCAGTAATGAAAAAGGATTATTCATTGTCCATGCCGTACGGGTAATACAGCCCGCATGTTGTTTGGTATCCGTAGCGTCAGTGAGTAAGAGAATTTTTTTCGTTTTATCAACGGAAGAGGTGATAGTGTTGACAAGAATCTTTGATAATTGGGTGGGAGTAGTACGTCTTGCATGTCGAATACGGTGAGTGCCCTCAGGATAGTTTGCGAGAAGGATGAGATCAGGATGTTTGCGAAAGTATTTCATACAATAAATCCAATCCATTCTAAAAGCTGCGGTCTGTATATGATATATATTATATCACTTGTACCGAAATTTCCGGTCCAACCGTTTGCCCAGTTGTCCAGTACGATGTGTGTTCCTACGGGTTTTACAAACGGGAACGTGGATATTTTTTCCAGCGGTATCCATCCCTGTTCGTACGTTTGCCATAAGGCAAGGGTTGTAACCGGACGGGTAATATCTATCCGGAAGAGTATAGGAGACAGCTGTGTCACGTTCTGTGCAGTTGCGGTTTCCTGCGGTTGCGTAGGATTTCCGCTTGGCGATGCAATAGAGAGTATGCGGATGCTTTGGATATCATTGACGGACGTCATGCCGCGGATCGTAAAATTATTCAAATTCAAACTATAGCCGATGCCATAATCATCCAGGCGCGGCAGCAAAAACCGTTCGGTTGTGAAGTTTTTCTGACTGCCCAGATAGACGTACACATCACAATGAGATGTCAAGCTATTGTTGATACAGAGTTCCAGCGGAAAACCCGACTCGTTTTTGCTGGTAATTTCTACCTCATAATTGAGCGAATGATTGAGGGAAGAAAGGTCTATATGATCGCACAGGGGCGTATCTGTGGAAGTATATTGTATGCCGTCCTGAGTCCGTATGGGCTGGTAACCCTCTGTTCCGGTAGTACAGTTGACCGCCGTAGCCGTGGGCAGTGAAACTGGCGTGAATTCTTTTACCACAGTGCCGGAAATTGCCTGAGTAAGACGTTCCTCGCGGTTTATTAGGGAGTTGTACGGGATCACGGAATGTGTTGACGGAAGACTAGTGTATCCGGCGACCATGGGTTGGACATTTGCAACCTGATAAACCGAAATATTTTCTCCGAACGATTTCGTTTTGGTTAACCCTGCGCGCTCAAGTAGGTCAGGCAGAAGCCATAAAAGCGTCTGATTTTCATTTGAAGCGGGTACAAAAACACTGTTATCGACAAGAACCCAGGTGACGTTGTATTTCGTGAGCACCGAACGGATAGTATCGGGGTTTTGGCTGTAGACGGCATAGCTCATTTCCTGTTCATATTGTTCGTTTGTCGGAGTCCAGCGGTCGTAGTCACGGTCTAGGATGGGTTGCGGTATGCCAAATTGCAGGAATCCCGCCCCCTGATACCCCCAGGTGTAATAGGTCCAGTTCCAGAATGTATAGATAGGCAAAATTGCTACGCGGGAATCGCGGTTTTGTGTGTTAAACCAGGTAAACATATCAAAATATTCCTGCGGGATTGCGATGCGCATCGCAGGTTGAATTAAGTAGCCTTCAAATGCAGGGAGAAAAGAAAAAAGCAATGCAATCGCTATAATAATTGTAAGAATTTTTATTTTTTTAAAAAGAACATCTGCCGCATATGCTGCGAATATACTGAGTCCTGTGATAAACAGGATTGAGAATTTGGTAAACGGAAACCGCAGTGCCTCGCGCGCAACCGGCGCAATCGTGCCCAACAGATCAAACAATTTTGTCACCGGCCACGTGCCGTTACAAAGCATAATAAACGATACGATATATATCGGAAGAAATGACACGAGTACTTTCTGTTTCTTTTTTATCGCAAGGATCACTCCTGCAAGAGAAAGCGCAAATATACCGTAGCCTGTGGCTATAACGGCCGGGTTATTTGCAAAGGTTACCCACGGCCCTACCACCGGTGAAAATTGTCGTGTTTGGTAGTCGTAAAGATCCCAGTCAAACAAAAAGTTTTTGACAACTGCGGCATTTGCCGGCGTGCCGTAGAGCTGATTTTTCGCAAACGCTTCAGGTGAAAACAGCCGGTTTACTTTGGAATTTGCAACATCCAGGCCGTGAGTACTTGCTGCATAGATATTGGGTAAAATGATATAGAGGTTCGTGGCCAGGATGATGCCGGAAATGATAAGGACACGTTTCAATACCTTTTTATTGTGCGTCCGGTGAAGCGCGAGGTAGGCGGTGAGTACCAGAAATACTTCCAGAATATAGGCATAGAGAAGTGTTGCAGTCTGCGCCTGAGAACCGGCGAAAAAGGAAAGGATAGCAAGAATTGCGAATAATTTTTTTGTTGGTTTCTCTAAGTAAGAAAAAATAGTAAGCAGTATCCAGGGTAAAAATCCATACTGTGCGGCAAACATCTCGAGCGGCACGATAAATTGCTGGACTGTGGCGAAGTTGCAGAGGTAAATAAGGGAACCGACGAATGCGGCGCGTCCATTATGCAACAGTTTTTTAATCAGGGCATACATTCCCAATGGGCCTGCCAAAAGCATGAGAAAAAAGTAACTGTACCGGAGCATGGACTCGGGGAGAACCAGTGATGTAATCCAAAGATACAGAAGCCGCGGCAGTTCCGCCATATCAGATTGAATTGCGACAGCCCCTAATCCCTGATCCGTGCGCCATACTCCTGTTATCACGCGCGAAAACGCCAGAGGCAGATTAAATTCCGGGTGCAGCGTATCCCAGCCGGAAAGAAACGTCCCGGGCGTGTAATTAGCCCCGACAATAATCCCCACAATACATGCGAGGAAGAGGGGATATCCCCATCGGTTGATGATAGATAAAAATACTTTTTTCATAGTTTGTTCCCGAAGGCACCTTGCGTGTGTCTTCAGAAAAAAACTAGGCATAACAGGGTGTCAAAAAACGACAAATTCACCTGAGATGGTGAGCCTAGTTTTGTTTTTTTGACCTTTGGGGGTCGGAATGATGTCGATGAATGAAAAACGTTTTGCGGTAGTAGTAACGTGAATGGTTTTAATTGCAGAGTCGCTTGTTAAAGCAGCTCAACCACACGTTGTATCGCAAGAGACCGAATGGTCTCATATTACTTCTTCATTCTATGACTCCGACCCTTACGGATCAGCCCGGCCATACGGCCTTTAGTTTAGTTGTGCCCGATAAGGGTCCAGTTGTCCAGATTGCTGGCCAGCACCTCAAACATTTGATAGGTGTGGGTTGCAACGTCGAACAGAAGGACGTGAACACGGGAACAACCGGTGGCGCCACAATTGGTGAAGCCTTTGGTTGAGCTAGCTACCAGCTGATCGCGAAACCAATTAGCGCTAATGTATGCACCGCTTGGCATGAATGCGTAGATCAGATGTGCTGGCTTAAATCCGCTGAGCGTGACGTCGATATTCAAATCGTTGTCGACGATTCCGTCATCGAGTTTACAGCGGAAGGCTACCAAATAGTTCAAACCCTTTTCAAAGGGAAGATTGAACGTGACGCCATCAACCGTTATGTTGCCGCCACCCAATGAGGCGAACCAGAATCCACCTTCTGGGCAATTGGCCGTCCGGTTTTCAGCAGTGTCTGGAATGGTCCAGGCAGTCGTTGCGTCATTGATGACACCAGGCTCGGAAATGAGCCAAGCGCTTTGCGCATTGAACGACTTTGTGCTCTGTACCGGGGTCTGGAACAGCGAACCGATGCGCGGGATGTTGGGGCCTGCGTAGGTTGTTCCAGAAGCAGCTGTGATCTGCGTCGTCGGCACCTGTGTTGCGGTCGGGACTGCGGTTGCGGTCGGCATGTCCGTCGGGACTTGCGTCGCGGTTGCGGTCCAGACTTCTGGCGTTGCAGTCGCGGCCGGCGGGATCGCGGTTTCGATGACGATCTTCGGTGTTGCTGCGACTTGCGTCTGCAACTCCTGGAGGGCCACCAAAACTGGATTCGGCGTGGCTGGTGCGGCGGTTCCGCATCCTACCATGGATGAGATCAGCACGAGGCTGACCAAAACAAACAGCAGTTTCTTCATTTCGAACTTCCTTTCTTTGTGAGAATCAGGATGCCGAAAAATATTCCCGCGAATGCGATCAGCGCTAGGACAGCGGCAATCCAGTTTACGTACCCACCTGCGATGGAGAGCAAAACGCCGTAGATAATAAGGCGTATGCCCAACTTTCTTGGGGCTTTTATGGCGCACCAAATAAAATCTGTTACAGCAGCGCCAATAACGAGCACCACAAGACCAATCACAAGGGGGATGGGTGTTACTGCAATTCCGAAAATACTCATATGTTCCTCCATAGTTTGGATGTAACCCGTTTGAGTTGTAGTCCAAAGGACTATCCAGGGTGGGTTCGAACCCTGATTGTTTTTGAAAAGAGTGGATCCGCTCGAAAGACCAATATTGATCTTCCCAGTGGATCCACCAAACATCAGTGGCTCAACTCACCTATACGGAGGAAACGTCGCCGTTCCGCTTTGCTTCCCTAAAAACTATCTAGGTTATTTTCCCTGTTATGCCTATGTTAAAGAGCATTCCTACCATTTGAGAATTTTTGCGCAATTGCAAAGTCTCAAATGTTTCAGAATCCCGGTTGATACCGGGAAAGAGAGTATCCAGTCCTGCCGTACCAGATACCCTCATTCCTGGGATCAAGCCACATGGTTTGAATACAAACCATAGTGTCTCGTACACTTTTTTCTATGAATTAAAAAAGCTACGAATCCACTAAAAAACCGGCCACTCTCGACTGCCGGTTTCACTATTATTTCTTATTTCTATTAACTTTTTTTCTCTGTCGCCGGCAGGCGATGCACATATGTTTTTGCGATTTAGCCTTTCTTTTTCAAAAGTGCAACACCCGTAAGACCCACGCCCGCAAACGGCAGTAAGAGGAGAAGGTCGTTGTTGCCCGCAACCGGCAGGGTTGTAGCACTTAATACATTGGTTGTCCGGATACAAAATTGCGCGGTATCGCTGTTAAAACGTCCGACGATATCGTCACGCGCTTCGGCGTAATTATTGACGCAGACGAATGAAATCGACGTTGGAAGCACTTTGGTTGTAATCTGATAGTTCCGCGTTTCGCCTGCGATGAGATTATTCAGGGTGAATGTCAGTGTATTGTTCGTACTATTATATGTGCCGGGTCCGGAAACAAATGTGAGATAGGAGGGGAGCACATCGTTTACCACCACAGGATCAAATGTCTGGCCGCTTACATTTTGAATAGTCAGGAGGAATGTAACATTGGATCCGGGCGCAAACGTGGGATCGGATGAACTCAGGTTGTCTACGAAATTTCCTGTGACAGGATTTTGGACTTCTTTATTAATAAGAAGATCAGACGGCCGGCAGGTTTGGTTACCATACTGTGTGGTACAGTAGTCCGCGAGCACTGGTTTTGTAACACAAAAAAGCAGTGCGACGCCGGAAATAAGAGATAGAAAGATATTCTTTGTATTCATACTATATCTTTTGTTAGTTTTAGGATTATAGCCTATATAACTAGTATTGTCAAACGTATCTCATTGTTCCTGAATCAGATCCGCAAAAACCAAAAGCCGTTGATTCGTGGTTCCCGGCGGCCAGCAGGTTTCTAAGATAAGGCTTTTTTTGTTCCCCTGCGGGATTAAATATGATACATCGGTCGGCGCGACAATCCGTGTCTCCGTCAGTCGGTAGGTATACTGTTTGCTTTTATAGGTGAGAACGATAAGATCGCCCTCCTTAAGATTTTTAAGGAGATAAAAGACGGCGTTCAGGTCCTTCACAAACCAGTCATAACTGGTGGAGTGGCTGAAAAGATACACGGTGCCGGTCTGATCCGGTAGCATACTGGTAGACGCCTGGGCCACGCCCTGAAGAAGCGCCGTTTTGTACTCACCTGTGTCGGCAGGATTGACGCCTGCAATAACAGGTGCGTTGACCCCGATTTTTGGTATGATAATGCTGAAGTCCTCACTTACCGGAGTAATGACCGATCCGTCGGGGGCAACCAGCGGATTGAATACAACCGGTACGGACTTAGGTAATGGGTTGGCAGCCTGCGCACTCGTGTGAAGGTCTGCAGTCGCTTCGCGGACCGCGTAGGATGACTCAAGACGGATGTCCGGTATAAACGGGCCCACCATACCTCCAAGGGCAAGTGCCAGGAGCCCGAGGCCAATAGTGCGGGCGGGAAACACTCTGCGTTTAGCCACAGGCCGGATAATTACGGTCGCCTCACTCGGCCCGTCAGGCGAGCCTACCAGCGAGGTAGGCTCGTATCGGTAGATGACTTCCCAGGTAGAGTCCATAAGTGCTAAATTATAGCACTATAGGGTGTCAATGTAAACCTTGACATCCCAGTATGTCTCCCTTACATTGGATATAGACGGGATATACCGCTTATGTCTGGTACATTTGACGAAACTATTAAAAACAAAGTAACCATATCCATGACGGTAGGGATCGGTAAGGCTCTCAAATCCGGTGATCTGGATGAAAATGAGTTGTGTGAGGTGTGTTCGTATGTTTCGGTTGCTTTGGATACCATACAATCCACAGAAGAATTAATCGATTTCCTTACGAAGATGTCTGCTCGGTGGCCGTTTTTTCAGGAAGTTCTTGACGAGCAAAAAAAAATGGATAATACGGTTACGCAGATAGATAAAATGTTTGTCAGCCGAGAAGCACCGGTTGTTCCATAAAAATATGCCTGAAATCACAGGAGTAACTCCACCGACACTAAATCCAATATCCAAACCGGGTGCTGAAGCTGTTTTGCTTGAGCGCTGGGGAGCAGGAAAACCTAAGGTAGAAGCCGCTCAGAGAAAAGCTCCTGAAACGGTTTTAGCTGATGCCATGGAGCATGTCACATCCGCAGAGGAAGCATATAAGCTTATCGAGCGTGGCAGCAGACCCGAAGATCACCACCAGGAAATCGAAGAGGTGTCCGGGAAAATTGGTCTTAAGCGTGATGAAAAGACCGGAAAAGTTGATCAGCCTGCGGTTGGCAGTCGTGAAGAGAAGCGGCGGGAACAGTTTGCCCAACGCGCCAATCTGTTAAACGAATATCAGCAGAAAGGGTTTGATGGTATCGCGGATGGTAAAAATCCTGATGATCCGGCCGCAAATTTAAATAAAGTCGGCCGGCAGTCATATCTGGTAGAACAATGCAGGCAGGTAATGCTTAGCGACCCGAACTGGTCCGAAACATTCAGCAAATTACCGCCTGATAAACAAGATAAATATATTACGGAACAGCTCAGGACTAATCACAAGAAGCTGGCAGCAAAAATAGAAACAGCTTTTAATGAGCGTCTTCAGAACGCAGATTTTACATCGGTAGACACCGATACGGCATTTATGGATGACCGTGCCGCAAATAGGGCGATTAAGGAAGCCGGGGAGCCGGTCAGGCAAGCGGATGACAAAATTAAAGATAAAAAAGCAGAGATAAAAGATTTTGAGGATATGTATAAAGACGTCGTGGATGAAGCAAAAACTCATAGGATAGATGATAAAAAAGTAATTCGTGACATAACTCCTGAATTAAACGATTTGGTTTCGAAATATGATCAAGCTGCTGCTAAGAAAGATCGTCCTGCGATGAACGATCTAGCTACCCAGATTGACGCAATTCAAAATAGAGCGGATGTCAAAGCCGCTACTCATCGCATGGGTCTTGTTGAGGAATATGATAAACAAATGGCACAGTATAATACCGACATCCGTCAACTGGAATCCGAAAAACGAACGGCGGTGCTGAAAATTGAGGAGGCCAAGGATAAACAGATTCAGACTCATGACAGCCTCGAGCGGATGCAAAAAGAACGCGCATACCGCGAACAGAAATCTGCCGATGGGATTCTCTCCGATACGTTGGGACAGGCGTTTTTGGATCTCGAATATGAAGCAAATGAGGCTCAGATGGCGGCAGTGAGCGCCCGTATCCCCGTCGAAGAACAGGAGCTGGCTGCTCAAAGAACTGAGGCGCAGCGCGCTATTGTCGCCGGTGCGAACGATTACCTGGATGACCATTGGAAGAGACAACGGCGTGTTCCCGGCATCACCGCGGCAAAAGAATGGAAAAATAAAGCCAAAAACAAGATTATCAAAGAATGGGACAAACTGACAGATCCGCAGCGGGAACGGTTTGAAAATGCTTCGGAAAAAGCAACCCGCCTGGACCTTGTGGAAGATGACTATCAGCGGACGATAAATGTTGATGCAGGCGTTGACAGAGTGATGGGAACGTTAGTAACGTCAGTTCCCGGTGGTGCAGCAGGGAATAAAACGTTTGCTGAACTGAGTGATGCGATTCCGGCAGAAAAACAACTGAAAGATACCCTCCGCAATGCGGCCCTCCGCCATATCGTCGATGTCCGGTACGCGCTTTCCAATGCAATGGGGGCACCCAGGCAGGTGACGGACGCGGACTGCAAGAAAATTATGTCCCGATCATGGATCAATAAAGCAGTGTTGGATGGTATACATACAGACCAGGGGGAGAAAGTGCTACGGGGAATAGAAGTGACCCCTTCCGCTACAGCGGGTGATGTGCCGTTATCCGATGAAACCATCAAAAAGGCGAAAGAAGGCGATGCACTTGCACTTCAACGGGTGAAGGATAAAATGAAGAATCCTAACGTATTTTCGACAATACTCGGATTAGCATTCGGAGCAGTCATGATGGGCAGTTTAGCGCAAGGTCTAAGCCAACCCGAGCAACATCACTAATACTCTACGGCGCTGGTGGTTTCCCCGATCCGGTCCATTGCATTTTGACATCCTGGCTGATTGCCTGTTTGGCAAGTGTGGTTGCTGCATCATATTGTCCCTGCAGGATAAGGTCTTTAACGTTTTTCTCGATCGGTTTCACGATATCCCGTTCATATTGCTCCATGACAGGGAAAACAACCGGTGCCAACTCCTGTACGGTATCGTCGAGTTTGGCTATTGCACGGTAGAGCTCTTCAAACGACATGCCGGGTTTGAGTGTATCCAGGACAACCTGTGACGCCTGCTGGGCACGTTCTTCGGTCATGCTTCCGTCGGCGAGCATTTTTTTAATGAGCTCCACGGCCTGCAGTTCTATTTGCTGGCGAAGATCATCAGGGGTCATGCTTCTAGTGTCGGGTCTTGCATCTTCGGTGTCAAGAGGTGTGTGTCTTCATGAGTTTTGTTGCTTCTTCGACAAACTTCTGTTCGCCGTCTTGCCCGGCCCACTGGCGCACTCCAAAGGGGATCCAAGATCGGGGAAGAATATACGTTAATGGTTTTAAAAACAACGTTGTTTCCACCGGAGTGACAAATTCGGGCTGCATGGAGGTCTCCGAATCAGTAAAAGCCCGAATTATATTCCAGCCAGTGTGATCCGTGATAGTTTTGAGCGCTTTTCTATAGTCGGTTCTGGTGGGCAGTTCGGGGTTTTTAGACATAAAGGAGTATAGTATAGCGGAATATGAGATATTTTGACAACAGAAGCTGGTCATACTATACTTTAGCCCGCTATGGCAATGCCTGACAGGTTCAGTCCGATTGAACGGGAAACGATTTTAGCTGATGCGCCGGTTACAAGAGCGTTTTTAAAGGGAGATTTTTCAAAACCGGAAGTATTGGCAAATCTAACCGCCTTAGCCAGCCCGATTTTGGATATCCTGGATTCAGAAGGTCTCATCACGGATCGTGACCCTAAAATAACCATATTTATGATCGTCGGGTATGAGCTTGGAGATATGGATAAAACGAATAGTTTTCTGCCGGAAATTGTTACGAAATATTTGGAAACGGGTTGGGGGAAAGAGATGATTACTGATCCTGAAGAGGCGTCGGCAGTGGCAATGATCAATTTATTTGTTGGTGCAAAAGCAAGGTGGTATAGACGGATGCAACAATATATGTAAGCGATATATTCCAGCTTTTTCTAACCTTTCGCTGGTCAACAGGAACAAATTTTGATATGATACCCTGTAATGAAGAACATCCCCTTTGAAAAAACTACCCTCAAAAATGGTGTGCGGCTGATGCTTGTTCCTATGGAAGGGGTCAACTCGGTTGCGACATCCGTGATGGTGGCAGTGGGTTCGCGGTATGAAACGCCCCAGATTAACGGCATTTCCCACTTTCTTGAGCATATGGTTTTTAAAGGGACGAAAAAGTATCCGACGACAGAGGATGTTAATACAATAGAGCGCGCCGGAGGACTCCAAAATGCTTATACCGATATAGACATCACGAACTTCCATAACAAGGTTCTTAGCACTGACTGGACGTTAGCGCTAGACATCAACCGTGAGCTCGCCACAGCGCCCTTACTTGAACAGAAACACGTTGATAAGGAACGCGACGTCATTATTGAAGAGATGAAACGGTACGAAGACGAACCGGCGGCGAAGGTGGGCGAGACGTTCCACGGTATGCTGTATCCGGGGACGAAATTAGGAATGCCTATTATCGGAAAAGAAAAATCTTTGCGCAGCGTTACATCAAAAGAGCTCAAAGAATATCATGATCGGTGGTACACGCCGGACCGACTCGTCGTCGTACTGGCGGGAAATATTAAAAATCAAGCGCAAGCCATGAGGCAAAAAACAGCAGAGTGGTTCGGAAGCCTGAAAGGGCAGTCGATGGGAGACATTGAACTCGTTGGCGATCGCCAAACTCAGCCGAAAGTCGAAGTGATAACGAAACCTGATGCCCAACAGGCACACATTACGTTGGGTCTGCGCGCGTTTAACCGGGATTCGGAAGACCGGTATGCATGGAATCTGTTTAACCTTATCATGGGGGTTTCCTTCACTTCGCGCCTGTTTAAAGAGATTCGTGAGAAGCGGGGGCTGTGTTACCATATCCGCTCAAGTGCCGATAACTGGAAAGATGTAGGGTACTGGTCTATTTACGCCGGAGTCGCCACTGTTAAAGTGGCGGAAACAGTCGAGGCGGTCATGCACGAGTTATCCAAAGTCGTCGCGGGAGGCGTCACCAATGCGGAAGTCTCGGTAGCCAAAAAGCGCCTGAAGACAATGGTGGCGTTTAGAAGTGAGGATCCGGAATTTCTGAATGAATTTTACGGGAGGCAGGAATTGTTCGGGCAGAAGCTTGTCACTCTCGATGACTATATTGCTAAAATCGAAGCCATCACCAAAAAGGATATTGATATACTTTTACCGAAATATATCCGGCAGGAGACGCTTAATTTAGCAGTGGTGTGGAATAAACCCAAAGATGAAAAACTTCTCAAATTGCTTCATCTGTAATATATTTAGCGCGTTTGTACTTTCTGAATAATTTCCGTATAATACATGCATGAAACCGATTGAGAAAGGCCCATACGATATTGTGTATCGCGGGAGTCTTCCACCACGTATAATTCCTATTCAATATGATAGGTTATCATCGTGGCAGATGTCTGCTGCAGAAGGAACATATGGGATTGAACATCACGTCATCGCTTTTGCAAATCTTCTCGCGGTTAGCAGAGAGGCAAGAGATGAGATTCTTAGACGGGTGGCCAATGCCAGAAAATATAAAGGAGACAGTCATTTTTTATTTTTAGATAGCGATGGCGTCCAACATCAAGCAACGGTCTTGGCTGCGGTAAAACGTTCTGATCCTAAATTTTCCGATCAGGCTTTCACGTTATACCTCAGGAGTGAACCGATCGACTATGACGATCTGATTGCCGGATAATTTGTTAAAGTTTATGCCTTATGCCATCTTTTTTGGAAAGAAAAATACTTCAGCCTATCGGAGTATGGGGAGATCAGCTTCGGTATGGCGATCACGAGGTTTTATCGGATTTGGCAGACCAATGCTCACGGGGTGTGGTTCATCTTCTCAAAGATGTGTATCCCGATCCAACGGTACGTCAGGCGTGCAGTTATCTTGATGGCGCGTGCGTAAACTATTCAGGCCGTCTTGTCGCTCCAAAAGTCGCAGAACGGGATGCACCTATTCTTCAGCTTTCCGGATTTTATCAAACGGATAAACCAGGTCAGGCAGTAAAATATCTTGTTGCGGTGAGTCATCATGATTGGACGCACATATTAGTCGATATCGGGATATTCCAAAACGATAGATTGAAATTAGGTATTTTTACCAGACTCATACAGCCGTCCTCGTACGATATGCTTTTTCAGCAGGTTCGCCAAGTAAATCAGGACACTTCTCATTCAATCCATTTATTAACCGGCCCATTGAGGATTGTAGAAGAAGATGCAACAAAAGGATGGAAACTTGAATTGCGGAAAGTGGGAGACTTGGAAATTTTACAGGAGCAGCCGCGCTCATACGATTGTTTTGCCGGACATAGATACGATTTTGAGTTTACCGAGAGCGATCGATATCCCGAAGGTACTACAGAACTGAGTGGGGTACGGAAAAAACGTGTAATGTGGTCGGGATCTGCCTGAGTCGTCTGCGATTGACAAAGAGGCAGTGGGTATCTATAGTGCGCAGTGCATATGTCACCACCGCCGGAATTTTATAATCATCACGCCCTAGCCATTGATCCAATGGGTATAGACGAAGTACGTGCTCAACCGGATTTTTTTGAATGGGGACATGCCCAAACAGATACACACCCGTTTGTTGCCGCTGCACGTCTGAGATATAAGGATGCGACCGATCTGTATGGCTGGATAACCACTACTAGGGACACTGTAGGTTCAGGGAAATTAGTTCTTCCTATGGGGATGGATGGTACACCGTTGAAATATCCGGGATTATTATGGATTATTCAGGCCAATCGTGTGGCGACAGGTCAGACTTACAAAACAGCTGATATGCTTCGTGTGATCGAATTGGAAGCAGGACGACGCGGGACATGCACTATAGGAACTTCGAATACGGAGGTCAGTGGTGTAGCGCTTGCTTTTGCCATTGAGAGCCATTTAGATTCGGAATCTTCACTTACTATTCCATGGAAACAAGATCTGAATATACAGCATGCATGGCTTGCCCTTTCTGCCATGGGAATAGCGAAAGATATTGAATCGTGCCTGACCGATATACACGTTACACCTGTTGCTGCAAAGTTTCTTCACAACAGCAAACCTCCTCCAGGAGTCCTGTTTGGGTAAGGATCCCTAGAGGTGTTGCTGCAAGGATTCATATTTGATACGATAGACCTATGATTGAGCGTACGGTTGTTTTAATCAAACCCGACGGCGTCGCGAAACATATCATCGGCAAAATTATCGACCGGTTTGAAACGGCGGAGCTCAAAGTTGTTGCTTTGAAAATGGTTCAGTTGACGCAACCGATCCTTGACGTGTGGTATGCCCATCACAAAGATAAACCGTTTTTCCAGTCTTTATCCGCGCAAATGATGTCTACGCCGGTGGTTGCTTTTGTACTGGAAGGAGACGGAGCGATTCAAAAAGTATTTGATATATGCGGACCTACAGATCCTGCGGACGCTCCTGCGGGCACAATCAGGAAAGACTTTGGCGTTGATAAACCCCACAACGTGGTCCACCGTTCCGATTCGGCCGAAGCGGCAGCCCGTGAAATAGGGTTACTGTTTACCAAAGAAGAATTATTTTAATGCCACGTATAGAGATGCATTTTTTCACCCTTACTGATCGTAGGTAACATATGCACTCCTTCTTCAATTAGTTTCAGCCCAAGACTTCCGGCAATATTTCCCACGGCCAACGTGATTAGCACCTGACCGGGTGTTTGTATTGGTTCTCCTAATTTAACTGCTGCGCTATTTATAGCCAACATATAACCGGCTAACAACGTAGATCCAATAAAAAGAGTACCCTTGTTCTCTGTTTTGCTTGTGTCTATCGGAATAGTTCCGCTTTTAATAATATAGTGCACTTCCCGAATGAGATCGGTAAACCCTCTGACGTACTCATTAACCACTTTGTCTATGTATGCCGGTCCATGATGTTGTTCCGCGATTCCTGTCCGTGTGAGAATCCACGAAGCATTTGTTTCAATAAGTGCAGCGTTTGCAAAATCGGTAAGGATGCGCGGAAATTTAGTATGTTGAGAGAGTGGCCCCTCGCGCGTTTCTAAGGTTGCCATCTCCGTTATATCAAATTTTGATACTTCGGGCTTCCATGATTGCTGTCGTGTAAGAAACGATTGAGCGACAGTCTCTTCTAGATTATCGGACATCGGAATGTGGCACGTGCCGGCAATACGTTCAGCGGTCATTCGAGCTATACGGGGTGAGTTAAGTGAAAAAGACTCCATTTGTTTATTGGCAGGAATGGACATCTGACGATCAACCGGACGTGATAAAAGAATTTCTGACATAATTTGATATAGAATGACACATATTTATATCACGTGTTCCTTGAGGTGTCAACGGAAGTCCTTTTTATAATAAGCTAATAATAATCTTCCCCGCCTCGATCAACCCATAGATTCCCAACCCGATAAACGCGAGTGTTCCGATGAAGGAGACATATTCGTTCCTGACGGCGGCAACGGTCCGGCTAGGCGATAAAAAGAGGCAGATATTGAGAATTGTGTGGGCGCCAATGACGCCGGCGGCGAAGCCGTAAATATTAACGACGTTGAAGAGCGGTACGTACCCGGCAAAATCATCCAGCCCCAGGATAAAAGGAATTTCCGTAGCAAATCCTGCCAGCTTCGTCCAGCTAAGTCCTTCTTTTCCCCGAAGACTGGCCCTGAGATCCGGAATGATATGGAATAGGAGGGGATTGATGACTTTAGCGGTTGCATCTAAAAACGTATGCAAGCCTTTATATAGCCATTTTTTTACGCCGCCCGCAGAGTTCCAGTTAGTAAGGTATTCTAAGCCGCTGTGAGCCAGTTCAAAAAGTACTAAAGAAGCAATAAGTACCATGAGAGCCAGGAGAAGGTCAACGTGTTTAAGGACAACCCAGAGGCCGATGATGAGAATCGTGCCGCCGGCATTTCCGATTGCTGAACCGATTTCCAGTGCGACGCGGTTGCGCCAGCCCGGGTACAGATGCATGAGCCGGCCAAGAAGAATTGCAAAATCAATTTCGGTTTTTAAATAAATCGTGGCTCCCACGATTACATCCTGCGGGCGGATGACCAGAAGTATCGGAATAGTGCCGGGGATTTGGTTAAAAAGAAACAGCGATGCGTGTAAAATGACCAGTAATATGCCCAAAATGACAACGGTGAATATCAAAGGAATAAGCTGGCGCAGAAGGGGAGAATTATCTATTGATCCAAGAGATCCTTCCATATTCGTATTGTAGCACTGTTTATTTGGGGTGTTTTGCCATACCATTCAAGAGTAAGAATTTTTTCGCCAGACAGAATCGGATTTTGGTGTCTTCTCAGGTCTTCGATATCTTTTAAAGTATGTCCGGTTTTTTCGTACGGTAACCACGAAACGACACATTTTGTCGTTTTCATGCCTCCACCCTGCATGACACGGACAAATTTTATTGTCTGAAGGTCTTCTTCGCGGTCAATGGGTAAAGATGCAGATTTTGCTTGTTTTGCCCATCCCGCTTTTAATATTCTTTCTATGGAATCCGGTTCGATGACGTACGCAAATACGTTCTGATTGAGACCTAATTGGTTTACAAGTTCTGAAACGAGTGCTTTTCCTACCCCTTTATTTTGTGATACCACAGAAATATCTTCAATTTCCCAAAGTTTATTAGCGGGTTCATATTTACAGAGAAGATGCGAATTTTGATCACCAAGAAGATTCAGTTGGATAAAGGCATCAGAACGTTTAACATCAATCCGACCTTTCCATTGTTCAGGTGAACCCATACATATAGTTAGAGAATAATTTTCAGCTGGCGCAGGATTGGAAGAAGGACTTCAAACGGCAGTCCGATGACATTGGTATATGAGCCGTCGATTTTGGTGACAATGTCCCACGGCGCCTCGTTTATCGCATACGCTGCGGCAAAGCGGGTAAAGTCAAAGCGCGATACGTAACTGTCGATTTCGACCGGTGTCAGCTTTCGCATGGTCACGCGGGTTTTGACGGTTTTTTCCCAGGTTTTTTTCGCTTTGGTGCCGTCAAAGAGAACAATTGTGACTGCGGTGGCAAAAATATGCGTCCGGCCCATGAGGTTTTTGAGCATTTCACGGGTCTGTTCGCGGTCGACGGATTTCCCGAATGTTTTTTTGCCGATGATTCCCATAGAATCGGCGGCAACGATAAGTGCTTCCCGTGTTTCCGGCAATGAATAGACGCGGGAGTGCTCAACGACCTCTTTGGCTTTTGCAGCAGCGCGCAGTCGGAGGGTTTTTAAGGGATCGCGGTTGACAATAGCGTCTTCGTCCACACGGGAAACCACGACGCGGAACCGAAGGCCCAACTTTTCCAAAAGCATGCGGCGGCCGATACTCTGCGAAGCGAGAATGACGTCAGGCAAAGGCGGGGGTAGGTCTTGGCCTTTACGGCTGAACTGAAGCTTCATGGGGGCTATTATATCGCAAATTCCTTAAAAATGCTAGAGTCGGGACGGAGAGACTTGAACTCTCGACCTCACGGTCCCGAACCGTGCGTTCTACCAACTGAACTACGTCCCGTGTTGGTATTCTATCATAAAAACCGATAAAATAGACCTATGCCTCTATAGCTCAACGGATAGAGCAGACCCGTCCTAAGGGTAAGATGAGGGTTCAATTCCTTCTAGAGGCGCTTACTACTCCTTGTTCCCACGCTCATTTTGTAGTATGCTGCGCGCTATTCTTGCCCGAACCATTATGGCAGCGCCACGGATAGAGAAAGAAATGACACCCTCATCGTTGTTGGAGCGGGACGGCCTTCGGGTTACGAGAGAAAGGGTAAAGATTGAATCTCTCATATTGCCCGATACGCTTAAAGACAGATATCCAACCGAATATGATCCTGCAAATATACAAGAGTTGGCAACAACGATAAAAAGCGGCATCTTAACATCACATGCGCTTGCGGTAAAAGAAGTCCGTGACAACGATACTTCTTCGAATTTAGAGCTTTTACATAAGCCTTCTGTCATATTTGCGCTCCAAAAATGTGGCATTTCCGAAGTAGATGTGGTTGTTATTCACAATAATGATGACTTTGATATAGTTACAGCATCGGACAACCAACTTCTGTTTCTCGGTGAACAAGGGGTTCTTACCAATCACGTTGTTCGGAATATCCCGATGGCTGACGTGCTGTCAGATGAAAGCATTATTGATGACCCTTATCGGGATGTTTTGAAATCCCAGTTATCAACAGGTCAAGAGGTGAATATTCGTGTGCGGGCGCGGCGTGAAGGAGAGCGCATTGTATACGATATTATCGACGGATACCACAGACACGATTCATTGAGAATAATCGGATCACAATTTATCTCAGCACGGCTTACATTTGGGATGACGAATGAAGAATTACATGATGAACGTGTCCTTGCCGCCTTCCGATCCGCAAAATCGGTAAAATTTGCCCGCATGGTTACGTCCATGCAAAATTCATATGCCGAATCTGTCTGGAGCAAGGTATACAATCTCAAATTGTCGCAAATATTGAGTTTGGCAGTGAACGCAAATAAAATAAAACAACCCGGAAAAAATTTAGGAATACCGGAAAGCGCAGCTCGGGAAGCAATTGAGTGGGTGTCCAAGAAAGCAGTTCTTTGGAATAGCGATGTGGGGACATTATGTCAGCAAATTCGTGCAGCAGAAGATTCATTCACTGAAATTATTAAACAAATACGTACAACCGAAGGCGGCGGTCACGCGGGAGACGGAGTACTTAATAGGGATAAATTTATCGCGATGGTTGAACAGCTAGGTAAAAAATTATCCCTTCAATCAACAATGGTGTCCATTATCAAGAAACATAATTTAAATGCTGACCAGACTCGGGTTATCGCGGGTGCGCTTGCGCTTATAGAAGGCCACCCCGATCTGATACGCTTGGTTGAAACTAATCCTTTTGATACAGAAATTTTGTCTTCTATATATAAGCGAAAAGTCGTTATTGAAAAAGGAAGGTTTGTTGTACAAGAAATACGAAGATCGTCACGAGATCCCGGCATTGTTGAAGAGGACGTTACCGTGGAGAGTGAGGAGCCATTGACTTCAGAATTGGATGATTTAGCCCCAATTGAAGAAGTTATCAAAGAAGCTGAGAGTAGTACTATTTTTGAAGCACCAAGCGAGGTGACGCCCCCCGGAAGTTTAGATGCCGGAGCACAATCAGTCATTATTCCTGCCGGATCGAATCCGGCGAAAGCAACGAGCTTTGGCGTAAGTGTAGATAAAGGCGACCATGATGATTATAATGTGAAGCGATCGGTGGCCGATTTAGAGAGAGAAAATGGTGAATTAAGAGAAAAACTTGAACAGGCAAATGAACAACTTGAGAGGGGTGGTAAACGTAAAAAATCTTCTTGGTATGAAACACTTGCAACGCTACCAACCCAAGAACGAGAAATTATGAGATATATGTATAAATTAAAAGAAAAAGGCTGTGGTGTTGCAGAGATAGATGCTAAAACAAGAAATGAGTTTCAATTATTGCCTAATCAGCTTTCACAAAAGAAAAGGAGTGCGCTTCAAAGATTGAGTAATTATTATAGTGATATCCTTCAAAAGGAAGTCGATTTCTTCACCATATAACTGTTCAAGGCTAACTTTTTTTACCGCAGGTTTACTGTGTACAGGTTGGGGAGCGAAAGAGCGGACCCGTTTAAATTCGTTAAAATAATAATCCTGCTGCCGTTACTCCACGGGGCTACGAAATTATCGACAAAGGGACCGGAATAGATTGTCACCCAATTGGTCCGATCGTATTCCATAACATCAATTTTGCCCTGCAGGGTCAGGAGGAGATGCCGGCTCGTGGGGAACCAGTGGATTGGAATTTCTGCGGCAGAAACAACAGCAGGAGGCGATATGGTTTTGGATTTCGGGGCGGGAGACGGCGTTGGGAGCTCTTTTTGATCTAAGAGGAAATAGTTTTTATCTTCTTTACTGTCATAGACATAAAATTTCCCCGGTACGATATTCCGGTCTTCTGTGGTTGAATTTGTACCAATAAGAGGTGGATTGATGATTTGTGGGATAGTCGAAGAGGCAGTCGCTTCATAAAGAATCTTAGTTTCATCCGGCGAGAACGAAATGATTTTGGCACTTGACGTTGCCATATTGATAATCGCGGGCGCAAACGCGGCAAGTTTTTGCTTTTCCGTATCGGCTTGCGCCGAATTCCAGTCAGCAAGAAGCGCCTGGCGAGTATCGGTGACATCGGTGAACGTATTGGGTTTTGTCAGTACATACAGACGGCTTCCTGTGGCATTGTCGACCAGGAGTTCTGTCGCGTCCGGTGACCAGGTGATATGGCTGGTATCAAAATCAAATCCGTTGACCGTATCAAGCTGGATTGGATCGCGGTTTCGCCCAAGCGGTCCTTCGGAAAGTTCGTAGTACCACAGGCCTGATTTTTTTGCCGATGTTGCATCCAGATCAGCAGCAGGGATTGTGTAGGCCACTTTAGTACCGTCCGGAGAAAGTGACGGGTTGGCAATGCCAAGCGTCGTGAGGGGCGAGAGACTCGGGTTGGTAGGAAAAAGGAAGGCTGTCGCCTGAGATACGACTTCTCCCTGCACGCGTATTTTTTTCTCCCATGAGATATATCCTTCTTTACTTATCCGGATGGTATAAAACCCAGGATCGATGCTGAATGAATTGTTGGTTGCGGTTTTAAGAGACCCGTCGACAAAGACCTGGGCGCCCGTGGGGTCGCTCGTTGCGGAAATAAGTCCTGTGGGTCTTATTGATGTTTTATTGAGGTCCAACCGGTATCCGCGGCCGTACGCAATCACGACAATGGCGACT
The DNA here is from genome assembly GCA_963714095.1 of Candidatus Gottesmanbacteria bacterium. GTDB lineage: Bacteria > Patescibacteriota > Microgenomatia > UBA10105 > UBA927 > XYB1-FULL-47-11. Next base: position 849,956 of record OY970230.1, read on the forward strand.
CCAAGAATAGCACATAATGTAATAAATGATATTAAAGTAGATCTAAAATTTGGCATAATCGTGGACATATTATATACCCATGTATGGTAGAATGCGAATATGTTTTCTAATTTTCGCAAAAAGATTGGTATTGATTTAGGAACGGCGAATTCTCTTGTTTGGCTGGCGGGTTCCGGCGTCGTATTAAACGAGCCGACGGTCGTGGCTGTGACCGTGGACGATGGCCGCGTGGTAGCAGTGGGCAATGAGGCGAAGGAAATGCTCGGGCGCACCCCTGGCAATATCATGGCTACTCGTCCGATGCGGGACGGCGTGATTGCGGATTACCGGATAACCGAGGCCATGCTGTCGTTTTTTATCGACCGCGTCGTGGGCCGGAACCGCATGTTTAAGCCCGAAGTGATGATCTGTGTGCCCTCGGGGGTTACTCAGGTGGAGCGGCGTGCGGTCCTTGATGCCACGCTTTCGGCCGGTGCCAATATCGCCTATTTGATTGAAGAACCGCTTGCGGCGGCAATCGGTGCGAAAATTCCCATTGCACAAGCATCCGGTCATATGATTGTTGATGTGGGCGGCGGGTCGACCGAGGCGGCGGTTATTTCGCTGGGCGGTGTCGTGGTTCACAAGAGCGCACGCGTGGCAGGGAATAAATTAGATGAGGCAATCGCCAATTACATCAAGAAAAAATATAACCTGATTATCGGAGAGCGGATGGCTGAAACTATAAAAATGACCATAGGCGATGCGCTTGTTGACAAGACAAAAGAGGCATTAAAAATGGAAGTACGCGGCCGCGATACGGTGTCTGGTCTTCCGCGTATGGTGGAGCTTACAAACCGTGAGATTGCGGAAGCCATTATTCCGACGCTTCACCAGATTGTTGTTGCAGTTAAAGGGGTACTGGAGGAAACACCGCCGGAACTTGCCGCCGACATTATTGATAAAGGGATAGTCATGGCGGGAGGGACTAGTCTTTTGCGGAATTTTGATAAGCTTATGACCTCAATGACGGGCGTTGTTTGTCATGTAGCCGAAGATCCGCTGTTATGCGTCGTTCGCGGAACAGGAGTCGCGTTGGAAAATATTGAACTGTATAAGCGGAGTGTTGGAAAAAAGTAAACCTATAAAAAATATAATGGCAAAAGGAAAGTAAAAAAGACGAATAAATTGATATAGTTTGATTATAACTTATAATTAAATTGTTAAAATAGACGATTTGAGAAGGAAAATAAAAAATACATACGAAAAAATGTGTTCATTTTCTAGGATGTTACGTTATAGAATGCATGAACCATATCACTTTTTATAAATTATGAGATTAAATGCGGTAAAATTGCTGGGAATATCAATTTCAAACGGTTCGCGAAAAAAAATCCTAGAGGAAATTCAGAAGTATTTATTTCAATCGGACAAAGAAGAGCAAAAACCGCTTAAAATATTGACTCCGAATACCGAGCAACTCGTTTTCGCCCGAAAAAATCCTGAATTTTCCGGCATTTTGAATAGGGCCGATATATCGCTCCCGGATACTGTTGGAGTGGTGTGGGCAAGCAACATATTAACGAAAAATCCACTTAAGAAAGTGATTCCCGGCGTTGACTTTATGCAGGACCTCGTCGCGGCAGCAGCCGCGCGTCACGTCCCAGTAGGACTTATAGGTGGTCGCAGCGGTTTGGCAGTCAGAACGCTTGACTGCTTACGTCAAAAGTATAAAAAATTATTGGATAGTTGGGCAGAAGACGGGCCAGAGATACAAATGCCGTATCAAGCCAATAATACCTATATTTCCGGATTAGCGAAACGGATTATTGATACAAAAACAAAAATAGTTTTTGTCGCGTTCGGGCCGCCGAAACAAGAATATTTAATCGAAGACCTTGCGAAGGCGCTCGGGTCATACACTGTGGTATTTATGGCGGTCGGCGGTTCATTTGACATTATTTCCGGCCGCCTGAAACGCGCGCCGTTATGGATGCGTAATTTTGGTCTTGAATGGCTCTGGCGTCTTATCCTTGAACCTTGGCGCATGAACCGCCAGTTCGCGCTTGTCGAATTTGTGTGGCTAATCTTGCGCGCAAAAATCAGCAAACCCTCAGAATAATAGAATATCGTTACATCAACAGATAGCTCTTGTATTGCAACGTAGCAATTTAGTATACTTAGCATATGGCCAACGGAGCGCGTCCGCGCGTGCTATTTTTTTACGACTTTCCCCTCCACGGCGGCGGATCCGGCGCTTATGTCAAATACCTCATGCTGCGCCTCACCGAGGCATATCACTACGAACTTGGTATTGTCCGGCCGGATACAGAAATCATTCATCCCTCTATTGCACATTTCGAACTGAAATTGCCCCAGATTCCCGTCTACGTGGGCCGGCCGGGACTGGAGACTGCAAAAAAATACAGTGAGCTTACCGACCGGGAAATCGCGGCGCTCTACGCGGCAAATATAGACGGATTATCCCGGGCAATTGAAGCATTTCAACCGAATATCATCCATGTGCACCATGTCATGATTAATTCCTGGGCCGCCCGGTACGCCCGCTCCATTTACGGGAAGCGGATCATCCTTACGTCCCACGGGTCGTGTCTTGCCGCCATTGCCAAAGACCGCCGGTATGTGCGTATGACACGCGATGCCCTCCGTGCTGCGCAGGCGATTACTGTAGTGTCCGGCGACACGCGGGCAAAATTACTGCGGATGTTCGGGGGTGATTTATCCGCTAAAACCCGTACGATTCCCGGTGGGATCCGTCTTTCTCTTTTCCCATCCAAACGGCCAAAAGTCGCTGAACTTCGCAAAAAATTAAACCTCGAAGGTCAGAAAGTAGCACTCTTTACCGGTCGACTGATAACGGAGAAAGGTATCGAGTATTTCGTCAAAGCCGCTAAAAATATTCATGGGCATATCATTATTGCCGGAGACGGACCGCAGCGTCAACATTTGGAAGATATGGTAAAGCGGTTAAATGTCACGAACGTTATCATGCTCCCTTTTGTCCGTGCGTATGAAGAATATCTGGATTTATTTTATTTGGCAGACGTTTTCGTTTCGCCGGCGGTCTGGGATGAGCCGTTGGGTTTGACGATTATCGAGGCAATGGGCGCCAAAACCCCTCCTATCGTGACGCGCCGCGGCGGGGTTGTGATGGCAGTCAAAGACGGAGTAACCGGTTTATTTGTGAGGAGCAGAAATAGCACCGAGATTGCAGCGGCCGTCAATAAATTGTTTGCCAACGATGAACTCCGGGCAAAAATGGGTGAGCGCGGGCATGCGCTTGTGGCAGAGAAGTTTACCTGGACCAAAATTGCAGAGCGTTTTGACAAGCTGTATCAGGATGTCTATAGAAGATAATATGCGCATTGGTATTCTTACCCCGTCTATTTATATGGATGCCGCCCATCACGGCGGTAGAATATTTGCCCCCGGAGATCTGGTACGTCATCTTGTCGCCGGATTAGTTGCAAAAGGGAACTCCGTTCATTGGTTTAGTGCTCCTGAAGATTCTTTCGGTTCGACACTGACTTCGGGTGACACGTCACTCCTTAAAAACAATCTGAAGATCCGCGTATTTCAGGATATATCAGCGGAAATTTTGGATAAAATGTCCCTGTACGGGACGAAAATGTATTATGAGCTTGATTTGGTGAGCCGGGCATATGCCATAGCGCAAAAAGAAAACATTGATGTTATTCACAACTTTCATTCGTTTGGGTACTTTGCCCATTTTTTTCAGGAATTCACCGGAGTACCGACCCTCTATACTCTTCATGATCCGGTGCCGACCCCCGATATGCTCGAGTATTGGCTGTTTACCCGATTTCCGACGCATAAATATATTTCCATCAGCAACAGCCAGCGGGGCAACCTTGGCGATCATTTTATTGATACCGTTTATAACGGAATAGATCAAAATAAGTTCCCGTTTGACGCAAAAGGAGGCGAAGGTCTTGTAGCTGTGGGACGTATGGTGGCAGTCAAAGGACACGATATAGCCATTGCTGCGGCTAAAGAAGCGGGCATGCCGCTTTCATTTGCGACTTGGATGAATGATGCAGTCGCGCAGTCTCCGTATTATAAAGAGAAAATTGAGCCGTTTGTAGATGGGAAAAATATAGTAGTTAATAGTTTGATGCAGGGAACAAATCTTGCATCAGCATATCAACAGGCAAAGGCGCTCGTGTTCCCGATTCAATGGGAAGAGCCGTTCGGACTCGTGATGATTGAATCCATGAGCTGCGGCACGCCGGTTATCGCCTACAACCGCGGATCGGTTGCTGAAATAGTCGCGGACGGCGTCACGGGTTTCATCATCGACCCCGATGACACTAACCGGCCGGGGAAGGGGACGTGGGTGATTAAAAAACAGGGAATTGAAGGACTTGTGGAGGCAATTAAGCGGATTGGAGAGATCGACCGCGCCGCATGCCGTAGGCATGTGGAGGAGAAGTTTACGATAGAGAAAATGGTGGAGGGGTACGAAAACGTTTATAGAAAAGTTATTGGAAAATAATATATTTTCTTGTTCCAACAACCCAAGTAACTTGGTCTAGCGCTCGTTAGTATAGACTGCTAAATTATTGCTTCTATAATTATTTTTCCGTTCGTGTATCATTAAAGTATGCGCGTACTTTTTGTCACCAGCGAAATATCCGGTCTCTATAAACTCGGCGGATTAGGGGATGTAAGTCGGTCGCTACCGGTCGCATTGAAGAAATTACGGGTCGATGTACGTGTGGTGATGCCGTACTACAAAGCGATAGAATTAAAGACGGTGCATTGTGTCGGGCAAATCGCTGTTGATTTTGATGGGAAGCGGGAGCTGGTGTTTATTTTCGAATCGAAAATTCCGGATACGTTAGTGCCGTTGTATCTTTTCCGGCATCCAAAACTCAACGAATATCATGAGGGAGATATCGTAGCGAAATTTGCATTTTTTTCCTGTTGTATCGGCAGGTTATATGAATGTGCCCCCGCCGTTTTGGGCGGAAAACCCGATATCGTTCACTGCCATGATTGGCACACTGCCCTTGTTCCTTTACTCCTGGGAGAAAGCAATAAACTTCGCCGCGAATCCGAGACGCTTGATTCCATACGGACCAAAACGGTCCTAACTATTCACAACCTTTTATATCAGGGAGGAGCTCCTGCGTCTCTTATCAAAACACTGAATCTTCCGAAAAGCATGTTTCACATATTGCTCACGAAAAAAGGCCCGACGATTAAACTCCTCCGCGAAGGGCTGGAGCATGCGGATATTATTTCGACGGTTTCCCCGACGTATGCGAAAGAGATATTAACCGGTGATTACGGAGAGCACGTCAACGAGGTTCTTCATAGACGCCGGGGTGATGTCGTAGGCATCGTCAATGGTATTGATGATGACACATGGGATCCCGGAGATGATGCCGCGTTGCCGGTTCATTACGGCCGCGATGATGTATTTTCCGGTAAACAGGCAAATAAAGAATATCTTCAGAGGACACTACGATTGCCGGTTGCAAAAATGCCGATGGTGGGTTTTGTAGGGCGCCTTGAGGTGCGCCAGAAGGGGATAGATATTCTTATTGCGGCCATCACGCGCCTGTTGCCGGACGGGGTACAGGTGATTATTCTGGGTATGGGCCCGAAAAAGATTAAACAGACGCTTGTTGCAGTTGCTCAAAAGCATCCGGACCATTTTGTGTTTGTGCCGACGTTTGATGAACGCTTAGCCCGCCGGATTTATGCGGGGGCTGACATGCTGGTCGTGCCGTCGAAATTTGAGCCCTGCGGTCTCACTCAGATGATAGCTATGCGATATGGTACGATACCTATTGTTCGTAAAACCGGAGGACTTGCAGATACCGTCACGGACGGAAAAACAGGATTTGTGTTTAAGGAGTATAACGAGTCGGCGCTTCTTGCAAAAATGAAGGAAGCTATTGCTCTTTGGAATACCAATCCGAACAAATGGCAGCGGATGGCAATTCGGTGCATGCGGGAGGATTTTTCGTGGTTGATGAGCGCTAAAAAGTACAAAGCGCTGTATAAAAGACTACTGAAGCAGTAGTCTTTATATCTTCGTATAATACACGGCTCTTCCTTTCCCGTGAGGGTACAGAAGCCCCAGTGATGTGAGCTTGGCAAGATCGCGCGATGCGGTGATTTGGGATACTTTAAACCGTTTATGCACCTCCCGGTTGGTCATGGAGGTGTCCGGCTTATCCATCAGTTTTACTATTTCTTTTTGCCGCTCTGAGAGTTCCCAAAATGAGGTAGGGTATTCAATATGGGACCGGGACTCCTGAATGTCGGCCAAAGTGGTTTCCAAATTGGTTTGCGTTGACTGGGCCACGTATTCAAGCCACTGCGTGAGCGCTTGATCTTTTTGGTAGGCAGCTGTAAGCCGAGAGTATGTTTCTTTATCAGCTTGCCATACCCGCTCCGGTGTCACCCAGCCGCGGATGTCAAAACCGTATTTGGAGAGGAACAGGTAATGGGCGAGTCTGGCAAATATTCCGGATTCGGCAATGTCCGGTGAGGCGAGAATATGCATATGGGCAATACCGGCCTGGATGATGGGATGTTCTTCTTCGGCCGCAAGATACGAAAGAAGCTCCTTTAAAGAGGATTCAATGAGGCCGAACGATCGATTGTCATATGGATATGTGAGATGAAATAACGTTTCCAATGCCGAAATCCCGACCGGGCGGGGATTGGCACGCCACTCACTATGGATAAAGTCATAGGCATGCCTGAGTCCGACAATTGTTGATATTGCGCGGGTTGGTTTTACGGGGTTGGCCAGAATTGTTGCGACTTCATGTTTCGGTACATCAAAGCCTGCAATGGATAATGTCGCCCATGTACGTATTGCGGTGCCTTCCCAGGTAAGTTTTAATTCGTTTTTTTGGGGAATGGGCAAGATGAGTATCTGGGTTCTCAGACGGTTTACCGTATTGAGTGTTTCCCGCAATTGCAGTCCTATGGTGTAGGAGAAGGAAAGCATAGATTTTATCAGCACTCCTTACTTATCACAATCATATCAAATCTGTCAATATTTTACTAATTTTTATTCCGGATTTTTGTGACAATCTATTATTTAGACAGTGATAAGCAAATGATATGATTAAATACCCTATTGACAACAAGCCACTTTTTATTACATAGTAGATATAGTCTTGTGAAAACTTGTAACGCTTTTAGTAATAACTTGTAATAATTTGTAAAGAATAGGAAAAACGAGGCTATGGCTGCCACATACACCGTAAAACAGGTCGCAGAAATACTTGGATATAGCACCAACAGTATTTATTCTTTCCTCAAAGAAAAACGCATTAAAGGAATACGGGTCGGCACTGGTCGTTTCCGTATTCCGCAGAGTGAATTGAACCGGTTACTCCTGATTTCTAAGGCTCAGCCCAGCGGCAAACAACCGGGGACGCTTGTTCCCATGACCGGCACTCTTATTGCATCGGATTCGGGAGTTATTGCGCCTCACGAGTCGGCTCCGCCGTTTTCCCTTTCACTTTTTGGCGGGATTCATACTATGACGGCAAATATCTTTGACTGGTTTATCGGCATTGCTGCAGTCGTAGTCGGTATTGCCATGTTTCTTTTCGATCAGTCATTTGACATTGTGCATATGCAATCGTTTATGCCGGTTATTCCCGCAACACGGATTCTCCTCATCGGCGGGGGGTTGGGAATACTTCTCACGAATTTTACCTATGATACCCATAAGAACTGGCATAGGGTATTTCACGGCGTCCTTGTGGTGGCCGGTATCGTGATGACGATATTTCTGGTTATGTCGCGGGATTTTGACGCCGTCGGCGTGTACGGGGCCCTGACGCTTGTTATCGGTCTTACCATGTTTGTACGTCTGGGGAAAATTATCCCGTTTGTCCTGTATCTGACGATTTTGGCGGCTTGCGCACCTATTGTGGACTTTATCGCACCTCAGGATTTTCATGTCATGGCAATTTCCAGTGTGTTGGGTGTGACGCCGCAGGTTTTAGGTATTGGACTGTTATTTCTCAGTTTTGGATTTATCCTCCTCCTGTGGTGGGGATTATACCGGAACAAAGTTCTTTTTTGGCTGTGTTCGTATGCGGCAACCGTCGTGTATTTTGTCCTGGCATATTGGTTTGCGACCGCCCAATTTTGGTCCCGTGCGTTCTTTTTCATGATTATTGCTCTCACGTGTATGTACCTGCCGTCGTGGGGGGATCTCACGTTGTCCCGTAACCGGAAAGCACACGCGATGGCTGTCGGCGTCTTTCTGTCGATCATGGCGGTACTCCTCATCGGCGTTACGGTGGTGTATGTGACCCAGCTGAACGTCATCGCGACAGTCAAGCAGGAAAATGTCCAGAAAGTGGATTATGCACGCACAACAATTGAAAGCGATCTGCAGAGCGTCAAATCTACGGTGACAACTGCATCCATCAATCCCGATTTGGTCACAGCGGTCGGAGCGAAGGATATATCATCCCTGACTGACTTAAGCCGCATTATATTCGACAGCAGTGACAGTATCCGGCGGATTGTCATACTGGATAAGAGCGGTACGGTGTTTTTTCTTTATCCCCTCGGGGTATTTAATCAGATAGATTTGTCATCTCAGGATTACTTTGCGAAAGCGAGGGATACCGGAGCAGTCTATATTTCGGATCTATTTGAAACACTTGCCGATAATACCCATCGGAAAGTTGTGACAGTGTCCGCGCCGCTCTATACCCCGGAGAAGCAATTTGTTGGAGTTTTAGCAGCTTCACTCGATTTGGATGCCATCAGCGCCCGCCTGCAGAAGATCGCGGTTTTTGAACGGGGGGAATATATCGTGGTTATCGACAGCCATGGGAAACGGATCATGCATCCGGTAGCCTCCCTTATCGGTACGGATACGGAAGCCACGGACCCGACACGTCTGGGTCTTACCGGGCATACGGGAGTTGCATCAGGAGATACCTATGACGGCGTCCATTCTTTAATTGCCTATACGCCCATAGACAACTCGCTTCATTGGGCGATTGCCCTCAAAGCTCCGTTTACGGATATTTATGCGCTCTCCAATACGGCAAACGTCTTTGTTGCAGGTTTGGTCATAGGCTTTATCGTCATTGCCGCACTTATATTTCAGTTGAACTACATATTTAAATATAAGGCGGATACCGACGGAGGGGACCCGTGACATTTTACCTCTTCACAGGAGATACAATGACTCCGCCCCCGGGCGGTCTTGTCATTTTATTGGGATGGATTTTGGTAGCCTCAAAACACAGATTTTACAAGTTTTTACAAGTCCGTACAAAAAATTTTACTCATTCGTACCGGTTTGTACAAGTGGAAACAGGAGCTATTTCAATTTTTGCGGTATTGTTTATCGGCATCATCGTATCGGTAGGCATTCTTCTTTTCAGGAACAGCATTAAAATTCCGGTTCACCTGACTTCCGTAGACGCCCAGCAACCGCAAACGACCGTTCCGGTGCCGCTGTCGGCACTGACTGCAGATGTATTTGCAAAGAGCGATTTTTCCGGTCCGTTTCTTGTCGTGGTTACCCGGACAGACGGTTCCTATTCCTATGCGGTTGTGGATCAGGGGGGGCTGGTGAACGGTCATTTTGACGGAGACGTGACGGTGCATTATTCCAACGGCGATTACGGCATCATAAAGCAACAGGCGGATACGTCCGTTCTGTTTATGACAAAAAAAGGAACTGAGGAAACGGTGTTTATTACGTATCCGCTTATTGCCGCTATACGACTCCCTGATGGGACGATGTTGCCGGTTGAATTTACTGATGCGACGATCCGCGACGGAGCACTGGTCGGCGCGTTCCGGTTACTCGAATTTGCTGACCAAAAACAGGTGACGGGGTATGTTGCACCGCGGGGTGAGCTCTCGGATTTGACTGCAACACCGACATTGACGTCACCGGATCCGGCAACGCTGTTGACAGAGCGGGAAATACTGAAATTATATTTTGAAATAACGGGCAATGATAACGCTAATGTGTTGGGTGTTACCACAGACGATAACAGCAATGAAGGATCGCTGGATGTTCAACCGGGAGGCATGGTTTCAAGTGCGATTGTGGCTCAAAGAAATGCTAATGACGGCACCGTCCGGCTTGTTTCGGCGCCGGGTACTGCAGTAGCTTCGACCGGAAATTTATCGCAACTGATTCCGCAGCTTACCAGTGTCCAGGGGGAAGGATTAACCCAGCTTATTTCACAGATTGTTTCCGCGGGCGGAAATATTTCCGGAATCGGCAGTGCCGGTGAAACCGGTGCAACCGGGGCTGCGGGTGCTGCAGGGACAAACGGAACAAATGGGACAAACGGAACAAATGGAGCAGATGGCGTTTCCGTTGTCGGCCCTACAGGGGCAACGGGGGCAGGAGCAACAGGTGCCACAGGCGAAGCTGGACCTACAGGAAATGCGGGTGAAACCGGTGCAACCGGGGAGGCGGGTGCGGGAGGCAGTGGCGGACCAACGGGTGCGACAGGACCGACAGGCGATGCAGGTGAAATCGGTGAAACAGGCGCGGCCGGATCAATAGGAAACACGGGAGCAACAGGCGCAAATGGCGAAGCCGGTTTTACCGGTGCAACAGGTATTGCAGGTCCCACGGGTTCAACCGGAGCAACGGGTTCTGCCGGATTCACTGGCCCGACAGGTGCAACAGGAGCTACGGGAATAACCGGAGGAGCAGGTCCGACGGGATCAACAGGAGCAACAGGAATAGTGGGAACTTCAGGCCCCACAGGATCAACAGGAGCAACAGGGAATACGGGTGGTGTTGGTGCCAACGGTTCCACGGGAGCAACAGGGAATACTGGTGCTGGCGGAGCCAACGGTCCCACAGGAGCTACCGGAACAACGGGTTCTGTCGGAACTAACGGTCCTACGGGAACAACAGGAGCAACCGGTGCAACCGGAACAGCCGGTCCTACGGGAGCAACAGGAACCAACGGTCCGACAGGCGCAACCGGAGGCGCAGGTGCTAATGGTCCAACAGGTGTTACGGGTTCAACGGGTGCCACCGGTGTTGCCGGTCCTACGGGAGCAACAGGCGGGAACGGTCCCACAGGAGCTACCGGAGGAGCCGGATCAAACGGACCTACGGGATCTACCGGAACAACAGGATCTGTAGGGAGTAATGGTCCAACAGGCGTTACGGGTTCAACCGGTGCCACCGGAACAGCCGGCCCTACGGGAGCAACAGGAACCAACGGTCCCACGGGCGCAACCGGAGGCGCAGGTAGTGGTGGAGCAAACGGTCCCACCGGAACAACCGGTTCTACCGGTGCCACCGGTGTTGCCGGTCCTACGGGAGCAACAGGAACCAACGGTCCGACAGGCGCAACCGGAGGCGCAGGTGCCAATGGTCCAACAGGTGTCACCGGATCTACCGGTGCCACAGGAGGAGCCGGAACCAACGGCCCCACAGGAGCTACCGGAGGGGCAGGCAGCGGAGGAACCAACGGACCCACGGGAACAACCGGATCCACAGGAGCAACAGGAGGAGCTGGATCCAATGGTCCCACCGGAGCTACCGGAGGCGCAGGATCCGGAGGAGCCAATGGTCCCACGGGAACAACCGGTTCAACAGGAGCCACCGGTGTTGCCGGTCCTACGGGAGCAACGGGAACCAACGGTCCGACAGGCGCAACCGGAGCAACGGGTGTTGCAGGACCGACTGGGAGTACAGGATCAACGGGCGCAACCGGGTCCGCAGGACCAACAGGATCAACAGGAACCACTGGAGGTGGTGGTACCAATGGACCGACCGGTGCTACAGGGGGAACTGGAACTATAGGTGGTGGAGGACTTGGACCAACTGGCCCAACTGGAAATACTGGAGCTACAGGATCTGCAGGAGCAATTGGTGTTACCGGCCCATCAGGTTCAACCGGAGCAACCGGTGTTGCGGGTCCCACCGGAACAACCGGTTCAACCGGTGCCACCGGAACAGCCGGTCCTACGGGAGCAACAGGAACCAACGGTCCGACAGGCGCAACCGGAGGCGCAGGTAGTGGTGGAGCAAACGGTCCCACCGGAACAACCGGTTCAACCGGTGCCACCGGAACAGCCGGTCCTACGGGAGCAACAGGAACCAACGGTCCGACAGGCGCAACCGGAGGCGCAGGTAGTGGTGGAGCAAACGGTCCCACCGGAACAACCGGTTCAACCGGTGCCACCGGAACAGCCGGTCCTACGGGAGCAACAGGAACCAACGGTCCGACAGGCGCAACCGGAGGCGCAGGTAGTGGTGGAGCAAACGGTCCCACCGGAACAACCGGTTCAACCGGTGCCACCGGAACAGCCGGTCCTACGGGAGCAACAGGAACCAACGGTCCGACAGGCGCAACCGGAGGCGCAGGTAGTGGTGGAGCAAACGGTCCCACCGGAACAACCGGTTCAACCGGTGCCACCGGAACAGCCGGTCCTACGGGAGCAACAGGAACCAACGGTCCGACAGGCGCAACCGGAGGCGCAGGTGCCAATGGTCCAACAGGTGTCACCGGATCTACCGGTGCCACCGGAACAGCCGGTCCTACGGGAGCAACAGGAACCAACGGTCCGACAGGAGCAACCGGAGGCGCAGGTGCCAATGGTCCAACAGGTGTCACCGGATCTACCGGTGCCACCGGAACAGCCGGTCCTACGGGAGCAACAGGAACCAACGGTCCGACAGGCGCAACCGGAGGCGCAGGTGCCAATGGTCCAACAGGTGTCACCGGATCTACCGGTGCCACCGGAACAGCCGGTCCTACGGGAGCAACAGGAACCAACGGTCCGACAGGCGCAACCGGAGGCGCAGGTGCCAATGGTCCAACAGGTGTCACCGGATCTACCGGTGCCACCGGTGTTGCCGGTCCTACGGGAGCAACAGGAACCAACGGTCCGACAGGCGCAACCGGAGGCGCAGGTGCCAATGGTCCAACAGGTGTCACCGGATCTACCGGTGCCACCGGAACAGCCGGTCCTACGGGAGCAACAGGAACCAACGGTCCGACAGGCGCAACCGGAGGCGCAGGTAGTGGTGGAGCAAATGGTCCAACCGGTGTCAACCGGATCTACCGGTGCCACCGGAACAGCCGGTCCTCCCAGGGAGCGACAGGAACCAACAGGTCCGACAGGCGCAACCGGAGGCGCGGGTGATCGATGGAGCAAACGGTCCCACCGGAACAACCGGTTCAACCGGTGCCACCGGAACAGCCGGTATTACGGGAGCAACAGGAACCAACGGTCCGACAGGCGCAACCGGAGGCGCAGGTGCCAATGGTCCAACAGGTGTCACCGGATCTACCGGTGCCACCGGAACAGCCGGTATTACGGGAGCAACAGGAACCAACGGTCCGACAGGCGCAACCGGAGGCGCAGGTAGTGGTGGAGCAAACGGTCCCACCGGAACAACCGGTTCAACCGGTGCCACCGGAACAGCCGGTCCTACGGGAGCAACAGGAACCAACGGTCCGACAGGCGCAACCGGAGGCGCAGGTAGTGGTGGAGCAAACGGTCCCCACCGGAACAACCGGTTCAACCGGTGCCACCGGAACAGCCGGTCCTCCGGGAGCAACAGGAACCAACGGTCCGACAGGAGCAACCGGAGGCGCAGGTAGTGGTGGAGCAAACGGTCCCACCGGAACAACCGGTTCAACCGGTGCCACCGGAACAGCCGGTCCTACGGGAGCAACAGGAACCAACGGTCCGACAGGCGCAACCGGAGGCGCAGGTAGTGGTGGAGCAAACGGTCCCACCGGAACAACCGGTTCAACCGGTGCCACCGGAACAGCCGGTCCTACGGGAGCAACAGGAACCAACGGTCCGACAGGCGCAACCGGAGGCGCAGGTAGTGGTGGAGCAAACGGTCCCACCGGAACAACCGGTTCAACCGGTGCCACCGGAACAGCCGGTCCTACGGGAGCAACAGGAACCAACGGTCCGACAGGCGCAACCGGAGGCGCAGGTGCCAATGGTCCAACAGGTGTCACCGGATCTACCGGTGCCACCGGAACAGCCGGTCCTACGGGAGCGGCTACAGGAACCCGACGGTTGGACCGGCGCAACCGGAGGCGCAGGTGCCAATGGTCCAACAGGTGTCACCGGATCTACCGGTGCCACCGGTGTTGCCGGTCCTACGGGAGCAACAGGAACGGTCCGACAGGCGCAACCGGAGGCGCAGGTGCCAATGGTCCAACAGGTGTCCACCGGATCTACCGGTGCCACCGGAACAGCCGGTCCTACGGGAGCAACAGGGACCAAAGGTCCGACAGGCGCAACCGGAGGCGCAGGTAGTGGTGGAGCAAACGGTCCCACCGGAACAACCGGTTCAACCGGTGCCACCGGAACAGCCGGTCCTACGGGAGCAACAGGAACCAACGGTCCGACAGGCGCAACCGGAGGCGCAGGTAGTGGTGGAGCAAACGGTCCCACCGGAACAACCGGTTCAACCGGTGCCACCGGAACAGCCGGTCCTACGGGAGCAACAGGAACCAACAGGTCCGACAGGCGCAACCGGAGGCGCAGGTAGTGGTGGAGCAAACGGTCCCACCGGAACAACCGGTTCAACCGGTGCCACCGGAACAGCCGGTCCTACGGGAGCAACAGGAACCAACGGTCCGACAGGCGCAACCGGAGGCGCAGGTGAGCCAATGGTCCAACAGGTGTCACCGGATCTACCGGTGCCACCGGAACAGCCGGTCCTACGGGAGCAACAGGGACCAAACGGTCCAACAGGAGCAACCGGAGGCGCAGGTGCCAATGGTCCAACAGGTGTCACCGGATCTTACCGGTGCCACCGGAACAGCCGGTCCTACGGGAGCAACAGGAACCAACGGTCCGACAGGCGCAACCGGAGGCGCAGGTGCCAATGGTCCAACAGGTGTCACCGGATCTACCGGTGCCACCGGAACAGCCGGTCCTACGGGAGCAACAGGAACCAACGGTCCGACAGGCGCAACCGGAGGCGCAGGTGCCAATGGTCCAACAGGTGTCACCGGATCTACCGGTGCCACCGGAACAGCCGGTCCTACGGGAGCAACAGGAACCAACAGGTCCGACAGGCGCAACCGGAGGCGCAGGTGCCAATGGTCCAACAGGTGTCACCGGATCTACCGGTGCCACCGGAACAGCCGGTCCTACGGGAGCAACAGGAACCAACGGTCCGACAGGCGCAACCGGAGGCGCAGGTAGTGGTGGAGCAAACGGTCCCACCGGAACAACCGGTTCAACCGGTGCCACCGGAACAGCCGGTCCTACGGGAGCAACAGGAACCAACGGTCCGACAGGCGCAACCGGAGGCGCAGGTAGTGGTGGAGCAAACGGTCCCACCGGAACAACCGGTTCAACCGGTGCCACCGGAACAGCCGGTCCTACGGGAGCAACAGGAACCGAACGGTCCGACAGGCGCAACCGGAGGCGCAGGTGGGAGTGGTGGAGCAAACGGTCCCACCGGAACAACCGGTTCAACCGGTGCCACCGGAACAGCCGGTCCTACGGGAGCAACAGGAACCAACAGGTCCGACAGGCGCAACCGGAGGCGCAGGTGCCAATGGTCCAACAGGTGTCACCGGATCTACCGGTGCCACCGGAACAGCCGGTCCTACGGGAGCAACAGGAACCAACAGGTCCGACAGGAGCAACCGGAGGCGCAGGTGCCAATGGTCCAACAGGTGTCACCGGATCTACCGGTGCCACCGGAACAGCCGGTCCTACGGGAGCAACAGGAACCAACGGTCCGACAGGCGCAACCGGAGGCGCAGGTGCCAATGGTCCAACAGGTGTCACCGGATCTACCGGTGCCACCGGAACAGCCGGTCCTACGGGAGCAACAGGAACCAACGGTCCGACAGGCGCAACCGGAGGCGCAGGTGCCAATGGTCCAACAGGTGTCACCGGATCTACCGGTGCCACCGGTGTTGCCGGTCCTACGGGAGCAACAGGAACCAACGGTCCGACAGGCGCAACCGGAGGCGCAGGTGCCAATGGTCCAACAGGTGTCACCGGATCTACCGGTGCCACCGGAACAGCCGGTCCTACGGGAGCAACAGGAACCAACGGTCCGACAGGCGCAACCGGAGGCGCAGGTAGTGGTGGAGCAAACGGTCCCACCGGAACAACCGGTTCAACCGGTGCCACCGGAACAGCCGGTCCTACGGGAGCAACTTAAACCGGCAGGACTGACAGGCGCAACCGGAGGCGCAGGTGCCAATGGTCCAACAGGTGTCACCGGATCTACCGGTGCCACCGGAACAGCCGGTCCTACGGGAGCAACAGGAACCAACGGTCCGACAGGCGCAACCGGAGGCGCAGGTAGTGGTGGAGCAAACGGTCCCACCGGAACAACCGGTTCAACCGGTGCCACCGGAACAGCCGGTCCTACGGGAGCAACAGGAACCAACGGTCCGACAGGCGCAACCGGAGGCGCAGGTGCCAATGGTCCAACAGGTGTCACCGGATCTACCGGTGCCACCGGAACAGCCGGTCCTACGGGAGCAACAGGAACCAACGGTCCGACAGGCGCAACCGGAGGCGCAGGTAGTGGTGGAGCAAACGGTCCCACCGGAACAACCGGTTCAACCGGTGCCACCGGAAAAACTAGTCAGTTACGGGAGCAACAGGAACCAACGGTCCGACAGGCGCAACCGGAGGCGCAGGTGCCAATGGTCCAACAGGTGTCACCGGATCTACCGGTGCCACCGGAACAGCCGGTCCTACGGGAGCAACAGGAACCAACGGTCCGACAGGCGCAACCGGAGGCGCAGGTAGTGGTGGAGCAAACGGTCCCACCGGAACAACCGGTTCAACCGGTGCCACCGGAACAGCCGGTCCTACGGGAGCAACAGGAACCAACGGTCCGACAGGCGCAACCGGAGGCGCAGGTAGTGGTGGAGCAAACGGTCCCACCGGAACAACCGGTTCAACCGGTGCCACCGGAACAGCCGGTCCTACGGGAGCAACAGGAACCAACGGTCCGACAGGAGCAACCGGAGGCGCAGGTAGTGGTGGAGCAAACGGTCCCACCGGAACAACCGGTTCAACCGGTGCCACCGGAACAGCCGGTCCTACGGGAGCAACAGGAACCAACGGTCCGACAGGCGCAACCGGAGGCGCAGGTAGTGGTGGAGCAAACGGTCCCACCGGAACAACCGGTTCAACCGGTGCCACCGGAACAGCCGGTCCTACGGGAGCAACAGGAACCAACAGGTCCGACGGGAGCGACCGGAGGCGCAGGTAGTGGTGGAGCAAACGGTCCCACCGGAACAACCGGTTCAACCGGTGCCACCGGAACAGCCGGTCCTACGGGAGCAACAGGAACCAACGGTCCGACAGGCGCAACCGGAGGCGCAGGTGCCAATGGTCCAACAGGTGTCACCGGATCTACCGGTGCCACCGGAACAGCCGGTCCTACGGGAGCAACAGGAACCAACGGTCCGACAGGCGCAACCGGAGGCGCAGGTGCCAATGGTCCAACAGGTGTCACCGGATCTACCGGTGCCACCGGTGTTGCCGGTCCTACGGGAGCAACAGGAACCAACGGTCCGACAGGAGCAACCGGAGGCGCAGGTGCCAATGGTCCGAACGGGCGATACAGGAGCCACCGGTGTTGCCGGTCCTACGGGAGCAACAGGAACCAACGGTCCGACAGGCGCAACCGGAGGCGCAGGTGCCAATGGTCCAAACGGGCGATACAGGAGCCACCGGTGTTGCCGGTCCTACGGGAGCAACAGGAACCAACGGTCCGACAGGCGCAACCGGAGGCGCAGGTGCCAATGGTCCAACAGGTGTTACGGGTTCAACAGGATCGTCGAGAACAGGCGCTAACGGGCCCACCGGAAATACCAGTGCTCGGGGAACCAAAGGTCCCACAGACCACCGTAATCAAGCCTGGTGTACGGTCCTACAGGTGCAACAGGCGAGAGCGGTTCCACCGGTTCAACCGGCACAACGGGTTCTGGCGGATCCAACGGTCCTACCGGTTCAACCGGCGCAACGGTTGTGGCGGATCCAACGGTCCTACCGGTTCAACCGGCAATGCGGGTGCGCTTGGCGCAACCGGCGGTGTGCTTCTGACGATGGGGAGCAACAACCTTATTTATCCGTATCCGGCGGTAGGATTAAGCTTTGCGCTCGGCGGCACCAACGGATCCGATTCTACGACTGCAACGTCCACCGCAGCAATCGTGTTGTACGGCTCGGCTGACCCAGCAGGTGGAACCGCAGGTAAAAAAGGCGATATCTTTATGGGGAATAATCTTCAGCTGGGCTGGAATCAGGGAGCAGCGCAGACAGATTCGATATACGGAGGTACGGATGATATACTTTATTTTGGGGCCACCGCACAAACGGCGGCTGTAAACCTCGGAGCATCAAGCGCAACAAGTACCGTCAATCTCGGGACTGGAGAAGGCGCCCAGACTATCAATATCGGGAGCGGCACGACGAATGCTAAAACCATTAATATCGGCACCGGCGCTGCAATGGCAAACGGGATCAATATCGGAGGAACCGGTGCCAACGTTATCGCGATCGGCAATACCCAAACCGCAGGATCCCATAAGTATCGGCGGAGCCGCCGCTACGAGTACAACAATAAACATAGGGGGAACTACGTCGTCAAACGGCACGATTACGATCGGTCAGGCTGCGGGTGGTCAATCTATCAATATAGGAACAACTGCCGGCACTGCCACACGTACTGTTAGTATCGGCAGCAGCCCGTCAGCAGGCACTGAGACGATTACCCTCGGAGGTACGCCTACCAGCACCGGTCTTCAGGTAATCAATGTCGGCGCCGGCGGCAACGTGGCGGTGAACGCGCGTATTGTTAATATCGGCAACGGATCTATCAACACGAAAGTGCTTTTCTTCCCGCGCACGGCGAACGTCGGGAGTGAATTTAACTCAAACGGTCAATTTGCCATCGGATCAATGGGTACCGCCGGCACCACCAACGGCCGTATCTGGATTTATGCCAGCAACACAATTTTCCGGTGGAATTCCGTCGGAAATTCCGCCGACTATTCCGAATATATTGCCCAGACTGAGCCTTCCGGCCCCGGCGACGTTATGGTCGTAGACTCCACAGCAACGCAAAGTGTGAGGCGTTACCACGGGCCGTACGAAGATAATATTTTAGGAGTCATAACCACGACCGGTCTCGGATACAACAATGATTCCGACGCGCCGGACCATCACAATGACAATCCGGCTTGGGCAAACGTCGGTATGCTTGGCCAGGTATCCATTAAAGTGTCAAGCGAAAACGGAAGCATCCAGCCCGGTGACCGTTTGACGAGCTCCAGCCAGCCCGGCGTTGCCATGAAAGCCACACGGGCCGGACAGATCGTCGGGCGTGCGCTTGACAGTTGGTCAAATACAGATCCTACACAGGTTGGGATGATCAAAGCACTCATTTCACCGTCATACTACGATCCAGCTGAGGCGACGGCGAGCGACTCGGATTTGCAAACACTCCGGCTTGAAGCGGCAAATTCAACGCCATACGTTGCACAGATTCCGTTTGCTAAAGCAGGGGCTGCTGAAGCCGCAAGCAACTTCGGCAAATATTCCATTCAGGGAATCGTCAGCAGCGCCGTGAAAGCGATGGGGGAGTTTACCAACCTTGTTGCTGCGAATTTCAAAGCGGGTGTGGTGCAAACCAACGAAGTGACGACCAATACGCTGACTGCCAATCACGGAGCGTTTGGTGACATCGCCGGAAGCCAGGCGGTCGTGGATTCTCTGTCAGTCGGTACGATTACGCCGGATGCAAGCGGGGCCGTTCATGTCCACTCGGGCGCGGACGGCAAGGTATCGATTCTGGATTCCAACCAGAACGAAGTTTTCTCGGTGGACGCGGCAGGGAACGGCTATTTTGCCAGGAACGATTACGGCGGATAAATTGAAAGTCAACCAAATAGAAGGATTGGATTTGTCTTCCTTATTCAATAGCGCAACACCAAGCTCTGTACCGGTGGCTACGTCTACGGCAAACCTGAGTATATTTGACTGGCAGGTGACATTTAACGATGTGGTCACGTTTGTGAAGGACGTCATCATTCAGGGTCAGTTGACGATAAATAATACGCTGAAGGTGTTAGGGGACATTTCAATATTCGGCCATATTACCGTGAATACTGATACGGCAGGCGTTGCGGTAATTCCGAGCTCCGCCACGAGTGTGGACGTGCCGTTTGAACAGCCGTTTGCGACTCCTCCGATTGTTACGATTTCATTGGTATTGCCGCAGGCGACTGACAGCGCATTTATGGCAGAAGGGGTGCAGGCGGCTGTCACGAACGTGACGACAACAGGATTTACCATTGTACTCAATACGCCGGTACCCAAAGACCTCACCTACAATTGGTTCGCCCTGGCGGTGAATAACAGGAAAAAATGATCGGAAAATCCATTGACGGGACAGCGGCAGTGACGACACTACTTGTCACCCCGACGCCGTCAATCCTCGGGGATACGGTGGTGACGCCGTCGGCAACACTAACGCCGACGCTTCAGCCGACTTTGACGCCAATACTTACGCCGACTCCGACGGCAAGTCCGAGCCCGACCCTGAATCCAACCACGGCACCCAGTGCCCATCCCGACACCAACACCGATACAAACAGTGACACCCACTCCTACGCCTGCAGCAAGTACGGTGACGGTACTGACGAATGATTTGGGATATGTGAATGTCCGCGACGCACCAGCGGAAACAGGGAATTTAGTGGGCCGGATTCCTTCTGGCAATACGGTACCGTATGATGATCAAGAATACGGGTGGTATCACGTGACGTACAATACTATTGTCGGGTGGATTTCAGGAACGTATGTGCAGGTCAATTAGGAGTTAGCTCAGGAGCTCGCTAAGAGCTCGTATTCTTGAGCCAGATCGTGTAATCCGCTCCGTCCACAACCCCGTCGCCGTTAAAGTCGCCGCTTGCCGGTCCGTTGAGAACGGTTTGTCCGAAGTGTGAAAGCCAGACATTGTAGTCCGTTTCATTCACAGACCCGTCACCGTTGGCATCGCCGGAAGGCGGAGTATTGGCAGTGCTGTAGTTTACCCGCAGAAATGTTGTCGTAGGATCAAGCTGTACGCCGGCATTGGTCATGCCCCCGTAAAACGTACTCTGTAAGTGTCACGTGACGTCACTATATCGGGAGTAATTCCGCCAAGTACGCTCGGTTGGGTAAAGAGAATTTGCCAGCAGCCGACAGCGCCGGATTGTGCCGGAGGAGTGATTGCCGACGCTGATGCGATTGCCTGCGGATCGTCAGTCAAATAGATACAAGATTCACCCCCCGTCAGACTTGAGGGGTTGTTGCGACGGAGAGTGGAGTTCCGGTCATAAGCACCTCATCAGTCACCGTGCTGTTTTTGGGGATGGATGCAATTCCGGAAAAATTTATCGTAAATAATACTACATGACTCCCTGTGGAAAAAAGGCCGACATGTGAGTCTCCCATGGTATGGTTGCCGTACGGCAGATCATTGGTGTAACTGGCAAACTGGGAAACGGGAAGGTCGATGTAGGCAGCCTTAACCGGTGCAGCAATGAACAATACGGCCCCGAAAAGAAGCAGTACACGCTTCATAGTTCCATGATACACAATTTGCGGTATACTTCCAAGTAATGAAGAAATTTTTTCCGTGGATACTTGCCGGAATATTTTTCGTGGTAGGTGTTGCGACACTCAAAGATTACGGCATGAATTGGGATGAGCCGGCGCGGCTCCTGCGGGGTCAGGCGTTCCTCCGTTTTTTTTAACGGGGAGGGGGACGGCGAATCTGCCCGACCGGACGCCCCCGAACCTTATACGCCCGTATGAATTCGTGACCCGCTACAATTTTTCAGCGTCCGAGCGGCAGACGATGGCGACATTGCCCCCGATGCCGCGTCCGCAGGCTGAATTTGCGGCCATCGTTACGAAATTTGGCCGCAGGTTTAGATTTTTACCAGCACGACGCGTGGTCCGCCTACTTTATGAAGTACGACCCGTTTGAAACCGGCCACCTGCCTTTGCCGGAACTGTCAGGGTCGATGACGAAACCGCGTGTTATATCAGGCATGGGGTATTGCGGGCGATATCGAGAGAGCTATGGCGTCCCGTACGTGTTGCTTGCGGGAGCGGGAGTTTTTGTCGTTTCCGCTTTTGCAATTGACGCGACGGGATCGTGGTTTGCGGGACTGGTTGCCGGTCTTTCGCTGGCACTTTTTCCCGTATTTTTTGCCGAAGCGCATTTTAATATGAAAGATCCGGCAGTTGCGGCGCTTTTTGCCGGATGCGTGTGGATGTTCTGGCGGTGGGTGCGTGAAAATAAACTCACCTATTTTTTCGGGTTTGTTGTATTTTTCGCGTTGTCGCTGGGCGTCAAATGGAATGCCGTATTTTTACCCTTTATTTTTGGTCCGTGGCTCTTGAGCATACGGAAAACCGCTGAATTTAGGCGTTGGTACCGGCCAAAAAAATCTCTTGTTGCTTTTTTGTGTGCCGCCGGCGCGTGTGTAATCTTTATGCTCGGTATCTGGCCTGTTTCGTGGGGAAGGCCACTTGTGGCTTTGTGGGACCTGGTTCAATATTACTGGGGGATCGGAACCGGTAGTAGCGGTGTCCAGCCGGCAGGTTTTATTTTTCCTCCCGTGGTAGGCGTCAACTTTTACCCATTTCTCTTATTTTTGGCACAGACGCCTGAAGTGTTGCTTTTTCTTTCGGCCGTAGGCTACGGTTGCGATT
Organism: Candidatus Gottesmanbacteria bacterium; assembly: GCA_963714095.1. Lineage (GTDB taxonomy): Bacteria > Patescibacteriota > Microgenomatia > UBA10105 > UBA927 > XYB1-FULL-47-11. The sequence continues at coordinate 872,696 of OY970230.1, forward strand.
GTACGCGCTGCGGCGGGGAAAACCCTCCGTACGGGATATTTAGTTCTGATATGGTTTATAGTTCCTGTTATCCGGTATAGTTTCCCGTATACCCAGGCCTACGGCGGATGGCGGCAGATGATGGAAATAGTCCCGGCCATTGCGTTACTTTCCGGCATCGGCGCGGACTATCTGATGCGGAAAACACATGGAAAGATGAAGTACTTTATAGAAGGAATACTATTAATAGCTTCCATTATACTTATACGCTCTTTAATACGTTTACATCCGAATGAAAATACCTATTTTAATACATTTGTCGGCGGCATCAGCGGAGCGCAGTCGAAAAATCTCATCGACCCGTTTTTAACCGACGGCAACGTCTATAAACAAGGGGCACTGTGGCTCAATTCGTACGCTGAGAAAGATGCGCGGGTGGCCATTCTGGACGGCAGGACGTTTGCATTGTCGCCGCTCTACCTGCGGCCGGATATTTCCGTATCGCCGTTTCACTTCAGCGGGTTTGACCGGAAAGGGGAGTATATTTTCGTAACCCCCATCAATACCATCCACGGGACGGCGAATTTCAGTTACCGGTATGTCCGGGATTTTCTCACGCCGGTTCACGAAATTACCGTCGGCAATGTGCCGATTTTGTTGATATATAAAAATGATGAGGCTCACCTGCGGACCGGAATGGCGCAGGAAACGGTTATACGTCCCGTGGCGCAAACGTATTATTCAACCCGCGAAGGGGAGTATCTGGAACTGGATTTCCCCGAAGACATCCGGGTGACGAGAATTGATATTCTGCCGACGAATCACCTGTGTAACCGGCAGGAGCAATTTTCGACGTACAACAATATTGTCAAGTTTATCCCGTCCTCACCCGGCAAACAATTCGATCCCGTTGATCACACCTACGCCACTGCGGAAAAACGTCTGACCGCAGACGGCACGTTGGAGTACCTGTATCCGGGTGAATTGGCCCGTTCTGTGAAGATTATTGCCACGACACCCTATTCATGTTTTATCGGGGCCAAAGTGACGGCAGTGTGGGAGCTTGCCAATAAATGAAAACGAAGCGCGTTCTCTGGATCGGTATTATTTCTTCAATTATATTTTCAGGGATATTCCTGCGGACGCTGTATCTGACTTTTGATAAACCGCTGCGTGCCGCGGATGACGAAGCGTATTATTATTTTTTATTTGATAACAACTTTACCAAGCTTGCGGAGGGAGACATCGGGCATCTATTTGATACTCGCATGTTTTATCCACTGAAGAATACGCTTGCCTTCGGCAACAGCGTCTTGGGTCCGAGCATCCTCGGGCTCCCCGTGTACATGGTAACCCGCAATGTCATCATATCGGCAAATGCAGTACGGATCGCGGATTTTTTGCTTTCCTTTTTCTTTCTGTATCTCGTTGCGTATTCGCTGACGGGGGACATATGGGGGGCATTTATCGCTGGGCTTATTTATACATACAATCCGTACATGATGTCGCGGTGGCATCAGGATCTTGTGGCATTCCAGTGGGTGCCCCTGATTTTTTTGGCAACGGAAAAGCTCCTGAAACGTATACGGTGGCGCTGGACTATCGTTTTGGTAGCGGCTTTTCTTCTGCAGTTTATCACTTCTTTTTACTATTTTTTCTTTCTGGCGATTCTCTGGCCCGTGTATACCGTTATCCGGATGTGTCAGATAAAAGTTTCTTTAAGGAACTATATGACGCCCGTTGTGTGGTTACCGGCAGTCGTACTCATCTTCTTTATGGGTGTGTATATCCGTCCGTACCTTGCGATGCAGAAAATGTACCATCTCGCGAGAGGTGCGGAAATTCAGACCTATGCCGCAGGCTTGACTGATTTTTTTCTGGCACCACCGGAAAATCTGACGTACGGGAAGTTCAACACGATGGCACACCCTTACGAACATAGTTTATTCCCGGGAATTACTGTTTTTGTCTTTGTGATTGCCGGTTTCTGGCTTTTCCTGCGCAGGAAGTTTTCTGCTCGGGACAGGCCGCACGTGGTGGCGTATATGACGATTCTGGTCCTTGCAGTGGTCTGTACGACAGGCCCGGTGTACGGGTTGTTGTACGGGTTGCCTGGAGGTGAAACGCTCCGCGTGCCGACGCGGTTTATGGTGATTGTTTTGTTTGCTTCGTCAATACTTGCCGCGTATGTGTGGAAATCAGTCGGAAAATTCCGGTTCCGTCGATTGCTGTTCATATTCGTCATCGCCGCTCTCTGTTTTGAGTACCGCTACGATTTCGGTCGACCCATGGCCGTTCCCCAACCCGTACAGCAGTTTTACCGGACGCTTAACGGGCGTAAAGACGTCCATGTACTTTTGGAATTACCCATGGGGAACGGCTATTCCACGCAGAACCCTGTACTTGACCGTGACTTTATGGCAGATTCGAAATATCTCCTCTTCGCCCTGTATCACAACAAAATACTCCTGAACGGATATAGCGGATTTATTCCGCCGGACTGGTTTCTTCTGGGACGCACGCTGGCGCTGGATTTTCCCACGAAAGAAAAAATTATCCAGCTCGAGCATATCGGCGTTGACACGGTCGTTGTCCATCTTGACGAATATGCGGATGTCCGGATCGGCGCAAAAGTGCTTAGTGGGTTGCGTTCGATCGGGCTTACCGAAATCGGACACACGAAGGAAATCTTCGCGTTTCGCCTTACTCTTTCACTTTGACGAAATAGCTATAAAGCGGATCCTGATACTTTCTCTCCCATTGGCCGCTTTTAACCAAAGCGTCTAAATACAGTGTAATGTCCGACGGGGTCGGCACAATAGCCCAGCTAAAATGGTACTCATTGTCGTATTTGATAAATGCAATAGGTCCTTTGGGCATTGCGATCCAGTCGCCTTCCAGAACCGGCGGGGTTTTACCGTTTTCCTCCCAGGCGGCCATGCGTCCGTCAATGAATGTTTTTACCTGCGGAACCCGCCACGAGAGATACCCCCCGTAATCATAAATATGGAAACCATTGCCGCGGGGCGGATCGGCGAGCATTATGGCGGTGATAAGCTCTGAGCAATAGAGCGTTTCGTTACAATAATCATTCCAGGAGTAGGTCAAAAGATGCGGGTTCGGCATCGAGAAATACGTTTGGAATTTCGCCATGTCCCACGAAACCAATGCGATGAGCATAAGCGCGATTGTCCATTGGACGGCACGTTTCTGAAAAAACCGCCAATGGTAGAGCGGCAGATTTCGAGCCAAAAAATAGACCACGACGGCGCCCAGAACGATAACAAATCTGTTGGCGCTAAATGCCAGATACGTACTAACCACGACTACCGCCACAGCGGGGAATGCCCGTATTTTCTTGCGGTTTACAAGAACTGCGAGAGTAAACAGTACGATGATTCCGGTAATCAGTGCCACGAGGGGTAAATCCGTCAACGGCGCCCATTCGGAGATGCCCAGAAGATTGGTATTGCTGGTGTGTTTAAACGTTTCTTCGTACACCTGCAGCCCCCAGGGGTTTACAAGAGGGGTAAACCAGGAAGCCGCAAGAGCGAGTCCGTAGGTTTTATATTGATGAATCGGTATTTTTTGTATCCGTGAGAGTATGCCGCAGCAGATCCATTGAATGGAAAGGAGTATGAGTCCCAATGCAAATCCGCCGTGAAGATTTGCCCAGACCAGAAAAAAAACCGGCAAGAGATACATGACCCAGGCCGGTGTTTTGCGTCCGTCGGGGTCCAGTATCCGGTCGGATATGACGATAGATGCGGCCATAAAGATTGTTGAAATGGTCGCCGTGCGCATGCCGCCGCCCCACATGGGCCCGACGAGTGCGATAAATACTATTCCCAGAAACAGTAATTGTACAAGATTTAACCGTTTGGGTGGCCAGATGACGATACAAAATGTAAAGAGCGTACAGAGGCCCGCGGTCACGGAAAGTCCTAAAAATCCCAAATGGGTAAACAGCTGGTAGACGATAAGATCATATCCCCAAGATGCCTGCACCCATTTATACTGCGGCCAGACGAAGCTGATGATATTGTCCCGCAGCACGTGTCCGGTCTGAAAGAAATACTGTCCATACCGCAGGTGCCAGCCTAAATCAGGGTCGCGGGCCGGCTGTGTAACCAACAAAAGAAAAGCAATGATAAAAAAGATTTTTGCCAGGTTAGTGAATCGCATATGTTATAAGATAACACGCCGCAATAATGAAAAACAGCGCGTGATATCCTATTGCCATGGCGCTGTATTCGAGAAACCCACCAAGTACTGCGCCAAGAATATTTGATGACAGCGCCAGAACGGGCCGTGGGGTATTTTTAAACAGCTGGCTGAAGATCATGTTCGCAAAAAATACCGGAGAGAAATAAAGAACCGCCGCCAACACGTATCTGGCGGCTCCTGGGACCGAAAGAAAATTTTCCGTAGGTATCATTGCAGAAAGAAGCAAGCTTCCAAAGAGGAGTATGTAGAGAATCCCCGGCTTGATACGGACGTTCATGCTTATGATGTTGGCAATAAGAATTGATGTGAGGATTGCTCCAAACACGAGAGAATTGACAAACCATGTCGCGCCGAACAGGAGGCTGAACGTGGTAAGGCTTTTGGTTTCCAACAGGAGAAATGCCGCGCCGAACAGGAAAAACTTTACGTTAAACCCGCGCTCTTTCTGGATATACATGCTGAGCGCCATAAGTATGACGGCAAGTGCCAGAAGTGTCCCGAGTATGGTCAGATAGAAGGCGGGAATGCCCCGGTTCTGCACATACAGAAACGGCCAGTCGTCGGTTGCAGGTGTCGCGTCTCTGGTTTTTTCGTACCGCACGATCGGTGAATCCTTCTTAAGGTCCGCAAGTTTTGGCTCCGCCATGATGATCGCAGCCTGCGTTTGCTTGTCAAAAAGGTACACATACGGCGTGGTGCCGAACGAATGCATGGCCATTTGAGCGATTTTATCTACAAGCCACGGTTCACGGTAATAATTGTAAAACACCGCGAGTCCGTTGGGGGTGAGATGTTGGCTTGCTTCTTTCATCGCTTCTTCGGTAAACAAAAAACTTTCCAGCCGGATATTTGACGTTTGACTCGTGAGTACCAGTGAGTCTGTTAGTGCGAAAATGATGAGATCATACTGCCGCTTGCTGTTTGCTAAAAAATTTCTCCCGTCGCCGACGGTCAGATGGACGCGCGGATCTTCGTACGGCTGATCGGGATGGTGCGCGACACCCAGCTGTGCCACGACGGGATCTATTTCAACGGCATCGATGCGTGCGAGAGACGGATCTTCTCCGAGGGCGGTAGCCACATCATTGCCGGTGCCGGATCCCAGAATGAGTATATTTTTGTACTCAGGATGATGTAATTCTTCATACGCGAGGCGATAAAATGGTTCCTTATCTAACGAATGTGCGGCGTATTGGTTGGGGACGGTATTGACGGAAACGCCGAAATTCATGAAAAATTCGTGGATGTCCACGCGGTAATACGGGGACCAGAGTGAGTCGCCTGTGGTCCCGAATACGAGAATAATTGTGCAAACCAGCGGAAGTATGCCCAAGACTATCCATTTCCAGGAGGGTCAGGAATGTAACGGTTGTCCCTACAGCACCGATAATGATAAACCATATCCATGCAGAGACGCCCAGAAACGAAAGGCCGGAAAAGATGATGATTGCCAGAAGCGATCCGGCAATGTCGATGGTGTAGGCGGTTATAGGAGGAAGTTACCCAAACACGCGCCCGAATTCCTGTGATATCATGGCAAAACACAGGGAAACCAGAAGGAAAATGAAGGGTAAAATTGTGGTGGGTTCCACATGGGGTACGGTTTGCGGGCTGATATCGGTGAAAAAAATAACGTTTGGGGAAGTGTTCTGAACATCGAGATTAAACGAGACTGTGAGCGTAATGAGAAGCAGTAGAAATAGGGGAAATATCTGTTGTATTTCGCCCGAATGCGGCTTTTCGTCCATAGCAGACCTAACCCTAATCCCAGGAACGCAGCAAGCAGCGTGATGTTGGCAAAAAATCCCATGAGCCGGACGCATGAGGGGATGAAGCGGATGAGGGCAAGTTCCGTGAAGAGAATAAGAAAACTGAGTAAAAAGAGGCGGAGTCTGGTCATTTCAATCATCATACTACCAAATTTGCAGTATGCGTGATACGGTATGTGTAAATGGTGCCAAGGATAAAAAATATACTGCTGTTTTTGCTTGCGATTATTCCGTATATATATCTGACGAATAGGCTGTTTCTCCTTGAGCCTCCGGTCTGGCCGGATGAAGCAGTATTTACTGATGTAGCAAAAACGTTTATTAGAACCGGTCACATAGCAACGCAGATCTATGGAGGCGCGATATATAATACTGCCGCACATTTCTATTTTTATCCGCCCGCGTATTTTCTTACACTCTCGGCCTGGATCCGGATGTTCGGACCGGGTATTGAATCCGTCCGCCTGATGTCTTCTTTTATAGGATTACTGTCCCTGGTTCTTTTTTGGATTTATATCGTTCGACTGTTCCACTCGCGGACACTCGCGGTAGCGGGCACGGTAATGCTGAGTATTGATAGTTATTTCGGGCTGTCTTCGCGTACGGCCCGCATGGAAATAGTAGTATTTTTTCTCTTTATTTCCACGCTCATCGTGATTGATATCGCTTTTCAGCGGAAATCAGCCCTCTGGTATTTGGCCGGCGGCATACTTGCCTCATGTGCCGTGATGACTCATCCATTGGGAATCATGGTCGTTGCACTTGCCGTTTTTGCCGTTATAGCCAGACACAGGAAAATCGATACGGATGTCTGTTGGGATCTTTTGCCTCCGGCGCTGGCTGCAGCGGGTTGGTTTATCTCGATGGGGAAAAATTTTCCGATGTTCATCTATCAGGTTGGTATAAATTTTGCATACAAAAATGCAGAGGTCCCTCATATTTTTACCCTGTTCGGGCAGGGGATATTCTGGCAGATCTCTATGGTGTGCATCGGCCTCATTATCGCCATACAAACTCTCGTTGTTATTCAAAAAAGGAAATATTCTGACATATTCGTTTTGGGCGGTTTTGTAATCTCGGTTCTCTTTGTCTTATGGGGAAAGGTTTTTTGGTACACCATATATCCGGCGCCGTTTATAGACCTCATGATTCTTGGTTTTTTTGCATGTCCTCCGAAACAAAACGTATACAGATACGGCGTGTTTTTGTTGTCTTTCTGTACAATCCTTGCACAGGCGGCCATCCTGTATATGACGCTGCAGTCATTTCAGGGGATGGACAACGGATATCACCTGTTTACCCGATCAATTCAGTCGTTCGTGCCCCGCGGCGGGCATGTACTACTAGCATCCGTATGGGATCCGTATTTTGATCTTAAGAGGGATTCCGGATTGACACTCTATGAACTGTCAGAACTTCCGTTACCGGATTCGGACATTAAGCCCCTGTTGGATAATGCAGATGTCGTTATCTATACAAATATATTTTCTCCGTATGTTGCTTCCTATTTGAATACCTACAGAAAATCGACAATACAGATACACTATGGATATTCAGCTACGGTGGTATTATTACTTCCCCGCGGAGAACGTTTTGCAAAATGACGCTGGTAAAATACGTTGTGTTTGCGGTATATTGAGCATCAATGCACTATTCACGGGACGATGCAATGATCCGTATCCGCAGGAACACGTGGATCCGGCGCAGGCGATTGGCGATGTTCGGGCTTAAAAAAACGGACAGGATATTGGATCTGGGTTGCGGCGACGGGCTTGATATAGAAATACTTCGCAAAAAAGGCTGTAAAAAGATTACCGGTGTTGATATCCCCCCGAAACTGCTTGCAGATGCCAAAAAAAGGAATCCCGGCGTACGTTTTATCCGTGCATCGGCGGAAAAATTACCGTTTAAGGATGCTTCGTTTGATACGGTATTCGTTGATTCCGTTCTCTATCATTTTGTCGGGAAGCCGGAGGCGTTTTCCGAGATTTGGCGCGTGCTGGTGCCCGGCGGCCGACTGTGCATAATCGATATGCATAACTCGCGGGTACGGAAATTTTTTGATTGGCTCACGTTTTCACCTATACGCCGCATTATCCCGTATCTGGAAAAACGGCGGCGTGCATATACGGTTGAACAGGCGGCAATTGAACGGTGGCACGCGCATGAAAAAGAGTTTCTTAAAAGCCTCGCGTCAGCGGGATTTAAGCAGGAATTGTTGCGTACGGACCTACTCAGTATTATCGGGAAGTACCGAAAGATGCAAGAATTTTTTTAACGCGCTTCGCACGCGTCCGGAAGAATATTTTTCTCTGAATTTAATTTTTGCTTTCCGGCCGAATCGTTGTGCCAGACGCCGATTTTTCAACAGTTTTTCAATGGCCGCTGCCAGCGCCTGCGGATTTGCCGGCGCAACAAGGATTCCCGATACGCCACCCACGACGTCTTCCGGTATGCCGTCAATATCGCTTGCGATAATCGGAAGACCCGCTGCCATAGCCTCCAGAACCGCGATTGATCCGCTGCCTTCTTCCAGCGAGGGCAAAATAAAACAATAGGCTTTTTTAAAAAACGGCTGTGTATCGTCCGCATAACCGGTAAACGTGATATTTGAGAGCCCTAGTGTTTGCGCAAACCGTTTATTCTTTTTCAGTTTATGGCCGCCGCCCACGATGACGGCTTTATAACGTATATTTTTGTCGTTCAAAATTTTGTACGCGTCAAGAAGATAGGGGATACCCTTGCGGGCATCCTGCCTGCAGATAGTCAGGAGTTGTGGTGTTTCAGATTGCATACGGCATTTGATAAAACTTTTTCCGATCCAGTTTGAATTCATTTTGTAAAATTTTTTCCGTTGAACGGTAGTGGGTGATGATGCGGTCGCTTTTTGTAAGAATAGAGCGTTCTAAAAGTGAAAATATCGGAGTGTGGTACTCGTGTTTGATCGTTGTAAAATAATCCGCAAACAACTGTACTGACGGTTGGTTTTTTTTCACGAGCAGTCCTGCTAATGTCCATGGGCCAATGCCCCAAATGATTTCTGCGTGATCCAATTTATTTATCGCCTGCGCAATGAGAACAGATGCGGGTACAAGCGCCGCCATTTCGCGGCCGGCGATGATTCGGATAAACGGCACCTTAACGACATGAATTATTCCGATGGGTGTTTTTGTGACAGAACTCGTCTGTCCGACGCAAAAAATATGTACGTCGCTTCCAAGAGCGACTAATTGTCGAGCAAGGGCAGCCCCGTAGTGTGCGTACCCGCTTTTTCCGGTTTTCGGATGCTTGCCGCTTATAAGAGAGATCGTAGGGTGGTACATACGTATGCGATATCGGCGCCAGTCAGTGCGACGCCGGAGGGCAAGCACAGGCCGTGCGAACTCAAATGTTCTGCTACCGGATACCGTTCACCCGTAAATAACCCGATTTTTTTAAACGCAGGCTGCCGGTGAAGCGGGATAAAAAATTCACGTGTTTCGATACCGTTCTTCGCTAATTTTTTCTCGACAGAGTCTCTCGTTTGTTTACTATTGAACAAAATTCCGTACTGCCAGTAAACATTGGTATATCCCGGAAGTTCGGAGGGAAGCCGTAGACCGTTCACGCCAGAGAGGAGCCGCGAATATTTTTGTGCAATAGTGCGTTTTTTTGCTATGAAATTCTTTGCGTTTTCCGTTTGTGCAAGTCCTAAAGCCGCTTGTACGTTGCTTAACCGGTATGCATAGGCAATTTCCTGATGCAAAAAATGCTTGTTGGGAGTGCGGGCAAGGTTGCGAAGGCTCCGCATGCGGTCGGCAAGGCGTTTATTATTCGTCGTTACCATGCCGCCTTCGCCGGTTGTTATAATCTTATTGCCGTAGAATGAAAAGCAGCCCATATCGCCGAAAGAACCTGCTAATTTATTACGGATTTTTGCTCCGTGAGCCTCTGCGGCATCCTCGATAACGGCGAGTTTATATTTTTTGGCCAATTTCCGTACCGCCGCCATATCCGCCGGGTGCCCGTGAAGGTGGACGGGGATAATGGCACGGGTTTTTTTGGTAATCTTTTCTTCTATTTTGGATACATTGATATTTCCGGTATTTTTTTCGCTGTCTACAAGTATTGGTTTTGCGCCAAGATACACAATGGGCAGCGCCGTCGCAATCATCGTAAGAGTGGGTACGATGATTTCGTCGCCGGGACCGATATGCAGGGCCGCCAGTGCCAGATGGATGGCACCGGTGCCGCTTGAACAGGCGACCGCATATTTCGTGCCGATGAGTCGGGCAAATGCGTTTTCAAACCGCCGGATATACGAACCTTTGGATGACACCCAACCGCTTGTAAGACAATCCAGGACGTATTTTTTTTCGTTCCGTCCGATAAGAGGTTCTGATACGGGAATCATGGCGCCATCATACCGCGGGGCGCTCCTCTTGTCGAGATTCGAAAGAATAGTATACTAGGACACGTGAAGATAAAAAAATATTTGCCGTGGATTATTATCGGTATCGGCATTCTCCTGCGGCTCCGGCAATACTTTTTTAACCGGTCGCTATGGCTGGATGAAGCGCTATTGGCACGCAATATTATTGAACGATCGTTTGTGGGGCTCCTTCAGCCGCTCGGATATGAGCAAAATGCCCCGGTCGGTTTTTTACTCTTATCAAAGCTGGCGACGGTTATCGGCGGGCCGACGTCGTTGGCTCTGCGGTTTTTCCCGCTTGTATTCGGCATCATTTCATTGTTCTTTTTTTACCGCGTCGCGAGGCATTTTTTGCGCTTGCCCGGCACGCTTATTGCTCTCACTTTTTTTTCACTGGCGACCCCTATGGTGTATTACTCGACGGAGTTTAAACAATACATGGGGGATGTGCTTGCCGCACTCATCCTGTGGTATTTTTTTCTTGTCGCACCGCCGAAAAGTAAGAGCCGGCTCGCCCTGTTGGGGGCAGGTATATTGTGGTTTTCGCATGCGAGCGTGTTTATCCTTGCAGGTTTGGGCATGGGAGATATTTCGCTTTGGACCTATGCCGTTCCCATATGGCTTGCGAGTTTCGGCATCGATTATCTTTTGTTCCTTCGGTATAGCCTTTCCCTGACTATGGTCAATGTTTGGCAGGGGCATTTTTTATTATTTCCATGGTTGCGGGGGAAAACGGATGTGTATGTTAAATCAATAGGTACCGTCTTCGGATTTTTTGTGGATGTAGATGCCGCGTGGGTGCACGCATGCCTGTTGGTCGCCGGATATAGTTCCCTTGCAAGAAAAAGCATCAAAAATATCAGCGGTTTTATTCTGCCCATTGTTTTTGTACTCATTGCGTCCGGTTTTGAGAAGTACCCCTTTGTCCCGCGGCTTCTCCTCTTCTTTGCGCCGTCTCTCTATATCGCAATCGGGGCAGGCGCGGATCTTTTGATAGCATGCGGTCGAAGGATAGCGCATAAGGCAGGAGCAATGATTGCCGTTTGTGTTCTTTTACCGCTCCTTTTCTGGGGTACGGTACCGTATGCCGCAGCGTCATTCGTGACGCCGATAAAAGTAGAAGAGCTCGAACAGGTGATGAGCTATCTTCACGCGCATTATCAGAAAGGCGACATCATTTATCTCTATTATGCGGCGGAATCACCGTTCCGGTTTTATGCCCCGAAGTTCGGCCTCGACCGGGTGCCCGTCGTGGTCGGCGTGTCCTCACGGGATGACCCGGTGAAATATCAGCAGGATGCGGCGAAACTGAAAGGGAATCCCCGGGTATGGGTGATATTTTCCCACATTTTTCAGCAGGAGTTTGTCGGGGAAGATCAGTACATTGTCAGGTTTCTGGATTATATCGGGAGCCGTCTGGATTATTATCCGCAGGTCGGCGCATCATTGTATCTGTATGATTTAAGATAAACGTAAAGTTTCCGTCATACTTCCTGCAAAAAATGAGGCAGAAGGGTTGGCCACCGCCCGTATTATTTTGGGGGAACAATAACAATTACTTCAACTTTCCCGACCCGCGGAAGAGAAGCGAGATAAGGATAAGGTCATAAAAAATCCGGAAATATTTTACAATCCCGAATTTGGATTGCCCGTACTTCCTTGGGCGGTGCGCGACCGGGACTTCAACAATTTTTAGATGAAGTTGGCGGGCAAGGAGTAATGAATAGCGTAATAATGATCCTTCTTTCGGAAGCCGGTCAAGAACGTCTTTCCGGTAAACCTTCATCGGGCTTGAGAAATCGTTGAATTTATATATAAAATTAGCCAGACGCGTCAGCACTATTTTATACTGGGGATCATGACGGCGCATCCGATATCCCGAAACAATATCGTACCCTTCGTCCAGTTTTTTTAATAATTTAGGAAGCTCCCGCGGGTCGTCCTGTAAGTCTGAATCTATCGTGATGATAATAGATCCCTTTGCCCGTTCGATACCGGTCCGGAGAGCCTCCCATTTCCCGAAATGGTCAGTGTATCCCGACGCGTCGTCTACGGCAACAATTTCATATTTTTTGCCGGCAAATGTGTGCTCGATTTCAGTGAATAACTGCGGCAGGGACGCGTCTTCGTCCCTCACGGGGAGGATAATGGAATAAACAATATTGCAATTCATGCTGGGCTCATTATAATACAAGTCATGGCAGCACTCGGGTTTTTGAAGAAATATAAAATTATAATCATCGGCGTTGCCGCGGTTGTGGTCGTTGCTGCAGCCCCTTCCGTGTACTTTTTCCGCCAATATCAGGCGGCACAGCTCCGCATCAATAATCCCACTGCTGCCACCAACCAGGATGCCAAAGATACGATTGCGGCGGTTGGTAAGTTAATCTTGTTACCGGAAGGTGAAAACCCTACCTTTGTACAGTTGACTGAGGCTGACGTAAGCAAATTAAAAAACCAGACTTATTTTGCTAACGCAAAAAGCGGAGACAGAATACTTATTTATATAAAGGCAAAAAAGGCCATTTTATACCGCAGCGAAACGAATATGATTATTGATGTGGCACCGGTGAATGTCGGTAGCGCGTCAGCGACCCCTAGTCCAACTCTCAATAAATGATATAATAGACATATGAGTACATTTCATGATGATAAATTGTGGCAGGAAGCATACACGTCGGTATTAGATCTGTGCGCGCTTACGGGAGATAACGAGGTTATCGCTCAGGCGCAAAAATTAGGTCTTAAGACCCTCACTATGATTGCAGACGGCGTCTCGCGCCGTGACCGCAGGGAACGGGATATGAAACTTCGCGATGCCGCAGGACGTGTCGCAGGTGTACGGAGTTTATTGTCCGTTGCCTGGGCGCAGGATGCGGTCAATGACGAAACATTTGCCAAACTTGACGGCGCCTATGAAAGCCTCGCTAACAAATTACCCCGATAATTTCCCCCTTTACAGCACGCACTGTTTCCCTATACGCTTATCGTATGATCGAAATAATCCCCGGTATTTTGGAAAAAGAATGGGAGATGATAGAGGAGCGGATCCGTTTAGTTACGGGGCTTGTTGACTGGGTGCACATAGATTTTGTTGATAATACGCTCGTGCCCAATACGACGTTTCTGGATTTTTCCCGTTTTTCCCGATTACCCCAATCTCCCCAATTAGAAGCCCACTTTATGGTCGCAAGCCCGGAGAAATATATTAAAGCAGCTGTGGACGCCGGATTTAAACGCCTTATTGCACACGTTGAAGCGCACGACCCCCGGATTTTTTTGGATCAGGTGAAATACGAGCATGTCGAGGTAGGGATTGCAATTGACGGTCCCACCGAGTTTGAAACACTCGAGCCGTTTTTGGAGGAAGTTGATTTCGTGGAAGTGATGATGGTGGAGGCAGGCTTCAGCGGCGGCACATTTTTGCCGGAATGCGCGGAAAAAATAAAGTCGATCCACAGCTATTTACCAGATTTGCCGATTGAAGTGACCGGGGGAATTACAGATAAAACCGCGCGGATCGCGGTTGAAGCTGGTGCCACACGGCTGGTATCCACAAGCTACGTCTTTCAGTACCCGGCAAATATCGCCGGGGCGATCGATCGATTACGAAATGCGTAACATGAAAAAGTATATCCGTCTCCTCAGGCTTCAGGATCAATATATACCCGCGTTTGCCGCCATCTCTGCAGGGGTGTACCTTTCTTCACGAAGCCTCAGTATCCTCTGGTGGGCGATAGCGGGGACATTTTTATCATTCACCGCATTTATTATTAACGAAATGACGGATCAGCAGGATACGGATAAATATAGTTGGAACCCAGTCCACTCGCTTTATCGCGAGAAGTGGAATATGAATATCGTCTGGACCATGTTTTTCGTTTTTTCCGTTGCCGGACTTATCATAAGTTATCTTGTTGGATTGTTCATATGGGGACTGGCGATATACCTTATCGGCATTTTGTATTCCCTTAAACCTATTCGGCTCAAAGGGAGAATTGTGTTTGATGTCGCGGCACAACTTTTGGTTTGGTGGATTTTGCCGTTTTTAGCGCCGGTATGGACTGCGGGTGACCACGTACGGGGCGTATGGTTTACGGCGATTATGGGCTTTATTATTTGGTTTGCGTTCTACCCATACCAGATTTCAGATTTACCTGCGGATCGAAAAGCCGGCCTTCGCAATACGCATGTCGTCCTGGGAGTACAAAAAAGTCTTCAACTCGGGTGTATCTTAGGTGTAGTTGGAAGCATCCTCTACATTTGGTTCGGACTGGGCCGATCATTCCCATCAACACTACCGCTTATGGGCATTGCGATGATGGAATTGTATTTCTATAGTTGTTGGATGCGCGCCGGATCTGAAACTGCGTCGCTCGCGTTGATGCGGAGAGACATACCGGCATTTAAAATTATCGGTCAATTTCTTGTCCCATACATTCTTCTCGTCTGGTTGGGGATTATCCGCTTGTAGCCGGTGCCTGAGAAACGATCTCAATAGCGTGTGAGGTGCCGATGCGCGAAGCACCGGCGTCGATAAACGCTTTCGTGACTTCGTAGGTCGCGACGCCGCCGGCAACTTTTATTTTCATATTCGGCACCGCTTTGCGGACGATTGTGACATCTTCAACGGTCGGATTCCGTGGTCCCATGCCGGAGCCGATTTTAACAAAATCCGCCCCTGCTTGTTGGATTGATATGGCGGCCTGCTCTATGAATTCCGGAGAACTCATATACCCGGGCTCCAGAATAAACTTTACAATCACGGGTTTCCCGACCATGCGGGCCGCGTCGACTATTGTTTTCATTTCCTCAACAAACGCGTTTGTGTTGCCTGAGAGAAATATGCCGATGTTGGGGACAACGTCCAGCTCGTCCGCTCCAAGAGTGACAGCCTCGTTGCCTGCGGCGCGTTTTGCGGCAACGGTGTCCTGTCCCAGGGGAAACGATACGACCGTTCCCACGCGGACACCCTTGCTTTTGGCAAGCGTAATGTAGGCGGCGTTCACAAATGCAGCATGGAAGCCGTACTTGGTGACCTTTGCACACAGTGATTCAATATCGGCAGGAGTCGCGTCTGCGCGGTGGTTTGCAAAATCGAGGTACTGGGCAAGAGGGTTGGGCATGGGTATAGTATAGCAGACCCGATTATTATTTTTTTCTCAATAATTTTCCAAGCAATGAAAGATTAGCAGGTACTTCACTCGGATCCATGCCACGGATAAGGTGACCCATATGACGTGCAGTTTCTTGTTGGTTTGGTGTCTTTAAGGCTATTTCTTCAGATAAGATTCCGCGTATATGTCGCAATGCTTCTTCCGGGTCTGGAAAAATTGCATCACTGAATATTTTGCCCCGGAATACCTCATCCCTCAGCCGGCGAAGTTCTTCAACCGGAAGTTCTTCGAGCGGTATACCTTCGAATTGCCCCTCAACATGCTCGAGAATTAAACGTTGCGTGGTGGGACTGAGCCCCTGAAATCCGGGGGTTTTTTGGTTTTCCTGCTTTTCTTTGAGCACGTTCATAAAAAAGTGCCGGTATGGGTCAATACGAGGAAATTATATCAGAAAGCAACGATAAATGTGTATAATAACCTCATGTACCACAGTGTTTTTGTCGCCGGCACCTTTGACGGGCTCCACGCGGGCCATAATGCCATTCTCGCGGCCTCCTGCGAGGCGGGGGACAGTGTAACCATCGGCCTTACCAGTGATGTATTTATAAGGAATTTCAAAAAAAATGCCTCTGCAATTGCTTCGTTTGCGCAGCGGAGAAAACATCTCGAGCAGTGGCTCAGAGCGCATGGGTACGGCGAAAAAGCGCTGATTATCCCCATCGACGATCCGTATGAACCGGCAGCGAGTATCACCGATCTTGAAGTGCTTGTGGTGACTCCCGATAATAAATCCAGAGGCGAGGAGATTAACCGTATCCGTAAAGAAAAAAATCTCATGCCGCTCGGATTACTCGTCGTGCCTCTGGTTGCCGCAGAAGATAAAAAATCTATTTCGTCCACACGTGTGCGCGATGGCGAGGTCGATACAGCAGGCAGATTAATTCTGCCCGATAGCCTGCGGCAGGAACTCGCTCAACCTTTAGGAACTATCCTCATAGGTGATGCCATAGGAAGCTCCATAGAAGCTCACAGACAGGGTATTATTGTGACGTGTGGTGATATAACAACGAAGACGCTGTTGACCGCGGGCGTGACGCCGTCCCTCTCAATCGTGGATTTCCAGGTCGGGCGTAGCCCGTTCCCTGAACTGGACGGACGTTTTGCGGCGCTCAATATTTTTCGCGTCTCTGTCGCGAGCGGCCCCGGATTTATCGCCAAAGAGGCGGTAGAAGTGATAAAAAAATGGGCGTCGCATCCGGAAGAAAAAATAGTACTGGCGGTTTCGGGTGAAGAAGACTTACTCGCCCTAGCAGCCATCGCCTACGGGCCAACCGGTGCGGTTGTCTATTACGGACAACCGGGGAAGGGATTGGTGGAAGTCGTGATAAACGAGGCAATTGTACAAAAAGCCGCTCAACTTCTCCTAAAATTTGTTCTGAAGCCGCAGGAAAGAGTATAATAATACTGTTAGAACAACAAGAATGCATATGGCAGCGGAATCTGAACCCAATCCAACAACCATTCTTACTGCTATTGATCAATTCACCCTGTATTCCCCCGAGGTTCATGCATTAGTGAAACTATGGAAGCAGGTTTTAGTTGTTTTCCATCCGGACGTGACAAGCATTGAAGTTGATCCGCATATTTTACCCAGTAATACAGACGAATTTGATAATACCTGGAGTCTTAATCCTCAGATGACGGGGTTGCTTTTTGATGCAAAAAACGCAGGAATACATGTGGTCGTGATGGAAACAGCCCGTACGCACCAGATGGGTTCACAGGTTCTCCCGGCAAAAGAGACGCTTTTGCGTAGCGCCTCATCACTCATAATTCCCTGGGAATACCATCTTGGGTCGCCTAGTTGTATCAGTGCGTTATTGAAAGCTCACGGTGTTCCGATTCAGCCAGATGAAGATGTCATGCAGTATACACAACCGGAAATATTGTTTGCTCTTGACAAAGATCAGCAGTGTCTTACGTTATATAAAGATTATGGTGTGCCGCAAAACGACACTTTTTCGTCTCTTGTTAAAGGAAAATCTGAACGCATTGAAGTTAAGTATCCACTCATGGCGCCCTTACTAAGGGTGCGCCTTCATCCAACGGAAGCCAAGATACACCCCAGTCTGGTATCAACAGATCGTGGAAGCGATAGAATAGCATTTCCGAAGTTGACTGATCAAATAGGGATGAAAGTTCCGGTTTTAAAAGAAGTAGCCCAATTACGCGGGGAGATTGGTCAATTCTTCGGTCGTTCCCTTGACAGGTGATTTCCGACACCCGATACTTAATGTATGGCAAAATACGTCCCCGATGTTAAAACACAGCGGTGGGTGATTATTGCGGCTGCCCGAAGTAAGCGTCCGGATGAGTCAACCACTCCGCAAACAGGCGCACCTGTGTGCGCGTTTTGCGAAGGCAACGAGACGTTGACTCCGCCGGAAGTCTACCGGATCGGCGCCGGAGAAAAAGATAAACCAGGATGGCAGGTCCGCGTGGTCCCCAATAAATACGCCATTACCGATATTCATGAAGTCATTATTCACAGCCCGAGCCATACGGATGATTTGGAGCATCTTCCCACAGAACAGGTTGCCCGCATACTGACGGCGTACCGCGACCGCTACCGCGCCCATGAGGGAGACGGGCAGGTGATTATTTTTTGTAACCATGGTTTCCATGCAGGCGCCAGTCTCATGCACCCTCATTCGCAATTAGTCGTGGTTCCGAAGCAAATCAATCTGGATTCCCTGTACCGCGAGCCCATAACCAATATTGTTGAGGAGAATACCTCGTTTGTCACCTATTGTCCGGATTTTTCACAGTGGCCGTATGAGACGTGGATTGCGCCTAAAACCGTAGGGACAAAATTCGGTGATACGCCGGAAGGGGAGTTACCGGACTTGGCCATGGTATTACAGACTATTCTTAAAAAATTGGAGAAAATATATATTGCATCCACGATTAAGCCGAAAGACCGTTCTGACAATACGTTCGTTTACAACTATTATATTTATCACGGTACGGACTGGTTTATCCGCATCATTCCGCGCTTTATTCACCGTGCAGGATTTGAGCTGGGGACCGGCTTAAACGTGAACGTGGTGGATCCCACCGAAGCCGCGAAGGAAATTAAAGAAACCACGATATAACACGTACAATTCGTTAGCTCGTTAGACCGCCCCTTTTTGCTGAAGACCCAGGAGCCACATGACTGCTTCTTTCTTGTACCGGCGGTCGCCGCGTGAATTGATGCGGATTGCGGGTAACTTTCCGCGTTTGCCCCACCGTTTGATCGTGAGTGGCGACACACGAAGAATTTTTGCGACCTCGCGGACTGTCAACAAATCCGGCCATTCATCACCAAGTGCCATAGATCTCCTTTTTTCGGGCAAGAAAATTATTTTAGGCAGTATCAATATTCATCACAACAGTACATCGTCAATCAAACATTGTCAAGAGACATCAAATGCGTGCAGATACTTTTATATCTATTGTTATAGATAAAGGAAAAATCGTTTCGAAAAACGAAAGATCATATATAAGAACCTTTTTTTACACATTTTTGGATACATCTGACAGATATCGGGAATTTCGAATTATTTTGGTATTCGATGAAAAAGCAGTCGCGTGTAACGCGTGTAACGCGGGTAAAAAATAACGGCATGTGGATTTTCAGTACCGTGGAAAATCGGGGCAGGGGTGTCGCCGGACAGATCGGGTAAAAAGTGTGCTTGTATCAAAAAGTGAGCAATTTTAAAAAGTATTCAAAGCAGGATATATTGGATACAAAAAGAGTTCAATAATATCCACAATATCGCACAAACAATCCACAATGATTCGTCTTGCGTACGTATTCGGAAAATGCCGAAAAAGCGAAATACAACGAATAAGGTAAGTACATCAAATTTGATCAACCTGTAGTCTTCCGAGGAATACAATGAATTGGCAGAGGATGCGATAGAGCGCCACGCCGGTAAAATGGCGTTCGGTAAAGCTACGGGGAATATCGCGTTTTGACGCCATTTCTTAGCACTTAGCCTCAAACAGCGCCAGCCCCTGTAATGCCCTAGGACGGCAAAAAAACGGCTAGACTCAAAATACCTCCAAAGGTAAAGTGACGAGTCTAGCCGTCAACCAATAAAAAAGTCGAATACGGATAAAAAATAACGCAATGAAAGTCTGGCGATAGATTGTCAGCCTTCTTCACAGTTAACGAACTGACACTGTGGTGGGCAATTTGTCCAGGATGAGCGGGAGCGAGCGGTTATTTTCGATAAACCATTCAATTGAGCTTCGAAGGCCCTCTGTGAACGCGACTTGCGGTTCCCATCCCAATTTCAATTTGGCATGCGAGATGTCCAGGACACTCCGTTTTTGTTCACCCGGTTTATCCGGACCGTGAATCGCTGTAGCGTAGACGCCGCAGATTTCGGTTATGAGCCGGAAAATGGTATTGACGTCCGTCTCTATGGTACGTCTCGGCCCCCTATTAACACCAGAAGAACTCGAAATACAAAGGGCAAAAGCATTAGAATTGGAAAGAGGAAAAGCGATTGGTGTTGCACTGCGGGGTACCCTCATCCGATCGGTAAAGCAATCATTCTTGCCCCCAAAGAAATAACCTGCTATAATCCTTTTATCCTAAAGACCGTAAGCATTCCGAAAGGATAGAAGTCTTACCGAGGGAATACTTCCTCGCTTTTGGCGGGGATTTTTATTTATATGGCAACACAACGAAAAATAGACGCAGTCACCCAGCTTACTGAAAAAGTCGCGAAAGCCAAATCTATTGTTTTGGCTGATTACCGCGGCCTCAAGCATAAACAACTCGAGGAACTGCGCCGCACGCTGAAGAAAACTAACGCGGAATTTTCAGTTACGAAAAACCGCCTATTTGCTAAAGCATTAGGCGACAAGGCAAAATCCGTTGAAGGACTCCTGAAAGAGTCAACCGGCGCGCTGTTTGCGTATGCAGATGAAATCACCCCTCTTGGGGTGCTGTTAAAATTTTTCAAAACCACAGGATTCGGCAAGACCAAAGGCGGATTGTTGGGTGATACAGTGCTCTCTGACGCAGACGTTTCACGGCTTGCCGCGCTCGCCCCCCGGCCGGTACTCTATTCGATGCTCGCGGCCCAGCTGAACGCACCGATTCAGGGCCTGCACTATGCACTGAACTGGAATTTGAACAAGCTCGTTTGGGCTTTGAATAGTATAAAGGAAAAGAAAACGAATTAATTTGATGGGAGGTGACACACAAGTATGGCAAAATTATCAAAAGATGAAATTTTAAAATCGGTAGAAGAGATGACGGTGTTGGAACTGGCAGATTTAGTCAAGGCATTGGAGGAAAAATTTGGTGTCACCGCGGCACCCGTAGCCGTAGCGGCAGCGGGAGCACCAGCGGCAGACGCAGGCGAACCAAAAGAGGAACAAACGGTATTCAACGTGGTTCTGAAGGAAGCTGGAGCAAACCGGATCGGCGCAATTAAAGCCGTCCGCGAACTCGTTCCTACCCTGGGACTTCAGGAAGCAAAAGCACTCGTTGAGAGCGCACCGAAGGAAGTCTTAACCGGCGTTAATAAGAGTACAGCAGAAGAGGCAAAGAAAAAATTAGAGGCAGCCGGAGCAAAGGTCGAGCTCAAGTAACACTGATTTTAAGAATATTTACAAAATTCCCCGCCATGAGGCGGGGTTTTTGTGAAATATACTGTATTTACCTCATATTTTATCCTATAGTTGATATTCCTCTTCATTAAACGTATAATTTAGTGCTCCATTCTTTGGGGCAATGTTTGTTTGCATTTCTGTTTCCCGACGCTTGCGTCGGATAAAACGGTGCGCAAATGACAGCTCTTTAACAAGTCAATACGGATAAATACACTCTCCTACTCTTTCTTTCGTTAGAGCGCCCAGCGGACGACCGTTCGCCCATTGCGCGCTCTAACGGAGGAGAGCACCCAAATTTTATTCAAGGAGATGTTGAGATGAAGCAAAAACCGAAGTACCTCGTAAACGTAATGACGTTGTACCAGACCCTGTTCTATTGGGCACTCGTCCTCCTTTGGGGAGGAACGCTCATTTGGTTCTGGACATGGTGGCTTCAAAGCACCCATGTTGTCACGGTGGTCGGCTTATTAATTACCAGTTATGTCGCCGCCTACCAGACGATCATCCCTGGATGGTTCTATTGGTTCGCGGGACGGGCAAAGAAGCCGAACATGAATCTGCCTTTTCCGAAAGGACGTGTCGCCATAATGACGACAAAAGTCCCATCGGAACCCAACGAGATGATGTATCACACGCTTTCAGCCATGCTGGCTCAGAAATATCCTGGGCGATTCGATGTATGGCTTGCGGCTGAAGAGTCCCGGCAAGATAATCCGGCTCTGTATGCCTGGTGTGAAACGCATCACGTTGGCGTCACCTGTCGCAAGGGAATTCCGGAATTTAATCGGAAAACATATCCCGGACAGGCAAAAACCAAGGAAGGCAATACGCTTTCTTGGTATGAGATGGTTGGATACAAGAACTATGATTACGTCGTGCAGTTGGATGCCGATCACTCCCCTGCCAATTCTGATTATTTGCATCAGATGATTGCACCGTTTATCAACCCGAAAGTCGGATTGGTAGCGGCACCGAGCATGAACGATGCAAACTATGATGAATCGTGGGCAGTCCGCGGCCGCGTTAATGCTGAAACTACCTTCCATGGCCTCATGCAGGCAGGATATGCTGCAGACGGATGTGCCATGGGCATTGGTTCGCATTACGCAGTACGCACTGCTGCTCTCAAAGCCGCAGGCGGCCCTGGCCCTACACGCGCAGAAGATGCGTCAACTACGCTCTTCATAAATGTGGCCGGCTATGACAGCGTCTTTTCTATGGACGCCCTAGCCCATGGCGAAGGCCCCGGATCGTTCGGTGCGGTCGCGACACAGGAAGTTGACTGGTCGAGTTCTTTGACCCGTATTCTTCTGGAGTGGATGCCGAAAGTTTTTCATAAGCTGCCGCTACGGAAGAAGATCATATTCCTGTTTTCCCAGGGATGGTACCCGCTGTATGGAAGCATAATGCTCGTAGGGATCATCCTTCCGACGATTGCGATGCTGACCAAAACGCCATGGATGTCCATGAATTATCTGGATTTTCTTTGGCGCTGGTGGATGCTGATAATCTGTTGCATCCTGCCTATTTGGTTCATCAAAGCACATGGCTGGTTCCGACCGTCGAATGCACCCCTCATTAGTTGGGAGGCTATAGCATTTCAGATGGTGCGCTGGCCATGGGTCGTCATTGGTTGTATCTGGGGAGCCATCGGTGCGCTCTTTAAAACAAGTTACACTTTCCATATCACTCCGAAAGGAGCGAACAAAGAGCGGCCCTTAGGTTTCACTTCCATAGTGCCCTATCTCGGTATTGTTTTGCTCGTGGGATGGGCAATTATGATGATCGGATCAGCCGGAAAAGCCGAAGGATATCGTTTTTTGGCTTTACTGGACGTTGCAATGTACACTGCCGCACTTTTAATCATCGTGCTCCGGCATTACAAAGAAGTCGGCGACCTCCGAAGCAGACTTTCAGGAATACCGGGAGTACTCGGCAGCATCGTAAGCATTGTACTGGTCCTGGTGGCAACGCTCAGCGCGTTTCCGAAACTGGAACCGGTATTTGCCGAAAATAAAGTGGTACAGGCAACCCCCGATTCCCAATTCACGTATGTCGGCATGCGGTCTGTAAATATTCTGGGACCCACACCGACTCCGACGCCGCAACCAAATATCGTTCAGATTATAGCAGCGGTATTTGCACCATCGCCAACCCCTCTGCCTATTGTGGAGCTTCCGGCTGGACGGATTTTAACGGGAATATATGACCCGTCAGGAAGCTTTAACGATGTGCACTTTGACATCAAACACAGCTTTACTGATTGGAATGATCCGTCAGAAATCAGCAATGCAATTACGGCAGCACAACAAGTCGGGGAATTTCCGATGGTTACGGTACAACCCATACCGAAGCAGAATCTCAACCCTCTTTCGCTCCTACAGGACATTGCTGCGGGGAAATACGACGATACTATCAAGGCTATGGCGACTACAATATATCGCTTTGCGCCTCAAAAAGTAATCGTCCGATGGGGTCATGAGATGGACGTCTGCGGGGCATACGAATGGTCTACCTGCGTGCCGGGAAACTTCATTCCAGCATACCGTCATGTGATAGACCTCATCCGAGCCCAGGGAGTCACGAACATCATCTGGATGTGGAGTCCTGCTGGCAATAACAATGCGGAACAATTTTGGCCGGGTAATGGCTACGTCGACCTCATTGGAGTCACAGACTTAAGCTCTGAGGATTGGGACAGAGATTTTAACAATAGTAAACCGTGGCCGCAGCCTATGAACCAGCTGTTCTATTTACGCTACAGGCTTGCGGTGGAATATAACAAACCAATCATCATGACGGAGCTTGGTGTCGCTTACAGTGATCCAAATGTCAACAAGACACAATGGTTTACTGACGGATTTCGTTCAGTGACACAGCAAAAATACCCATTGCTCATAGGGTGGGTCTATTTCAATGATGTGGGACAAATGAATGGCCACGTCTTGATTCTCCCCGATTTTCGGGTTACTCGCGAAGAGCTCTTAACGGGGCTTGCCGCAGGAGGTTATAAATGAATAAAATTCTGGTCACCGGTGGAGCTGGTTTTATCGGCTCACATCTCACCGCACGTTTAGTCGCTGAAGGGTACGACATTACTGTCGTCGATAACCTTTCCAGCGGGAAAAAGGGAAACGTGCCACGGGGGGC
The DNA here is from genome assembly GCA_963714095.1 of Candidatus Gottesmanbacteria bacterium. Lineage (GTDB taxonomy): Bacteria > Patescibacteriota > Microgenomatia > UBA10105 > UBA927 > XYB1-FULL-47-11. The sequence continues at coordinate 897,025 of OY970230.1, forward strand.
AAAACTGCACGTTATGGATATCCGCGACGCAAACGCGATGAATAAACTGTTCGCCACACATCACTTTGACGTGATGTTCCACCAAGCGGCGCAAATGAGCGTTTTGCGGTCAATGAAAGATCCTTTGTACGACGCGGACGTCAATGTCAAAGGACTCATCACCTTGATGGAGGCAGGACGGAAAAACGGCCTTCGAAAGGTGGTGTTTGCCTCAAGCGGGGGTGTTATCTACGGGGAACCCGTCCATACGCCACAGCATGAGGATCATCCGCTGGCACCTATGTCGCCGTACGGCATTTCCAAAATGGCAAGCGAAAAATACTTGCATTTCTATTGGAAAGTCTACGGTATCCCGACTGTGTCTCTGCGCTACGCGAATGTTTACGGCCCGCGGCAAAATCCACAAAGTGGTGCAGGCGTCATAGCCATGATGCTGGAAAAAATTCTCACAGGCAAGCAGACAAAAATCAACGGTGATGGGACAAAAACCCGTGACTACGTGCATGTTGATGATGTCATCACCGCAAACCTGTACGCACTGGAGTGCGATGGACCCGATACGTTTAATATCGGCACTAGTTTTATGCCTTGTTTTTCCTGACTATCTGCGAGTACTGCTGCTTCAAGAAGAGATGTCATGTGAAACGCATTCTGGCAAATATTTAGTCTAAATGCAAGTTTAATATGAATCCAATGCTGCGAAAAGCTTCCTCGTATCGGATACAAGCGGTAACACTGATTGCGTGTAAAAATAACTGAGAGGCTCGTGAATTTGTCTTTGGTACGCTCCGTTTGATGATTCCCGAATATTCGGTATCTGCCCATAATAATGGTTCGCGGCCATAATGGCCATCTGTTCAAACATCGTATCGTCGGGCGTTCTCGCATGATCAAGAAAGTACGAAATTGATTTAGGGTTACTGAATTGCCAATTTTCTATATGAGATAACATAAGCGGATCGCCGAAAACAGTACCCGGACATACACTTACGCCGAGTTTCGATGCATCTTCCGTGGCAAACTTTGAAAGTTCATGAAGTGCTTCCTGGGAAAGTTCATCGGTGTACACGATAATGTCGACATCGCTTGTTGTAGGGTTAAAGCCTTGCGTACCCTCACGTACTACTGAACCAGTAACGCCCGAAGCAATAACGAACGGAAAACGATCAAATATGGCTTTGCTGAGGGAAAAAGCCTGTTCTTGCCGTACGGAAGATTCTCTGTTAAATTCTTCATCGGCGTACGGATGTTCGGTATGTTCGGCAATTTTACTTAAAAATCTTCCCCCTCTCCATTCAGGATGTTCTCCTGAAGCACAAATTGATAGAAGATCGCGGATGTATATCCGGTTAATCCTGTTTTCCTGGGGAATTTCAGAATAGGCATATTTTGTAATATCATGAGCATAAAATCCGATTAATCTCCGTATGAGAACGTCCATACTTCCGGTCGTTCCGTATACATCGTAGACGCCTTCTTTAAGTGCATAGCTCAGAGCTGAAAGAGGAAGGGGAGGATACCGATCCGGATCTTGCTGGCGGCGGCTCTCATACTCCTGCAATTTTTGATTGACGGCGAAAGAAACGATATTACGTTCGTTTATGTGTTGTTCTTGGGAGCGAGCATTTAGCACAGCTAAAATATTATCCTGGATGATGTACGATGGATTTTGTTGCAACATGGATATTCCAGTTGACAAGATGAATCGTTCATAAGAGTTTACTTTTCCGGATGCCACGCGTGTTGCAATGGGAAGCATGCGTTCTACTTTTGCATCCCGTAGACTTTGGCAAGATTTTAGAACCGCTTCGGATTCATGATATTTTTCTCCAATACCGCTGGTGTCTACGACTCGGCCATGTTTTTCGAATTGCGGTCGTTTTAACTCTTCCGCCTCCTCGCTAATAGCCTCTGAAAGATTCCAAAGTCTATTCTGTTCTGTGTTTAATTCCACCAGATGATTAATTTGGGAACGCAGTGGCAGGCGAGTAAACCAGAAAAGGTTTTTTGGTTCTACCTTTGGCACGGCACGAGCATATTCTGGAGAGGTATACATAGAGCAAGGAGTATAGCATTAAACCTATAGTAAGTCAATCTGAAGGAATTATAAGATGGCAATCTTTACTCCCGGTCCCATGGTGGCGGTAAGGGTAGCTTTGGCGATTTTACTGCGGCCGACGGCGTCTAAGATTGCCGTCACGTTTTCCTCAAGCTTTTTATCTTCAAAGGATACTTTGCCCACGATGAGATGAATAATCGGCTGGTCAGGCTCGGTTTTGAAATTGACCTTGCCGGTTGACAGTTCTTTTGCCCGCTTGGCGGTGTCTTCCGTCACCGTACCGGTTTTCGGGTTGGGCATCAGACCCTTCGGGCCTAAAATCCGTGCGACTTTTGCAAGCTTGGGCATCATGCTTGGCGCGGCAACTAATATATCAAAATTGATTTTTCCCTCGGCAACGTCCGCGATAATCGTGTCATCCGCAATAAGTACCCGCACCTGTTTGCCGGTCCCGTGCGGGAGCGATACAGAGCCTCTCATGTCCTTTTTCTCACCGAGTGATGCCGGATTTAAATTCATATGAAGTTCAACCGACCCGTCAAATTTTGTGAGACTTGTTTTCTTGACGAGTGACACGGCGTCTGTCAGGGGATAGGTTTTCGTTTTATCAACAAGGGAGGCCGCCTCGACATAGCGCTTGCTGCGGACCCGCGTCTTTTTCTGTTTTTTTGCTTTTTTGGCCGCTGCGTCGGCCGGTTTTTCGCCGCTTTCGACCTCTTCGATCAGTTTCTTAAACTCCGGTTTAATATCCGTTCCTTCGACAACCGAAACGCGCTGTCCGCCCGAGAGGCCCAGGCCCTCCACTTTTTGTTTTTTGGAATCCTTTGTCTGGCGGCGTGCCTCAGCTCTTCGTTTTTGTTCTTTTTCTGCTTTTTCGTCGCCCATGGCGACGGCTCTGATTTTACCCATAGATTTATCCTTCCACTTCTATTCCCATTGATCTGGCTGTTCCTGCGACGACTTTCATTGCTGCGTCCACGTTGTCGCAATTGAGATCCGGCAATTTATCGGTTGCGATTTTTTTCACCTGTTCTTTTGTTAATTTTCCTGCAGATTCATGGCCGGCTTTACCTCCGGCTTTATCGAGGGCCAGGAGTTTTTTAATCATGGCGGCAACAGGAGGAAGTTTGGTGATAAAGCTGAATGTGCGGTCTTCGTAGACAGTGATAACGGCCGGGATCGTTTCGCCTTTGAGTTTTGCAGTGCGCTCGTTGTACGCTTTAACAAACTCCATAATGGGGAGTCCGTGCTGGCCGAGTGCCGGCCCTACTGGCGGCGCGGCCGTGGCTACCCCTGCGGGAAGATTAAGTTTAATGATTGTTTTAACTTTTTTTACTGCCATAGGATTTGAAAAACAAGAAGGGAACGGGGAATACACGAAGTATTTCGAAACCCTTCCGGTTTCTCCTACACGAGTTGCGTAGTAAAGGGAGTATAGCAGATATTATTTTGTTTGACAAATCGGGGGAAAAGAAATACGGTAGTAATATGGCTGGCGCAGGAAACGGTAATCAGGAACTTGTTGGTCAATTTCCACCACCGAAAAAATTATATTCACGGCGGGATTTTTTGAAATTAGGGGGTGCGGGAGTTGCAGCCACATTGCTTGCTGCGTGCGGTATAAAACCCACCGAAACTACAACTTCTCCATCCATTGTCGAACGCGCACCGTATAGGGAAGTAGAAAACGGTCAAACTATTAATCTTGTCTTACCCGGTGAAATAAATCGGTCTCCGGTTGTTATTCAATATGACCAACAGGGAAACGATATTACACCTTTACAGATACGGGAGGATAAAAATCATCAGGAAACATTTCTAGCATTCACAAATGGGGGAACGACATCCAGGAAAATGGGAGAGGTGGTCTTGCCGCAGATATATCGGGTAGTGGCAAATCCGAATATAATAGATAAAGACGGAAATCCATGTCCTCTTCATATATATCCCAGCGCAGTATCAGAGACCGGGAGTTCTGACTGGAGTGTATTGCCGCAAGGCGTTGAAACGTATGCACTTCCGGTTATAACATGCGTATCGGATGTTATGGGAGATAATCATCCTCCTATGGAACACAACGGACTTCCCATGAGTAATGAACCTGTGACTGAGTTTGGTCTCGGCGCATATATATTCACATTGGAAAAAATGAATGGAAAGATGACAGCGCATCGCGGGATGTTTCTTCACGATTTACGTGCTGTTATTCCGGCTCCCGGAAGTAAGGCTTAGAGTTTTGCTACCTGCAAGAAGTCCAGTTCAACCGGGGTTTCGCGGCCGAAAATTGAGACAAGCACTTTAATTTTTCCCTTTTCCTCGTCAATCGTATCAATCGTGCCCAAAAAGTCCGCAAACGGCCCGTCCACGATTTTGACTGCTTCGCCGACGGAAAACGACGCCTTATATTTGGGCGCTTCCATTTGCATAAACTTGAGGATCGTATCGACCTCTTTTTCCGAGATGGGGGTGGGTTTGTTGCCGGCGCCTACGAATGCGGTCACCCCTTGGGTGGTGCGGACGGCCAGCCACGACGTGTCATCCAATACCATTTTGACCAGAATGTAGCCCGGGAAAATTTTTTCTTTCTGCTCTTCTTTTTTGCCGTGTTTCACTGTGACGATGTTGCGGGTAGGCACTATGATTTCAAAAATTTTATCCGCAAGCTTCATCGTGTCGATCCGCTGTTTTAGGTTTGCGGCGACTTTGTTTTCGTGGCCGGAATAGGTATGCACGACGTACCATTTGGCGTTCACCGGAACGGCGGGAGCCTGCGGTTTCGGCGGTTCTACTATTGGTTGTTGATCGTTCATAGTTATCTCTTAAATAATAATGTTGTTGCCCTTACAAACAGCGCATCTAAGCCTCCGATGAAAGCGCCCACCAGTATCGAAATGACGATAACGATAACCGTCAGTTTCACCGTTTCCTCCCGCGTGGGCCACGTGACTTTTTTCAGTTCCGCCACGACCTCTTTAATAAATCTTCCCGGCGCGACGCTTGGTATGCTTGGTTTTTGTACTGTGTCCATATCCGTATGATACCAAGGTTTCTTCCTAAACAAAACCCCCTCCCAGGGGTTACTTCACTGTGTACTATAGCAAAAAAGGCTCGGTTTGTAAAGAGGTTATGGACATTGGAAGTTATTGAAAAAATCGACGGTCCAGTTATACATCTGATCGTTTGGTGAGTACGGGCTTTTTCCTGTTTCTGGACAATAGGTCATATACATCAGACGTTCCCTGAACATATCGGTAACGTTCCAGTTGCCGCATGATGTGGCCTGTTTGGTCGGAGCTAACGTTGCTGTTGATACGCCGAGACAGGAACTATACTGTGTAATATCGGCTGGCAGTTGCATATTCATATTGGCACTTAGCATCTTTGCAACTGCAGCTGTTTGATCCAAAAAATTGCAAAGTTTTTCATTTCCTGTGTGACTTGGATCAACTGCGTCTACTGCGGTTTTGTATAATTCAAACGTATCGGCTCGCATTCCATACGGATATGCTGCGGATGTTGTGGTATTACAAAATGGCATGGTGGCTCCACAAAAACTCCAGTTTTTTACATTATCATCTGTCCAGGTCGCTCCTCCCATGTATTGCGGCATGCCGGCTTCGGCAAAAAGTGTTAAGAGAAGCATTTTTGGTGGGACATGATAGGTGTCGCCGACTTTTTGCAGAATTTGGATCATGGTGGGCGGTATTACCCCATTGGGAAAGAATGAAGCATTGATGTTTGTAATATTTCCGGGATGACAGAGGGTACAGGAATTGTCAGTAAGGGAAAAATTTGGGAGCGTTGTGCCGCATGCGCCCGGCGTGGGGGTTCCCTGAATACCTGGGGTAGAAATCGGAGTAGAATTGGGATCTATCGTCGGGCCCGGTCCTACCCAATTAGTATTGCATGCAGTCGGATCGCCGGGGATAGCTTTATCCTGGTAATCCGCTTCGGCTAGCGTGCAATTGGTATATATTCCGGCATTTTCGATGCGTGCGTCAAACGCATTACTATTAGCTTGAGTAACAGTATCTTGTGTACCACCGATGTTTAGTATCCACCCCTGTTTTTGGTCACTGGCGTTGGGATTATTCGCATTAAACGCAGGATTAATCCCGTCCTGCCGATACATAGCATTTGCAGCGCCGCCCGCTGCACAAAGTCCCTCTTTTTGGGATTCAGTGGTATAGGCGACCGGGTTCATATCCGCTGACGTTGCGCACCCGGCAAAGAGTGCTGAAACGTGTGGGCTAAATGTTTCGTTGCCCGTCCCGACAATTTTGGCCGTATATGATTGGCCGTTTTTCGTCAGGAGGTTGATTATGTCTTGCGTGAGATTGGCGAAAAAATTGATAGTGCTGTTTGCAATGGTGCCCCCATAATTATTTGTACCCTGAAACGTTTTTTGATCTTGGTTGACCTGTGTGCCTCCGCTGAAATTTGACGGGCATGGAAGCGCTGCATCCTTATTAATGGTTATGTTTGGCTGGCGGAAATCCTGTGATTCCTGCACGTAGTTGGTGGTAAATGATGCAAGTTGTTGTGTACCTTGAATGAGCGCGTTCTTTGACGGTAAATTAGCGGTGCTTATCGTATCGTTACTCACGATCCCGTCACCGATAAGTTTACCATTTTGGTCATAGAAACATGCCCGGCTTGTCATGGAGCCTGATTTTTCTGTTGTGTCAGGTTGTTCGATTGCCTGCAGGTCTGCAAGGTTTAAGTCTGTATCGGTTGCCGTCTGTATTTGGTTCGCGAATGCATTTAATTTATTAGTCCCGATGTTGTAGGCACCGTTAGGTTTTAACTCTCCAAGGCCTTGTAGTACTGTCTTTGTTACTCCACTGTTGTTGCCGAATAGTCGTGCTACGATTTGGGCTATCATTTGTGCAGTGAGGCTTAAAGGTATGACTGTGTTGGCGCTATCACCGGGAGAAAGACAGGTGGACGAAGGGTCGGTGGAGCATCCTTGTATGGCAAATAATGAATCAACTGCATGGACGGGAACGACGTCCACAAGAACGAAAATGAAGAGAAACAGGATAACAAAACCCCGGATATACCGCATGTAATTTCATCATAGCAAATTGACAAGTATCTTGCATGGGCGATACAATCGAGGGTACACATGAACAAACAGACAGTCCGCAAGGCCGTTATCCCGGCTGCAGGTTTTGGTACCAGGTTTCTTCCGCAGACCAAGGCTATGCCCAAGGAAATGCTCCCGATTGTGGATAAACCCGTCATTCAATACGTTGTCGAGGAACTTGTCGCCTCCGGTATTACCGATATTGTCATCGTCACCGGCTGGAACAAACGCGCAATCGAGGACCACTTTGATTACCCTAACGAGCTTATCCAGATGCTCAAAGATCAGGGAAAAGATGACCTTTTGGATTCGGTGAAAAAAACCGCGGAACTTGCCAACTTCATCTATATCCGGCAAAAAGGCCCGTACGGGAACGGAACGCCGGTACTCTGCGCCAGGTCCGTCATCGGCAACGAACCGTTTGTTGTCATTTGGGGTGATGAGTTTATTTATGCGCACCCGCCCCGGGCCCGTCAATGCATCGAAGTTTTTGAGAAATACGGAGACCCGGTGATTTCTGCAGTACGCGTGCCCAAGTCGGACGTATCGCGTTATGGTATTGTTGAGGCACGAAACGTAGAAAAAAATATCTGGCAGATAGAAAAATTACTGGAGAAGCCGTCCCGCGAAGAAGCGCCCAGCAATCTCGCTGCCCACGGCTGTTATGTACTGACCCCGGATATTTTTCCGTTGTTGGAAAAAGCCAGGCCGGGTAGAGGCAACGAAATTTGGCTCACCGACGCCATTAAAGAGTTGATGAAATCACGGCCGGTGTATGCCTGCGAGGTCAAAGACGCAAAGTATTACGATACGGGCAATAAACTGGAATACCTCAAAACCGTCGTCGAGTTTGCGCTGCAGCACAAAGACCTAAACGGCGATTTCCGGCAGTATCTGAAAAGCCTCAAGCTGTAGATTTACTCTGCCGGAGGATTTCCGTAGATAACCACTTCTGTCCCAGGATTCGTAGCCGTCGCGAGCGTACTCCATGCGGTGGGATCGGCGACCGTAGGCGTTGTCCAGTCCCAAAGTTTTGCGGCATCTTCCGTGCGCATGTTCACGCATCCGTGGCTCATGGGATGGCCGAAATTATTGTGCCAATACGTGCCGTGAAAGCTGAAGCCCTTGGATTTGTCTACCTCGTCATTGTAAAAAAATTCAACGTAGGGGACATTCGGCAGATAATAATAGGTGCCGTCGGTAGTGCTTCCGCCGGTCATGAGCTGGCTGCGAACTTTCGCCCAAATGTGGAACGTTCCGGTCGGCGTGGGCCCCCATTTACCGGTGGAAACGATAAAATTAAACACCTGACGGTTGCCTTCATAGGCATAGACCTGTTGATTGGTTAGATCCACCTCAATGCGTTTGTCGTTGGCGGTCGTGACGCCCAAAACGCGGCTGGTTTGGCGAAGATCCGCAAGTATCGGGGGCACGACAATGGTCCCGTGAAATTGGGCGTAATGAGTATCTATTGGGCGCGGAAGAGATTCCCCGGCGATAAGTTTGGATAACGACAGAGGATCCGCAAGCGGTTCGTTTTGACTACGCGCCTGTTTGGATTGCTGAAGAATAAATGCAGCGATAAAGAGGACAATACAGCTGATAAGAAGAAGTTTTTTCATTGACTAGGTATAGTAAATATAAATACGTCGGATTGGATTTCTTTGCCCGATACATTGATGATAAAAAAATATTGGTAGGTGCCGGCCGGAATGTTCGGTATGGTGAGTTGATGAGCGCGGTTATCGCTTGTTTGCATCAGGTGCGAAAAGTTTTGAAACGAAGGAATGTGAACCGTCACGGCTGCATCAACCCCGGTCGTTGCAGCGATAAGGACCGTGGTATAGTCGGCAGCGTGATAAACCGCATGATCGATAAGAATTTCTTTTGCCTGTAATCGGTTGTTTTGTTGCTGCTGTAAACCCTGAAAGGTTACCGCGAGCCCTCCGGATAACAATAATAAGACAAGGCTGGCAAGAAGGATGCTGCCGACATTGGGCATCGCAACGTGCCAGATTTTATGGTATTGGATTTTCGCTTGCTGTGCTTTTTTGAATGCGGCAAGTTGCCCCGCTGGAAAAAAGTATCCGTGATGATTAGGGCACTCATAAACTGATACGTCGTCGGGGATATTGTCGCCGGTAGACCGCGCAAGCTTTTTGGTACAGACAGGACAATAATATGCGGGCGGGGCAGTTGTAGGAGCAGTAGCACGGTCAATGCCCGCTGTTTTTATGAAATTCGCGGCGAATGAATCCATCCAGTAGCCTCGGCAACTTGGGCAGGTGGAATAAGAAACCGTCAGGCTGTTTTCGCCTTGCGCGGTATGGTTTATCAGTTCTGCATCACCAAACGGGCACTTCATAGAACCAGTATAGCGTATTTTAATTCCACCGCGCGAAGAATTCGTAGGTAAGGAGTTTATTTTTCATAAAAAATGCAGTTTGAAAGGGAAGTTTCGCAATCGGGGAGACAAATTGGGACCGGTGTGCGTGCAGTGATTTCAGTTTTGCGATGATATCCCCCGGCCGTAATTTCAGTTGAAAGTCCGGTTGCATGGGCTTGATATGTTTCTTTTTTGCCATCCAGACCGCGGGTGGTAACGTATAGGAGGGGGAGACCGTGATATACAAGAGCCGGACGGGTTTTTTTACCGTTTGGGTAACGAATGCGGATAATGCCACGTGGTCTGGGTGTCCGTAAACGCCGTCAGGTTCAAGCGTTGCGACGTGGGTAGGCTTAAATTCCTGAATATTTGTGCGGATGGTTGCTTTAATTTTTGCCTCAAGATTTTCCAAATTTCCGTCCGCGTAACGATAGATATGGAAGTCGTTAATTCCTAAAACACGAAAGGAGTGAATCAATTCTTTTTCGCGAACCTGCGCCAGATCATCCATCGCTTTAAGTCCGTACCGGAGCGTACTTTTTTCGCCGACGGTCATTGTGATGACACGGGTCATGATTCCGTTGGCGCTGAGGATATGCAAAAGACCGCCGCAAAAAATCGCTTCATCATCGGGGTGCGGCATAACAACAAGTATACGGCTCGTAAGAACTATTCCTATTGCGGAAAGCCTGTGTATTGTCACCATGATTTACTATTATAACCCATGCTATACTAAATTTATGAGTAAAACCGAACAATCGCTGTTTAAATCTTTTCTCGTATTTATTCTTCTGGTCGCAATCGGTGTTGTAATCACCATATGGTATCAACAGCGTACGGTGCTGACGGCAGAAGCAGCCAATCCCACTCCCACACCGGCACTCACGAAACAACCTATGGTACAGGAGACGTCGACGGATTCCTCTCATGCGGATAAAAAATTAATGCTGCGGACCACGCTTAAATCCGACGGTACGACGGAGTATTCGTATATCGTAGCAGATATATCAGGCGGAAATCCGAAGGTATTTTTTGATAAAACGCTGCAGGCGGGTGCCTCAATGGCACTTCCGTATAATAGTTGGGATCCGACCGATACGTATGTATTTTTGGAGGAACATAATTCTGGAACAGTGGACTATCTCGTGCTGAAGGCAGACGGTACACCGTTTGCCGACGGCAACCAATATATAGATGTCGGGGCCGTGTGGGCAAATAAGAACGTGGGCTACACCATCCGTACCGCCACAGGGTGGGCATCGGGTACCTTACTTATTATATATACGACAGCGGGTGACGGATCGCACGGTCCGGCGTTCTGGTTTGAAATCCCCTCGACCGCAATTTTGCAGCTTGCCTCATGAAAAAGAGTCATCCACGTTTGAAAATCTTTGGTATCGTCATGGTTTTGATTATTGGGGCCCTGGCAATATTCACGTATTATTATGTTCCTGGAATATTTATTTATCCGCCGCTTCACAGGTTTCAAAAATCTCCGGCTGCCTACATATCGCAACAGAAAAATATTTTGACCGGTGCGTCCATTTCTTTAATAGTCGAGGAACACGGGTCGCGGTTATTCCCAAAAGTCGCCCTTACATTTGATGCCGACATGACGCCCGGTATGAAGTTGATGCTTACAACCGGTGTCGTGAAATCATGGTATAACCGGCAAATACAACCAACGCTTGATCGGGAACACGTACCTGCTACCGTATTTCTTGGGGGATTATGGACGCAAACGTATCCAATTGAAGCGAAGGCATTGGCTGCTGATCCCCTTATTGAGATCGGTAACCATTCGTATAATCATTACGCGTTTACCTCGACATGTTTTGGGTTGCCATTTTGGTCTACCATCAAAGATAAAACCGACGATGTGGCAAAAGCGCAGGATATTATCAAAGCGACAACCGGAGTCACGCCGAAATATTTCCGTTTTCCGGGCGGATGTTTTGAGCATATTGATTTGGAAACAGTCGCAAAGTTAGGATTAACGATCGTCCATTGGGACGTAGTCGCCGATGACGGATTTAATGACAACACCGATTCAATCGTCAATGCAGTGGAATCTCAGGTGCAAAACGGTTCGATTATCGTTATGCATATTCACGACGGATCCTATGCACCGAAAACAAATGACGCTTTAATACGGATTATTCCCGACCTCAAAAAACGCGGATTCCAATTTGTGAAAGTATCCGAATTATTGGCGGGGGAAGAGTAAACGAAATACCCTTATTTCCCTTCGCAACATGTCATGTGCTGTCTATGCATCGATTTTTTCATCCAGCTGATAACAAGTAACAGAATTCCTCCGATCGTCCAGCCCACGTATGCAGGTAAAAAATAAGCCGCCATCATCCACGTAACGGCTCCGTATACAAAGGCAAGGATTCCGATTGTAAACAGTATATGTTTTCCGCCTCCGTGATGATGATGCATGGCACCCGAGCCGCAGCAGGAACATCCGCAGTCACATTTTTTCCCCATTTCTTCTTTCATAGTATTCCCTCCTTTAAATATATATCTACTATCTCACAAATACCCCGAAGAGCGCAAGGTGGGTAGTCAAATTTCAGTGTTCAGTGAGCCACCTCATTATAAATACGAGGTAGCCAATAGTATACGTAAGTCATAGAAAAAAACGAGAGAATTATTAAAACAAGTACTATCGTTATAATTAATTTTTTATTTCTATTCCAAACGGTACTCTCGTTAATTCTATTTAATTTTTTTCTTTTTCTGCAATAAGGTTGTCTAAAGAATCCTTCATAGGTAAATTATCAAAAAAAAGTTCCGCCGTCATTATTTTTGCAGGGCCACGTGGAGTCGAACCACGATCAGAGGTTTTGGAGACCCCTATTCTACCATTGAACTATGGCCCTAGTGGATTAATTATATCACGGGAGGATTTGGAGGGTTTTGATCGCCGCGTTAAAGGCGTCCCCGTAGCCGGCAACAAATGTGTCCATGCCGTTCGTGGGGTGGCGGAAAATGACGGCATCAATCGGGGTCCCGTTCTCGGCGGAATTTTCGTGATAAAGTTTTGCTGATACGCTGGCACCCGCAGTCGCGGGAATGGTAAACATTTCTATTTTGTCGGCCGTAAGTGCCGGGCGCGGGATAGCTTTTTGGCACGTGAGGGTTATGGACTGCGTTTTATCAGTAGGATTACTGAATATCGCGCTTCCGGAAGCGTTTTCCAATACGGTAAAGTCTGACGGGTACGAAAATGAGAATCCGCAATACGTATCCGTATATGTTTTGATTGTGATATCAGGGGTCGGAGTCGGGGTTGGAGACGGTATCGGCACCGAAACTGTTTGTTTTTGGAGACTTTTACCTATATTCACGCCGACAAGAAGCGCGGCGCAGATTGCAAGTACTATCACCAGCAGGTAGGTATTCCGATGCATACGACATTAATCGAGTTTGCTCGTTTCTTTGTGTTGCGTGTGTTTTTTACAATACCGGCAATATTTATTCAGCGTAAGTTTTTCCGGCGTATTTATTTTATTGCGGACTGAAATATAGTTTTGATGTTTACAGACAGAGCAGACGAGTGCAAGCAACTGTCGTTGATCTTTTTTGGCCATAGGCACTTATTATACCGTACTGGTGAGGGTTTCTCAACTTTCTTTATTCGCGCATGACGAGGTGTTCCTCAAACCGTTTCGCTTCAAAAAATTTGACGCAAAAATCACGGGTTTTTTGCGGGTCGTACCATGCACAGGAAAAAATATTTAAATAAATACTTTTTTTGTACTCCGAAAAATGTGCGGTGACGGAACTGGTTTCAATTAACTGCACTAAAGAGTAGCCGCTGGTCATCGGGTTTTCATGACCGAAGTGAGGAATGAATGCTTCCCCATACCGTTTCATTTTTATGACATTGTCACACAGCTCGATAACGAATTTTTTTATTTCTTCACCCGAAGAAATTTTTTCCGGACTGCACTCATATAAATTCAGTGTGAGTTCCTGTCCGTAATATTGGTCGTATTTTTTGTCGGGTGCATTTAACATAAAAATAAATAAAAATAATTTCCGTGTCTACTTAAATAATTGCATATATATATGAAATGTCAATGAGTATTTTCAAAATGAATACTTTTTTAGGATGGTGCAAGTATATTTTTTTGATAAAAAATATTTAAATGGGAATACTGCATGAAGAAATGCAGTGCGAATATCGGAACGACGGGAGCCTGGAGCGGGAATCGAACCCGCGACCACGTTCTTACCAAGAACGTGCTCTACCACTGAGCCACCCAGGCGGCTTGTGCTATTGTATCAAATATTATACTTCGCGTGAATGATTTGTTTAACTTTGCCCGACTATATATCTGTCATGAAAAAGATATTGGTTACGGGCGCATTCGGACAGATAGGATCAGAGCTCGTTCCTGCATTACAAAAATCGTACGGGAAGAAAAACGTCATCGCCGTAGGACATACCCATATACCAAAAGATTTTGACGGAATTGTCGAATCAGTAGAAATTACGGACAATAAAGCAGTCACGACAGTGCTTAAAAAACATAATGTCGGTACCATTTATCACCTCGTGTCACTTCTTTCCGCAAAAGGCGAAATAGATCCGTCTCTTACATGGACCATTAATATGAGCGGATTAAAAACAGTGCTTGATTACGCCGTTGAAAATAAGTTGAAAGTTTTTTGGCCCAGCTCCATTGCTGCATTCGGCCCGACAACTCCGCGGGTTAAAACCCCGCAGCGGACGGTTTTGGAACCAACGACAATGTACGGAGTCACGAAGTGTGCAGGGGAAAATCTCGTGAATTATTATCACTCGAAGTACGGTGTCGATGTGCGAAGCGTACGGTATCCGGGACTAATCAGCTGGAAAGCGCCGCCCGGCGGGGGAACCACGGATTTTGCCGTCGCTATTTTTTATGACGGGCTGCAAAAGGGGAGCTATGAATGTTTTGTCCGTCCGGATACAAAATTGCCGATGATGTATATGGACGACGGAATCCGGGCAACGATCGAGCTTATGCAAGCAGACTCAAAAAAATTGACTATTCACAACAGTTATAATCTTGCAGCAATTAGTTTCACCGCGCAGGATTTAGCAAAAGAAATTAATAAGCATATAAAAGTGAAAGTGACATACAAATCGGATTTTCATCAGAAGATTGCAGACTCGTGGCCGCAGTCGATTGATGATTCACTTGCCCGACGTGATTGGGGATGGCGCCACGAGTTTACGCTTGCGAAAATGACGGAGGTGATGATTAAGAATTTGAAAGTGAAATTCACCGTGGTATAATGCACTGCGTATGCATCAGAATGATCCCTTGAAACCATATTACGATTCGATTGCTCAGATGAAGGAGAAAGGTTTGTATACGACCCTTCGTACCGTTGAGTCCCCGCAGGGCGCATGGCTTATCGTAAACGGGAAACGTGTTTTGAATTTTTGCTCCAACAATTATTTGGGATTTGCATCCGATAAACGGTTGGTTGACGCAGTGACACGTGCGGTACGTGAGTATGGTGTGGGACCCGGTGCCGTTCGTACATTGTCGGGAAATCTGAAACTCCATGAACAGGCAGAAAGTGCGATTGCGCGTTTTAAACAGGCGGAGGCAGCATTTTTACTGCCGAGCGGATTTGTCGCTAACATCGTTGCCATACAGACCATCATGGGGAAAGAAGATGTTGTTATTTCCGACGAACTCAATCATGCTTCCATCATTGATGCCATAAAAATCGCGCAAATTAAAAATAAATTTATCTATCGACACAGTGACATGAAGGATCTGGAACGGGTTTTGAAAGTTGCAAAGAAAATTCCGGGACATCATATCATCATGATCGCAACGGACGGGGTGTTTAGTATGGACGGTGATATTGCCAAACTTCCCGCAATCGTGAGGCTTGCCAAAAAATACGGTGCCATCACGATGGTGGACGATGCACACGGTGAAGGAGTCTTGGGGGGTGGCAGGGGGATTGTGCATCACTTTAACCTTCACGGGAAAGTGGACATAGAAGTAGGTACATTTTCCAAAGCATTCGGATGTTTGGGTGGTGTTATCGCAGGGAAGAAAGAGCTTATCGAATATTATAAACAAAAAGCCCGTCCGTTTTTATTCTCCACAGGACTCACGGTTGCCGATACCGCGGCAATTATTGAAGCCATCAGGGTGCTTACGAAATCAGCGTCGCTGGTCAATAAATTGTGGGACAATGCAGACTATCTTAAAAGAGGATTTAAGAAACTCGGATTCGATACGGGACATAGTGAAACGCCTATTACGCCCGTGATGCTCGGCGATGAAAATTTAGCAAAAAATTTCAGTGCAAGAATGTTTGAAAACGGCGTATTCGCCACTCCCATAAAATATCCGATGGTAGCACTTGGTAAGGCCAGGATCCGCGTCATGCCCTCGGCTTCCCACAGCAAAAAAGATCTCGACGTGGGGTTAGCAATGTTCGGTAAAGTTGGAAAAGAATTAGGCGTGCTGTAGACTAGGGGTGTGAGGAAATTACTTCTCGGTATTTTTATCGGTATACTTTTTTCTGTTGGCGCGTATTACGGCAAAAAAGCGGTTCAACAGTATGTTTCCTCGCTTGCAACCGTGTCTCCGATTTCTAAAATGCTTGAAAAACCTCTGGAAAAATATTCGATTCTCCGGCTGAGCGGTAGACAGTACGCCGGGAGTCAAATAATTTTGGATGCGCCAACGGCGACAACATCCGCGTACACAGTATATACATTTCACTATTTTTCAGATGGTAAAAAAGTTACAGGTGTGGCACACGTACCGCGTGGTGCAAGTGAACAAAACAAAAAACCTGTGATTATCCAATTTCGCGGATATGCAGATCGCGATAAATATTTTCCTGGTGAGGGAACAACCCCGAGTGCCGAAGTATACGCGGTCAACGGATATATTACACTTGCGCCGGATTTTTTGGGATACGGCGGATCGGATAAATCCTCGCCGGATGCATTTGAAGACCGGTTTCTTACGTATACGACCGCGTTGAATCTCCTGTCTTCCGTTAAAACATTGTCCATGGCAGATGCATCAAAGGTTGGTATTTGGGGACACAGCAACGGCGGGCAGATAGCACTTACTGTATTGGAAATTTTGGGAAGACCGGTACCGGCTACCGTCTGGGCACCCGTTTCCAAACCGTTTCCGTATTCCATTTTATATTATACGGATGATGTCCCGGATCACGGGAAATTATTGAGGAAAGAGTTGGCAACATTTGAACAGAATTACGACGTTGAGCAGTATTCATTAACCAATTATTTAAATCGCATTACGGGACCGATGCAGATTCATCAGGGAACCGCAGATACTTCAGTGCCTGTGAGCTGGAGTGATACGCTTGCACAAGCACTCGAAGCAAGCAGTAGCAGCACCGTGAATTATTTTGTTTATCCCGGTGCGGATCACAATATGCAGCCAAATGCATGGAATACAGTAGTACAACGGGATGTTATGTTTTTCGACAAATATCTACGCTGATCGCACACCCCCATTACGGAGTTGGGAATGTGAACGTCGCACTGCATGAAGATGCGGCGTTGAGATCGTCCTTGAGTGCAACATCGACAACAGTCGGCACACCCGGCGTCAGTTGAATTCCGGCTGTTGTACAGCGGAATGTGCTGCCTCCGCGCTGCGGCATATCCGTCAGCGGACTGGATACCGTTTGTGTCGTGACAACCTTTTTATCGACGGACACGGTCATGACGCAGTCAACCTTCGACGCCTTTGAGATATCGCCGCCGGCAACCGTCAGATAATATTTCGCAAACCCGATGACCGGGTTATAATATTGTGTATCACATGCCAATTTCGTAATCGGTCCCGGTGTCGGCGTCGGGGTTATAACCTGAGCAACCGGCGTTGGTGCTGATTCGGGCGTAGATTTGCCGCGCAGTAAATATCCGGCAACTACAACTGCGATAAGGACGATAAGTCCCAGGACATAATATTGTTTGGTTCCCATTGACTGGGATTGTTCTTCGTTTTCCATATGAATACCAATATAAAAGTATTTTTTTTAAAATGCAAGAGGGTAATTTATTCATGATATACTTAGTCTATGAGCGATACCAAAACACTGGTTGACAGGATTGGTGCCATGACGGAAGAAAACGGACATAGTAAGGACCCAAAAATTATTTTGCTTTTTCTCATGGAGGAACTAGGCGAGGTTGCCCGTGCGTATCTTAAGGAAGAAGGGCATAAAGAGGGGAATGACCGCGTGAGGGAAACGTTCCGGCAGGAGATGGGTGACGTATTTTATCTGCTTTTGCGCCTCGCCTGGGCTACGAATACGGATCTGGAAGCGGAACTGGTTAAAACCGAAAAGAAGCTGCAGAAATCTTTGCGGTCACCCGTCTGATATATTATTTGTTATAATATGTGATATGTCAGGATGGCGGAGTGGACAATCGCAACAGTCTGTAAAACTGTCGCCTTAACGGGCTACCCAGGTTCGAATCCTGGTCCTGACACATATGAAAGCATTTTTTTTGGGATTACTTTTTTTAGCGGTCGTTATAGTCGGCGGGTATATCGGGTTGAAATATTTTTATAAACCTCCGGCAGTATCACAAACTCCTCAAACGGCAACTGTAACAAAAACGGGGATACTGCAGAAATCTACTATTGCCCAAAGCGATTTTACCCATGTTATCTTCAGTTCCAGCGGATCGGTGGGCGTGGCCACGTTCCAACCAAAAATAAATTTGGATGACTATATAGGGAAAAACGTCTCCATCAGCGGTCAGTTTTCCGGTGATACCCTTTACGCGGATACGGTTACGGTTATTCCGTAATTCCTATGCTAACCGCTTTCAGACTTCAACAAAAATTGAACGTACCAGCACGTAAATTTCACGCACTCGGAAACTTGAGCCGGTTGTCGATTGTGTACATGCTCGGACGGGAACCGATGGAATTCGGCCGTCTTGTCAGTCGCCTTAAAGTTCCTCCGAGTCTTTTATCCCATCACCTCAAACGATTAATGGCTGCGGGTATAGTGACGAAGACAAAATTCGGGAAACTCGCGACCTATTATCTTTCGGAAGCGGCGGTGAAAGAAATGGACACGATCCTGCGTAATTTTTTGAGCCCCCAGTCAGAATCGAACTGACATCAGCGGTTTACAAAACCGTCGCTCGGCCACTGAGCTATGGAGGCTGTGGATCCAATTATACTAAAATTTCACAGGGAACAGCAATGCGCGGGGTTGTCAAGATAAGAAGTGAGTCAATTATTTCGCCCGGTGACTTGAAGCATTTTTCCCGATCTATTCAATCGGATGGACTGGCTTGATACCCACAGGTAGCATGCACTTAGTCCTGTCGCCCCGTAATAATTAAGGGGCTACCTCATTTATGTTGAACTTGTAGAGAAAAATTAAACTTCAAGTTCTCACACGGGCATAATAATGGTAAATCGGGGAGAAGGCGTTTGTCAAGTTTGAGGATTTCGCAGTTCCACAAAAGAGGTAATTGCCCCTTTCGTAAGGGTGATGACGGTTTTTTTATATGAGGCGATGATATGATCGATAAATGTTGCAGATTCCTCTGGCGTTAATCCGAGTTTTTGTGCATCTTGCTCAAGAACCCATGCGTCAAGATTGAATGTTCCTATCCCGTCAGACAGTATTCTATTCGTATCAAGCGTTTTATCAGAGATGTAATTAATAGTTGCGGCAACCGGAGCGTGATCGCCGATGTAATGTAATACAGTTCCTTCTGCACTCATTACTTTTTTCAGCCGACTTTCTTCCGAAACAGATTCCATTGCTCCTACAGATCCCGGATCTGTTTCAACTGTATTATTATATCCGCAGTGTACATGTCCATCGCGGGGTATGCCGGCTTTTTTTATGGTTTCCCACGCTTGTTTTTCAGATAGGTGCCGAATTTGTTTGAGAGCATCGACTTCCCCCCAGGTAGCACCTTGGATTTGCGGGCCGTAGGTTTGAGGATTAGTACGCCGGTCATCTATACACCGACGTTTCGTTAGGTCTGCCGGAAATAAATATTTTTCAAAATCGGTATTCATAAGTGATTCTTTTTTATTTTTATTCATTTTTTAAAAAACAAAAAACGACTATGTGTCGCTCCGGACATACTATAACAAAATATGGGTCTTAAAACAACGGGTCAGGCCGGAATGAGGAAATTCGAAATCCAATTAATCACCGGTGAGATAATGCGGATGATCGGGGCCGTTCCGCCGAAGATAGGGAGAAGGAGAATTATTAAAAATATAATACCGAAGCGCTCCAGCTCATGCCATTCGCGCGCCTGTGCTTCGGGGAGTAGCCCTTCGACGATTTTAAATCCATCCAGAGGATGAATGGGCACAAGATTAAAAATTGCCAACATAATATTGTAAAACACGATAGTTCCAAGGAGTACTCCTGCAATCGCGAACGGTCCTGTGCCGGATAGGGCCGGTAGTCGTAAAATGATTGAGCAAATAATTGCAAGAAGTATATTGGATATCGGCCCGGCAATAGAAATAAGAGCAGAGTCGCGGCGGGGATTCCGGAGGTTAAAGGGATCAAACTGCACGGGGCGCCCCCATCCGAAGCCTATAAGGACTATAAGGATAGTTCCTATAGGGTCAAGGTGTGCTAAAGGGTTGAGGGTCAAACGGCCTTGTAGACGTGGTGTAGGGTCTCCCAGATGCTCTGCAGTCCACGCATGGGAGAATTCGTGAATATCGATAGCCACAAGAAGCGCTACTAAGCTAAATATAAAATCCAGCAGGTTGAAAGGAGACCCTAACATATGATATAGTATAACCCTTATGGCTTATCAATGCGACATTTGTTCCAAAAAGACCCATGCAGGGAGGCAGCACACCCATCACACAGGTGTTGCCGGCGGACAGTGGAAAAAGAGAGCGCAGACTACGTTTCGGGATTTCGCGCCGAATTTACACTACGTGACCATGACAATTGACGGCGCTGCGACGCGTGTTCGTGCCTGCACCAATTGTATAAAGAGAGCCCGCTTCGACCTCAAGAAAACCGCCACGAAAACCGCTACGGTGTAAAAAACCTTATTGAGCCGGGGTTGTAGTGGGTGTAACCGCGCCGCAGAAGAACGCAAGACAGCCGGTTGTTGCATCCCGTTTATATATCCAGCCGGTCGCGCAGTCTTCAGCCCGGGGGAGTGACACCTCGGGGCACGCAAGCCCTGCACGTGACCGGATATCAAATGTGAGGCGGGTCATTGCAGTAAGGACAACAACCAGAAGAATAAATGCGAGTGTCAGGAAGATAATAAAATTCCATGATCTGAGATCGTTTTTTTTCAGCCCCGCCCCGCGCACTGTTTTTTTTGCCATATCGCCTCCGTACTCTTACGGTAATTGAGGACGCTTTGGCTGTCAAGAGGCTAAATAGGCTTTTTGAAATTGTTCCCACGAAACCGGTTTTTTCCCTTCCAATTGAACGATTGTCGGCAGTGTGGTAAATCCGAGAATTTTTAACCGCTTTCCGTTATATGTTGTCCAAATACCGGGCCATGGATCAAAGGCGCGGAATTTTCTCTTTATTCGCTGAATCTCGTGAGGATCCGTAATTTTTTTCCATGGCTCAAACCCATCATCACGCGTCAAACGTCTGGCGTAGGGGGCGCCGTTTATGTGTTGCGGATTTCCTTTTATTTTTTCTGACAAAATATCCGGCAATGTTTTAATGAGTATGTCCGCGCCCATCGTAAAAAGTTTCGAGCGGAGCGGCCCGGTTGTGTCCGTATCAGTTATGTTGAGTTTTTGTTGTGCAAGTATCAGACCGCGGTCAAATGTCCCGGACAGCCGTACAAGAGTGACACCGGTCTGGTGATCACCTGAATATATTGCCCACGGCACGGGATCGGCGCCTCTCCAGCGCGGGAGGAGTGACGGGTGGACGTTGATTCCGCCGTGCGTTGCAGCGTCAATGACGGGGGCGGGAATTTTCTGGCCGTAGCAGGCGCTCACAAGTAAATCTGCTTTCATGGGTGCGAGCGTATCAATAACCGTATGCTCATCGTCATAGAGCCATGGTTTTGTTTTTTTTGCAGGAAAGGACAGCACGGTTATATTTTGATGTTTTGCCCAAAGTTCAACAGGAGTCGAAGTTAAAATCTGTTTTCTTCCCACCGGTTTTGGCGGCTGTGTTACGACGGCAGCGATTATGACCGGATTGCTTACCGCAAGTTTCGACAGTACAAAAACGGAATCTGATGTTGATCCGAAAAATACGACGCGTGCGGGGTTCATATTACGTTATCGTTACTTCTTCCAATATTTCCTTCTTGTTTTCGTCGAGAGCGGACTGGTACAGTTTTCCTTTTTGTTCTAACACCCGTTGGACGAAAAGAATGCCGTTGGTATGGTCGGTTTCGTGCTGGATAATGGTAGCCAAAAATCCGGTAAACTGTTCTTCGTGCGGCGCACCTGTTTCATCCTGATACCGGAGTGTCAGCTGTCCGGCCCGTTTCACGCGACCCCAGATTTTCGGAATAGACAAACACCCCTCCAATTTATTGTCCCGTTGGGGAACGCCGTCGGTGAGGCCCCCGGACTTTGCAATGATCTCCGGATTAATAAATATTCGGATATTACTCTTTTCTGTTGGACGGGTTACGAAGATGCGCCATGGTTCTCCGATTTGCGGCGCGGCCAGCCCCACGCCTTTAGGATTTACAGCAGCGCGAAGCGTTGCTTTCATATCCCGGATGAGTCTGGTCAGCCGTTTGTCAAATGATGTGACTGTTTTGGCCGGGATCGATAGTACAGGATTTGGCGTAGCGATGATTGCCTTCATAACTGTTTTAGGCGGTCCTGGAAGTCTTTATCGTTCGGGTCTACGTGATTCAGATAATATTGAAGCTGGGCGCGTGCTGCATCAGGCTGCCTCATTTCCGTATAAAAGACGTACAGACCAAAATATGCGTCGCGGTAGTCAGATTTCAGTGCTTCAGCTTGTTTTAAGAGTTGTACTGCCTTATCATTATCTGCCTGCCGGCCGTAGAGAATTGCAAGATTATACACAATTTTGGGGTCATTGGGGGAGAGGGTTTGGGCCATTTCAAGCGCGCTGATGGCTGCCTGGTTAAGCGCAGGGTCAAATGCGGAGAATGTGTAATAGAGTTTTGTGCGGGTTTTCCAGAAGTTGACGTTTTTGGGAGACGTGCGGATTGAAATATCACTCTCTGCCAGGCTTTGCTTGGCGAGCGTTGCCGCCAATGTTGCGTTTTTGGCATCCACCGCGGCAACTGCCAGAGACCCCAGCGTGGTGGCTAGTTCATCGTGGTATACGGGCTCACCCGGATTGAGGGAAATTGCCGCTACGTCTGCCGTTTCCGCCTGGGCAAACTGGTTGGCGCGTGCCAGCCGATACCCCGTTGCGTATAAGGTGTCCGCCTGCCAGTAGCGGTACAGCATCACAATCGCTGCGATTGTGGCACCTGCGATAATCCAGCGGAGGGTTACATCCAGTTTTTTGAGAGCCGCAAGATTAAAATTCCGAGAAGAGGCGCTGCGCGCGAGTACAAGAGTAAGAGCAGGGAACAGGAAAAAGAAAAGCTGTATAACGACGACCGAAAATCCGAAGAAGTTTGTAATAAGGATAGACACCCAGCCGGCAAATAATGCCAGGGACACTCTTTTATGTTCAGAGGTGTTTTGTATTTGAGATTTGATGAACCAAAAAATGTAGACGGCGATGATGGCCAGATAGCTTCCGAGGCCAAAGAGGCCGGTTGTTGCCAAATAGTTCAGGTATTCGTTGTGGGCTTTGTTATAGAGGAAATCCCATTCGCTGGTCATGTTGTGTCCGGCCGGCCGGTATTGGTAGAAGGCAAACGCGAACGTTTCCGTGCCGGTGCCGATAAGCATATTTTTGGTGCTCCCGCGCCACGCAGAAACGGCGGCCTGCCAGACATAACTGCGGATGATGCCGGAATCGGTGCCTCCTGTTTCAAGTGCAGTGCCCGCAGGCGTTAGTTGCGGCTTTGGGGCAGTGCCCTGTGTATGGGTAAACCGGGCGCGCCAACCCTGGAACGTCAGCCATTTGTCTATCTGGTCCACGTAGACGCCGTTGAAAAAGACGATGATTGCAAAAATTGCGTGCAGAGCAATAAGCGGAAGAATAATATTTTTTTTCTCTTTTGTCCGGAGCCAGACGATCCCCCAGAACAGGATGTCTGCAACAGCCAGCCCCAGAAGTCCGGAACGGGAACGCGTATAGAGGGTCACGAGAAAAAAGAGGACGGCCGTTGCCGCTCCGAATACCAGTTTAAGGACCTGCATCGTGGTTGCCCGCGCAATATTGGAGATGAAAAAATACAATGAAAGGGGAAAAAGAGCGACCAAAAATGCAGCAAGCCAGTTCGGCTGGCCCAGGGTGGAGAACACCCGGGATTGCACGTCCTGGACCCACAGGTTTTTGTCGATACCGAAATGTTCGGCAACGCCGTACAGGGCCACGACCGCGGCTGTAATGAGGACGCTATTGAGTATTTTTTTGACCGGAACGGATAAAGGTACGACTGCGGCTGCTGCCGCGTTTGCTTTTTTCTTTACGGAGCCCGCCACGAGAGTAATTTGTTCTCCGAATTGTGCGATGAACGCATAGTAGAGGACAACGTAGGCAAGTATGGACCACATGCCGCCGTTGAAACGGGAATAATACCCGAACCACGACACGTGCGGATCCATGGAAAAGAGTGTGCTAACCAGCTGGGACGCGACAAAAAGGGCGATAGGAATATCGAGCGGCGTCTTAGGGATTCGGATTTCGCCGTCGGCGAGCATCTGAATGCACCACGAGCCGAAAATGATCGCCGTGAGGCCGTAAGTGACAACCATTTTATTATATTCAAACAACTCGTAGTTCCACGGGGTAAGAATGAGAGGAACGAGGATAAATAATAAATAAAAGCTAGTCCGGATAACCCGGCTGCACCACGTGCTCACGTTCATGGAGTTAAGTATAGCATATTGTTGTTAAGACAGAATCATGATAGTTGACAATTATACAATTATGACCTATAATTCACTTTTCAAACATATGACGATATTATCTGAATCACAACCTGGGCGTGGGCCGCAACCACCTGCATTAGGTAAGGAAATCGAGTTGTCACGCCCGGAAATTGCAAAAACGTTAGCTTTTGCACAGAAAAAATACGATTTTCAACAGTATCTTTCTCCTGATGTTGAAACCGGCTTGAATTTGTCTACAGCTTTGGCCGCGATGCACGCGATTGATGCCAAAGGTCAGCAAAGTGGATGGAAGTATGAGGATTTGCTAGCAGCGCTTCCGGTTACCAGAGTTGCACTGACGACCGCAGGATTTGCACATGCGGAGAGCGGATTACATGCGTTATTGACAGGGACTACAGGGGAACTTGGGGACATAGTGGGGAAAATTTTGCCCCAAGACGCTCCGAAAGGAATTAAAGGGATGGCTCAAATGATGCTTTGGGTAAATACAGCGGATAATATGCGCGTGGTCGCGGGGTTATTGATTGATGAAAAACAAATAGAACGAAGACTGTTGCGTTTAACAAAGCTTCAACAAAATCTATTATCGGATCCCGGGAAAACACGGGCATTACTGGATGTATTAAATGGTGAGTACACCCCGCCTAAAACACTCGGTCGGACCGGACTTCCGAAGGAAGCAGAAAAACATCTTCAAAAAGTATCTCCTTTTTCATTAGAAGACATGATTCATATAAGCAATTTGTTCACCTCCGTTGAATGGAGGCGAAACTCTGCTATTCAGGTGGAGACACAACGTTTATGGATTGAGACAGAGTTAAAAAGATTGGAAGCCGCAGGAATAAACATTGCTAAGCTCTTTACATTAGGGACAGAAAGTGTAGTAAAAAATACGTTGTTAATTGCTGGTGGGACAGTGGGAGGAGTGGTAGGAGGGGTTATTTTGGGAGGTGAAAGAGGGGCAGGTATCGTAGGAGACGCAATTAATACCGCAAAAGAGCATTGGGATGAAAGAAAAGCTGTAAAGGCAGGGACTACTTAAATATATCCGGTATCAAACGGATAATTTGATTCCACGATTGCATTTTTACCTCATCGGGTTTATTTTTCCGGGTGGATTATTTAATGCGTCCTCTATGTGCCATCGGAGAATTTCCGTAAGAGTATCCTGCTTTGCCATAGAAAGATCTTTTATTTTTTGTTCTTTTTGAAATATTTCTGCCTTTGCATTTCCTAATAGTCTCCCGGTAATTTGATGGCCTTTTTCTTTATCAAAAGCCCAAATGAAGGATTTGAACTCATCGAGTTGTCTTGATAGTTCCTCCGGTGTTTCGGTCTCCTCTTTTCCATTTGCAAAATTGTGTTCAATAATAAGACCTGCCGTACGAGCCATTGAACCAACAAGACTAGTGTACTCGTGGTCTTCTTTCGAATCATATATAACGTGAGATCTCACTCTCCCTGCTCGCGTATGAACTTCATGAATTTTGATGACTATTTCTGCATCTATCCCTGGTGGAAATTCAAATGCAACATAATTTCCTGTTCTTTGTATAATATCGGGTTTGCCCATACGCGCATATTATACCAATCGGGTGCAACTTTTGTGTTAGAATAACTTTACAATGCTTGATTGGTTATTCGGGCTTCTTTCGCATGATTTAGGGATAGATCTTGGAACGGCGAATACACTGGTGTATGTGCGCGGCAAAGGGATCGTTATCCGTGAGCCGTCCGTCGTGGCACGGCACAAAAAAACGAAACAAATTGTCGCTATCGGTTCGGAGGCAAAAAAAATGCTCGGGAAAACTCCCACGACCATTGAAGCGTTTCGTCCTCTCAAAGACGGCGTGATTGCGGATTTCGACGCGGCAGCGGCAATGCTTAAATATTATATACAACTTGTTCACCAGCAACCCGTGCATGCATTTTTGCCTAAAATTCCGCGTCCGAAGGTGGTTATCGGCATTCCCTCAGGTGTCACGGAAGTCGAGCGTAGGGCCGTCCAGGAGGCAGCCATTATGGCCGGCGCGCGTGAAGCATATCTTATTGAAGAGCCCATGGCTGCGGCAATCGGCGCTGGACTGCCGATTGAGGAGACTAACGGAAGCTTTGTCTGCGATATCGGCGGGGGAACCAGTGAAATTGCAGTGTTATCCCTGGGCGGTATTGTCGTAAACCGTAGTATCCGCATTGCCGGTGACGAAATGGATGAGGCGATCGTGAACTTTATGCGATTAAAATATTCGCTTTTGATAGGCGAACAGACGGCGGAAGATATTAAAATTGCCGTGGGCAGCGCCTATCCGGTTGATAAAACTGAGCGCCAAACGGTTGTACGGGGGCGGGATATTGAAACGGGTTTACCGAAATCCATCCGTGTGAATGAGTCGGAAATACGCGAGACACTTTCCTCCGTTATTCACGAAATTGTGGAGGGGATTGCCGAAACCGTCGAAGAAACGCCGCCGGAACTTATCGGCGATATTATGGAACACGGGATCGTTTTGGCCGGGGGAGGATCGCTTTTGCGGGGCATTGATAAGCTTATCGCCATGGAGGTGAAAATGCCGGTATGGATTACTGATGACCCCCAGACGGCGGTCGTGCGCGGCTGCGGAAAACTATTAGACGACGAAGCGCTTCTCCGCAAAGTCAAAGTCGCTGCACGGAAGATATGAAATTGACCACCGCAACGATAATTTCCAGAATATTTGATCCGTTTATTATGCTTGCGGTAATGTTTGCGATGCTGCTTTCTCACACGGTAGCATTCATTCCGGCGTTTGTCAGTATGGTTATCGTGCCTTTTGTGTTATTTGTTATCGCCGTGAAAACAAAATTTGTCAGTAATTGGGATTTGAGTGACCGGACAGAGCGGCCGAAAATTATGTGGCCGTTGGTTGTGATAGAGGGCGTGTGTATAGTTTTATTTCATCTTTGGCCTCTTCTACCGATTTTTTTTGCGATCATTGGATTTGCAATTATTACGCATTTTTGGAAAATATCCGGTCATGCGATGGCAGCGGGACTCGCGACCGGCGTTTGTGTGATTACCTACGGTTGGGTGTGGTGGCCGGTGTTACTCATCGTTCCGCTTGTGGGGTGGTCCCGCGTTGTCCGTAAAAACCATACACTGTTGCAGGTTATTGCAGGAGCCATCTACGCCTGGGCTATTGTTTTCATATTTTTATGAAACTTGGTAAAGCGTTTTCCGATAATGTGTCCGTGACTGACAGGACGGCGACACGCATGCCGCGGGTACACGGCGGTAGTTGGTGGCTCGGTGCCGGCCGTGCGCTCATATTTGCAACAATCTTATTTGTTGCATTTTTCATTCTTCTGTGGCGGTTATTTGATCTGACGATTATTCAGGGACACGCATTCCGGACGCTCGCGGATAACAACCGGACACGGGAACTTATCATCCATGCGCCGCGGGGTATATTGTATGACAGGACGGGAAAACCGCTGGTTGCAAACATTCCGCAATATCGGCTTGTCGGCAATACGACAAAAATAATTTCCAAAGAAGAAGGAGATCAATTGGCAAAATCCGGACTGCCGCCGGGCACCTTTTTGGAGGTTGACTGGCGCCGGCAATACCTCTACGCCGACAGTCTGAGTCAGGTAACGGGGTATACAGGGGAACTGACGGACAGCGAGTTAAAGGACGAATATTATCAACTCAGGGAGTATCATGCAGGGGATAAAATCGGCAGAGCCGGAGCAGAGGCGTATTATGAAGACAAATTGCGCGGTCAGGACGGGAAAGAGCTCGTGGAAGTGGATGCGACAGGCAAAATACTCCGCATTTTAGGCCGCCAGGAAGCAATTCCCGGTGAAGATATAACTCTTTCGGTGGATGCAGCACTTTCCGAAACCGCGGCCCATGCGTTTCCGCCTGGAGAAAAAGGTGCCATCGTTATTACCAAGCCGGAAACCGGAGAGGTACTTGCGCTCTATTCGGCGCCGGCATTTGACGCAAATAAATTTTCAGCGGGAATATCAACAGGTGAATATAATAGTTTATTAAATGACCCGGACCGCCCGATGTTTGACAGAGCAATCAGTGGGACGTATCCGCCGGGTTCGACGTTTAAAATAGTTTTGGCAATCGGAGGGCTCCAGGAAGGATTGGTGAAACCCGACACGATTGTGGATGACAACGGAACCATTGTCCTTGGTCCGTTCACATTTTCAAACTGGTATTTTACCCAATACGGTAAAACCGAAGGGCCGGTGGATATTGTGAAAGCCCTACAGCGGAGTAATGATATATTTTTCTACAAAGTCGGTGAAATGCTCGGGATTACAAAGATTGCAAAATGGGCGCGTATCGTGGGGTTAGGGAAGACATTGGGCATTGAACTGCCCGGAGAAGCGACGGGACTGGTGCCTGACCCGGCCTGGAAAGCGGCGACGTTTAATACGCCGTCTGATTTGGCTGCCCATAATGACGAGTGGTATCTGGGGGACACGTATCACGTAGCCATCGGTCAGGGATATTTGCTTACGACACCGCTTCAGGTGAACGCGTGGACCAATATTATTGCAGACGGGGGAAAGTTGTGCCGCCCAACCATCGCAAAGGTAACGGGCGGAAACGGCGACTGTAAAAATATTAATCTTTCGCCGGAGACGGTGAAACTTATTTCAACAGGATTGGAAGAAGCGTGTGCTACAGGCGGCACAGGGTGGCCGCTTTTCAATTTCGGCATCAAGCTTGACGCGCGCGGGGTAGCTACATCATCGGGAACATTTACGAGTATTCCCGTTGCCTGCAAAACCGGTACGGCGGAATTCGGTGACCCGAAGGACCGGACGCATGCGTGGTTTACCACTTTTGCGCCGGTGCCGCCCGATGACGTGGCAGCCCAAGGGAGTACCCCATCAGCCCATTTGCTTACGGGAAATCCTGAACTTTCCATTACGGTACTTGTTGAGGGCGCGGGCGAAGGCAGTAATGTCGCAGCTCCGGTTGCAAAAACGATTCTCACAGATTGGTTCAGCCGGTAGCCTATGGAAGAAAAAGTATCAGTCATTGGGATTAATAACCCCCGCTACCCGAGGCTTTTGAAAGAAATTCCCGATCCGCCTGCCGTATTGTACGTGCGCGGCACCGGCTCCAAAATAAATCTTGAAAAGACCATTGCGGTTGTCGGTACGAGACACGTGACCGACTACGGGCGCGACATAACAAAAAAGTTAGTGACGGATCTGGTCATCCGCGGATACACGATAGTTTCCGGGCTGGCATACGGGGTCGACGCAGTCGCCCATCAGGCCGCAATAGATGCCGGAGGGAAAACGATCGCAGTCCTCGGTTGCGGTATTGACATTATTGCTCCAGCCAGTAACACTGAATTATATTGGCGTATTGTCCGGGGGCATGGAGCAATCGTATCAGAGGTGCCACTGGGCGTGAGAACGGATAAGAAAAGATTTGTTACGAGAAACAGAATTATCAGTGGTTTGTCGCTTGGCGTTTTGGTTACGGAAGGGGCAAGGCAAAGCGGGTCGCTCATCACCGCCAGGTATGCGGGCGAGCAGGGACGCGAGGTGTTTGCCGTACCGGGTCCGGTAACCAGTAAATACAGCGGCGCCACATCCTTTCTTTTGAAAAACGGCGCGAAATTGGTAGAATCCGCGGATGATATTATTGAGGAACTATAAAAAATAACATATTTTTATGAAACTCATCATTGTTGAATCGCCGACAAAGGCACGCACATTGACCCGGTATCTTAAAGGGAAATACGATGTCGTAGCAACTATGGGTCATATACGGGATTTGCCGAAATCGGATTTGGGTGTGGACGTGGATCATGATTTTTTACCCCGGTACATTATTCCGAGGGATAAGGCAAAACGCGTGAAGGAGTTGAAGGCGATTGCCAAAAATGCTGAGACCATTATTCTTGCTACCGATCCTGACCGGGAAGGGGAAGCGATTGCCTGGCATGTGGCATACCTCCTGAGCCAGCCGGAGAAGAAAACAAAAAAAATACCGAATCCGGATAAACCAAAAGATGCGTCTACTTTTGGCCGTATCGCGTTTCATGAAATTACCGAACACGCAATCAATGCAGCATTGGAAAACCCGCGTTCTATTGATCTCAAACTCGTGGATGCCCAACAGGCCCGAAGGATTTTGGATAGGCTGGTGGGATATAAACTGTCACCGCTCCTTTGGCAAAAATTGTCCAAGCGCTGGCTTTCGGCCGGCCGCGTCCAATCTGTTGCGGTGCGTCTTATTGTCGAACGGGAACGCGAGATTGAGCGGTTTACCAAAAAAGAATTTTGGACGATTGACGGCGTATTTGATCCGAATATCACCGCACAACTTGTTTCGCGCGACGGAGTAAAGTACGAAGACGTTCTTTCGTTTGATTTATTCGACGGGAAATACACGACGAGTTCATCATCAATTACTGATGAAGCGGCGGCTATGCGTATTGTTTCCGATTTGAAGGTCCCGTTTACCGTGAGTGCTGTCGATAAAAAAGAAATCAGACGGTCGCCGTCGGCGCCGTACACAACAAGTACTCTTCAGCAGGATGCCGGCAGAAAATTGTATTTTTCAGCCAAAAAAACCATGCAGCTTGCGCAAAAATTATATGAGGAAGGGTATATTACCTACCACCGCACGGATTCGTTGAACCTTTCCGATAAATTTTTAGACGAGTCGCGCGCGTATATAGCTGCAACGTACGGAAAAGATTTTGTATCCGACGCGCCCCGCAAATATCACACAAAATCCAAAGTTGCCCAGGAAGCCCACGAGGCGATCAGACCGACAAATGTGACTACCCTTAGCAGTTCGCTTGACGGCGACGGCGAACTGAACCGCGACCATCATAGGCTCTATGAACTCGTGTGGAAACGCGCAGTCGCGTCTCAGGCCAGTGAAGCGGTGTTTGATTCAACGACCGTCGATATCACAAGCGGGAACGGGTACGTGTTTGAGACTCAGGGTTCTGTCATTAAATTTGAAGGATTTTTAAAAATCATGGGCCGCGATACGGATGAAGTGATTATTCCCGATGTAAAAGTGGGGCAAATTATTGGATTGAAAAGCGCGACTCCCAGTCAACATTTTACAAATCCGCCGCCTCGATATACGGAAGTATCTCTTATCAAAACGCTTGAAGAAAAAGATATAGGACGGCCAAGTACCTACGCGCCGATTATTTCAACGATCCAGGACCGGCAATACGTTGCAAAAGAAGAAAAAAAATTAGTGCCTACGGAACTCGGCAATTCCGTAACGGATTTTCTGGTCCAGTATTTTCCGGATATTCTTGAGCTTCCGTTTACCGCTAAAATGGAGCAGGAACTTGACGCAATCGCAAATGGCGAGACTCAATGGGTGCCGGTGATACGGGAATTTTATACGCCGTTTGAAAAAGATTTGGATGCCGCATATGAGAAGGCCGAAAAAGTGAAAGTCGCCGAGGAAGTCATCGACGAGGCGTGCCCGGAGTGCGGAAATCCTCTGGTTATCCGCATGGGGAGGTTCGGCAAATTTATTGCCTGCAGCACATTCCCGTCGTGTAAATACACGCGGCAATTTTCCGAAAAAATTGATATGAAATGTCCGCGGTGTGGCGGTGATATCGTTATCAAAAAAACAAGACGGGGCAAAACATTCTACGGATGCAGCAATTATCCGACCTGCACCTTCGCCGCGTGGAAAAAGGAAGATATAAAGTGATATACTGAGGGCGTATGGATGATAGACGCCGTACGCTTGCTGCAATTACCCTCATCGTTGGATTTTTAGTTCTTGTCGCGGTTGTCGTCGGAATACTCGTTTCGGCGAAAAAAATAGTCTCTCCAGTGCCGGAGGATGACAGTGCCATTAAAATTATTTTTATTACGCCGACGCCGACACAAGTACCGATATCCGTAACGCCCACGCCATAACGTATGTATTCACTGCTCATTTCACTCGATCACGGGATTTTTCTTTTTATCAACCATTGGCCGCACACGCCGGTATTCGACGCCGTCGCACTTACGCTGTCGGGCGTATTAGCATCAACCATTGTTGTCTGGTTACTTTTAAGCGTTTGGATATTTGTCCGTGAGGAAAAACGCGATCGTTGGTTTTTCCTGCCCGTTCTGCTGGCCTCATTCCTGAGTGTTCTGGTTACGGATATTCTTCTCAAAAATTATTTTGCACGGGCCCGCCCGCCCCTTTCACTGGGCACGATTAATGTCGGTTCTATGCTGACGGATTATTCGTTTCCGTCCGGTCACGCCACAGTAGCCGCGGCACTAGCCGTTGTACTTGCCGCCAAAGAGCCGCGGGCGAAATGGCTGTTTTATGGCTTAGCATTTTGTATTTCTCTTTCCCGTATATATCTGGGTGCGCATTACCCGTCGGATGTCGTTGCCGGAACACTGGTTGGTTCGGGAATCGGATACATTTCTCTTTGGGTGGAGCGAAACGTGATAAAATACCCTCATGCTCAAGTTAAACGCCAAAGAACTCAGAACGACCGACGTTGATCCGGAAGTGGCGCGTTCCATAAAGAAAAATCCCATCACTATAATTCTGGATAATGTGCTGGATACGTATAATGTGGGATCCATTTTCCGTCTTGCGGATGCCGTGGTGGCCCAAAAAGTCATTTTATGTGGCCAAACTCTCACGCCCCCGAATTCTCGGATTAAAAAAGCATCCATCAATACCACGGGTTGGGTCACGTGGGAATATGAAAAAAATACTTTTGACGTGGTGAAAAAATTAAAAGAGCAGGGGATTACAATCGTTGCTGTTGAACAGGATCCGCGAAGTACGTTGTTTTATAAAGCATCCTATCAGTTCCCGCTTGCTATCATTGTCGGCAATGAAACGACGGGCGTTGCAAAAGACGTATTAGATATGGCGGATATGATTGTTGAGATGCCGATGTGGGGAGTGAATAAAAGTTTAAACGTGATG
The DNA here is from genome assembly GCA_963714095.1 of Candidatus Gottesmanbacteria bacterium. GTDB lineage: Bacteria > Patescibacteriota > Microgenomatia > UBA10105 > UBA927 > XYB1-FULL-47-11. The sequence goes on from OY970230.1 coordinate 930,529, forward strand.
GTCTCGGCGGGGATTATTTTGTATGAGATTTTAAAACAGCATGAATAAAACACGGCTTCGTTTTTTAGGGCTGGCAATTTTTTTTCTCTTGTCTTTTTATCTTTTTAGCAGAGAAGTAAAACGGGGATTTCTCAAACAAGCCGATTTTAATTTTACCGTTGTACTCCAAAATCATGTTCCTGCACGTTTTGATTCTATGTGGGACATGATTGCATTACCGGTAACCCCCACGCCGTCCGTGTTTGTGGTAGGGCTATTAACAATCGCCGCATTGGTGGACTGGAAGAAAAAGAAAATCCGGTTGCGCGCACTTATCATTCCGCTACTTTTCGGCGCTTTAATTGCGGGGGAGCTGTACGGGAAATCCGTTGTTCACCATCCGGCCCCGCCGTTTTTTATGATTAAAAACCCGACGACGATTTTTCCGCAGTTTTATATTAACGAACAATACTCGTATCCGTCGGGTCATACCTCGCGGGCGGTATTTTTGGGGATTACCTTATTTTCTATTATTGCGGGTCCGGTAGTCAGCTGGATGAAACAACGAAAGAGGCTTGTTATAGCAGGCGGACTGATTGTTGGCTACGTTGCCGCGGTTGCCGTCGGCCGCATATATCTGGGCAGCCACTGGCTTTCGGATGTCGTCGGGGGAGGATTACTTGGGGTTGGATTAGGAAGTTTTATTTTTTTCGGCTTCCATTCTCCTGACGGTTAAATCTGCCGTCATATCAATATCTGCTTTTGGCGTAATATGATTGCCGCCGATATTGATCGCAACGTGGGTTTTGTCACCGTTATTTGGGAATAACTCTTTCACTCTTTGAATAATCCGGTCAAGCAATAGTTCTTGTTTCTTGTTTTCAAGCATCCACGCCTCGGAATATGGTTTGAATTTTGACCCTAGTATTTCAGCGCGTTTCGTGTTTATTTGTGCAAGTTTTTCCCAATCTGCATCTCTTAAAGTAATTTTGTTGATTTCCTTTTTATCTTCAGGTGTTAGAAACCCGTCCGGCGGAACCCCTTTATCATTTTCATACAGTTCTATTCGAATATCTGTATTATGAATTGCTTCGCGGGCACCTTGTGTGACGTTTTTATAGACAAGCTCCTGGTCTCTTTTTATAGATGGTGTTGTTGGGAGGAAATGTGGATCCTGGTTTGGCCAAACGCGGTGGAAAAACGCCATAAATTCATCAACGGGTAGTCGTTGGGCCGCATATTCAAATACCTCAAACCCTATATGCATGCCTCGGATATCTTTCCATTCCGGTTTATTCCACGCAGTCTTAATTCGATGACAGAGGTCCTTAAAACTCGTTTGTGTTTTAGTCTCGATAGTTTCATCTGTTCCATTATGTAATTTACCGAATACTCTGAAATAAAGATCCCGCAAATAATTTTCTTTCAAATACGGACCCATTGCACTTCCGGCTCCTGCCGCAATTTCAGCGAAACTTTTTCTGTCCATAAGACCGGCCGGTGCAGTTAGCAGAAGAGACATTATATATCTCGCTCGTCCGGTTGCTTCTGATTCTTTTATATCTTGTGCCACTGCCTCCAATAAGACCGGTGCGCCGGTAGATAAACCGACAGCAGTAACTCCTTCTTTTAACGTGCCGTCTTTAATTTTTGCCTCAATAGCACGAAGTATTACGAATCCGGAATTATGAAACGTTTCTGTATTTAACGCACGTTCGGGGGGGGGTAATACTAGATGTCGGAGCATCCGGGTGATCTAAGCCAACAACGGTTTCATAAAAATTTCCCAATCCCTGGAACGCCACCGGCCAGTCTTGGCTACGGCTGCCAAAACCGGATACAAAAACGGCCTGGTTGTCTTGCTGATACGGAAATGAAGCTGATTCCTGCCGTTTCCATACTGCTGTTTTTAACTGAACGTGTTGACCTTCAGGTGCTGTAATATTTACCATTTGTTCGGTAAGGGGTACGGGATTTACGCCGAAGTCTTGTCGTTTGAGAATCGTCGTATTCGGCGGTATTTCAATCATTGGATGTATTTTACCATGCTCAAATTATACAGTCTATTGACTCACATTTACGTACAGCATATAATGCATACAGCATGAGTGCCTAAGCCGTAAGACCATTGGTAATAGGGAACAACCATCCCGACCACTTGGCCGGGTTTTTTGGCCTCATTTTGGTTCGTTCTTTGACACTCAAATGGTGGTAGGAATTTAAATTAATGTAAGCAGTAATGTCTTACGTTAATTCTTTTTGAGAGTTTGATCCTGGCTCAGGATAAACGCTGGCGGCGTGCCTTAAGCATGCAAGTCGTACGGAGATTGTGTCTAGCACAAAGTTAATTAATCCGTTCCCTTGTTATGCGTCAGGTACAAGTCAGTTAATGACTAATTTTTTGGCGTATAACGAGTGGAGCGATGATTCTAATTAATTTCGTGCTAGGCATGAAATCAGTGGCGGACGGGTGAGTATAAGCGAGGAACGTACCCTTTATTGTGACATAGCTCGTCGAAAGACGGGGTAATATCGCATGACCCTTCACGGGGAAAGAAGCTAACCCTTCGATAAAGGAGCGGCCTTGTTCCTATCAGCTAGTTGGTGGGGTAAAAGCCTACCAAGGCTATGACGGGTAGGGGGTGTGAGAGCACGACCCCCCACAATGGCACTGAGACACGGGCCATACATCTACGGATGGCAGCAACTGGGAATCGTTGGCAATGGGCGAAAGCCTGACCACGCGACGCCGCGTGAGGGATGAAGGATTTCGGTATGTAAACCTCTTTTGCGGGGCCGTCGAGGCTCCGAGAATAAGCACCTACAAACTACGTGCCAGCAGTCGCGGTAATACGTAGGGTGCGAGCGTTATCCGGATTCACTGGGCGTAAAGGGTCGTGTAGGTGGTTTATCGCATCGTGCTTGAAAGCCCGAGGCTTAACCTCGGCATTGGGCACGAGATGGATAGACTAGAGGAAGGTAGAGGAAAGAGGAACTGATGGTGGAGCAGTGAAATGCGTTGATATCATTAGGAACACCAAAGGCGAAGGCATCTTTCTGGACCTTATCTGACACTCAGACACGAAAGCTAGGGGAGCGAAGCAGATTAGAGACCTGCGTAGTCCTAGCCCTAAACGCATGTCTGCTAGATGGTTTTCGTAAGAGAACTGTCGTAAGCTAACGCGTTAAGCAGACCGCCTGGGGAGTACGATCGCAAGATTAAAACTCAAAGGAATTGACGGGGACCCGCACAACCGGTGGAGCGTGTGGTTCAATTCGAGACAAAGCGAAAGACCTTACCAGGTCTTGACATGCTACCGTTTTAAGCCGCTAGAAATAGTGGCCTATCCGCAAGGATGGTAGCACAGCTGCTGCATGGCTGTCGTCAGCTCGTGCCGTGGGGTGTTCCTTTAAGTGGGAGAACGAGCGCAACCCGTATCCGATGTTACAAGTGTCATCGGAGACTGCCCTGGCTTATGTCAGGGAGGAAGGAACGGACGACGTCAAGTCAGCACGGCGCTTATGACCTGGGTCACACACACCCTACAATGGCGAATAACAATGGGACGCAAGCAGGCAACTGTAAGCAAATCCCCACTAAATTTCGCCTCAGTTCAGATTGGGGTCTGCAACCCGACCCCATGAAGTCGGAATCGGTAGTAATCGCAGATCAGCAGGCTGCGGTGAATACGTTCTCGGGTCTTGTACACACCGCCCGTCAAGCCAACAAAGTTGGAGGCGGCCGAATCCCGACGTAAGTCGGGAGAAGCCGAATTCAGTGATGGGGACTAAGTCGTAACAAGGTATCCCTAGCCGAAGCTGGGGATGGATCACCTCCTTTCTATTTTAAAATCAATGTCGCCAAAAAAGTAAATTCGCAAGAAGACTGCTTTTGATGCGCTGTTGATATAGCGTCGCTGAGAGCGACGCAAAATTAAAATCGCTTTTACAGATCCCCGCGATGTAGTGTATACATCAACATGGGTAGCGATGCTCTCAACATCTTTCTTACCACCATTTGATTGTCAAGGAGTAATAGCCGAAGTCCCCGCAAGGGGATTTTTTGCGGACGTTTGACTGTCTTCATTCCAGAGATGATAATCAATATTTGAAGTTATGAATATTTCAAAAATTGCTTCTTTTCTTGCAACCCTCTCAAAAATATAAGCTGCTTCTTTTAGGCATTGTGCTGTTTCTGTTTATTGTTCACGTTCCGGAGCTTGCGGCCCCAATGAGAAGCGAATCAGATGCATATGATCGGTCACTGACTGCCCAGTGGATGAGAGATAGTCATGTTATATTCGATTTGCATCCCTTTTCCTGGCTGCCTTTACATTCTACTATTTTGACTACCTCTTTATATTTATATAACAACATTTACTTTACTCCTCGATTCATAACCGTCATTTTTAGTCTGTTAACAGTAGTTCTAATGATTCCGTATAGTCAGCTTTTTTTAAAAACAAAAAGGAGGGGATTTATTTTTTTATATGTATGATTTTTGCATTACTTCCTATAAATTTTTATTTAGCCACCGTAACGTTAAGTGAGCCGATTTTTTGCTTTTTTCTGATAAGCTCATTGGTTCTTTTGAGTCCGGAGAGAACTTTTAGATACTACCTTCTGGGTATATTCATGTTTACCATAGCAACAGGTATTCGTTATGAGTCCTGGTTTCTATTACCTTTTATTTGGTGTCTCATTTTGATAAAAGATTTGCCGGTTTTTAAAAAAATTGTGCTTATTTTGGGGAGTGGTTTATTTATAAATTTTTGGATCTTTTTAAATTCGTTTTACCTTCATGACCCCTTTTTCTTTTTTTAAAATGTATATAATTCGGGGATAGCCGGTGCAAACCCCGCGTATTTTCGTCTACTGCCATCTTTACAGGGCTGGTATGTCAGATTGACAGATATATTTCCAAGTTTGTTACTCTGTTTAGTCGTTATAGGTTTATTCGCGGCATTATATAGGAATCAAAAAAAATATCTCCTCATTCTTGTTCTCCTTCCTTTTTACCTTTTTTTGATATTAGTATTGCAGGTTTATTTTGGCACATTGCCGTCTGATCTATGCCGGTATCTTGTGACGCCTATTACACTAGTCTTTCCTCTGGTCGGAGTTGGTATATACACGCTTTTTCTATTTTTAAGGCGATTGGATGTGCCTGCCCTGCTTATTAAAATCGGTTTTGCCGTATTTTTTTGTTTTCTCTATATTCCGCTTTTTCCGCATACTCAAAAAGTTCTCCAACTGGTTGAAAATTATACCAAATCAACAAATGGAGGATTTATTATCAGTAAGTGCATTCCTCTCGAAATTTCCCATTTCCGCTTCGGATTCAAAGGAATTTTATATTTTTATCCTTCAGAAAAATCACGTCAATATTTGGATTCCGGATTACGGTATTTTTTTCATCCGTCTGACAAAAAATTGTATTCTCAGCCTATTTCACAACTTCGAAGACCGCCTAAATTAAACCCAATTATTGTTTATGAAAGACCATATAGTTCGAGGGGTGTTCCTTCAGAAACCCGATATTCTCATTATGGAATTCTCTATGAGAATAGCTCCTTTATTGTTTTTTGACGTGAAGCTAGGAATGAGGCTTGTTTCATGGAACAGGTAGCGAGTATAGTTTTATACATTCGTGCGGATTCGCTGACTTATCAGCACAGAGAGTTTCAAGGAGTTCTGGTCGTTGAGCACTTATACATGGGTACTGATCCGGAGTTGTAATATACAGGATAGATTTTGGAATAGTAGATATCGGAATAGCAGATTGTTGGTCTTCGAGTACGAATCTCAATTTTGTTGCTTTCAGGCAATCGCAGTCGGACCAAAAAATTTTTGATTTTATTGTAGTATAACCATAAAAAGGGTTTTCAATTTGATCCTGTACAAACGATTGTGATGTCAAAACTGCATCAGGATATTCATGTTGAATATGGGCAATGACTTGTTGAGTAAAATATATTGAGCGGAAAAACCCGAAAGATATTTCGTTATCATATACGAACGGCGTATAAAAAGTGTTTACTATATTCGAAAAGATAAATCCTACGCAAATTATTGTCACAGCGCATAAGAGAATAGTCCGATTGGTTATAAAACAAGTAAAGATAGCAGAGAAGAGAATGAAAACGACAGGATAAACTTCCAAGAAATATCGCGGTTGTACAGGGCCAGTCAGCGGAAAGACGTAGTATCCGATACTTACGAGGACAAGGAAGAACATCACCGGTAATTTTGAACGATAAATAGTACGTTTTGATACGGAAAGAATAACCAGTCCGATGACAACGATTCCGATGATAAACCATTCCTGATTTTTGAAGAGACTTTGTTCAAAGTCCCAATGTAAATCTCTTGGATTCAGGCCGGATAGTATATGGTTTATATTGAATAACGAAACGTTGTATGGCCAAAGGAACCACCCAAATAGCACCTTGTTGACGCACATCCATGCAAAAAATATACAAATCGGAAACAACAGGAAAAGGCGCGGTTTCCGTTTAGTGGTACAGAGGTCAAATAATAAAATTGCGACCAGCAGAATAATTCCCGGTTCCTGGGTTAAAACGAGTAGTGATGCGGATAGTGTATATGCCCATGGTTTCTTTGCGAAGTAATAATAGAGAGTCATAAGAAACACTGCGGTAAATGGTACAGCGTCGACGAAGAGGAAACTTTGTGTTGCAAAAAGAGGATACGTAAGAAGCAGCAGGAGCGCGGCAATACCAACTTTTGTTGAAAAAAGCTGTTTTCCGAGAAGATATACATAGAACAGTGCAATTGAAGAAAATATATATATCTCTATCCGTCCCCAGGCAAGGGATGGACCTATCAGTTTGAATAATAGCGCGGGCAATATATACATTAATTGCGGCTTGTATCCGTAAAAATAGACAAACGGATTTACATTATTGTGAGATATGATATCGACGCCGGTAAAGTACAGGATTTCATCTTCAAAGGCGGGTATTTTCGCAAACGGAATGCGGACAATTATGTTTGTGATACAAAGCAATAAAACAATTATTGTAAATTTATCGTGAGATATTTTTTTCCAAAGATTCATATAGTGTTTTCACTACGCATTTTTATCCTCATAACAAAATTATCATACACTAAGTGAATATGATAAAATAGCATCGTAGAGAATGTTGTTTCGGGTTCATTGAATAAGTAAATAGTCCGGCGCGGTGGCGAAGTGGTAACGCGGGAGTCTGCAAAACTTCTATTGCAAGGGTTCGATTCCCTTCCGCGCCTCAGAGGAAAGAATATATGGCAGTAAAAATTGAAACCGATAAGAGTAATTCTAGAAGAGTAGGGAACATGGTTTTACGTGATGCATGGTTAGCGCTTGTCAAGAATGCGCTTTATAATGGTGGCGTTTCTTCTGGTGAACGGTCGAAGCTGGACCCTCACATGTTAAAGTCAGTAATAAGTAAAATTATAACGAATACTGATGGTGATCATTAAGAATAAAATAGGGCGGCTAGTTCATCGGTAGAACGCTTTCCTGATAAGAAAGAGGTGCATGGTCCGACTCCATGGCCGCCCACAAAAAAGACTGTTAGAACGCTTCAAACCTTCTTCTTTGGGTACTATATTTAATAGCACTACAACGACGAAAAAACTCCATTTTTGACAGATAGAGGGGTTTCGTCATGCAGAGAGAAGTACTAGAAAAATACATTGCGGAATGGTTAGAAGACTATTCAAAGGAAGCCGGTTTATCTCATCAGACCGTATTAAATAAGACTTCTAGCATGAAGCGGTTTCTGTTGTTTGTTGGGGATAGAAAGGTCACAGTTCCCATTATCCGTGAGTATCTTTCCTGGTTGCGTGAGCGGCTGATGCTTTCCTCGGTGCGATGTGAGATAAAGAATCTGAGAGCCCTGTCATGCTTTTTGGTAAAAAGAAGGTACATAAAGCAGGAAGACGATTGGTCCGATCAAATCAGTATGCCAAAATACATAAAACAACCACTGCAAGTACCTGACCAAATAACAATGGAACGAATCATTATTGAGGGGACAACCCCGCAAAAGGGTGAAAATAATCGTTGTCAAAAGGCGAAAAGTGAAACGAAAGACGCACTCATGTTTTGTTTACGCCATGGTTTGCGCTCCGAGGAGCTGCGAAGTTTGGAGACGTCACAGGTATCACTTGATAGCGATACGCCAACCTTTTCGTTTAAGAGGAAAGGCGGCAAAGTGATGACGCTACCTATTACAAAAGATATGGTTCCGATGCTTAAAGAGCGTTGTAGTGCTCCTAGACGGCTTATTTTTACGGTTTCGGAGAAGACACTGAACACCGCACTGCAACGGGGAGCCGAGAGGTTGCATATAACCGAACCGGTCCACTGCCATACGCTCCGGCACTGTTTCGCCACGGAATTATTGAGGAAAGGTGTACCGATTGAGCAAGTAAGCGCTATGCTTGGTCATAGCAACATTCAACTGACGTATTCCTATTACCAGCACTTGCTTCCAAATGATTTTTCACTCCACATGGCAAAGCAGACCATAGTGAGGGAGCGCATGCCAACTGCGACTATTTTTGAGACCGTTATAAAAGCTGTAGAATCAACAGGGGTTACAAAAGATGCCCGATTTCAACATTTAATTAAACAAGAGGGGAAAACTTTGGTTATTCAGATTTCTGTGTGAGAGTAAAACTCCATTTTTATCTTTCCATCTTTTTAAGTTTAAATTCAGAGCTATTTTTCTAAAATTTTTTTAATAATTGCCTCTATCCCTTTTGTAATATTATTTGATATGACACAGAGATGTCCAAATAAACCCATTGCAAAAATAATAAATAATCCAAAATCACTAATATCTAAAAGTTTACCCTTTAATAACAACGGCCACCTAACGCGTATAAAGTAATACCCGACTAATCCGGCAAATAGGAAGTTTACAATATCGTTCCAGAATTCAACAAAGTTAAGTTGCCAAGACCAGCCTTTACGACTGGGAGCAATGCTAGCAAATTTTATATAGCCCAAAATAATACTCGCTAAAAATACTAAACTTAAAATAACAAAATTATTCATAAGTTTGATGATGGGAATGTTGTAAACTTTTGAAGTAGTTGTTTAGCGATGATTGCCGAACTTCTTGATTATTTGTATTACTATTTGATCCTCGTGTTGTAAATAGTAAACGGCACCCAATGATGACTAAGAGTATGAGAGCGATACAAAAACTGATTTCTTGTATATACAGGGGTACAGTAGTAGATGAACCGGGAACTGGGCCAAGCGCTTCAACTTCGCGATTTGCTTTATTAAATTGTTTACTAGAATCAGACCATATAGATTCTCTTTTACTTGAATCTCTGGATATTTTTACGAAATAATCGCTATCAAATAGTAGCTGAATTAAACCACTTAATATAGAAAAAAGAAATAATAGCCAGCTCGCCAAAAGTAATATTTTATCTGATTGACTTAATTGAATATTTAATACGATGACAGAGGCAGATAATGGTAAAATTACTGACGATAGGGCGAGAAGTTGCCGAATGATTTCTGATTGTCGTTGGTTAGCAAGTTCAATCCAAAATAATGCTGCTCGTTGTGCTGCATCTTTGTTCCTTTGTCTCAAAGTTTCATCATCTTGCGCCATTATTTTTTACCTTTATTAGTTGGCAGTAAGGGTTTTATTGAGTGACTTTCATTTGTTTTATCTTGTGTTATCGGTGCTGAATAACCTTTTTTGTCCTGTATAGTAGGCGCTGTGAATCCTTTTTTGAAGTCTGACAGTTGTGTTATTGTTTTGTTCATATAGTAGCTTTGCATAAGAGTCTAGCATTTTATATATATTCAAGCAACCATATAGAGTAACGAGTATAATTTGGCGTATGACAAATTGTTATTATAAAAACGTAATAGACTATTTTGGATCTTCTTGGTTTGATTCTGCTTGGAAAGAATTTCGGGAAATAAGAAATAAGTTTTCAAATGATTCGTTTAGTAGTGAAATCACTAAACTTGAATTAAGTTTACACCCGTTACATAGAGACATATTTACATGGCAAGATTTATCTAAAGGTTATTTAGATTTTGATAAAATACCCCAGAAAAGTGCATCGGATTTTAATTTATCTCATCTCGGACGTGATTTGGAATTATTGTCAGAAGAGATAAAACAACGGGGTTCACATATAAAACATGATCTTTTAGATCCAGTTGCCTACGAAAATCATAGATTTACTTTATTAGTTGCGGCGGGGTATAAAAAACTTGGTTTTACGGTTGAATTTGTTCCAGCGTCATCGTCAAAAGGGAAAACGCCGGATTTACTTGTTAATGATACTTATTTCATTGAGTGTAAGCAAAGAAACCAACAAAGTTCGGACGATTCAAGATATAGATTTTTTGGTGAGCTAGTTGAGACATATTTTGGAATATTACGAGTAAAAGGCATAAATAATTATTTTTTAAATATAGAGGATAATGGCTCTGTAGAATCGCATAAAAATATTATTGATACGATCATAAGAAGAAAGATTTTTAGGAATCAAACTATACCCAACACAAAAAATACAAGAGTGTCTCTTACAAGAGCGACTGATTTTCCTGATTTAATAAAAATATTGAAAGAATTCGGTCATTTTCTAAAAGCCCCAGTTTTTACGAGAACAGAAGATGCTTTTATAGCTTCGGATCCGAAACTAATGAATCTATTTATGCTTAATAAAAATATTAACGTCGCCGAGCTCTCAAAAAGTGTTTTTAGCCTGCTAACTGATGCTGACAGTAAAGACAAAAAGAATAAAAAGCTAATTGTATATATTGACTTGGGTAGGGCTCCAAGCGAATGGATAGCTAATCTGGCAGATTATCTTTATAAAGGGGTGGGAGTTCATGCTTATAAAAATATAGATGCATTTGTAGTTTGCAGGACGCCCATTCTTTATACTGAATCACGGACTGAAATAAGGCCAAACTTTAATATAATCGGTCATACTTCACGTCTTGGGGATACACCGGATAAATTGAATCTTTTTGGATTTCAAGGACATACAGGAATGGATGGATATTTTATTGACGGATTTTTGAACCCCATTATCACGACTACGAGTGGTAGCAAGTATATAGAGTGTCATAACTGTGGCTTTAGACTTGAAGGCATTGCGACGAATTTAGGCAACGGCGAACAATTATCTGAGGCCAATATGCCATGCCCAAAATGTTCTCATGCAATGGATATGACAATAAAAGAAACGTAAGGAGTTGTTATCTTAAATAATCGTTTAGACCTGTAAAACTAAAGTAATGCAGTTATAGGGTCTAAGCTGAAATTTAACCTGAAGCTAAAATTATAACTAGACGTCGCACCTCGTTTATTGTGCGACTAATAATACTAAGACGTTTCACGCTTATCTATTTGTTCACAGTAGTATAATAACGACATGATCTACAAGGTTCGTTCTGCTACTCGGAAAGAATTGGATACGGCGATTGGTTGGGCGGCAAAGGAAGGGTGGAATCCAGGGTTATACGACGCTGATGCGTTCTTCGCAACGGACCCTAAAGGGTACTTCATGGGATTTCTCGGAAACACTCCGATTGCTTCGCTTTCCGCGGTATCCTACGGACCCGATTTTGGTTTTCTCGGGTTCTATATCGTCAAACCGGAATATCGGGGCAAGGGATACGGCTGGAAACTTTGGCAGACGGCCCTCAAACACCTGAAAACGCAGAATATCGGTCTTGATGGTGTCGTAGCGCAACAAGAAAATTACAAAAGATCAGGGTTTACTCGTGCATACGCAAATATCCGCCATGAGGGAACGGGTGGAAATACCTCGCCGAAGTCAATCTGCATAGTCCCTTTGGCAAGGGTACCGTTTAATATTCTTCTCGCCTATGACCGACAGATGTTCCCGGCCAAGCGAGCGGCATTTCTCAAACTTTGGATTAACCAGCCGAAAAGTCTAGCGCTCGGGTATATGAAAAACGGGAAACTACTTGGATACGGCATGGTGCGACCCTGTAAGGTGGGTTACAAAGTAGGCCCGCTGTTTGCGGACAATGAAAATATTGCTGATGAACTTTTTCAGCAGTTCCGCGCATTCACAGGAAAAGAAAAAATCTATCTGGACGTGCCGGAGGTAAACAAGAACGCGCTTGCTCTTGCCAAAAAGTATTCTATGAAGCCGATGTTTGAAACTGCCCGCATGTACACGAAGGCAATCCCTAAGGTAGCGCTCAATAAAATCTTTGGTGTTACGACGTTTGAGGTGGGATAAATTGGGGGGAAGGGCGGCCGTAAATATTCTACTCATAGCCTCGCACGCGGAGGGTTAAAACCTGTTAATTATTTACTCGCGATAATTCCCGCATAATATTATTTCTGATGCACCAGTATAGCAAAAATATAATTGATTCCTCAAATAACCACCTACATGGTTAAGAGGCGAGGCTGTATGTCTTCTACTACCCCCTGTGGTTTAATAGGAGTCTTCAACAGTAATGGAATAGCTACTGTTGAGGCTATGAATTTTTAGATAATATGTACCAGCCCCCGAATGTTCCACCACGGAATTGGTCGCGTTGCCCGTACTCGTGGCAAATTCTAACCCTGATCGGTAGCCGTTTACCGTTTGAGGTTGAATGCTAAATACACCTAAGACCAGAACGCGATCGGTCAGTCGCGACGTAGTTTATTCTCCATTGCGCCCCTCGTATATCAAAGCTGCTTGTAGACGAATCTCCATTGCTTCCAGAGATTGTAAAAACGGTATGCCATGCAGCTGGAGCCGTCGGTGATTGGGCGGTTGGGTATATTTTTTTAGTTGGAAAATATTGAAAATAATCAATGGTCGGAGTTGCATGTTTCTGTTGTAAAAATTCTTCTACGGTCATTGATTTTATTGGCTCCGTTTGGGGAGTGGCTATTCTCCCAACATAAATTAACACTGAAAAAATAAGAACCAGATAAAAAATGGACAATGATGCCTTTATGGAACTATCAGCTTTCACTCGTTTATCCCACAACCAGTAGTTGGGAAGTGTGTAGACGAAGATAATGAATAATAAAATGAGTGCTGCGTGAAAATTCCCAGTATATCCAATAACAAGTAATGGTATGGCACATAACACTATGGCTAAACTGATGATGATTTTTTGTATTTTTGTCATAGCTTAAATACAGAAAATATGAAAGACAGAATGGTAAGAAATATATAAATACCACCAATAAAAATAGCGAAGAATACTGCCGTACTAATAATAATTCTCACAATTGCTAAAAGTAATTCAGTTGTCCAATGTTTTGAGGGAATCTTTTTTAATAAAGTAGTAACTTTTTGCCATATAAAAGACCACAGTCTCTTGAATTGTTTAAATAACATGTAGCTAAATATGTTCGGCATACAAAAAACTCCCGTCAGCGGTAGGTTTCCCCACCTGCAAGAGTTTCCCCTTACAGCCGACAAAGGCGCTCTGACGAGAGTTATCTGCCTTTGTCGGTCTTCTTTGCCATGCCCGGCATATTTGCCGGGTTTAGGCTATTAAATTGTAGGTCCATTTTATACCTGACAACACAGGTGTGCAAACGCAAAAAATGCTTGACACGAGACGTCGTAAAAAGTAAAATTTAAGTAGAATATCGTTTGGAAACGGTAAGTTCAATTTGAACAATCCGTGGGCGTAGAAGCTAGTATACAGCTTAGAACAAGCTCTCCGGCCTCAATCGGGTGGAGTCCACTCTAAGATTTGTTAGTTAGCAGAGCCTAAGAATCAAGTTTAATCGGTTGACCACATTGTTGTTAAAACTTGTTGGTTGTCTGATTTAACTTGAGTTTTTTTTGTGGAAAGACATATGACAGATACAAATTCAACATCAAAATCAATCAAACCTCTTTATACGGCTCAGAAGTGTCCTGTATGTAACGGATGGGGTACGGTTTCCTATCAACGAGTAACTTGCCATGCGTGTAACGGGAAAGGATACCTACTCATTCCTGTAATGAAAGACAGAAAGACAGAATATGATGGAACATAAAATAAACTTCAGCATCTTACGTCAGGCGGTACGAGATCCTACGCTAAAACCTATTGATAAAGTAGTTCTCATGGATTTGCTCTTATATGCTGGGACAACAGATAGGGCATTTCCAAGCGAAGCTACGCTTGCTAAAAATCAAGGAGTCACAGATAGGTACATTAGAGATGTTATCGTTCATCTTAAGGACTCTGGATGGATCAGCTGGAAAAAAAATGGATATTCAGTAAGCAATAGGTATAACTTTAATCAAACTCTTTATCCTTGTTCCGACGGCGCTCACAGGAACTCTGTTTCCTATGATTCCGGAACTCAGACTCCGTTACATTCCGGAATTGCAGTTCCGCCTATACATAGTCAGGAAAGTAATCAACATAAAGGTAGTCAAGCACAACAACTTTTTGAAGAAACTTTTAAGACGAAATGCACTCCCACGGAGGCTACCCGCTTACAGGGTCTTACTAGCTCGTATACGGAAGAATGGGTTGCCGCGGCCATTAAGGAAGCCCTTGGGAAGCATAAGCCATTCGTAACAGTCGGCCTCATTGAGCTTATCTTGTCAGATTGGAAGCGTGATGGTAAACCGGAGGAAAAACCAAAATTGGTAGCCTGCGGGTTAAATGGATGCAAACATGGCTATATATTTACGGGTAGCAGTTATGTTGAATGTAATTGCTTATTAGAATATAAAATTAGAGTGCAGAAATGGGAAAAGAGTGATAGGCGAGTGCAGTTTTGATTTTTGACCCCTTTTCATTTTATTTAGTCAGTGGTACATTCTTCATAGAATATAAAAATAGTGGAGTTTAGAGCGTTATAACAGTTCATCGGTAGAACGCTTTCCTGATAAGAAAGAGGTGCATGGTCCGACTCCATGGCCGCCCACAATTATTTATTGTATAATTCTCCATCATGTCTCAATCTCGCGAACGGTTAATTTATCCAAAACTTCCTGGTCAGGGATTACGCTTTGTGATGGACGAAGTGATCCAGCATGGTGTCTTTCACACTGAACAAATCGGTTCTCAGGAAGGACGTAATCGCGCTGTTGAATTAAATAAACAAGGGTATTCACTTATATTACTATGGAGTCACGATTGGATTTATGATGGTTTTGTTGCCGCGGGACAAATTCTTCGAATTCCGGAGTTTCGCAAACATCCTTCCGTTTTTCCGATAGGATTACATCAATATGAAGAACATAAACGCAGTCTCCATGCAGCAGAGTTTTTAGTTCGGGGGCATCTGGCTCCTATCGTGACAGAAGACACGTTGAAAATTCCAGAATATGTCGAAAGGGGTTGTACATTGAATGACGGATTAAAAGATTATCTTAATCTTGCAGTACCCGCCCTAGCAGCAGGAGGGACAGTTGGTGTAGCGCCGCAGGGAGGAAGGGAAGATTATTACGGCGCAACCGCCATCAAACCGGCATTAAGCGTATTGCTTTCTGCCGCTACAAATAACGGATTATCCAGGATAGCTATGCTTCCAATGGGCATCGGATTTAAAGAAATTAGTCACCCCGCTGATTACAGTAAATTGCATGATCTTCCATTGGGCACATTTACGCCGACAGTTGAATTCGGTCGATGTACCACTCTTGAGGAACTCGGTTTACATCCGGGCATAAAAGGGAAAGAGAGAAAGCTATTATTGGGGAATATAAACAACTTTGAGTTTTATGAACTTGCACACGTAGTGCCTGAAGATTATCTGGTCCCAGGATTTGATTTTTTAAAACAACCCGATTTGCTTCGAGGCATCTAACACGGCCCGCGGGTAGGAGAAGTCGACAGGAATTTCGCGGGCCGTATTCCATTTATCAACGTAGTTTAACTTTCTATGTGTCACGCCGTAGTCATAGAGGTCACGCGTGAGGATGACATCAGCCTCGCAATAGTGCTTCAACTTGGCTAAACTTTCCGGCGAGTGTTCTTTCCAGTAGAGGACGGCATTTGTCCCGATATCGGTTTTATGTGCTCCGAGCGTTTGGGTAGCCAGATGGTCAAGTCCGAGAGAAAACCCCAGCGTGTCACGGACGATTTTCATGATGTCGAAATGCGGAAGCTTTTCAAACCCGGTAGGCGAGTATTTTTT
The DNA here is from genome assembly GCA_963714095.1 of Candidatus Gottesmanbacteria bacterium. GTDB lineage: Bacteria > Patescibacteriota > Microgenomatia > UBA10105 > UBA927 > XYB1-FULL-47-11. Next base: position 946,638 of record OY970230.1, read on the forward strand.
TAATGCCGGCACGTCAAATTTTACGGAATTGAATCCAATAATTCTTTGGGCGCCGCTAAAATGTTTCCACATGCCGTCGAGTTCGTGTTCCCAAAAACTATACATTGTCCCCTGGATTTCATTTTGGAAATCATCCACAGTCCGCACGTAGAGGGATACGACGGAAATGCCCAAGTCGCCGGGATCGCCGCCCACGATTTCGTTAAACAATTTTTGCGTTTCGCAATCGAAAACTACTTCAGTAATCATAGTTTAGGGTATAATGATAGCATGAAACCTACCCGTGATACATCCTGGCACAATGTGGGGAAGTGGTACAACGAAAAAGTCGGCGATCGCGGCAGCTATTATCATGAACACGTGGTCTTGCCCGGCGTCCTCCGTTTATTACAATTAAACCAGAATTCTTCTCTTCTGGATATGGCGTGCGGTCAGGGTGTTTTAGGAAGGCAGATTCCTAAAAGCGTGAAGTATGTCGGGGTTGATGCTGCGGCGTCCCTCATTACATTTGCCAAAAAATCGGATCGCAATCCCAACCATCAGTTTTTGGTCGGTGACGTGACACAACCTTTACCCGTTACGGAAAAATTTACGCACGCGGCGATTATTCTTGCTCTTCAGAATATCGAGCAGCCCGAATTGGCGATTAAAAATACTGCGGAACATCTGATAGCCGGCGGGAAATTAGTTATCGTTTTAAATCATCCGGCATTCCGTATTCCGCGGCAGTCAAATTGGGGGATTGATGGACAAAGTAAACTCCAATACCGGAGGGAAAATATCTACATGTCGCCTTTGAAGATTCCGATTACGATGCACCCCGGGTCGGGAAGCGGATTAACCTGGTCATTCCACGAGCCGATTTCTGCCTATACCAAAATGCTTGCCGAGAATCATTTTGTGATTGAATATCTTGAAGAATGGACGTCGGATAAAGAAAGTGTCGGGAAGGTAGGAAAAATGGAAAACCGGTCGCGTACCGAGTTCCCGCTGTTTTTGGCAATCGCTGCGCGAAAAGATCGATAAGTTTGAAATTTTTCTTATTTTGCGGTCAGTGCCGCAATAGCTGCACCAGTGAGCTCTGCATTCTCAAAGGCATCTCTGGATTTAAATGTTGCATGAGGTTGGCCTATATATGTTTCCAATAGTCGGGTTACCCTCTGTGCAAATGCAGGAACTTCAAATCCTCCTCCGTGATACACGATAGTAGTTTCTCTTGGTTTTAGGCGAAGTGCTGATTCTTCCAACGCAATTGTTTGAGCGAGGGCCACGGCGGAAGCATTATAGAGGTTAGCTGCGAATTCATTCCCTTGTTGATACAGTGCGCTTATTTCCCGACCGTCAAGCCGTTTGCCTGTTATTTGACGATACGTTCCTTCTACACCCGCGCCGCTTGCGGCAATTCTTTCGATACAGGTATACGTTGCGCCGTTGACACCGCAGGGTTCTATTCGATGAAAAGGATTGAGATCGTCCGGCGCTATTAAATGTCCGGGTTCAGATGCGAGAATATGCCATTCGTCAGATGATACGTCTTTTGTTAATACGGCAAGTCCAAATCCTTTGCCGTCGATAACAAATAAAACATTCTTCACATTCGGATTCCTTTTAAATGCTTCCAGTCCTGTCGATTTTACTCCAGCAACGGCATCGTTATTTAATACGACACGGGAAGCAGGAAATAATCGCGCAAAGTCTCCGCCGAATTGTTTTCGAAGCTGGCTGGTAAACGTCCGTGCATTCGGCGAATCCGCCAGAATGGTTCCGTCAAGAATTCCGGCGCAGCTGATTCCGATAAACGGAGTTTGCTCTGATGTCCGCAAAAAATTTAAATACGTGTCTCCGTCCGATCCTTTTTCGGTGTCAGTTTCAGAAACCGATGTTAATACGCCGGACTTGACGCGGAATTTCCGCCGCGCCACTTTATCTCCGCCGATATCAATTCCTGTGACAAGTTGTCCTTCATGTTTGGCAATAATTGCATTGATATTTTCCGGATCAAATATTTCTATTGTTTTGACGCGCAGCGACTCCAAGGTAAGCGCGCGTTTAAGCTCCGATGAGATTGGGGGCGTTTCGCTAACTAATAAAGGATTAATGTCAGGACTCGCCGGTTCGTGTCGCATGTTGTCTGGATTATATTGATAGAACGCGGAAAAGTCAAAAACGTAGCGGTTTAAAATCCAGCGCGAGGGAGTTAATACAATATCGAAGTCCTGTTTTGTCTTTCGGCCCATCGTTGAATACATGTCCCAGGTGAGCACCGCAATTTACGCACATGACTTCAGTCCGAACCATTCCCATACTCGAATCTTCAGAGGTTTTTACGTTTCCGCGTGTGAGGACATCATAAAAACTTGGCCAGCCGGTGCCGCTGTCAAATTTTGTATCACTGCCGAATAACGGCGTGCCGCAAGAGACGCACACATAGGTGCCGGGTTGGTGATTATCGGTATATTTGCCGGAAAACGGCGGCTCAGTGCCTTTCAAAAAACAGATATTGTACTGCTCGGGAGTAAGTTCGCGTTTCTTGTATGATTGGGGCGCCATATTATCGGAAAACGAGAACGCAGAGGCCGACAATAATGGTAATTGCGATGAAATTAGAAAGCCCCGCGATGACGATAAACCCTAGTTCCGTGAGCACCCATGCTGTAAGAAGGATTAACCCAATGATCCGAAGGAGAGAGGGCAACGCGCTGATAGCCCAAAGGATTGCCACAAAAATGAAGAATGCAGCAAGAGAGATTGGTTGGCTGTGGATGGTGAAGATGGTCGGATTCGGTACGCTGACACCCGGAATTTGAATATATCCGTAAAAGTAGACGAGTACCAGGAGAAGAAGAATGATTCCTATCATACTTATTTTGTACCACAAGGAGGTCTATGGTGACAAGTGCGTCAACTTTTCAAGTTCACCCACGGAGGCGGTGGGATTATCGGTGTCGAAGTGGTAGGTATGAAATCCCGATTTGTGTGCCTGTCGGAGGTTGAGTGCCATGTCATCAATAAGAAGTATTTCTCCGGCTTCCACCCCCGAGCGAAGTTGGGCGATGGCAAATATTTGCGGATCGGGTTTGGTTATCCCTAGTACACCGGATTCGATAATAGTTGAGAATTTCGCGTGCGGAATATGTCCGAGCGCTCTCGTTTTGGCGACGGATCCGGCCATGGCGTTTGTTAAAAGGCCGATTTTTCGCGTCCGGGATATTTTTTGGACGAACGTATGGGTTTCTTTGATAGAACGGAAACTTGTTATCCAGAGATCCATGAAATCTATGTTCCTGCCTCGGTAGTGAAAATGCGTTGTTAGTTGCCGCCAAAATTCGTCGGCGGTGAGAGCCCCGCGGTTAAGTTCGTCATCGAGCGGTTCCCAAAAGTCACGTATGTCTTCCCTCGACACATTGAGCACATTCGCGAGGTTCGTGAGACTGCCGGAGAAGTCAAGAAGCACTCCTCCTACGTCAAAATAGATGAATTTGATGGGTTTCTGTGTTTTTGCCTCACGATACCGTTGTGTTTTTGCTGCCATGCGGAAATTATAGCATGAGTACTGATAGCGAAGGTATTTTTATCGATGTGTTACAATTTTGGCATGAGTATTCAATCCGATTTACAAAAAGTAGCAAATAAAAAGAAAGCGATGTTATTGGCGCGATATTTTAAAACGGGAAAAGGGGAGTATGGGGAGGGAGATATATTTGCTGGGATTACCGTGCCGCAGGTTCGGATTATTGCAAAAAAATGGAAAGAACTTCCTCTTGGTGGAGTCGAAAAATTGTTGCATAGTCCTATCCATGAATATCGGTTGACAGCTCTCATTATCCTTACCTACAAGAAGTTGGCGAAAGAAATCGTGGACCTGTATCTTTGCAATACGAAATACGTAAATAATTGGGATTTGGTGGATTTATCGTCGCACGAGATTTTAGGGGCATACCTTTTGGATAAACCGCGTAAGATTTTATATTCGTTGGCACGATCAAAAAATATGTGGGAACGAAGAATCGCGGTTATATCGACGTTTGCATTCTTAAGAAAGAACGACTGTTCTGATTCGATGTCGCTAGCTGAAATACTTATTCATGATCCGCAGGATTTAATGCATAAAGCTGTGGGTTGGATGCTGCGGGAGGTAGGGAAGCGGGATGAAAAAGCGTTGGTCGATTTTTTGGCGAAACAATATAAGACGATGCCCAGAACTATGTTGCGTTATGCAATAGAAAAGTTTCCGCCCGCCATGAGGCAAAAATATTTAAAAGGAACTATATGAAACAAGAACGCTTTAAAATGATCGCGTCGGGGTATCTTATATTGATTCGGGGTAGAAAGATATTATTGTCCCGCAGGTTCCAAACGGGTTATGAAGACGGCAAGTACAGTTTGCCGGCCGGACATATTGAGGAGAACGAAACATTGACGGACGGCACCTGCCGCGAGATCCGCGAGGAAGTCGGTATTGCCTTAAAACCATCGGATCTAAAACTTGTTCATGTCATGCACAGAAAACACTTCGATATCCGGATGGATTTTTTCTTTACGACTACTAAAAAAGGATTGAAACCCGTGAACCTCGAGCCGCAGAAATCAGATGATATGGCCTGGTACCCGCTAAACAAGCTGCCGAATAATACGATTCCATACATCCGTGCGGCGATTAAAAATTTCCAACAAGGAAATTTTTACTCTGAATTCGGTTGGAAATAACGGGTATTTGGCCTATTCTAACTTGACATTTATACCTCCTCTTTTTATACTCCTACCTATGTCTCCACATGAGCAGCAGCCACGGCGGGAAAGAATGCAGCATCTTCAAATGGAAGCAATGAAACGCGTTCCTGTTATGGACTATCTTCGGCTAAGATATACGCATGGTGAGATGCGTGATACCGGAGAATATATACAAATAGACGCCACAGAAGCCACAGTTCAATCTGTCACAAATAATCCAAAATATAGTGTGGCAGAGCATATTTCCAGGACTAGCATTTTCAGAGCGATAGTTTCCGGTATACCCTTGCAGAAATTTTTAACCACCCGTGAGGAATTCTTGAAGGCGGAAATAGAAAGTATAACGGAAAGAGGAGGGACATTTCAATCAATTGATTTTAAAGAAGGAATGGGAGAAGACGTACGTAAAAGGTTGGAAATTTTGGTATCGGATATGAATTTAACAAAACGTGTTGACGCAGCCGCAAACCTCAAGCCTTCTTCAGTAACTTAAATCCCTCAAACCACAGGACGCTGACAAGCATGACCGGGACGATCAGCAAAAAGTCAGTAAGCCGCAAAGGTGCAAGGTGGAATAAGTCGGATAGGGATGGAATATAGAGTATCGCGGCAAGACATCCGAGCGCTGCAGCAATGACTATACCTAATGCGCGGTTCGGGCTTTGAAGTATTTGGAGAACATTTTTCCTCCAGGAAAGGTTGACGACGATAAGCAGTAAATTTGACAATACAAGCGATGTAAATGCGATGGAGCGGACTGCTGCGTCGCTTCTGCCTGATTTAGTCGCAATGAGCAGAAGTGCAAATGTGGCGATGAGAACTATGAATCCCTGAAGCGCTAAAATCGTAACCCGTTTCGGATTAAACATGGGTTGGGTAAGATCTCTCGGTGGACGTTTCATGATACGGTCGTCCTCCTTTTCCGATTCAAAGACTATAGAGCAGGATGGATCAATAATGAGCTCCAAAAACGCGATATGCGCCGGCAGCAGTACCACCGGTAAGTTAAAAAGTAGCGGCAGGAGCGCTATACCCGCGATAGGAATATGCACAGCCACAATGTACCCCATGGCACTGGTGAGATTATCAAAAATTCTTCTTCCAAGGCGGACCGCCGCAACAATGGAAGAAAAATCATCGTTTAATAAAACCAATGAGGCGGCTTCACGGGCGACATCGGTTCCTCGTTCTCCCATGGCAATGCCGATATTCGCGGATTTTAATGCAGGCGCATCGTTGACCCCGTCTCCGGTCATTGCAACAATCTCACCGTTAGCCTTCAGTGCATTAACGATTGCCAGTTTTTGCTCCGGCATGATCCGGGCAAAGACATTCGTGGTTTTAATGCGTTTGCGTAACTCCTGCTGATCCATTTTTGCCAGGTTATCACCGGTTATAAAGGTTTCGGGATTTTTGATACCGACTTCTTTGGCTATAAACTGTGCCGTGCCGGGATAGTCGCCTGTCATGACGATCACACGCATACCGGCTTCATATGCTTCCTGTACTGCACCGGCCGCACTGGGGCGGGGGGGATCGATAAATCCCAGAAGACCGACAAACTCAAATGTATAATCATGCTGATTTTTCGGAAGCGCGCTTTTGATGTACACCGCCCTGGCGACTCCTAATACCCGCAATCCTTTTTCGGACATTGATGTCACGTGCTTCAGGATTTCAGTGCATTTTTTAGCAGGAACGTGGCATAAATTAAGTATCGCTTCAGGAGCTCCTTTAGAGGCGACAGCGAATTTTTTGTTTTCAGACATCTGCCAGACGTGGGAAAAGGCCAGGAATTCGCGAGACAATGGGTATTCTTTCACCAGGTTCCAGTCTCCGTGTAAATGCCGTGTATTTTTAAGATACAGATCACCCATTTTTCTGAGCTCCGTTTCAATAGGGTCAAAGGGGTCCTTCTCGCTGGCAAGGATTCCGAACTCCAATAACGGGTGAAATTTCCCCGGGAGATCTGTGGAAGCGAAATTACTGAGTTCATAAAATGATCCGTCGGCGTAGAGGCTGGTGAGTTCCATTTTGTTCATAGTCAGTGTGCCGGTTTTGTCGGTACAAAGGACTGTCGCTGCCCCGAGCGTTTCGATTGCAGCGGGCCGGCGGGTTAAAACTTTCCGCTTGGAAATACGCCAGGCCCCGAGGGTGAGAAATACAATAAGGACAACTGGAAATTCTTCCGGAAGCAGAGCCATGCTGAGGGTGAGCCCTGCCAGCAACCCCTGTATGAAATTGCCTTTTATAAATGCATAAATAAGAACAATGAGACTGCAAAGACTAATACCTATAATTGTCATGGAGCGGACCAGTGTTGCGGTCTCTTTTTGAAGAAGCGTATCTTCGTCTTTAATAGAACCCAGACTTTTTCCGATTTTACCTATTTCCGTATACGGGCCGGTAGCGCTCACTTCGGCTATGCCCCTGCCGCTCACCACCAAGGAACTCGAGTAGAGAAATGCATTGCTGTCTTTCAGGATTGGTATAGACTCGCCGGTGAGAAGGGATTCATCAACGGAAAGATTTTCACAGGACACGATGCACGCGTCGGCCGGAATCCGGTCACCCTCGCGGATAACGATGAGATCTCCGCGGACGACCTCCCGTCCGGGAATACGCCGCTCCCGACCATCCCGGATAACCAGCGCCCTTGGGCTTGATAAATTTTTGAGTGCTTCGAGTGTCTTTTCCGTTTTCTTTTCCTGGTAAAACGTAATAGAAATAACGACTACAACAAAGGATAACAGCATGAACGCGTCCCTGGGTTCGCCTAAGAATACATAGATTATTCCGCACCCGAGAAGTAACAGGAGCATCGGTTCGGAAAGAACTTTAAGAAGAAGCACAAAATTGCTTTGCGATTTTTGGGAAGGCAGTTCGTTATATCCGTCAGCCGTGAGTATCGCCGCTGCTTCAGTTTCAGTTAATCCACTCGTCATACCTTGTATGATAGCAAAAATTTGATGCTATACTAAATTTAATGAGTGATACTGCTCTTGAGGGACTCCGGGAAGACGAAGCAAAGTCACGTTTGCTTCGCTTCGGCCCCAATACGCTTGCCGAACAAAAACATACGTCTCTCGTCGGGCGATTTCTGGAAAAATTACTGAACCCGCTTATTATTCTCCTTTTGGTTGCAGGATTACTTTCGGCGATTCTCAAACAGACATCGGACTTCATTATTATTTGTGTTATTACGCTCGTGAGTATCAGCATGGATGTCTATCAGGAAACGACAGCAGAAGGGGCGGCAGATAAACTAAGGAAACGGGTATCATTGACTGCGACAGCCATCCGCGACGGCGTCAAAAAAGAGATTCCGCTTGCATCTCTTGTGCCGGACGACGTGATTTTTTTATCTGTCGGTGATATTGTACCGGCGGACGCGCGTGTTGTTACATGCCGGGATTTACTGGTTGATGAATCGACGCTGACAGGGGAATCATATCCCAAAGAAAAATCAGTAAATACTCTGGTACTTATGGGAACGAATGTGGTGACCGGCGAGGCACAGGCGTTGGTCACAGGAACCGGAAAAAATACACAGTTAGGACATATTTCCGATCATCTGGTTGCGCCCCGTCCCAAAACGGAATTCGAAAAGGGAATTGCCCGCTTCGGCATGTTTCTCATGAAGACAGCAATTATTTTCGGGATATTCGTCTTTATCGTGCACGTCCTTTTAGCTCATGAACTTTTTGTATCTGTTTTGTTTGTTCTGGCGATCGTTATCGGGTTTGCGCCGGAAATGCTCCCTATGATTATCACGATTAATCTGTCTCGGGGAGCTATACGCATGTCCCGTAAGGGCGTCATCGTGAAAAGCCTGCCGTCGATTGAAAATTTCGGCAGTATGGATATACTGGCGACCGATAAAACAGGAACACTGACTGAAAATAAAATTATTCTCGAGCGGTATGAAGACGCGTCGGGTAAGTCGAGTGAGAAAGTGCTGCAATACGGGTACATCGGCAGCATTTTCCAGTCAGGGTTCCGCGGGCCGATGGAAGAGGCTATTCTTGCCCACAAAGAAGCGGCCCGGCACGGGTTTAAACGCATCGATGTCGTTCCTTTCGATTTTTTCCGCAAACGCGTTTCGGTAGTTGTCGCTCAGGCGCGCCAGCGTCTCCTTATTACGAAAGGCGCACCCGAAGATATCATTCGTATATCTACATTATCGCCGGCTGAAAGAAAAAAGGCGTTACAACGGTTGGACGGGTATGGGAGGGAGGGGTTTCGCGTGCTGGGGGTAGCCTTCAGGGAGGTCACGGATAAAAAGTCGTATGACGCGAAAGACGAAGACGAGCTCACATTTTTGGGATTTATGGTTTTTTTGGACCCGCCGAAAAAAACCGTTGTCGATGCATTAAAGCGCCTGACATATCATCATGTGGCGATTAAAATTTTAACCGGAGACAGCGACATTGTAACCTCGACCATTTGTAAACAAATAGGACTGACGGTCGTCGGTATTGCCAAAAGCGAGGACGTGGATCGGGCCAGCGATAGCGAGCTTCGCCTTTTAGTCGAAAAAACCACGATATTTTCACGGTTGAACCCCGATCTTAAAGTCCGTGTCATTGCGGCACTGCGCGCCAACGGTCATGTCGTGGGGTACATGGGTGACGGCATCAACGATGCGCCGTCGCTTCGGGCTGCGGACATTGGGATATCGGTAAATAACGCAGCGGATGTGGCTAAATTATCGGCGGATATCATTCTTCTTCATAAAGATCTGCACGTGCTGCTGGACGGGGTCTCGGAGGGAAGAGTAACGTTCGCTAATGTTCTCAAATATCTCAAAATGAACATTTCCTCCGATTTCGGCAACATGGTCAGTGTTGCCGTGGCGTCTATCTTTCTGCCCTTTTTGCCGATGCTGCCCGTTCAGGTACTTCTTAATGATCTTCTCTACGATGTATCGCAGATTACTCTTGCGGGTGACCGAGTGGATGTGCGCTATCTTACCCGTCCGCACCGGTGGGATGTGGCAGGCATCCGTAAGTTTATGGTGGTATTCGGTCCTGCCAGTTCACTGTTTGATCTGGTGACATTCGGTATCCTGCTTTGGATTTTTCATGCGGAACCGGCGTTTTTCCAGACAGGGTGGTTTTTGGAGTCCCTTGTTACGCAGACGCTGATTATTTTCAGCATCCGCACTGCGGTTGTACCGTTTTACCGGAGTCATACCAGTCGTTTATTTACAGTTTCCCTTATAGCAATCGTTGGTGTTGCATTACTGTTACCATTCAGTCCTTTGGCCGGGGCATTTTCATTTGTGCGTCTGCCGCCGGTATTTTTCGTTATTCTTGCGGGTCTGGTCGCCGCATATTTCATGCTTGCTGAAGCCCTGAAACAGTGGTTTTACAAAATTGCTGATATATAGATGGTATAATAGCCTCATGATACTTTCCGACCGGGATATCAAAAAAGCCCTTGCAAGCGGAAGAATTGCTATTTCTCCGAAACCGAAACTCTCAGTGGTGCTCGGTTCCTGTTCAATAGACCTCCGGCTGGGTAATCGGTTCCGTATATTTGATCACAGTAGATTTCCGTTTATAGACCCCAATAACCCGCGACTTGCAACCGATATGATGAAGGAAATCACGGTTGTCGCCGATCAACAATTTATTCTTCAACCGGGAGATTTTGTACTCGCGACTACGATGGAATCATTTTCTCTCCCGAACGATTTATTGGCAAGGTTGGAGGGAAGATCAAGTTTGGGGAGATTGGGAATTGTCGTTCATTCGACGGCATCAATTTTTGAGCCCGGCTGGAACGGTGTTGTCGTTATGGAACTTGGAAACTTAGGCCGTATGCCGGTAGCCCTCTATCCGGGCATGCGGGTGTGCGCCCTTACGTTTGAAGAACTGACGAGCCCCGCGGATGTTCCGTACAATAAGAAAAAATCAGCCAAATACGTCGGCCAAAAATCTCCGGAAGCCAGCAAAATCGCAGAAGAAAGATAAATTTTATTTCACCGTGACACTTTTGGCGAGGTTACGGGGCATATCGGGGTCTAGTCCTTTTGCAATTGTCAGATAATAGGCTAAGAGTTGTGCGACAACGACGTTTGGCATAATGGTTGCTTCACCCGCATCCGGCACCTGTATAAAATAATCAAACACCTCGTGGTTTTTATGGGAAATGCCGATAATATTCCCGCCGCGCGCTTTCATTTCCATAGCACCGGCAAGATTGGCGCCGAATGTTTCATCTGATGGGGTAAACACGATGCACGGGGTGCCGTGGGTAATGAGCGCCAGTGGACCGTGTTTCAACTCACCGGCCGCCAGCCCTTCTGCATGGATGTAGGAAATCTCCTTAATTTTTAATGCGGCTTCAAGCGCCGTCGGGTACGAAAGTCCTCGGCCGATCACATAGATATGTTCCGTTTTTCTGAGCTCTGTTGCAAGTTTTTTTATTTTATCAACTGAGGGAGAGGCGAGTACTTTTTTCATGGACAAGACCGCGCGGGTCAGAACTGTAATTCCTTCGGGTGTTTTATCCGAGACTGCATATGCAAGAAGTAATAAATGAGCAAGCATTCCGATAAATGCTTTCGTGGAGGCAACGCCTTTTTCCGGCCCCGCATCAATAAGCGTCTTGTAATCCGCCGCCCGATACAGAGAACTGCCCAGCACATTAACGAGCGCCATAATTTTTGCGCCTTTCTGTTTGGCCTTTTTCACCGATTCCAAAATGTCCATTGTCTCCCCGGATTGGGAAATAGCGATAACAAGACTGTCACGGGTCAGGAAATCCAGATGGTAGCCGAATTCGCTTCCTATGGCGACGTTGACATGACGTTTGGCTATCTTTGAAAACAAATACTCGCCGGCAATTGCCGCGTAGGACGCCGTGCCGCACCCGACCAGATATGCGCCGCGGGATTTTTTGATATGCCCCGCATACGCCTCAGTATAGGAAGCATTTGCGGCAATATCCGAAACGACCCCCGGCTGTTCATAGATTTCCTTCAGCATAAAATACGGATACTCACCCTTTTCGGCCTCACTTACGCTCCACGTCAGGTGCTGTTTTTTTGGATAGACGTGTTCACCGGTTTTCGCATCAAAGAGAATAACCCCATGGTCTGCGATAATCGCCATTTGGTCATCCTCCAAAAAATGTACCTGTTTGGTATGAGGCAGAAGTGCAGCCGCATCGCTTGCAATAAAGTTTTCACCGTCGCCGAAACCGATGACAAGCGGGGATCCGTTTCGTGCCGCGATAAGTTTGTGGTCCTTCACGTCTATGACGATGATTGCATTTAAGCCTTTCATTTCGTTGAACGCTTTTTGGACGGCTTTGGTAAACATCATCGTTTTGGCATATTCCTCAATAAGATGTACAGCAACTTCCGTATCCGTTTCGCTGCGGAATTTGTGGCCTTTGGCAAGGAGTCGCTTTTTAACCGCTTCATAATTTTCGAAAATCCCGTTGTGGATGAGGGCGATTGTGCCCGTGCAGTCCAGATGCGGATGGGCGTTAACATCAGTTACGCCGCCGTGGGTGGCCCACCGGGTATGCCCGAACGCCAGCGTACTTTTAGGAAGCTCATTTACCGTAGCTGCCCCTATTTTTCCGGCCTTCTTTTTTACAACGATCATTTTTTTACCCAATGGCACAGCCGCAACACCCCAGGAGTCATATCCCCGGTATTCAAGACGCTTGAGTCCCTCAAGAACTATCGTTGCCGCATTGGATTTATTTCCTACGTATCCGAATATTCCGCACATACGAAGTAATAGTAGTCAATTGCGCAGTGGTAATCAAGTGTGGTACAACAGGAACGTGAAAAAACACACGTATATTTCCGTGATGGGCACCATGGGCAGCGGAAAAACGACGGCAGCAAAACTTATTGCCAAAGCATTCCGTTTTCAGCTCATAGAAGAAAAGTTCGGTGAGAATGCGTTTCTCCCGCGGTTTTATTCGGATATGAAACGGTGGGCGTTCCATAGCCAAACTTTTTTTCTCATGGAAAAAATCAATCAGATGTTGGAAACACCCTCGCTTCTGGTTAAACATTCCCTCGTACAGGACACGCCTATACAGCAGGATGCATTTTCCTACGCAAAGGCCCAACACGTATTGGGGAATATTGATGATGCCGAGTGGCGCCTGTACCAAAAAATTTATAATTCTTTTGAGCCGTATTTTCCGAAACCGGATATTATCGTGTATCTGGAGACGACCGTGCCGGCACTCGTTGAGCGTATTGATAAACGCGGCAGGGGATATGAACAGAATATTCCGCATAGTTACGTGGAGCTTCTCGATATGCTCAATAAGCGGTGGCTATCGGAAAATAAAACTATTCCTGTTATGATAATTGAAACGGACGAACTCAATATTGCACAGAAGAAATCCGCGCAAATGAAGTTTCTGGATCAAATTAAAAAACGCATAAAAATATGAATCCGACTTTCAGGAATGTAAAGGTATTGATTTGGGATTTTGACGGAACGCTGTATAAGCCGAATGCGGAGCTGTTTGCCGCGGTCCGCGAAGGAGAATATAAGGCAATTATGGACCTCACGGGTTGGTCACGGGAAAAAACGGTCGAGGAATTTCATAAACTCCATAAGGTGACGATACAAAGTGCAACGGCGGTTATTGCCAAACTCTGTCATATATCAATTCCCGAAGCCGCAGTTGCTTCCGAGAAACGGTTTGACCGGCGAGATTATGTCCATCGAGATGAGAAGCTGATTGCCATGTTTCAACATCTTAAGAATTTCCGTCATTTCATACTTGCAAACGGTGTGAAGCAATATCACATAGAAACCCTTAAAGTATTAGGAATTGCGCCCGAGATATTTGAAGAAATAGTCACCAGTGAAACAATTGGGGTTACCAAACCTGATGATAAGGGGTTCCGCTATATTATGAAAAAAACGGGATTACCGCCCGCGGCGCACCTGATGGTCGGCGACAGGGAACTTGTGGATCTGGCGCCGGCAAAAAAGTTGGGTATGCACACATGTCTTGTATGGAACGAGACTAAGAGTGCGTTTGCGGATGTCACCCTGCCGACTGTCTACGACGTCGCAACATTATTTTCTGCCTAACGATTCATCGTATGCATATTTCGTATCTAGAACAGGCGATTGCGCGATTGCGCGACGGGGAGTTCGGTCCCGGGGATCCGCGGACAGCGAGTTTGTTTAGTACGTCCGGCGCGGCATTATCATTTGAAAATCGGCGGAAGATTTTAGAGATGGAACTGGGAACGTTGAAGGATATTGAGCGACAAGAAGCGTTGGGTGAAAAACACCGCCGCGAGTTTTGGTCGGATTCGTTGAATCTTGCAGAAAAACTGAACGGTACGGTTCGTTTTGTTGCCGCATATGCCAATATCCCTCCCGAAAAAATTGCTGATACACTAGCAATTGTACAGGGAGAGGGGGCAACGGTTATTCGGCTCGAAGATTCGTTATACCACTATCTTGAAATAGATATGCCGGGTCAGCCAGTTTATATTGCACCGAAAGCAATATTGCCTGAAACAAAGATACATCTTCTTAAAACGGTTGCCGGTCTCGGGATCAAGTACTAGTATGTGCATATGAAACGGGGAAAACTTATCGTTTTTGAAGGCGTGAGCGGGACGGGAAAAGAGACGCAGGCAAAAATGCTGCAAGCATTTTTGAAAAAAAAAGGCATAATTTCTCACATCGCATTTCATCCCTCGCCGGAATTGAAAAAAGACTTGAAAATGGCTACATCTGTGCAGCAGCAGATTGCACTCCTGGCTCGTGACAGACGCAACAGGGTACGGCACCTCATTCTTCCGGCACTGCGCCGCGGGGAATGGGTGATAAGTCTTCGTAATTATGTGAGCGCGTATGTCTATCAGGGGGACGGGTCGCTATTGCAAGCATTTGATCCGAAACCCGACTGGCTGTTTTATTTTGACATAGAACCGGAAATTTCAATGAAGAGAATTGTGTCACGGGGCGGTATCCGCGGAACTTATGAGACGATGACATTGTTAGATGAAAAACGAAAAAGATATAAAGAAGTACTCAAAACCATTCCGCATATTCCGATCGATGCATCGGAGAGCATTCTTTCGCTGCATAACAAAATCGTTTCCTATATACCGTTGTAATATTTTTTCTTCTTGCACTTTATCCGGTTTTTCACTAGGATGATTTTTGTATGAAGCGCGGATATTTTATTGTTTTTGAAGGCGGTGAAGGATCGGGAAAATCCGTTCAGGTTAAATTGCTTGCGGATTCCCTGCGGGATACGGGGAAGACAGTCGTTGTTACGCGTGAACCGGGCGGGACCCGCATCGGTGAACAAATCCGTGCGATCACGCATAACACGGAAAATGTGGATTTGGATCCGGTTGCAGAGGCGTATCTTATGGCAGCATCGCGTGCCCAGCATGTCCGCGAAACGATTGCGCCAGCCCTTGAGGACGGAAAAATTGTCATTTCCGACCGGTTTGTGGACAGCAGTATTGCCTATCAGGGATACGGCAGAAATTTAGGAGCGAAGGAAATTGTAGCGTTAAATACATTGGCAGTCGACGGAGTAACACCGGATCTTGTTATTCTTCTGGATGCGCCGCCTACTGTGGGACTCGCGCGGCTGGAAAAAGAAGGCAAACGGAAAGACCGGATGGATATGCAGCAAAAAGATTTTTATGAACGCGTGCACGCGGGATATTTGGCTCTTGCAAAAAATAATCCGTCGCGGTATCTTGTCGTAGATGCGACGAAACCGATTGAAGACGTTGCATTTTCTATTTGGAAAATTGTTACAAACGTTCTGAATAAACGAAATGGCAAAGACTAACCATCCAGGAAAGGGTAAGCTCACTGTTATTGCCGGCCCGATGTTTGCAGGCAAAACAACAAAACTCCTTACGCTCTTCAGTGTCCTTTCAAATTTGGGGTACAGCGTTCTCTGTTTTAAAGCGGAGGCAATGAGCAACGGCGGCATGGGACACACGAAATCTCATGACGAACGCCCGCTTCCGGTAATTTATATCGACATGAAAAAACCGGAAAAAATTTTGGAGTATGTCGGAGGTCAGGGAATTAAAAAGGTGATTATTGATGCCGTTCATTTTTTCCCGAAAATAGAATTCATCGCCGTTGTACAAAAATTACTGACGCAGGGGATTGATGTGTATGTGAACGGACTTATTTATGATTACAGAAAAAAAGAATACGGTGCGACGAAGACTCTGATGAAGATGGCGGACGAATGTATCGAGCAATTCAGTATCTGCGTTAAATGCGGAGGGAAAGCTGCCCACACTGAACGCATCGCCGGTCCCGCGCAGTTGTCCATCGGCACGACCGGCCCGGTTGCCGCAAAATATATAGCCGTCTGTGCCGCCTGCCACAAAATATATAAGGGATGATAAATAAAGGACCGGACGGTCAGCAACTTCATTTTGAACAAAATTTCATTCTTATACCCGGTCCTTTCGGTGCCGGTAAAACACATACAGTTGGTTTGATTAATAATTTCTTTTTCGAGCATAATCTTTGGTACGGTAAACCAGTTACGGATGCGGTGTATATAGAAGCTGCGCTTGAAGCAGATCACCGGTTTAACGAAGGCGTCAATCACATGCATGATAATCAGACGCGTCCGGAAAAACATGAACATTACCCGGGTGAGCCGAATTTACATTTTAGTGTGACAGGTCCGTACATTCCTCATTTTATGCATAAACATTTGTTTGAGGATTTGTCCCGTGGGTTTTTCGATAATTATTTGTTCCCGGTTGAATGGTCCGGCGGAGGGAATACAAATCCTGAAGGACATCCGGCATCGCACGCGGATTATTCATTTAAGACTCAAGTAGAAGGAATGCAAAGCGGTATATATATGAAAGCGATTGGTTATCAAAAGTACTGCTCGTCATTCATCCACTTGTACCTGATGGTGGTGGTAGAGAGCAATTAAATGGTCGCCGTAAAGGAAGACGCGATCCTACACAAACCGAAATTGAATCAGGTATGGGCAGTTGGTGGATTCCAGATGCTGGCATGAAGATAACAGGCCATAATGATTTTCCTGAGGTGATTCCGATTCTAGAAAATATGGGACTGGGAGGAAAAATTCACGTTATTCCTAATGACGGCGGAGAAGGATATGATAGGCAGCTTCGTAGAATTTTAGAAGAGAAAATCGGACCGATGTTGGACAAAGAAGGCCACCCATACTGGCCAGAAGGTAACCCACATACTTCAGCTCGCGAAAGGGATCGGCGATGAAAAATATCATTTTAGTCACCGGGCCGATTTCGGACGGGAAGTCATTTTTGATAACAGGTCTACGGGAGGAATTTGCGCGCCGTGGAATTCCGCAGTCGCTTGAGGTGATATCCGACGGTAAATTTTTACTGGATGCAGTCGCACATGACCATAAATTCCATGAAGGGCGCAATCACATGCATGAAGGACAACAAATACCCACAGCACATTACCACGGCGACGGGTGGCAGAATAAATATGATTTTGTTGCAACGGGACGGGAAATACAGACATTTATGTTTGCCAATTTTTTTCGCCAGCTTGAATGGATTCGGGACTCTGGACAGATCGTTTTTGCAGAACTTGCGGGCGGTGATGGAGTGTATAAAAAAGACAATCCACTCGCGGCAAATGATTACTCATATGCCCGCATTGTCGATGGGTTGAATTCGGGTGAATTCGCTACGGAATGGGTACCCCGTGTTCTTACCGTTCTTCATCCGTCGTCTGAATTTTCCGATCGGATTGCATGGAATAGGAATCGCCTCAGCCATCCGCCAACAGAAGATGAAATTATGGGGGGTCGCGCTTCGTGGGGAGTGCCTGAAATGGTTATGGGGAATACAGCTTACGATGATTTTCCCGTGTTTCAACATTTTTTGGAATCGCACGGCGTGAATCCATTCAATATCGAAACGATTCACAATTCCGGCGGACCAGAATTGTACCAAGGTGCAATTGCTTCGTTGGAACGGCAGGGGATCGGGTTGCCCCCCGAACGACAAACAAGAGGAAAGGAGTTTTGATGAATATAAATACTATAGTTATTGCAGGAGCGCCTGCGTCAGGAAAATCAGTCGGAAAAGATATCATTTCAAATCAATTATCGCGTGATGGATTTTATGTTATAGGAATGACAGACAGGATGGAATTAGAACGGGTCGTTGCAAACGAAATGCGCGGACGTGCACCTAATCCGAACGGATCAGTTGAAAGTGAAAATACAATTCTTCTTAACCCTTCGGCCGATCCAAAATTTTGGGGAATGGAATTTAAAACTGCGTGGGCACTCAATAGAGCGCATGAGGAGATGTTTGCGACTATACGGGATTTAAGCCGTGAAAATGATCCGGGCAGGATTATTGTCGCAGAGATTGCATACGGCGAAGATGCTCCGTATCCCAGGGGTCCGCTTCGGCAATCGGCCGGGGAGTTTGTTGCCGCGTTTGTGAAACAGGGAATTTTACATCGTATGTTACTGTTGGATATACAGGCCTCTCATGAAACGCGTCGTGATTGGAATAAAAAGCGTACAGTTGGCCGTATCCCTTCAGAGGAATTTGATTTGTATTTTAAAGACGGAGGAGGATTCGGGAGTCAGGAAATACGGCTCCTCGGGGAGAGGTATCATTCTATTAAAAATGAAGGGATTACTCCTCGAGAATTCGCCAGTCTGCTGTATGGTGAGTATGATACATTTATTGTACCGGGAATTCGCGGGGAGGGGCAACGAACGAGCGAGGAATTTTTGAATCCCCGGACACGACGATGAAAACAACAGTTTATCTAATTCGCCACGGGGCGTATGAAAACCCGAAGAAAATTTTGCACGCAAGGTTGCCGGGGTTTCCGTTATCCGCAGATGGCAAAAAGATGGCTGAGCGTATCGCGTCGTATTTATCACAAAAACCGATTGTTGCCGTATACAGCAGCCGTCTCTCTCGGGCCTATCAAACCGCGGAAATTATCGCAAAGAAGCATCATCTGCCGATAGTTACCGATCGCCGTCTTCTGGATATCCGCACACCGCTGCAGGGGAAACCGAAGGCATATATTGACAGCATCGACTCGGAGTTTTATACAGAAGATCTTATCCGTGCCGGCGGGGAACGGCTGGAAGATGTATATACACGCATGGACAGGTTTATCCGTTCAAAAGTTCATTCCCATGCAGGACAATCGATCGTTGTCGTCTCCCACGGTGATCCAATTATGAGTATTGCGACAAAATATGAAGGCAAACCCTTGCCGCGAAAATATTCGTTCAGGGAGTGGTATGTGCCGCAAGCGTCGGGATTCAAAATAGAGTTTGATGAAGAAACACGGAAAAAGAAGATTACTAAAATTCCGTTACCATGAAACAGACGACAGTGTACCTTATCCGCCACGGAGCATACGAAAATCCCAAACACGTAAACCCCGGCCGACTCCCCGGATTTCCGTTATCCGCTGAGGGGAAAAAACAAGCGTCCGTTTTGGCAGAATTATTTTCAAAAATACCTGTCAGCTCGATCTATGCAAGCCCGATCACGCGAACACTGGAAACTGCCACGATTATCGCGCAGAAACTTAATCTTTTGGTTGTGAGGGATGACCGTCTTTTGGAAGTACGGTCGCCGTTTAATGGAGCTCCGGTTGAGGTGGTAGATGCGCTTGCATATGCCGGTGAAATGTATACACCCAAATATTTTAAGCAGGGATTAGAACATATACCTCAATTCTTCCGGCGTATGGATGACTGCTTGAAAGATATTGTTCAACGGGAGCAGGGGAAGCAGGTTGTTGTTGTATCCCACGGAGATCCGATGATGTCCGTGTGGTTCAGATATAACGGCCTTGACTGGTCGAAAGGGTTTGCACTTGGTAATTGGTTTGTCCCGATGGGAACCGGTTTTACAATAGTATTTGATACCAAAGGAAAGCCTCTACGTTTCACCAAATTTCCCGCTTGACACCGGTACTTTGTACCAGTAGACTGAAAAAAAGCGCAGTCAGATATAAATCTCAAGCGCCTTTTTCTTTTTTTCTCACGTAACGCCATCCGTCAGCTGACGGACGTAGGTCACCAAATGAAAAAACAGAAGCAGAAATATCGTAATAGTTTTATTTTTCCAAAGCCCCCTTGCGGGGTTTTTTGCGTTTTATGGGGTTAGAGTCACAATATTATTTTCAGATCGTCACATCCAATCGTCAGCGTGCACTCGCAATTCAACAGGCGTTACCCGGCGGGAGGAGCGTTCATTTTTCCTTCAGTCCGGTGAACGAGGATTTGGCAAAGGGGATAGAGAGTGGCGACCATGTTTCTATTCCTGACGCACTCTCACACGTACAACACGTTGCAGAATATAAAGGTCAAAGGGATTTTGTTACCGTAGGAAACACAGAAGGAGCACTGGATCAACTTCTCTATATCGGAAAACCACGGGAAGATGCGCAGGGGTTTCCTTATTTAGCACGCGTGACGATTGATTCCAGTCAATTAGTGTTTGAAGATCCTCATATTGTCCGTTTATTGCAGAAACCACTTGGGAGCGAATTATTACATCTGCCCGACAAATTGTCCGGCAGACGAACTGCGATTATTACCGCTATCACTCGGATTGTTGCTCCGCTTGAGGAATCACTTGCGACTTCTAAACAGGATCTCATAGCTCATATGTCTACTGTGATCGTTATGACGAGTTATACGTTGCAGTCATTTACAAGACAACAATATAAAGATTTTGTGTTTGAGGTGGGCGGGCCCGAACGTATTCGAAATGTCGCCGGCGGATTGCCGTTTGCTGATAATCCATTTGTAGATACCAGAGAACCCTATGAGATTCGCATGGTCAATCCTCATAGTTACGGTGAACAGGTACTAGATAGGGGATGGAATTGGGAAGAATTGAATCGGAGTCAATGTGTGCACGGTGCATTTCCGGATGCATTGCAAAGTCTTTTAGTAGAACCGGGAGTTCCCCTCGCGCGTTCCGGTGATATATTTAAACGATGATGTTTTAGATCATCCCGACCGTCCTACTTCGTCTCATGTGAATCGGCGAGGTATGTAAAGAGTTTTTTAGTTGCCTCAGTTGCCTCAATTGGTCCGCCTTTTTGAGGAGGATTGAGGATGAGGAAATCCGCAACACTTCCGGCTTTCTTTATTTCTTTAGCGGCATTATGGATGCGCCATGCTGCTTCGTCTGGATTCCGTTGTTCAATTATTCTTTGAGCTAAATCAACGAACGGCATTTGTGGCAAAATAAAAGCGACATGACTTTGAACTTCCGGGTGATTTTTTGCCAGCCATTTTATAATTTTAGGTAGTCCATTTTCTTCACCGCGCCAGACGACAATTTTGCTTCCACTGCGTAGTGACTTTTCCATTTCTTCTACTGTTGTTCCAAAAAGTCCGGCTTTTTCCGGCTGAAATTCGATAAATGCCCCCTGTTGTTTGAGATCGGAAAATTGTTGTCCACTGACAAAACGGTGCTTTTCTCGTACCGCAGTATGTATTCGTTCTTCTCTGGTAGTGTGCGTAATAATGAGGTTATACATATTAGGAGGAAGACTTTGAAGTACAGTATCTTTTCCTGATGCAGAAGGCCCCATAAATGCGATGAGGTGTTGTTCATTTAATGGCGCAATATTCTTTATTCCCCAAATAAGTGGATGTATATGTGCGAGTTGGTGAAATTCCATGAAATCAGGATTGACCGTTGATAACATCTCCGGACCCATTGGCATTTCAGCCGGGAAAGGAAGCTGTTTTAGTATGTCGCTGGCTAGTTCTGCACGCACGGTCATAAGAAGGGAATTATATCATTTTTAGCCTATAATATCAATATTTCTTAAAAATAGCATAACTTGGTATAATGTGAATCTTCTTATGAAGAATAAAATAGAAGAAAACAGGATTCCGGATTATGAAGGCGGCCCGATATTACGTAAATATTTTGGGAACGGTGAACTGGGTGAATATTGTTTTCAACTAATTACGATACATCACATTGCATGTGATACCCTTGTGGGTCCCAATGGAGAGTCTTGCGGAAAGCCTGCAATAGGCACGACGGAATATGATCTTGCAGGAGAGCTTATGATAAAGGGTCATTGTAGTATGGCACATCACAACGCAATAAAAACAGCTGTAGAGCAAGAATTGAAGGATCAAGGTGAAGGTCGAATGACTGCTTTTGGTATCAATGGATGGGGTAGAAGTTCTGGGAACTTGTTATTCAGAAAATAATTCCGTATGATAACCCCATGATCCTTGCTAAAACCGACCCGGAGATTGCCAAACTTATTGCTGCAGAAGAAAAACGCCAGAAAGACGTGCTGGAGATGATTCCGTCTGAGAATTACGCATCTGCTGCGGTACGGGAGGCAATCGGGTCGGTGTTAACAAACAAATACTCCGAAGGATACGCGTACAGGCGGTATTACCAGGGAAACCGTTTTATCGATGATATTGAAATTCTTGCGATCGAGCGGGCTAAAAAGCTGTTCGGTGTTCCGCACGTCAATGTCCAGCCGTACTCGGGGTCTCCGGCAAATTCCGCAATTTACTTCGCTCTTCTTAACGCAAACGATACCATCATGGGCCTTAAACTTTCAGCCGGCGGGCACCTCACGCACGGGCATCCGGGAGTGACATTTTCCGGCAAGTATTTTCAGTCAGCCCAATATGATGTCGAGGCTACTGGCGAGATTGATATGGATAAGGCCGCTGTGTTTGCAAAAACGGTGAAACCACGGATTATCGTTGTCGGCACGACTGCGTATCCGCGTATTTTCGATTGGAAACGGTGGCGCATGATTGCGGACAGCGTTGGCGCATATTTTCTTGCGGATATTTCCCACATCGTGGGTCTTGTAGTAGGAGGCGTACATCCGTCTCCGGTGCCGTACGCAGATTTGATTATGACCACCACGCATAAAACGCTTCGCGGCCCGCGCGGCGCGATGATTCTGGTAACGAATCAGGGGTTGAAAAAAGATCCCCAGATGGGAGATAAAATTGACAAAGCTGTTTTTCCGGGGCTCCAGGGCGGGCCGCACGATAATGTTACGGCAGCAATCGCGGTGGCGCTTAAGGAAGCGGGGACACCGACATTTAAGAAATACACCGAGCAAATCGTTGTAAATGCAAAAATTCTGAGTGAAACATTACTGAGCGAGGGATTTACGCTTACGACCGGAGGCACGGATAACCATCTTATGGTTGTTGATTTGCGTCCGCAGGGAGTCGTGGGAAACATTGCAGCTGAGGCGTTAGAGGCAGCAGGAATTGTTGTAAACCGGAATAGCGTACCGCACGATCCAAATCCGCCATTTTACCCATCAGGGATCCGGCTCGGTACGCCTGCCATTACAACCAGAGGAATGAAGGAAACGGAGATGAAGGTGATTGGGAAGTGGATTGCGGAAGTCATAAAAGAAGTTTCCGGTAGTCCGTTACCTGGGACAAAGGAAGAACGCATCGCGTATCTTAAAAAATTCCGTTCATCTGTTGCAAAAAATAAGCATCTTGCCAAAATTTGCGCGGACGTCAAAACCCTCACCACGCGCTTCCCTTTGCCGTAACATTGTGCTATAATCCTTTTATTACGCATACTCGAGAATGTATCTCTCCCGTAAAGGGCATCGAGTAGAAGGTTAAGAGATACGCGAAATAGAAGGCGCGTATCGCGCCATTTTTTATGGAAGAAATAACGTTACAGGCACTTTTGGAAGCAGGTTGTCATTTTGGTCACAAGGCCGAACGGTGGCATCCCAAGGCAGCGCAGTTTATTTATACAAAAAAAGACGGCATCCATATTATCGATTTGGCAAAAACCAAAACGGGATTGGAAGCGGCGGCAGCGTTTGTTAAAGATCTGGCAAGTCAGGGTAAGGAAGTCGTGTTTGTAGGTACCAAGCGCCAGGCGTCAGGCGTCGTGAAACAGGAGGCAACAGCGGCAGGTGCCCCGTATTTTGTTGCGCGCTGGATCGGGGGATTCTTAACCAACTGGGACCAGATTAAGAAAAATATCGATAAAATTCTCAAAATGGAAGCGGACAGGGCCAGTGGCGCCTGGAAAAAATTTCCCAAACACGAACAGGTGAAAATGGGGCGTTACTTGGACCGGATAAAAATTTATTACGGCGGCGTTCTTACTATAAAAGCAATTCCGCAGGCGCTTGTGGTCGTTGACGTGAAAAAAGAAGAGCCGGCTGTGCGTGAGGGGAAACGTGTCGGCGTGCCGATTGTGGGCATGGTAGACACCAATTCCGATCCGACGCCTATTGATTATGTCATTCCTGCAAACGATGACGCCGTGGGATCCATTCAATATATTATCCATATACTCGCGTCCGCGTATGGTGAAGGAAAAGCATTGTGGGAGAAGGCGAATAAGGAAATGGCAGATAAAGCCATAGCTGCGAAAACAGTTCCCGCACCGACAGCAACACCAAAACCGTCAGTTGCTTCAGAAAAACCAAAAACTGAAGTAAAAAAGGAAGACGTAGCGGCAGAGAGTAAACCAAAACGCGGCCGACCGAAGAAAAAAGCTTTATAATTATCGTATGCAGGTAAAACTTGAAGATATAAAAAAACTCCGTGAAGACACGAGTGCGGGCGTATCCGATTGCAGGCAGGCACTGGAAGACGCCAGTGGCGACTTTGCCAAAGCAAAAAAACTTATTATGGAGCGGGGGTTGGAAAAAGCCGCTAAAAAGGGCAACCGCGAAACTTCGCAAGGCCTCATTGAATCGTATGTTCATGCCGGACGGGTTGGAGTTTTGGTTGAAGTCCGATGCGAAACAGATTTTGTGGCCAGGACCGATGATTTTAAGAAATTAGCCCATGAAATTGCCCTTCAGGTTGCATCCATGAATCCGAAAAACGTGAAAGAACTTTTAGCCAGTCCTTACATTCGCGACGCATCTCTTACGGTAGAAGCCCTTGTTAAGCAGACCGTCGCCAAAGTCGGTGAAAATATCACGATCGCCAAATTTACCCGCATTGCGCTGGGGGAATAATCGTGATACTATTTTTTTGATGATCGAACCCACCATCAACACTGCGCGGGAGAAGATGAGAAAAGCTCTTGACGTGACGCGCATGGATCTTACTTCCATCCGATCAGGGCGCGCCACCCCCGCACTTGTTGAGAATATTTTTATCATGGCCTACGGCGGGACGCAACGGCTCCGTGTACAGGAATTGGCTACGATTACCACGATGGATTCAAAAACAATCGTTATCTCTCCGTACGATCCCTCGACGATTGCCGAAATTGAGAAGGGGATTCTGGCCGGAAGCAGCGGATTGACACCGGTTGTTGACAGGGACGTGATCCGAATAACGATCCCGCTTTTATCCGAGGAACGGCGGCTCGAATATATAAAACTTGCAAAAGCAAAATTGGAAGGCGGCAGGGTTATGGTGCGTCAGATTCGGGGTGACGCAATGCGGGAGTTGAAAAAAGCGGAAGAGGCAAAAACGATCTCCGAGGACGAGCGCAAACACGGAGAACGGCTGGTGCAGGAATTGACCGATGAAATGGTCGCCGAAATTGATACCATGGGGCAGAAAAAGGAAGCGGAATTGCTGCAAGTTTAGACTTCCCTATGTTTATAAGCACAGTTATATATATCTTTAGCATAGTCGTGGAAACGTTACTCATTTTAAGTGCTCTTGTCCTTATCCATGAGTTAGGACATTTTACCGCTGCCAGACTTATCGGAGTTAAGGTGGAAGAATTCGGTTTTGGTTTGCCGCCGCGCGCTATTGGTAAAAAATTCCACGGTATTCTTTATTCTCTGAATTGGTTGCCGATTGGGGGATTTGTGCGCCTTGCTGGTGAAGATGAAGAAGATGAAAAAATAAAAGGTATTAAGGCAAAGGAATACTTTTTTGCACGGAGTAAAAAGGAACGGGCGGCAATACTGTTGGCCGGTGTATTCATGAATTTTCTCCTTGCCGTGGGAATTACGACCTTTTTATTAACCCAAGGTGTTCAGGAGACGAGCGGACGCGTGCATATTGAACAGGTACAGGCAAACAGCCCCGCCCAAAAGGCAGGGTTGAAAGCAAACGACATAGTTGAAGGGTTTAAAACGCCGCAGGATCTTATTACATTTGCCAAAACTCATGCCGGCAAGCCCGCGACGTTTACGATTCTGCGTGATAACAAAAATATTCAGATAACCTTGACGCCGCGTACGACGTATCCGTCGGGTGACGGTCCGGTGGGAATTGTGATTTCGGATTTGGAGACACGGGTGTATCCTATTTCGCAGGCGCCGCTGGTTGCAACGAAAATAAATATTGAACGTGCCCGGGATATGTTTGTTGCAATTTGGGATCTTCTTGTCCGCATGGTTCACCTTAAACCGGTGGGGCAGGATGTTGCCGGTCCCATAGGTATCGCGGTCGTTACCGGGCAGGTATTTAAGTTCGGATGGAAGGCAGTACTCGAATTGGTAAGCATGATATCCCTTGATCTTGCAGTGCTTAACGTGCTTCCGATACCAGCAATGGACGGAGGCAGGCTCGCGTTTGTATTTTTGGAAAAAATTATCGGGAAAAGGGTAAAGCCTGCGTTTGAGCAGTCCATACACCAGATCGGTATGATTGTCCTGTTTATTCTTATTATCCTCATCTCCATCAATGACATCATGCGTCTCTCCCGCGGCGGGTAATGCTATAATAGGGACATATGCTCTATAGTCAACTTTTTCCTAAAACTCAGAAAGCTACTCCGGCAGGAGCTGAAAGTGTCAACCATAAATTTTTGGTGCGCGCCGGGTTTATTGATCAACTCATGGCGGGGAGCTGGACGCTCTTACCGCTCGGGTGGCGCGTGGTGACAAAGATTAACAATATTATCCGCGAAGAGATGAATGCTATCGGCGGTCAGGAGATGCTTATGCCGCTTTTGCATCCCAAAGAACTTTGGAATGAAACCGGCCGGTGGGATAAGGCCGCCGGAATTATGTATAAGCTGAAAGATTCCCATGAACGTGAGTATGCGTTGTCGTTTACCCATGAGGAGATCGTTATGGATCTTCTGCGTAAAAACGTGCGGAGTTACCAGGATTTACCGGTGGCGGTGTACCATTTTTCCACTAAATTCCGTAACGAGCCAAGGGCAAGAAGCGGTATTTTACGGGGCCGCGAGTTTATGATGAAAGATCTCTATAGCGCCCATGTAAGCGAGAAGGATCTCATGGAGTATTACGAGAAAGTGAAGCTCGCATATGTAAAAATATTTAAACGTCTGGGATTTTCCATCCGCGTGACAGAAGCGGACGGCGGCGTTTTTACCGATAAACACACCCATGAGTTCCAGGTGCTTTGTGACGGCGGTGAGGATACGATATATTACTGCGGCAATTGTACGTGGGGGAGTAACAAGGAATTAATCGGAGAGAAGGGTGTTTCGGTGTGTCCTTCATGCGGCAAAAAAGACGTCAGACAGGCAAGAGCTATTGAAGTGGGAAATATATTCCCGTTAGGCAAATGGTACGCCGAAAAAATGGGCGTGTACTATACGGATGAAAAAGGGCAAAAGCAGTTGGTGTGGTTTGGAAGCTACGGCATCGGCCCAACCCGGGTGATGGGAGCGTTGGTTGAAGTCTCTCATGATGACAAAGGTATCATTTGGTTTCCTCAGGTAGCGCCTTTCGCCGTGCATTTAATTTCACTATCCGGCGGGGAATTAAAAGCGGAGGCTCTGTATAAGCAATTGACGAAAGAGGGAATTGAGGTTTTGTGGGATGAGCGTGAGGTATCCGCCGGAACGAAATTTGCCGACGCGGATCTTATAGGCATTCCCGTGCGGCTGGTTGTATCCAAAAAAACAGGAGAGAACATTGAATTCAAACGACGGAGTGAAAAAAACTTTGATGTAGTAGATACCTCTGAAGTAATCAAGCGCTTGAAATCTAACTCATGAAAACCATTGTTGCGCATATCGGGCCGGATTTGGATGCTATTGCCGCCATCTGGCTTATTAAGACGTTTTTCCCCGGCTGGGAGGAAGCGATGCTGGCGTTTGTGCCGGCAGGTACCACGCTGGAAGACAAATCTCCTGACGATAACCCCGAAATTATCCATGTGGATACGGGGTTCGGAAAATTTGACCATCATCAAAATAATGATGACACGTGTGCCGCATTGAAAGTATACGAAGAGGTCAAACGGATTCATGGTGCAGACTCCGCAATGGAACGGTTACTCGCGGTTGTGAACGACGTAGACCATTTTCGCGAGGTATTTTTTCCCAATCCGACAGCGGATTTTTGGGACCTGGGACTGGTGACCCAAATTGACGGCTGGCGGCTTATATATAGCGACAATCCCATCAAAATTGTGGACCTCGGAATGCAGGCGCTCGATGGCATTTATAAAACATTTCAGAATAAAGTCTGGGCGGAAAAAGAATTAAAAGAAAAAGGTGTGGAGTTTATTACACAATGGGGGAAAGGGATTGGTGTGGAAACAACCAATGACGAGGTCGTGCATCTGGCGCAGAAAATGGGATACGCGGTTGCGGTCCGTAAGGACTCGAACAAAGGATACCTCCGTATTAAGTCGCTTCCAAAAGATGAGATAGACCTTACGGGGGTGTATAATACGCTCAAGAGTGAGGAGCCCGACGCCACGTGGTTTTTGCACGCAAGCCGTCATATGGTGCTAAACGGCAGCAGCAAGAATCCCGACATGCGGCCGACGAAAAAAACACTGCAACAGATTATTGATGTTGTAAAGAAAAAATAACTTATGGACTCGTGTATTTTTTGCGACGTCGTTTCAGGGAAATTGCCCAGTACGAAATTGTACGAGGATGATGACGTTATCGTAATTGCCGATATCCATCCGCAGGCGCCGGTACACTGGCTGGTCATTTCGAGGGCGCACGTGCCGGAATTATTGGAAGTGCCGGATGGTTTAGCTGGCAAGATGATGGGGGTGGTCAACAAAATTATACGTGACCAGAGAATTGAGAAATACCGCATCGTGATAAACGGCAAAGGATCGGTATTGGTTGACCATTTACATATTCACGTTTTAGGGAAAATAGACAAGTTCAGAACGTTGTAAGGAGGTGTTTGTTTATTTTATGGTATTTGTTAAAGCACAACCAGGTGAAACATCGGATTCTCTTATCCGTAAATTTACACGGAAGGTCCTGTCGGAGGGCATTTTGCAGGATTTGAAGAAACGCGAATTTTATCAGAAACCCGCCGAAGTCCGTAAAGAAAAGAATAAAGAGTTGAAACGGCGGCTTCGCCATCCGAACCGCATGTAACTATGCTCATGGATAGGTTACAAACTGATCTTATAACTTCCCTTAAGGCGGGAAACTCTCCGCGTGTGGAAACTATCCGGTTTTTGATTGCCGGTGTACGCACTTTGGTAAGTGCTAAATACGGCGCCGATTGGGAGAAGAAAATGACGGACGCAGACGTTGTTGATACTGTGAAGAAGCAGATAAAAACGCACCGTGAGTCCATCGAGGCGTTTGCTCGTGCGGGCCGGCAGGAATTGGCAGACCGGGAAAAAGCACAACTCGCAATTCTTGAAGAATTTGCACCGAAAGAATTATCTGACGAAGAATTAAAAAAAATATTGGAACCGATTGCAAAATCAGGCGAAAAAAATTTCGGGTTGCTTATGAAAAATGCCATGGCAGCAACCGCGGGCCGTGCGGACGGCGGAAAAGTCGCAGCACTATTGAAATCCCTTGTATGATCACTGTTTTATTTCAAACAGAATCGCATTTTCCCGTAGACCGTAAAAAAATTAAGGCCGCCATCGAAGAGGCTCTCGTGGGTCAGGTACATCGTGACGCAGAGGTGAGCGTGAGTGTTGTCGGCGACCGGAGAATGCGGGAGTTGAATAAGAAATATCGACAACTGGACAAGACGACCGATGTGTTGTCCTTTGGCCTC
Organism: Candidatus Gottesmanbacteria bacterium; assembly: GCA_963714095.1. Classification (GTDB taxonomy): domain Bacteria; phylum Patescibacteriota; class Microgenomatia; order UBA10105; family UBA927; genus XYB1-FULL-47-11. The sequence continues at coordinate 976,316 of OY970230.1, forward strand.
AATGATCCAACCGTTCAAATTCCCGCAGAATTTGTGGAAGCGCCGGATGATGTCTTGCGCTTGGGCGATATTGTGGTATCGTATCCACAGGCGGTCGCGGAAGCACGTGAGGAAAATACATTGGTGCATGACAGAGTAGTTTTTTTAGTGCTTCATGGCCTCGATCACTTGCTTGGAAAACATCACGCCGAATAAATAAAAAATATGTCTTTTTATCGAATTTACCGGCCTCAGGTCATTGAGGAAATAGATAATGTTGCGGTGCGCGAACACTTATTGTCTCTCCTGACGAAAGAGAAAAAACAGCTTCCCCACGCATTTTTGTTTACGGGTCCGCGCGGCGCGGGAAAAACTACAGCCGCCAGAATTGTTGCAAAACTATTTAACTGTACCAAACCCACCAAACACGGTCCATGCGGGAAGTGTGAGCAGTGTACAACAATTGCAGATGGACGGAATCTCGATGTGCTGGAAATTGATGCCGCAAGTAACCGCGGGATTGACGAAATCAGGGCACTGCGGGATGCTATTAACTTATCGCCGTCGGGCGCTTCATTTAAAATTTATATCATCGACGAGGTGCATATGCTTACGACGGAGGCGTTTAATGCACTCCTCAAAACACTGGAAGAGCCACCTGCCCACGCAGTGTTTGTGCTTGCAACGACTGATCCCCAAAAAGTACCGGCGACTATTAAATCCCGGTGCGTCGTTCTTACGTTTCACCGGGCGACAGCCGGCGAACTGGCAGCCGCTCTCAAACGGATTGTCACTGCAGAAAAAATAACTATCGATGACGACGCGCTGATACTTCTTGCCGGAAGCGTGGACGGATCATTCAGGGATGCAGTCAAGCTTCTTGAACAGGTGAGTTTCCACAAGGGAAAAATCACCGTCGACGTGGTCCGGAAGCTTACGTCACTGAGCGATGAGTCAATACTCACCAATTTTTTTGAAACCCTTGCGAAGAAAGATACAAAAGCATCGCTTTCACTGATTGAAGGTCTGGTCGCTGACGGCAAGGATATAAGAATATTTCTTGTCGATTGTTTGTCGCATTTGCAGAAGGAACTTATCAACGGCGCGCCCTCTTCCCGCGAGCTTATCCGCAGATTTACCGAGGCCTATGCTCTGATGAAGGTTTCGCCGATTGCACAGTTGCCGATGGAAGTAGCGGTTGTGGAGTATTGCGCGGACAGCGTAGCGGTGAAACAAGTTGAGCCGGCAGCGCCCGCAGGGGGGACAGCTCCGCCGGCAGTTGACGATTCGCCGGTACCAGTGGGAATGCTGACGCTGGAAAAACTGACGGAACACTGGAAAGATTTTATTGAGGAGCTCAAGCCGTTCAACCATTCCGTAGCAGGAGTTCTGAGGAGTGCTAGACCGAAGAGTGTCGCGCATGGTATAGTTACGATTGAAGCGTTTTATCAGTTCCATAAGGACAAGTTATCGGAGTCCAAAACAAAAGATGTCCTTATAGCGGTTCTGAAAAAATTATTCGGCGAAAAGGTAAAAGTAGAGGTAGTGTTAGGAAAAAAATAAGGAGGCAGTATGATAAATCCGTTTAAAGCATTGGGAGATATGAATGCTATGCGTAAGCAGGCAGCGGTTATTCAGGCGGCTCTTGAGAAGGAAGAGTTTGAAATTAACGAAGGGAATGTGCGGATTCTCATTTCCGGCAACCAGAATGTCCGGGTGGTGGAAATCGACGGGGTCGCCAACGAAACGCTCAAGCGCGCGATTAATGACGCGGTCAAGAAATCCCAGCAGGCCGCCGCCATGAAGCTGACGGAACTCTCGAAAGAGATGGGCCAATAATCCCCATGAACGTTGTTATCACAGGAAGCCTGAGTTTTGATTACATTATGGATTTTTCCGGTAGGTTTGCCGACCGCATTATGCCGGACAAAATCCATAAGATTTCCCTGAGTTTTCTTGTCGACACCCTCAATAAACAATTCGGAGGGACTGCAGGAAACATTGCATATTCGTTAAAACTTTTAGGAGTTAATCCAACGATAGTTGCCCCGGCGGGTAATGATTTCAGCGAATATCATACGCATCTTACGTCACGGAAGATTTCAACAGCAGCAATTCCGATATATAAAGATGTGAAAACAAGTTCCTATTTTGTCGTCACCGATAGGGATGACAATCAGATCGGATCGTTTTATACCGGTGCGATGAAATATGCGGGTAATCTTTCTCTCCCAAAAACCGCTGATTTTGTGGTTTTGGCTCCGACTGAGCCGGATGCGATGAAAAAGTATGTCGCCGAGTGCAAAAAACGCCGTCTTTTGTATCTGTATGACCCGGCATTTCAAATCGGGAATTTTACAGCAGACGAGCTTCGCGAGGGTATTATTGGTGCAAAAATTTTAATCGGAAATGATTATGAAATTGCGCTTATAGAACAAAAATTGGGAATCTTTCACAAAGAACTTGCCACTATGGTGCCCATTCTTATTACCACAGTAGGCGCAAAAGGTTCCGTCATCGAAACGCAAAAAGAGAGCATTCACTGTAAAGCGGCAAAACCGAAAAATACAATCGATCCGACCGGAGCAGGGGACGCATTCCGGTCAGGATTTCTTGCCGGATACCTGCGTGGATATGATTTACAAGTATGTGGTCAGATGGGATCGGTTGCCGCAGTCTATACTGTAGAGACATACGGGACGCAAACGCATTGGTATACGAAGAAGGAATTTATTAAACGGTATAAGGAGAATTTCGGGCAAACCATAACGCTATGAAGTTTGGTCAGATAATCAAAACATTTAAGAGTACAAAAGGTAACACCGTGGTATTCCGCTATCCGAAAAAATCGGATCTTGACGATATGCTTGCATTTGCAAACGATCTCATAGAAGAAGATACATTTGTGCTTTTAAGCGGGAAGAAACTGACTCGGGAAGAAGAAATAAAACATCTTAATGAAACACTGGCGGATATACAAAAAGGACGGAAGATTCATATTGCGGCGTTGGTCGGTGGACAGTATGCCGGAAACGCCGTTATCCGGATCGGGTTACTGCGGCATTCTCATGTCGGAGATGTGGGAATTTCTCTCTCCCGCGCATTTCGGGATGAGGGCATCGGTACCGAGTTGTTAAAAACTATCATTCACGAAGGACGAGCTGCGGGATTGCGTCTGTTGACGATCAATTGTTTTGAGAACAATGACCGGGCTCTTCATGTATATAAAAAGGCCGGTTTTATACCAATAGGAATTATTCCCGGCGAAATTTTATATAAAGGTAAATATTACGGTGAAGTAAGGCTGTATATGCCGCTTGTTTAGGCGGAGGGTTTGTGTATAATTCTCATTATGGCAAAAACGCTTTCGTATGATGTGAAAGATCTCTCTTTTGCTGCTAAGGGGCGCCTTCGCATTGAATGGGCAGGGCAGTCGATGGCAGTATTGAAACTTATCGAAAAACGGTTTATTAAAGAAAAACCGTTTCATGGAATACGGATAGGCGCCTGTCTTCATGTGACCGCGGAAACTGCCAATCTCATGCTTGCGCTCAAATCCGGGGGGGCTACGCTGGCGCTATGTGCGAGTAATCCTTTATCCACGCAGGATGATGTGGCGGCAAGTTTGGTCGGTGATTACGGGATCCCGACGTTTGCGATAAAAGGCGAGGATACAAAAACCTATTACAAACATCTGAATGCTGTTCTGGATACTCATCCGCAGCTGACGATGGATGACGGGGCGGATTTGGTGTCACTCCTTCACAAAGAACGTAAAAACCAGTTGAAAGAGGTCATCGGCAGTAATGAGGAAACCACAACCGGCGTTATTCGCCTCAAGGCCATGGCTAAAGACGGCGCCCTGAAGATTCCTGTATTTGCCGTCAACGACAGCGACACCAAGCATATGTTTGATAACAGGTATGGAACGGGCCAGTCGACGCTTGACGGTATTATGCGGGCGACCAATATACTTTTGGCCGGTAAAACTTTTGTCGTATGCGGCTATGGATGGTGTGGGAGGGGTCTGGCGTCCCGCGCGCGCGGCATGGGCGCCCACGTGATTGTTACGGAAGTGGACCCCGTTAAAGCACTCGAGGCAGTCATGGACGGATTTGTGGTCATGTGCATTGCAGACGCGGTAAAGGTCGGGGATATATTTGTGACGGTTACCGGGGATAAGCATGTCATTGATCTTTCGCATATATTGAAAATGAAAGACGGCGCAATTATTGCAAACTCAGGACATTTTAATGTGGAAATAGACGTGGATGGACTTACCAAAAAAGCAGAATCAACCCGCAAAATTCGAGAATATGTTGAGGAATACACCCTTTCCGATGGCACGCGCCGGTATGTGTTGGCTCAGGGGCGGCTCGTCAATCTTTCCGCAGCGGAGGGACATCCGGCTGAGGTAATGGATATGAGTTTTGCCAACCAGGCGTTAGCCGCGGAATTTTTTATTCAGAGCCGCGGAAATCTCAACGTGAAAGTCTATACGATTTCCCCGGAAATGGACCGCGAAATTGCAAGACTAAAACTCGTTTCTATGGGCATAAGAATCGACGCGCTTACGTCCGAGCAAAAAAAATATTTAGGAAGTTGGGAGGAGGGAACATGATTAAACCTTCCCAACGTCTTGGTTCGGTTCCGGCGTCTCCGATCCGGAAACTCGTTCCATACGCCGCTGCCGCAAAAAAACAGGGAGTTAAAGTTTATCACCTGAATATCGGGGATCCGGATATTCCGACACCCGATGTCATGGTTGATGTACTTCATAACTGGAACATAAACCCCATCGGGTACGGGCAATCGCAGGGAGAACCGATATTCTTGGAAGCCCTGCGTTCGTATTATCACGATATCGGGTTTCCTTTTATTGAATCGTCGAACATTCAGGCAACCAGCGGCGGGTCAGAGGCAATTTCCATGGCAATGTTCGCTGTTTGCAACCCGGGCGATGAAATTCTTACGTTTGAGCCGCTCTATACAAATTATAATTCCTACGCAGCGATTAACGGAGTGTCGCTGGTGGCAGTTCCTACTTCTATAGAAACCGGATTCCATTTACCCGACAAGAACGAAATTGAAAAAAAGATAACAAAAAAAACCAAAGCGATTCTTATCTGTAATCCGAATAATCCCACCGGTACCGTGTATACGAAAGAGGAGATTGATATGCTGGTCATGCTCGCTAAAAAACACGGATTGTATTTGTTGTCAGATGAAGTGTACCGCGAATATACCTATGACGGCCGTAAACATGTCTCTCTTTTGTCATACATGAAGGCTATTCCGAATCAGGCGATTGTATTGGACAGTATGTCGAAGCGGTACAGCGTCTGTGGTATCCGTCTCGGAGCACTCGTTTCGTTGAATCCCGAAATTATGGCAGGAGTACTGTGTATAGCTCAGGGCCGGCTGTCAGCAGGACTTGTGGATCAGCACATTGCAGCACAACTGACACGCGTGCCGAAAGCGTACTATGCACAGGTATTCGCCGAATATAACAAACGCCGGGATGTCTTATACGAAGGTCTCAGGCATGTTCCGGGGGTGATGATACCGAAACCAGAGGGAGCATTTTATGCTATTGTAGGACTTCCCGTTCCTGACAGCGAAGATTTTTGCAAATGGCTTCTGACAGAATTCCGCGATAATGGCGAAACCGTCATGCTTGCGCCCGCCGCCGGTTTTTATGCGAGCCGCGGAAAAGGGAAAAACGAAGTGCGTATTGCGTATGTCCTGAATACAAAAGATTTGAAACGTTGTATAGAACTTTTGGCTATCGCTCTAACGGTGTACAATAAGAAGTAATATGAAAGATTTTCTTCTGTTTTCCGGATCCAGTAACCAGCCGCTGGCCCGCGACGTGGCAAAACTTTTAAAAATTCCGCTGGGGAACGTAGATTTAACACGGTTTGCCGACGGAGAGCTGCGTCCGTGGATCCGGGAAGACGTGCGGGACAAAACGGTATGTGTGTTGGAGTCATTTTCGTACCCGATGGATGAACACATCATGGAAATGGTACTTATGGGGGATGCAATCCGCAGGGGAGCACCGAAAACGATGGTTGCCGTGATTCCGTATTTTGGGTATGCCCGTCAGGATAAACTTCACCGTCCGGGTGAGCCGGTCTCTGCGCGGGTCATCGCAAAATTTCTTGAAGTCAGTAAATACAAGGAAGTTATTACCGTGGACCTCCATAACGACGCCATAGTCGGGTTTTTTCAGATTCCGGTGACACACGTATCTGCCCTTACCGTGCTTGCCGCGGAGATTAAACGCCTCCACATGACGAATACGGTTATCGTTTCCCCGGATGTCGGAGGCACGAAACGCGCAAGGAATCTGGCGTACCTTTTGGATGTGCCGATGATTGTTATGGAAAAGAAACGCTCTCTGGACCGGCATGATACGAGTGAGTCGTTTCAAATAATAGGAGATGTCAGGGGAAAAACAGCTCTTATTATCGACGATATTATATCCACGGGCGGAACCATTGCCAACAGCGCCCAATCGCTTAGCCAAGCAGGGGCTACCTCCGTTCTTGTTTTTGCAACCCATGGGGTTCTGGCGGGTGATGCCAAAAAGAAACTGGAATCACCGCTGATTGATACTATTGTCATTACCGATACGATTAACGTTCCGAAAGATAAATTGTTTACTAAACTTCGGATAGTATCCATTGCCCCGATCCTTGCTGATGCTATTTCGCAGGTAGTGCGGTAAAATAAAGTCGCGTATGAGCCGAATCCTTCCGAAAGCGGTCACAAAAGTTATTGAGTCGTTCCAGCGGCTGCCGGGGATCGGCCCCAAAACCGCGACACGGCTTGCGTTTTATTTACTGCACGTTCCCGAGGAAGAACTTGCTCAGTTTGCAAAAAATCTTACTGATTTGAAGGCAAATACGGTGCTCTGTTCAATCTGCAAAAATATTGCTGAAGTTGATCCATGCACTATTTGCGCAAGTCCGTCGCGCGATCAGTCAATTATTTGCGTGGTTGAACAGCCGACGGATGTGCTTTCGATCGAGCGGACAGGAAAATTTAACGGCGTATACCACGTCCTTCATGGATCTATCGATCCGTTAAATAATATCGGTCCCGATGAGTTATACATTGCGGATTTGCTGAAACGTGTTAAAAATGTGGAAGAAGTTATTCTTGCGATGAATCCGAATATGGAAGGAGAGGCAACGGCGATGTACTTAACCAAGCAGATAAAAACCCGTAATACGAACTGCGCCATCACGAGACTCGCCCATGGTTTGCCGGTCGGGGCGGATATCGAATATGCGGACGAAGTGACGCTTTCGCGGGCGCTGGAGGGGCGGAGGCAATATTAGCTATGATTACAAAAAAAGACGTGGAAAAAGTTTTGAAGAATATTCCTGATCCGGAGATCGGGGTGTCGTTGTGGGATTTGGGACTTGTTTACAATATTGATGTCGATAAAAAAACGGGTCGCGTAGAAATTCTTATGACACTTACAACGGTCGGATGTCCGTTATTTGGACAGATTGCCGATCCTGTACGGCAAAACGTAGAGAAGCTAAGGGGTGTTAAGAAAGTCGTAGTAACCCTGACATTTGAGCCGCCTTGGACGGTAGACCGGATGAGTCGTAGCGCCAAGATGCAATTAGGTTTTTCCTAAAAATTATGGCAGGAGTTGCAAAACAAATAATCGGGTCATTTGAAGATATCGGCAAGGATATTGCTCATGAAGTGGCCAAAGTTCCAACCGATATTGCCGGCAAGGCGCTCGAGAGCCTGGGAACCAGCAGCCAAAAGGGGCAAAAGGGAAATCAAATGACTGCGGCGGCTGCAGATGCGACAAAAAAATCAGAAGGGGCCCTCGGACAATTGGACCAAACCAAAGATCAAAAAGCAAAACAGGCGATTGCTAGGGAAGCACTTTCTCAGCTGGCAGGAAGGCCGAAACAAAAAGAACTTTCGGTTCGAGAAAAACAGGAACAGGAAGAAGCGCAAAAAGCAGAGGCGTTAAAAAAGCAGCAAGCCATGCAGATGGGACCGGCACCGATGATATCCAGTAAACCCAAGCGAGATAATTTGTACGGCATTAAACAAAAATCTAGTTCCGAAATGAGCAAGAACGCCCGGCAGGACTGAGTGTGAGATAATGAACCCATGGAATTCAAGGTATATAATTCGCTTTCCAGGAGCGTAGAAATATTCAGACCAATCCATCCGCCGGATGTCGGCATGTATACGTGCGGCATGACGGTGTATGACTACGCGCATATCGGGCACGGCAGGAAATACGTCGGCGATGATATCCTGCGGCGGACCCTTTCCCGTTTCGGATACAACGTGACACACGTACAAAACGTCACGGACGTCGGGCATCTGGTTTCCGATGAGGACGCGGGGGAAGACAAATTAGAAAAAGGTGCTAAAAAGCAGGGAAAAACAGTTTGGGAAGTCGCGGATTTTTTTACCAAGCATTTTTATGATTCGATGGACGCGTTGAATATTCTCCGGCCGACCATTATCTGCAAGGCAACCGATCACATTCCCGAACAAATAGCGCTGGTAGCGCGGTTAGTTGATAAAGGGTTCGCCTACGATACGTCAGAGGCGGTCTATTTTGATGTATCGAAATTTCCTAAATATGAGTCGCTCTTCGGAAATCAGCAATTGGCCCAAAAACAAGTCGCTGTGCGCGAAGCCGTTCAAACAGGGGAACATAAAAAACATGCTGCGGATTTTGCCTTGTGGTTTAAGAGGGTAGGGAGGTTTGCCGATCACTCCATGCACTGGCAAAGTCCCTGGGGAGACGGATTCCCCGGTTGGCACCTCGAGTGTTCGGCGATGAGTATGAAATATCTTGGCGAATCGTTTGATATCCATACCGGCGGGATTGATCACATACCCGTGCATCATCCGAATGAAATAGCCCAGTCAGAAGCTGCCACAGGAAAGCCGTTTGTGCATTATTGGGTTCACTACGCATTTCTTATGGTTGACGGTAAAAAGATGAGTAAAAGCCTGGGAAATTTTTATACGATCGGGGATATTATCCAAAAAGGGTTTGATCCGGTTGCTCTCCGGTATTTTTATCTCACTGCACACTACCGGAAGCCGGAAAATTTTACGTGGGAAGGGTTGACTGCCGCACAAAATTCCTTAAATGAGCTCCGGAAACAACTTGCGGTGATGAAAATGTCCCACAGAAATTCACTTTCAGCAGAAAAATTGGTGAAGGTTGAGGTGTATCGGAAACGTTTTGACGGTGCGCTTGCTGATGATATGAATACACCTGAGGCGCTCGCAGTAGTGTGGGAGGTCGTAAAAAGCAATATTCCCGCACCGGATAAATATGATGTACTTATTGATTTTGATGAAGTATTAGGATTGGGTTTAAATACCGTACAACTACCGGAATCAGAGACAGTTTCAATTTCCGATTTGTCTCCGCAGATTCAAGCGCTCTACGAAAAGCGGAACGCATTAAAAAAAGATAAAAAATTTGATGAGGCAGACGTAGTAAGAAGTGAAATTGGAAAAGAAGGTTTTATACTTGAAGATACCGCGTCCGGTACCGTCATTAAACAAAGGCAATAAAAAATTTCCGTTAAGGGGTGGTAAGCGTGACCGCCGTCAGAGCGTGACTTGCGACGTTAAATGTGGATGCCACAACTCCAACTGTGACGGTTTTTCCCGGTGACACTGATGAAAAATTAAAATCCACCGGAGCTGTGACTGTCCAATCACCCAAATTTTGCGGCGCACCTGCCAGATTGCTGGCAGCAAACTGCACGTTGATTACCTGAATTGTTCCTTTAGTTTCATTTACAGTGTTTACAATACCGGTCAGTTTGAGGGTGTTTTGGGTTCCTGCCTGCGCACGCACATCGTTAGAAGATCCGGCCGGGGTTGATTTATCCAGTATTGCAACAAGTGCAACAGCCATAAGAATCAGGATGAGGCTGCCGAAAATAAACACATTCGTTTTATTTTTCATCTCTTATTCGCATTCTTCCATGCAGGAATGCATCTGTCAAGTCATGATACAATTGGGGTCATGAAATCGTTTTGGCACAGGTTGCCTAGACCCATTTTAGCGCTTGCACCGATGGAAGATGTGACTGATACGGTATTTCGGAGAATTGTTGCATCGTGCGCCTGCCCTACGGTTTTCTTTACGGAATTTACGAGCGTTGACGGATTATTTTCCCGCGGCAGGGAAGCCGTTATTCATCGTCTGGATTATACGGAAACCGAACGGCCGATTATCGCCCAGATTTGGGGTAATACGCCGGAGTTATTTTATAAAGCAGCGAAACTTATTGCACAACTGAAATTCGACGGCGTGGATATCAATGCGGGTTGTCCGGAAAAAAATGTTACATCTCATGGCGGGGGAGCGTGTTTAATACAAGATCCATCACTTACGAAAGAAATTATTCAGGCAACAAAAGAAGGCATCGGCGATCTCCCTGTCAGTGTAAAAACCCGTCTTGGGTACAAAAAGATTTCAGATGATTGGATACCGTTTTTACTCGAACAAAATTTAGATGCATTAACGATTCACGGACGCACAGCAGCCGAATTATCGAAAGTTCCGGCTCATTGGGATGAGATTAAAAAGGCAGTGTTGTTAAATAAAAAGATGAAAAATAATACGATTATTTTAGGGAACGGTGATGTGAAGGATTATGCCGATGCAGTGAAGAAATGTGAGGAGTATGGCACCGACGGCGCGATGATTGGGAGGGGAATATTCCGTAATCTTTGGGCATTTGATCATGCCGGAGTATCGCATATGGAGAATCATCAGGAGATGCTGAAGATTATGCGGGAACATATGAAGCTTTTCGGAGAAACATGGGGCAACGGGAAAAACTTTGCAGTATTAAAAAAATTCTTTAAAATCTATGTGCAGGGGTTTCCGAATGCAAGTGAGATTCGGGAGCGCCTTATGGAGTCCGCAAATAGTGGAGAGGCAGAACAGGTTCTCCACGGGATCAGCGTTTCAGCTTCCGGATAAGCTGTTCAAGCTTCACGAGCGTTTGGTCGCTTACACCGTGTTCAAGTGCCTCAATATCGTGTTCAATAATATGCTCAGGTAACTTCAGGATGTGTAAGAACTCAGAGAGTATTTCATGGCGTTTCCGGATCCCGCGCCCGACAGATCTTCCTTTGGGGGTGAGCGTGAATCCCCGATAACGCTCGCGGACAATATGTCCCGATTGTTCGAGTTTTTTCAGCATCATGGTTACGGATGCAGGTGCCACATGAAGCCGCTGTGCCATATCCGTGACGCGCGCATATCCTTTTTCGTCAAGCAGTTCGCAGATGCGCTCAAGATAATCTTCATGTGGTATCGTCAGTGGTTTGGTCATTGATCGTATTATAGAACGTTTATTACTGTTGCTATAAGCCAGATATTTAAGACTGTGATGATAAGGGTGACGGTCCAACTGAGGTATTTGAGTACGGCGCCGTTTACGAATTGTCCCATGTATTTTCGTTCATTCGTAAATTGAACGAGCGGAATTACGGCAAACGGCAGTTGCATACTTAAGACAACCTGGCTGAAGATGAGTAATTTCGCGAGTCCGTGTGCGCCATACAACCCTACGATAATGAGTGCCGGGATTATAGCAAGTAATCGGGTGAGTAGCCTTCGTTGCCAGGGTTTCAGGTGAATATCCACAAACCCCTCCATGACGACCTGACCGGCAAGCGTACCGGTAAGGGTAGAATTGTGACCGCTGGCTAAAAGTGCAACGGCGAACATGATGCTTGCAAGACCTGTCCCCAATAGCGGAGTCAGAAGTTTGTAGGCTTGCTGGATTTCTGCGACAGTCGCCATGCCGCGGGTAAAAAATGTAGCTGCGGAAACGATAAGGATCGCGCTATTGACGAGTGTTGCCATAATGAGTGCGATATTTGAATCAATGGTCGCATACGCGATCGCTTCTTTTTTATGAAAATTTGTATTTTTAAAATCGCGGCTCTGAACGAGCGCCGAGTGGAGGTATAGATTGTGCGGCATGACGGTTGCGCCCAGTATACCGATAGCGATATAGAGCATATCACGGTTCGTGATGAGTTGCATGGTGGGGATATACCCCGTCAACAGTGCGTTTATTACCGGATGTGACAGGAGTATTTCTATGCCGAAGCTTGCGATAATGACGGCAATGAGTGTGATAACAACGGCCTCCAGATATCGTATGCCTTTGTGTTGTAAAAAAAGAAGCAAGAGCGTGTCAAAGGCGGTTATGATGACCCCGATAATAATCGGCAGATGGAACAGGAGGTTGAGGGCTATGGCGCTCCCGATGACTTCCGCCAGATCACATGCGGTGATGGCTATTTCTGCCATAATCCATAAGAACCGGCGGATAGGCTTTGGATAATGATCGTGGCATGCTTGGGCCAAATCCTTGCCTGTGACGATGCCGAGTTTCAGCGCCAGGTGTTGGAGAAGCATTGCCATCAGCCCCGATATAAGTACGACAGACAGTAATGTATAGCCGAACCGCGATCCGCCGGCCAAGTCCGTTGCCCAATTGCCGGGGTCCATATAGCCCACAGCAATAAGGTAACCCGGGCCGGCAAACGCAAGGAATTTGCGCCATTTTGAGAATTCCTTCAGAATCGGAATGGTTCTGTGAATTTCCTCCAAACTCTTGCGCATAGATAGAGTTTACCCCATCTAACATTTTTAGTCGAGGTTAAAAATAGCACCGCGTGATACAATCGATTTGATGAGCGGTAACAAAAGCAAAGGACTCCCACGGATTTTTTATATGTCTGTCCGGCGGCTTATTCCAATTGCTGATCGATTGGATGCAGACCGGATTATTTGTGATAAAGTGATGAACCGGCCCGAGTGGCAAAAGGCAGAAACAATCTGCCTTTACATGTCTACACCGGAAGAGGTTGATACGAAGCCATTATTAGCTGCAGCGTTGACAGTCGGGAAACGGGTAGTTTTTCCGCGAGTCGATGAAGAACGTTTAGTTCTTCATCAGGTCCGGTCGGTTAAAGATTTTACCTGCGGCATATATAAAATCCTTGAACCTAAGAAATCGACTCCAGTTGTTAGTCCGAAATCCGTTGATCTTTTTATCGTTCCGGGTATTACGTTCGACTGGGAAGGGTACCGGATGGGTTATGGGAAGGGATATTATGACAGATTACTTGCGGGCCTCGACGCGCCTAAAATCGGTCTGGCGTATGCAATACAAATGGTTGCACAAGTTGCGCGCTCGTCGTATGATGTTCCGATGACAATGGTTATTACGGAGGAGGAAATCATATGCCGGCAGTAAAACACACGCATCCCGAATATCAGTATCTGGATCTTATGGACGACATCATGAAGCACGGCAAGTGGAAGGTGAGCCATTCTACGGGTGTAAAGCTTAAAAGTGTGTTCGGACGCATCTGCCGGTATGATCTCTCAAAGGGTTTACCGGTTCTTACAACGAAAAAAGTATTTACCCGCGGTATTATTTACGAGCTTCTGTGGTTTCTTTCTGGGTCCAGCAATATTAAATATTTACTGGATAATAACGTGCATATCTGGGATGAATGGGCGTACAAAAAATATGAGTGGGCGGTTGCGGAGCATAAAGCCAAGGCCATGACGTTCGAAGCTTTTATGGAGAAGGCAAAAACTGATTCAGAATTTTTGAAAAAATGGGGAGAGTTGGGGCCGGTGTACGGCGTGCAGTGGCGAAAATGGCCTGTGAATCATACGCGAACTGTAGATCAGCTGGGATGGGCAATTGAGAAAATCAAAAAGTATCCGATGAAAAAGCATTATATTATTTCAGCCTGGAATGCCGGATGCATTTATGAGATGAGCGGGTCACATAGCGCCAGCATGGTAATCGCACCGTGCCATACAATGTTCCATATTAATATCACCGGTGATAAATTATCGTTACTTTTGTACCAGCGCAGCGCCGATTTATTTTTAGGCGTGCCGTTTAATATCGCATCCTACGCACTTCTTACCATGATGCTGGCGCAGGTTACGGGATATAAGCCCGGCGAATTCGTTCATGTTTTTGGCGACGTGCATATTTATGAGAATCATTTAAAACAATGCCGAGAACAGCTTTCGCGTAAACCGCGCCCGTTTCCGAAAATGATCATCAATCCGAAAGTGAAAGAAATCGATGACTTCAAGTTTGAAGATTTCCAGCTGGTCGGGTACAACCCGCACCCCCCGATTAAAGGGGATATCACTGTTGTCGGAGGATTTTAATGCTGTCAATCATTGCGGTTATCGGCAAAAATAGAGAATTGGGAAAAGATAACGATTTGATCTGGCATTTGCCTGGCGACATGAAACGTTTCCGCCAGATTACCACCGGCCACCCGGTTATCATGGGCCGTAAAACCTTCGAGTCCATCGGCCGTCCTCTCCCAAATCGTTTAAATATTATTATATCCCATCAAAAAAATATAGCCGGTGTTACAGTTGTTCCCTCACTTGATGAAGCGATTGCCGTAGCTGGAAATGATCCTGAAATTTTTATCATCGGCGGGGGATCTATCTATGCGCAAGCTATCGATAAGACTGACCGCCTTTATTTAACAATTGTTGACGCTACTGCCCCGGAGGCCGACATCTTTTTCCCTGACTACTCACGGTTTACAAAAGTAATTGAAGAAACCCTGCAGGAAGAGAACGGAATCAATTTTACATACCGTACCCTCGAACCATGATCAACCAGAATTTCGTCATCGTCGGATTTATTTTAAATCTTATCGGGGGCGCGAGTTATTTCATTGATACCGTTAAAGGCAAAATTCAGCCGAACCGCGTCACGTGGTTTCTTTGGGTTCTAGCGCCGCTTATTGCATTTACGGCTGAAATAAAGCAAGGTGTTGGCATACAGTCGCTTATGACGCTCGGCGTTGGTTTATCCCCGGCATTTATTTTCGCTGCATCGTTTTATAATAAAAAAGCTGTATGGAAATTAAAACGTTTTGACTATATATGCGGAGTTTTTTCATTGATTGGACTATTGCTGTGGTATATAACGAAAATCGGAAATATTGCGATACTATTTAGCCTTCTTGCTGATGCGTTGGCTTCAGTTCCGACAATTGTAAAATCATATACCCATCCGGAGTCAGAAAGTTATATTGAATTTCTCTTCGCTTTTTTCAGCGCTGTTCTAACAGTACTGACTATACGGTTATGGAATTTTGCGACATATGCATTTCCGATATACATACTCTGTATTAACGCTGTTTGCGTTATTCTTATAAAATTTCGTTTGGGAAAACGCAGAAAAAATATTCGTCTTGACAATCTAATTTAGCTCGATATACTGCTCCACATGGTGAATCGTGCGGAATGCCGGGAGACTCAACCCGATGTGATTAATAAACTTTATACGATGCCCTACGAATTTGTTCCGCGGGCATCCCTTCTTCATGCTATTGGATTTGCCGCGGATGATTGCGGGGAACAGTATATTTCAATGAACATGTTAAACAGGGTGCGGGTTAAATTTCACAAAAGAGTGTTGAGTGTTTTGGGATCTGGCGGGGCGTGTTTGGTGCCCCACGATGCGCTTGCCGAATTTGAGATTACACATTTCCGGCCGATACCGGAATCTGTGTATCACCTGCCGGAAAATCAACGCCGCGCATGTGAACTCATCTGGTCGCACGTGAAGCGTGTGAGTATAGTTGCAAGAAAAATAGGGGAGAAAATGATTGAAGAACTCCGACCGATGCCTACGGAAGAGAGTTATCAAACATTGGAAAAAGTTGTTCAGGCAATTACAGTATCAGCGCATCATAGTGTGGTATGGACAGATGTGATGTCGGGGGAGCCTATCGGAACAAGTGGTACTCAGTTTATTCAATCGATGAAGAGATTGAATGATTTTATGGCCGAAACACAAATTCCTGTCCGTTTAAAACCGACGCATTTTGAGCCTTACCACTATGCATTTCGATGGATTTAGAATAAAAACTTTGTTACCATTAGCCTATGCCGTGGTATTTATTTGCGCTTGCCGCGCCGACGTTATACAGCGTTTCAACGTTCGTTGATAAGTTTTTGCTGGAAAAACGGATCCGCGACCCGCTGGCGATTACTGCTTTATCCGGCATACTGTCTGGCATATTGGGTATTATCATCGGAACTGTGACAGGTTGGCGCGCAGTCGGCGGACAGGGAGTATGGATTCTTCTGGGTGCAGGTTTACTCCTTATTATCTATCTGATTCCTTATTTCGCCGCTATGAAGCTGGATGAAACGTCCAGAGTGACGCCGTTATTCGGTTTTGTTCCGGTATTTACCCTCATTATGTCATCCATTTTTCTTCACGAAGGCATGGGCCTAAAGCAAATTTTCGGGATGATCATCGTCGTAGCCGGCGGATTTTTGTTGTCGGTCAAGCGTGTCGAAGGGGGTATATTCCGTCCTCGGGCATCATTGTGGCTCATGCTGTTGTCCAGTGTCTTATACGGATTGGTGAATATCTTGTTCCGGTTTGTGGCGCATGGGGCAACCGTTGGGTTTTGGAGTATCCTGGCGTATGAATACGTAGGGAAAGGGATCGGAGGATTTGTGCTTCTTTTCGTTCCGCGGATTCGGGGAGCTGTTGTCCGGCAGTTTCAGATCATCAAAAAATCCGTAGGCATTTTGGCGGTCAACGATGCCGTAAATATTACCGCTGAAACGTCTGAAGCGTTTGCGCTCACTCTTGCCACCGTTCCCATGGTGAATATTGTCGGCGCGGTGCAGCCGTTTATGACACTTGTTGAAGGATTGATATTGACGATTTGGTTTCCCCGCATTATCAAAGAAGATATCGGCAAAACAGCAATTGTCCACAAGCTTATTTCCATTACGCTGATTTTCGCCGGGCTTTATTTGGTATTCGCTTAACTTTTACGCGATATCCTTTTTCATTTCCAGATATTGCCGCTTGGTGATTTCTCCTTTGGCGTAGCGTTTTTTCAGTATCTCGAGCGCCGTTTCTTCCGCTGGGAGTTTGTTTTCGTTGTCGCTGGTGTCGTCATCATCCGACCGGTGAGCGGCAATTGCCCAAATCAAAAGAATCGCCCCGAGAATAAGAAAAAACGGGAATAGGCCGAACCAGGAAAAACCCGGACTGCGCATGACGTACATATGACCGTAATATCCCCACATATTTTTATCTCACCCTCTTTCTGTCAGAAAGTATACAGTTATTAGTCTGAGAAAATCCTGATAGCAGTGCCCTTATTTTTTTGTACGGAAGAGACCGTACGTTGCGACAGCGGCTGTTGCAGAAACGGCGCCGATAACAACAAGAAGTTTTAATCGTTTTTTTGCATCATTTTGTATTTCCGGGGATAACGTTGCGGGAGTACTTTTGATTGCTTTCAGTCGTTGGGCTGTCGTGATAGCATTTGCCGTAGCAGAGAGAACATCCGCGATAACCTGAACGGGAACTCCGTGAATTTCCGGAAATTCCATCCCCAGTATTGCCAAAAATGCTCTGCCGAGGCGTGTACCGGCAAGTCCAATGATTCCTTTACCGTTTTCGGGGACCGCTACGCCTTTAGTTTCTGCCAATGCTCTTGCCGTACTTGGCCATGGTGAGGTCGTTGCAGCGGCCAGCGCTGCAATTGTTCCAATTGTATCGTGACGTTTTTCGGCGGATATTGAACGGGAGAGAGCCGAAAGTAATTCTCCGGTTCTGTCGCTTGCAACGTCGATAAACGGCCCGTTAGGGTCAGGGGTGCCACCTTTCCGTATTCGCAATCTGGCCATGGGACCGTCAAATGCGTCGCCGAGTTGTGAAGCGACGGTTGTGGCAAGCGATACGGCGGTAAGCCTGTTATCCCGTGCGCTATGATCACCGCGGCGGATGGCCGCGATAGTACTGCCGATGGCAGTACCGGCAACTCCCAAGATGGTAATATCATTGGCGGTAAGTCCCGGCAACGACTCATGAAGTTTCCGTGTTATGGTATTGATGGTTTCAGCGGTTACTTTTCGGATCGGAGAATTTCGTGTTTCCGTAACTGATTCTATGCTTATGGCCATAATGGTTGGAACTATATCATATTCATTCATTTACGGCAAAACGATAGGAAATAAGGGATAAAGATCTGAGAATAATCTGAAAATACTGGTTGACTTTGCTGTTTGGGTAAAGATAAACTGATAAAAAGGAGATCAAATCACTATGGATACCAAACATGCATCCGTAACGCCGTCACCAGTGTCTGTAACACCAGCTCCTGTTTCAAAATCTACTCCCAGCGTGATTGTCTATGCGGGCTTCTGGGTAAGATTATTGGCTTTAATTATCGATGGGTTACTGGTGGGATTCGTGAATTTTATTATTAGTATGGTATTTCATGTTGTTGGGCTTGGTACAACTATGGCGGTAAACGGGGGGACAGCTGGCACAAATTCCGCTCCTCTGCTTCTGACATCAGGTCTAAGCAGCCTGGTGACCATCGCCGTATCTCTTGGCTATTATATCTATATGATCGGGAGCCGAGGTCAAACCCTCGGGAAAATGGCGGTAAAAATTAAGGTTCAACGGCTTGATGGGGTTGAGCCGGTTGGCTATGTTCAGGCATTTTTGCGGGAGATTATCGGTAAGTTTATTTCAGGATTAGTTGTATGTCTTGGGTATCTGTGGATGCTTTGGGATAGTAAAAAACAGACGTGGCACGATAAGATAGCCAATACGGTAGTAGTTAAAGTGTAATAATTGTTTCATGCGCACAATCGATTACGGTAAAATTACCCGTCGTTCCTGGGAGATTACCAAGGCAAATAAATGGCTTTGGGTATTCGGTCTCGTGATCGCCGTATTTGGCGGAGGAGGGTCAAGCGGCGGATCAAGCGGGAGCTCGGGTGGGAGTTCAGGGTCGACGTTCCAAAAAAGCGTTCCCGTGAATCCCCCTCAACAACTTCAGGAAAAAGCAACAAAAGTGCTTGGGGATGCAACAAACATTTTTTTAGAGTGGGCGAAAACTGTCCCCTGGACGACGTGGTTTTTTATAGGGCTTGGTGTTCTCATTGTCGCAATCTTCAGCGCGGTTGTCGTGTGGGTAGTCAGAACGTGGGCGCGGGGTGCGCTTATTGCGGGTCTCGATAACGCAGATCGCGGGAAAACGGTTAGCTTATTAACCGAATCTCCGAAAGGGATTGCAAAAATAAAACCTCTTATTCTCTTTGACCTTATAAACGCAGGAATTCTTCTCGGGCTCATTGTTGCTTCCGTGGCACTTGTCGGCGGAGGCTTCTTAATTTTTTCTTTTGTATCATGGCTCCAAATACTTTGGATCATCCTTACCGGCATTCTTTCAGTATTTGCATTTATCGTTGCAATCGTTCTGTTGTCGCTCACGACTGTATTCGCCGAGCGGCTTATCGTATTTACCGAAACTAAGCCCTGGCCTGCATGGGAAAAAGGATTTTCGCTTGCGCGGCACGAGTTTTTGGCGACGTTTCTCATGGGCTGTATTAATCTCGGTATCGGTTGTGCCGGCGGATGCCTGGCAACCCTGGCGCTTCTTATTGTTTTAGGTATTCCGGGATTTTTTATCGCCATGCCGATGTTTACCGGCGGATTCCATGCACCGAACGCCGCACAGATTATAGCGCTTTTATTGTTATTTTTTATTTTTCTTTCGGCAAATTTGCTTGTGCGCACGATATTGGTGGTTTTTAATTACGGGAACTGGAATTTATTTTTCCGGCAGATCGTGAAGGAGGACCATGTCTAACATCGCGTCCCCCTGGCGGAGGCTCATCGCATACGCGATTGATAAGACAATATGGTTGCTGTACTTCATGATGGTTCTTTTATGGCTCAGCACGTCTGACGATATGCCGACGGTGTTCAACAGGGCATTGGTTTTGGTTGGTTTCGGACTGCTTTTTTCCATCGTGTATGAGTTGATCAACATTTTTCTTACCTCGTGGGCCGGCGGGACTATCGGTAAACTTATCACTGGTATAGAGATTGTACGGTCGGACGGGAAACATGTATCGTTTGCCCGTGCATTTTTACGGAACTACATGGGCTATATGGTTTCCGGCATTTATTTTCTTGGATTTATTTGGGTATTTATTGATAAATTGCGTCGCGGGTGGCACGATCAACTTGCAGACACGTATGTCGTTGTCACACAGAAATTTGGGTGGATCATTGGACTTATTATGTTGGTATTTATCGGATATTTAAACGTGAGCTTTGTCCGTCAAACGGTTGATAATTTTTTTTCCCGTCGGAGTATGTATACGTCATTTGTTATAAGTATATATGACGAGGTTCAGCCCGCACCGAAGACGCAAACATCCCCCGCGCCGTAATACTTCCATTCGGATCGTTTCTGGCAGTTGCAGATTGCGTAATTCTATATTTGATATAATGAACCATCATGAATTTAAAAATCGGGATTGTGGGTCTGGCGAACGTAGGGAAGTCGACGCTGTTTAATGCGCTTCTCAAAAAACAGGTGGCGTTTGCGGCAAATTATCCGTTTGCAACGATTGAGCCCAATATCGGCGTTGTGCCGGTGCCCGACACACGGCTCGCTAAGCTCGCCGTGATTACGAAGGCAGAGGAAAAAGTGGATACACTGCCGCCCCTCCGGCCCGCAACTGTGGAGTTTGTGGATATTGCAGGACTGGTAAAAGGCGCATCTGAAGGTCAGGGGTTGGGGAATAAATTTCTATCGCATATCCGGGAAGTGAATATTATTTGTCATGTGGTACGGTTTTTCCCAAATCCGGATATCGTCCATGTGGTAGGGGATATAGATCCTGCCCGCGACCGGGAAATTGCGGAAACGGAACTCATGCTTGCCGATTTACAAACGCTCAACAAACAGGCAGAGCCCAACCAAACCGCGACAAAAGAAGAACGTACGCGGTGGAACGTGATAAATAAATTAAAAGCCGGATTGGATGCAGGGAAACTTGGTAGAAGTGTCATTCATGACCCTGAAGAGCAGTTCCTTGTTCGCGATCTCCAATTATTGACGATGAAACCGATTCTCTACGTTGCCAACGTTTCGGAAAATCAACTCGCTCAAAAAATAGATACGTATCTGAGTATCTGTGCCGAAACGGAATCCCAGCTTGCCGGACTCACCGAAGATGAGCAAAAAGAATATCTGAAAACGCTTGGATTGGATGCGTCCGGCCTCGACCGGCTTATTCAAAAAGCGTATGAAATGCTCGGGCTTATATCATTTCTTACCTGCGGGGTTATCGAAGCGCGTGCCTGGACCATAGAAAACGGTACGAAAGCGCCGCAGGCTGCCGGAGTCATCCATACGGATTTTGAGAAAAAGTTTATTAAAGCCGACTGTATATCGTTTGAGGATTTTGTAGCTTCCGGAGGTTGGAAAAAAGCCAGGGAGTTGGGCAAGGTCCGTGTTGAGGGGAAAGAGTACGTGATGCGGGATGGCGATGTCGTTGAATTTAAGATCGGAACATGATAGTATTAAGCCTTATGACGAGAGAATATGAACTAATGTTGGTGCTCCGGCCGGATTTCGGCGTGGAAGAAAAAACGGTACGCGACCTGGTAACGAAGCTCATCGGCGACAGAAAAATCAAAGAGCTTACTGTCATGGGGAAAAAGAGACTTGCGTACCCTATCAAAAAACAGACAGAGGGCGTCTATGCGGTCGCAACCCTAACCGGCGCACCCATGAATATCGGCGCATTTGAAAAACAAACGAAGTTAGGAATAGACGTTTTACGGTTTCTCATTACTGTAAAGGAATAAGCACATGTCGTCACGAAGTTTAAACAAAGTACAGTTGATAGGAAATTTGACCCGGGATCCTGAGTTGCGGTATACGCCGACCGGTGCCGCAGTCTGTACGATCGGGCTTGCGACGAACAGATCATGGACAACGGAAGCGGGAGAGAAGAAAGAAGAGACGGAGTTCCACAGGGTGGTTGCGTGGAACAAACTTGCGGAGCTCTGCTCACAGCTTTTGGTGAAGGGCAGAAAGATTTATGTGGAGGGGAGATTGCGTACAAACGCATGGCAGACAGCTGACGGACAGCCCAGAACGACGACAGAAGTCGTTATTGAAGATATGATTATTTTGGATTCGCGGCGTCCGGTGACGGGTGTAACTGGGGAAGCGGGCGCGCCTGAGGGGCAAGTAAGTGAACCGGCAGCAGCAACGGACGCGGGAACACCTGCGACGACGTATGCACAACCTGCAGTAAAAAAATCTACAAAAAAAGAAGAAGTCAAAAATGAGAAAAGTGCGCCATCAGAAGAAGTAAATCCTGATGATATACCTTTTTAACCTATGATGAACCGAAGAAACAACAGACGACGTGAGCGGCCGGTAGCAAAAAACTGTCCGTTTTGCGCAAATAAAACAAATCCTGATTACAAAGATACCGGGGCATTGAATAAATATATTACCGAGCGGGGGAAATTATTGAGCCGTGCCCGGACGGGCCTCTGCGCCAAACATCAGCGATGGATGACTGCAGCGGTTAAGCGAGCCCGATTGGTTGCGCTTCTTCCGTTTATTGTCCGCGCATGATCCTTTCGCTTCGCTCAGGACGACGATGCGTCGTATCCATTTACGAACGTGTGATTTCCTGATACTATGGAAGTTGTCGTATGAAATCGTTTCGTTTCACAAATATCCGGCTTTTTGTCATTATTGCGACCCTGTGTATTCTTACCGGTGGAATCGGATACCGCCTGGGGGAACAAAGAACGTCTGTCAGCTTTAGTTCCTATAAAGGGATTGTCGTACATCAAAATCCTCCCGCCGCCGTAACGGTAGATTTTTCTCTTTTTTGGACCGTGTGGCAGCGGATTACGCAGTCGTACATTGACCGCGCCACTCTTGATCCCCAGAAAATGGTTTGGGGTGCTATTTCCGGCATGGTGAACTCGCTCGGGGACCCGTACACGACATATTTTACGCCGGATGATAATAAAGATTTTAAGGAGACGTTGGGAGGGGCGTTTGAAGGTATCGGTGCACAGTTGGGTACAAAAGACAACCACGTTATTGTGATAGCCCCGCTGAAGGGCACACCCGCGGAGGCTGCAGGAATACGTGCCGGCGATTTCATTTTGAAAGTGGACGGGGCTGACACAACCGGCTGGTCAGTGGACGAAACGGTCAATAAAATCAGGGGACCGAAAGGTACAACAGTCAAACTTTCCGTTCTTCACAGCACGGATTCGGTTCCGGTGGATATTTCCATTGTGCGCAGTACGATTAACGTTCCCTCCGTCGTTTGGTGGGTGAAACCGGTGAGTCAAATTACGGAAATTTCCGATACTGCAGCATTTAAAAATCTGCCGCAAAACGGAACCGTGGCATATATCCAGTTATCGGAATTTGGAGACAACACGGATGCGGATTGGGATAAGGCTGTGGCGGATATACTTACCCGCGGCAATATTGTGAGCGGACTTATCCTGGACGTGCGCAATAACCCCGGCGGGTATCTGGACGGCGCGGTGTATATTGCCAGTGAATTTATTAAAAGCGGTACAGTAGTATCTCAGGTGAACAGTGACGGTACCAAAGAGAACTATCCCGTTGACCGTCAGGGGAAACTTCTTACCATTCCTATGGTCGTTCTCATCAATAAAGGAAGCGCCTCCGCTGCCGAAATCGTTTCGGGAGCACTGCATGATTATAAACGGGCAACGCTGGTCGGGGAAACGTCGTTCGGCAAGGGATCGGTACAGACGCCGGAGGATTTACCGGACGGTTCAAGCGTCCATATTACAACCGGACGGTGGCTCCTTCCAAACGGTGATTCTATCAGTAAAAAAGGTATCACGCCGGATATCGTTATTCCCATGGATTCCGTTAGCGCCACAGCGGATGCACAACTAGAGAAGGCTGTGGAATTATTGTTGAAATGACGGTTATAGTTGAACGGTCGCAATGACGGGATAATGGTCAGAGAATTTTATCCGTTCAACCTCGAGACCCGTGAGTTTACATTTTGATGTAAAGACGTAATCCAGTTGATGCTTCATAATGCCAAGGCGATGGGTTGCTAACCGCTTTGGTAACGTTTGAAAACCGTAGGTTTTCATAAGTTTGATGAGTTTTTTGTTGGGACGGATGGCGTGTAAATTAAAATCGCCGGTAATAATTGATGCATGTTTATTTGAGAAAAGTGTTTCTGCAATCATCCTGATTTGTTTGTATCTTGCTCGGTTGGCCGCAAGAAATACGAGATGCGTATTGGCGATAGTGAACGTTTTTTTACCCGAACGGAAGGTGAGAAGTAAACAGCTTTTTTCCATCGGATTCCCTAAAAACCGTTTTTCCATCGGGTGCACGCCCATGTGCAGTGTTTCATTTTTAATGACACGGACAGCTGCTTTCCGGTAGATTATGACGAGATGAAATATTTTTTTCTTAAATATAAATGATTGTGCGGATCGATGCCCCCAGTCAGGGGAGAGAGCTTTGTAGAAATCGAGAAGCTTTGCTTCCGGAAATTCCTGCAAACAAATAATATCCGCGGTTTTTTGTTCATTAATCCATGAAAGAACCCCCTTGAGACGTTTCCCGAAGAAGATATTGTAGGTAATGACGCGCAGCATTTTATACCTGTGAGGCAGCAAGGGCCTCAGTGAGTTTTCCCATTTTTCCCTCAATGATATCGTCGAGATTGTGCCAGCTTTTTCCGATACGATGGTCGGTGACGCGGTTCTGCGGAAAGTTGTACGTCCGGATTTTTTCCGCCCGCATGCCGCGGCCGATGATACTGCGTGCGGCTCCGAGCGCGGTTGCTGCTTTCGTTTCCTCCAGCTCCCAGAGTTTTGCACGAAGCATGGAGAGAGCTACCTGCCGGTTCTGGTACTGGTCGCGTTCGGTTTGAGCTGATACGACGATTCCTGTCGGTTTATGGCGGATGCGGGCAGCGGAGCTTACTTTGTTAACGTTTTGGCCGCCTTTTCCTCCGCTTCTGAAGAAATCCCATTCGATGTCTTCGGGACGGATATAAATTTCAGTTTCAGGAATATCGGGAAGGACCGCAATTGTTGCTGTAGACGTATGAATCCGGCCGGACCGTTCGGTTGAGGGAACCCGTTGCACACGGTGTGTACCGGCCTCATATTGTAATTTCGTGAATACGCCAGCTCCGCGAACGCGGATGGCAGTATCACTTATTTGTTCTACTTTCCACCCTGAAAGGTTCGCATACCGGATATACATACGCATGAGATCGGAAGCCCAAATCCGGGCTTCTTCGCCGCCGGGACCGGGCCTAAATTCCATAATCGTAACGTCAGGATTTACACTCGCCATAGGCAACGTCTACTTTAAACCCAAAAGCATATCTTTGAGGGATTTCGGATTGCGGAGGGATTCGGCGCGTTCCTGCTTCTTTTTCTTTCGCGCGGCAAGTACCGTTGATTGTGCCGCAGCGGCTTTCACCTTGGTCTGGAAGCGTTCCACGCGGCCCATGGTGTCGACGAACTTCATCTCTCCGGTAAAGAAAGGATGGCATTTGGCGCAGATTTCCACGCGCAGTTCTGGTTTGGTAGCTCCCACGGTGAACCTGTTACCGCAGGCGCACGTGACGACCGCATCCGGATACCATTGAGGGTGAATCGTTTTTTTCATACAAGAAGCCTATTATATCATTTCATCGGTTCTTTTCAAAGATTGAGGCAAGGACTTCCTTTTTTTTGAGCCGTGTATGAGAAGGAACGGTGGATTGGGGAATAATGGGTATTGCGGCTTTTTCGATGGATTTTCCCAGCAGGATTAACTTCCGGATCGGGTGATAATGAATACGTCCTTCAGCAATATATATTCCGCCGAAAATAAGGATTGCTCCTCCCAGAAAGGGAATCGTTATCGCTTCATGCAACAGGAGCGCGCCCATGACGGTGCCGACGATCGGATCCACGTATGCAAACATTGCACTGTCCGTAGCGGAAATTTTGGACAGGCCCCACGCGAACAGACCATACCCGATGGTACTGCTGAATAGTGCTCCGTACCCAATACCCAGATACCCGCGCCAGTCAAGAAGTGCATACAGGTGGGGGTTATGCATAAATTCATATAACGCCAGAGGAAGAAAGCTGGCTGCTCCTACCAAAAATGCCCAAAAGGTAAATGCCCAAGGATTGTATTTACTGACGATTTTTTTGCCGACTATGGTTTGGCCAACTGCAGCAAATGTTGCAATGAGAAGGTAGATATTCCCCAGTATTGATCCGTCTACACCGTGCACGAGCAGCGGCTCAATGACGATAACGATTATTCCCAGTGTCCCCAGTATCATACCCAGGAATTTTTTCAATTTAAATGATTCATGCAGGAAAAGAAGTGCAAAAAATAGGGTGAGAATCGGTTGGGCACTTGATATGACAGGGGAATTGATGGAGTAGGTGAGGTTAAGCCCCCAAAAGAAAAAGATGATGTTGACGGTGATTCCCAAAAAGCCATAAAGAAAAAGTAGTATGCCGTCGCGCCTGTTGGCCAATGGGAGCGAGACTTTTTTGCCGATCACCAAAAGGATCATGATTGCGCCTAAAAAAAACCGCCAGAATGCAAGGGTAAACGGGGGAATATTCTTTAAACTGAGTTTAAATATCGCCGCCGCCGCGCCCCAGATGATGTTGGCGATAATGAGTGCCAAAAAAGCCTTTTGGACGGTGTTCAACGATTTCATGGGTCAGTTTGACTGAAGCATAAGAATGACGTCATCAACCGTTAATTCTTTTTGTTCTTTTGTAGCCATGTTTTTCAGTTTCACCTTGTTCCGTTTCACTTCATCCGGCCCGAAGATAACGATATACGGTATTCTTTTTTTATCGGCATATTTCAGCTGCTTTTCCAGCTTTGCGCCGGAATCGACGTATATCTCAGCGTTGAGTCCTGCGCGGCGCAGTTTTGTCGTGAGTTCAAGTGAACTGCCCAGCTGCTCGGGAGAGAAAATAGCCACGAGTACTTGTGTGACGGTAGAACGCGTGGAAAGCAACTTAAATTCCTCCATGGCCTCCATGATGCGGTCAAATCCGAATGCGATACCTACGGCCGGCAAATCCCTGCCGGAAAATTGGCTGATGAGTTTGTCATAGCGCCCGCCACCCGCAAGCGATCCGCTTGTGTAGGCTGCCGCCTTAAGTTCAAATATCGTACTCGTATAATAATCCAGACCTCTGGCCAAAAATCGGTTAAACCGGAAATCCGTATCCTCTTTATATCCAAGCCGCTTGAGCGCTTCAAAAATTTTCCAGATACGTTCTGTCGCGCCCATATTTTTCAGTGACGTTAAAAGCTCTTGCGGATTTTTCCGACCTGCTGTTGCAAGTTCATCAAGGACAGCATCGACGCCGATTTTATCAATCTTATCAATGGAGGATATTTCCTTTTTGGTAAGTTTAAGTCCGTCGAAAATTGTACGGTCATTTATATCCATGGTAATGCCGGAAAAGCCGAGCTGTTTAAACGCGGAAAGTGTGCAGTCTATAATTTCCGCGTCAGCCAGTGGCGAATCAGATCCTACCGTATCGATATCGCATTGCAGGAATTCGCGGAATCTCCCTTTTTGTGTATTTTCCGCGCGCCAAACCGGCTGGATTTGATAGCGTTTAAAAGGTTTTGGAAGATCCGGATATTGCGCAACCACCCGGGAGAGTGGAACGGTCTGGTCATACCGGAGTCCGACGTTCCGTTTCCCGTTATCGCGGAAAAGGTACAAAAGTTTATCCGCCTCACCTCCGTATTTGCCCATGAGCGTTTCGGCGTATTCCAGTGCCGGTGTTTCAAGAGGATCAAATCCGTACCGTTCAAACACCGTCCTGATTTTTCCCACTACAACCTGCCGCGCGCTAGCGGCAGAAGGAAGGAAATCACGGAATCCCTTGAGTGTTTGTGCTTTGATCATACAATGTATTGCAATATTTTTTTTGCTTCCTGTACGTCTGTTTTGTTTACCAGTAATTGAATTTGTTCCGTCATAAACGGATACATGCCTCCCGCATCGTCCATCCGGATAAACGACCTGATCCCGTTTGCGTCCAACACGCTTTTGGCTATGTCTGCCTCATGACGGTCAGCGCATCGTTTGATACAGATAAAGTCTGCCATCTTCTGTTAAGCGTATCAAATCTTTGACATGAATACCAGGCCATAGATGATTTGTCAGCTGCCTAATCCATCGGCAGGAGCTTTCATACCCGCTTCTTGTCGTCGTTTATACTCT
Source organism: Candidatus Gottesmanbacteria bacterium (assembly GCA_963714095.1). Taxonomy (GTDB): domain Bacteria; phylum Patescibacteriota; class Microgenomatia; order UBA10105; family UBA927; genus XYB1-FULL-47-11. The sequence continues at coordinate 1,004,511 of OY970230.1, forward strand.
TGATATTGTTGATCTATAGGGTCATTAGACTGTTCGTTTAATTTTTCTTCTAATGGTTTGTTTTTTTTCCTTTACTGGTTCTTTTTCCGGTTCTGGCATAGATATCACCTCCTTTCATTTCAGTTTTCCAACTACGTTTTCCGCCGCTTCAAGTATCTTATATTGTCTGATAAGCGGGACGAGAGACTCGATATCTTTGTAAAAAGCGCGGTCCTCCGTAATAGCCGGGCTCACGTTACGAACAAGTTTGTAAACCGCCTGAAATACCGGCGAAGCCTTCAGCGGTTTTCTGAATTCATACGCCTGACAGGTTGCTAAGAGTTGAATTGCAATAACTGCTTCGGTGTTACGGATAATCTCGCGTGCTTTTCGTGCTGCGATCGTTCCGAATGAAACGTGGTCCTCCTGATTGCCCGACACGGGAATAGAGTCAACGCTCGCCGGTGATGCGAGAATTTTGTTTTCGGACACGAGGGCAGCCTGCGTGTATTGGCTGATCATAAGTCCCGAATCCAAACCCGCGCTGTTGACAAGAAACGCCGGTAAATCCTTGGAGCAGGCAGGATCCATCAGGTTATTTGTTTGCCGCTCGGAAATATTACCGAGATCGGTAATCACAATTCCCAAGAGGTCCTGTGTGTAACCGATCGGTGCGCCGTGGAAGTTCGCTCCTGTTCGGCAGATTTTTTCTTTTGTAAAGAAAATCGGATTATCAGCAACAGAATTTATTTCTATTTCCGTAATTGTTCTTACGTAGTCCAGCGCATCGCGCGCAGCACCTGAAACTTGCGGGACACTCCGAAGCGAATACGCATTCTGTACGTTTTTTTTGGGCTGCCGCATGAGTTCACTGCCCGCAATAAGTCTGCGGATATTGGCAGCAGTATCGTTTTGCCCTTTATATGGGCGTACTTCGTTGTACTCTTTGCTGTAGGCACTTTCTACGCAATTAAGAACGTCAATGGTCATACTACAGATAATTTCCAATTGCTTGATGAACCGCTCACTGTCAAAAATATTCATCGCAGCAATTGCAGTCATAAATTGTGAACCGTTCATAATGGCAAGTCCCTCGCGGTATGCAAGTGGAACGATCGGAATTCCTGCCCGTTCCATTGCGACATCACCGGAAAGAACTCCTCCCTTGTAATAGGCTTTTCCTTCTCCGATAACGACGAGTCCCATTTGGGAAAGGGGAGCCAGATCTCCGCTCGTGCCGACTGATCCTTTTTCATAAAACAACGGAGTGACGCCGCGGTTGAGCATATCAACAAATGTTAAAAATAATCGTGGCCGAAGACCGCTGTATCCTTTGGCGAATACGTTTAAGCGCAAAAGCAATGTCGCTCGTGCAGTTTCAACATCAACGGGATTACCGTAGCCGGAAGAGTGCGCGCGAAGCATCCGTGTAGATAATTCACCCGCCTTATCTTTGGATATTTTGACGTTACCGAATCCGCCGATACCGGTATTGAGGCCATACATAATATCACCGCGATCAAGCATCTGGGATATGGCATCCCAATTGGCCTGAATCTGGACAATAACTCTTTTAGGCACAACAACCTTAGCGCCTTTTCGCGCCACGGCAACTACATCTTCAATGGTGAGCGCTTCCCCGGTTAACGAAACAGATTTTTTCATATTCCTCCTTCTTCGCAGAACAATAAACCTGCGAATGGAGGAGGGGATTATTGGGAAGATGAATGGATAATTACCTCAACCACGCTCAGGTTTTAGTTGAGGGTATGATGAAGTACACAAGAAGAAACGCTTGCAAAAGCGTTAAAGGAGAACGTACTGGTATTGATGTTTATGTTCATATATTAACATGTTAACATGTTAATATATTGCTGTCAAGTGTGAAAAAATAATTGGACGGAATGAAGGAAGTCAGGTTTAAATCCAGGTGCGTTTTCCACGGAGACGGAATGGTCTGTGTGGGAGAGAATCCCTATTTTTTTTCGGAAGCAAACGGCCGGCGATAGTCTGATAGCCGCCCATGCCGGTATGGAGCCAGTGAGCGACACGGGAAACGGTAGTCGTTGACGTTTTCAGTTCTGAGGCTATTTCAGCATACGGCAGGCCTTTTACGAGCAGTTTGACCATTTGCCAGCGGTTTGCGAATTCTTTTAATTCCGCCGCGGTTAAAAGATCCCGGAAGAAATTTGCAGCTTCGTCGGTTGTCTTGAGAGCAAGAATCGCTTTGAACAGCTCCTCCATAGCAGGGGTAGGGTATGAAGACGTAGGAGTTTTACTCATATATTTACGGGGTGGGGGTCGGTTTGACCGTTGCCGTAGCAGCCGGGGTTGTTGACGCAGTTGCCGTTGCTGTCGGAGCGGCGCCCGTGAGATTTCCGATATCAAGTATCCGGATTGCACTGACGCGGTTGTCGTATTTGGGTTCCGGCGTTTCCAGGACGTGGACCGTATCGCCGGTAAACAATTTAGCAAAACCGGCCTTTTGGGTTCCGTTGGTCGCGTCCCACGTAAACGCTTTCGTAGTTGTTTCAAAATCAACAACGTAGGATTGGCCGCCAGGTGTCGCGACTGTGACCGTATAGTCTGGTTTACTGATTGCCGTAACTACCCCGGAAATTCTCTCCGGTATACTACCCTGGATAAATATCACTTGTGCCTTTAGAATATCAAGGTTAGTATCGTAATCGCCAAAGACGACCACAGTATCCCCTTTATTGATTTGATCGGTCGTCAGTGTCGTCCGTTTACCCTTGATGTTTTGGAATACGGAAATATTGTCGGTGAGCTCTATTTTCATATCGCTGGTTTTAGTAGATACAGTTATTGTTGAAACCGATGTTGCCGAAACCGATCCGAAAATAGCGCGTTTTTGGGATTGTTGCAGCTGAGTGGCAGCTGATGCCAGCCGGTCTTTGAGTGTGTCTAGTTTTTGCTGTGCATCGGGGGTCGCGGACGCGGATGTGGACGCAGCAATAGTTGTGGCGGGCGTGGCTGAAGCGGCATACACGGATGTGGTAAACAACAATGCGCTGGCAAAAAGAATTACTTTTTTCATAAACTTTCCGGCGTATAATAAACCGTGATTGTCTGACTGACCTGTTTTGTCTTTTGGTACGAGGTAACGATAATGTCATTTTTGCCTTCGGTAAGCGTTACCTTGCCTGCGTACTTGCCGTCCGATTGGGCTGTTGCCACCGTTTCATCAATTGGTCCGGCAATAACGACGGTTGCCCCGGGGCTGGTCGCACCAGATACGAGAAGGTCGGTGGTGTTTTCTATAGCCTCGGCAAGCGGACTTTGGATGGAAATTGCGAACTGTGAAGGAGTCGCTCCTGCGGTCGGCGTTGCTACCGTTTTTTGTTTTGATTGGGAAAACGTAATCGTCGGCAATTTTATTTTCGGCAGCGCTTTTGTTATATTGGGGCCTAAGAGAAGAAGTCCGGTAATCAACAGTCCGATGCCGAACCCGATAAGTGTCGCCAGTAGCGCGTCTTTATTCATGAGTGTTGCTAAGGATAGCCAAATCTGTTATAAATTGCAAGTGGCGATACTATGGAAATTACGTATCTAGGGCATGCAGCGTTTCGTATTAAAGGAAAAACCGCGACGGTTGTGACCGATCCGTACGCTCCTGACATCGTGGGATTAAAATTTCCCAAACATATAACCGCGGATATTGTGACCGTTTCGCACAATCACCCGGACCACAACGCCACACGCGAGATTGAGGGGGCGGCGTATATCGTGAACGGCTCCGGGGAATATGAAATTAAAGGCGTCGGTATCATCGGGCTCCCGACATTTCATGATGAGGAAAAGGGAGCAAAGCGCGGAAAAAATACCATCTACAGAATCGAAATGGACGGATTGTCTATTGTCCATTTAGGGGATTTGGGTCACACGTTGTCTGCTGAAGAGGTAGACAGTCTGGATGGGGTGGACATTCTTATGATTCCCGTCGGCGGATTTTATACGATTGATCCGGCTAAGGCCGTGTCGGTTATCAACGAAATAGAACCGTCCATTGTTCTTCCTATGCACTACGGCAGAAAAGAGCTTCAGGGAAAAGTGCCCGGCAATTTGGCGACGCTCGAAGCGTTCTTGAAGGAAATCGGTAAAGAAGACGTTGTGCCACAATCAAAACTTACGGTAACAAAAGATAAACTGCCGGAGCAAATGCAGGTAGTAATACTCGAATAATTTTTCACTTTTTTTATGGCTGACCTCAAAATTCCGCCGCATGATGATGTTGCCGAGCAATCGGTCTTAGGCGCTGTTCTTATTGATAAAGACGCGATGATTGATGTTGCGGAATTTTTGCGCCCCGAACATTTTTACGCAGATGCCAATGCCGCAATCTTTAGCGCGATGATTACGCTCTATGAAGCGCATGAACCGCTGGATGTCGTATCGGTGACTGCACAGCTTAAAAAAGACGGAACGCTGAAACGAGTTGGCGGCGCATCGTATGTTTCCGAACTTCTCAATGTGGTTCCCACGTCCGCGCATGCGCAGAAATATGCGCGGATTATCCAGGAACAGTATACCAAGCGGCGTTTAATCGAGCTCGGTGCGCGCGTTACGGAACTTGCATTTAAGGAACAGGGAGACGCGAAAGAAATTTTGGATCATGCAGAACAGGAAATGTTTGCCATCTCCCAGCAGACGACCAGGCAGGATTTTATTCCCATCAAGGATGCGCTGGCCTCTTCATTTGACCGCCTGGACGAGCTCCATAAGCGGGCAGGAGGACTGCGCGGGGTGCCTACGGGATTTAGTGATATAGATTTCCGGCTTGCCGGTATGCAGGATTCAAACCTTCTCATTCTTGCGGCGCGTCCCGGCACGGGAAAAACAGCGATGATATTGAATATCGCCCAATATGCCGCGGTCAAGGAAAAAATTCCGGTCGGCGTGTTTTCACTGGAAATGAGCAAGGAAGAACTTGTGGACCGCCTTCTGGTATCTCAGGCAGATATCGATGCGTGGAAATTAAAAACAGGGAAATTATCCGATGATGATTTTACGAGGCTTTCTGAGGCCATGGGTGAGCTTGCAGAGGCTCCTATTTATATTGATGATACACCGGGTCTCAATATTCTTGAAATGCGTACCAAGGCGCGCCGGCTCCAGGTTGAGCGCGGCGTGAAACTCATCATTGTCGACTATCTGCAGCTTGCCGATTCCGGACGGAATTTTGATAACCGCGTGCAGGAGGTTTCCGTCATCTCACAAAGCCTTAAAAATTTAGCCCGTGAACTGCGGCTGCCGGTTCTTGCCTGTTCTCAACTTTCCCGCGCTGTCGAGTCGCGCGGTACGAGAGTACCGGAACTTTCTGATCTTCGCGAATCGGGTTCCATTGAGCAGGATGCCGACGTTGTGATGTTTTTGTACCGTGAGGAAGGGGATCAGACGCAATGGGGAGAGCAGATTCCGACAAAACTGCGCATCGCCAAACACAGAAACGGCCCGTTGGGTGAAGTGGACCTTATTTTTCGCGGCGACCGCATCCGCTTCTACGGCATCGAGAGAAAACGCGAAGACTCTACGGCTAAATGATATAATACGTGCGTGGCCTGGGTGGCGGAATTGGTAGACGCGCAGCTCTCAAAAAGCTGTGAAGCTAACACTTCATGAGAGTTCGAGTCTCTCCCTAGGCACAGGAGGTAACTATGATGACACTTGGGGATATTTATACAAAAGCACTTGAAATGGGAATAAAGGCGGACCCTAGGGGAGAAGCCGGGGTTAAAAAATTATTGGCGCGGAAGAAAAAAGAATTTGAGGATTTGCCCAGAAGACTGAAAGCGGAATATGACAGCGAGGATTTGGTGAATCCGTATTCCGATTCCCGGATAATTCTGGGTGATAAAAAGTTAAAAGTCGATAAAATTTTAGCAGGCATCGATATGGATGCTTCCGAAGTCCTTTTGGCCGACCGCCTCAATCAAAAAGGGGAGGGTATTGATCTGCTTCTTTCCCATCACCCCGAGGGCGGCCCCTTGGCGGCACTGCATGAGGTCATGGACGTGCAGGCGGATCTCATGGCCAATTACGGGGTGCCTATAAATATTGCCGAAGGACTTATGGCAGACCGGATCGGTGAAGTGAAGCGCCGGTTTAGTCCTGTCAACCATAATCAGTCTGTGGATACGGCACGGCTTTTGGGTTTTGCGATGATGTCAACTCACACGATCACGGATAATTTAGTGTACCAATTTCTTGAAGACGTATTCCATAAAAATTACTGTGAAACAGTCGGTGAGGTGTTAGCGGAACTGAAAAAAATCCCTGAATACAAAGAAGCGATGAAGGGGAAAGCGGGCCCCATGATCGTTGCCGGGACTGCCGGCAGCCGCGCCGGAAAAGTGGCTCCTTTGGATATTACAGGAGGCACAGAGCCATCGGCCACGGTCTACGAAAAACTTGCTGATGCCGGGGTCGGAACGATTATCGCCATGCATATGGGCGAGGAACACAGAAAAGAATGTGTAAAACATCATATCAATCTGGTCGTTGCAGGCCACATGAGTTCCGATAGCATCGGGATGAATTTGTTGCTGGATGAAATCGAAAAACAAGATGTAAAAATAATTCCCTGTTCCGGCCTTATCCGTGTGCGAAGGCCATGAATAGATTCGAGAACGGTCAATTCGCCGGCGCGACCTGGGGAGTCATCGAAGGTCAGATTAAAAGAGTTCATTTTATAGTGAACAGCGAGCATCCGGACGGGCATTTATTGATAGGTAGTACTGCATTTCTGAATAAATTGGTAAAAACTATTTACTCTCCGCTTCAGGTTCCTGTTAAAGTGAAATTTGTCGAAAATTCAGTCAAGGGTGACATGCCCTCATTAGAGGATATTCGTTTATCTTGGGAAGATTTTAAACCGACGGAAGATTATTTTCCGCCGTTACCGTAGAAGAAGAAGGAAAAACGCAACAGCGATGACCTGAGTGATGAGCCCGAACGGAAGATCAGTTTTGGAGTGAACCATATTTTCCCGGTGGTAAATGCGGTAGCTCAGGCTTTCCCAGAATCCGGCTTTTTTGGAAACACCGGTATGTTTATTTTTTGCGAAAAAGATATACCACGGTGCTTCCAGCCAGTCGGGAAGCTCGCCGGCGATGATGCAGGAGAGGAGTAGTGGTGTTTCAACCTTTCCACGGAACAGAAAATATGCTAGCGTAATACCAAATACTGTTTCTCCGATTGCGAGTGCTCCGGTCATTGTTTTTGAGCGCGAACGCCAATCGGTGCCAATGTCCCAATGCGGGACGGCATCCATGATAAAATGAGACGTTATGGCAAGAGGTATGGCAAGATACGGGTTCGGAACGGCGCGGGCGATAGCCGCGGATACAAGAGCGTGAGCTGTAGCAGTCATCTAACTATTGTAACAAACATATGACAACTGATGCAAATGGGCATGCGCACAAGACGTCGTATTCGGAAGTACTGACCGTCCGGCCGTTCCGCGTTCTGTGGTTTGCACAAATATTTTCACAGCTTGCCGTTAATACGCTTCTTTTCGTGTTAGCGCTCCGTATTTATCAGGATACCAGGAGTAACGCCGCAGTTTCAGGTCTGTTTTTGGCGTACGGAATTCCCAGCGTCCTTTTCGGCATGGTTGCAGGAACTGCGGTTGACCATTTGGACAAACGCAGAGTCCTTATGTATTGCGATATCCTGCGGGGGGCACTCGTACTTTTACTCATATTCGTTTCAAGAAACATTTTTCTTGTCTATATTGTGATGTTTATCAATGCGGTTATTACCCAATTTTATGTTCCCAGCGAGGCGCCGCTTATTCCGAAACTCATCCCCGACAGCCTTCTAATTCCTGCAAACAGTTTATTTTCCTTCACGTATTACAGCAGTCTCGCCGTTGGAACCGTGTTGTCAGGGCCACTTCTTCTGGGATTGGGCCCTCAGTGGATTTTTCTTTTCATCAGCGTATTGTTTTTTGTCGCCGTTGCGTTTGAGTCGCATCTTCCGTCTCAGGCGGCAAATGTATTCGGATTTACGAGTATATTCCGGTATCAGGTGGGCCATATCGTTTCACGGACGTTTGAGGAACTTTTTGAAGGAATCCGGTACGTACGGCAAATTCCGGCACTCCTGGACAGTTTACTCCTGTTAACCGGTACGCAAATTATCTTCGTGATGTTGGGAACGCTTGGGCCCGGATTTGCGGATAAGGTATTGCACATCGATGTGCGTGACGCGTCTCTTTTTATCGTAGGTCCCGCAGTCTTAGGTATCATTGCGGGCGCTCTGTGGGTTGGAACGTTCGGCTATAAACTGAAACCCGGCCGTCTTATTAAGACGGGTGTCGCGGGAGCAGGCGTCATACTTCTTTTGATTTCTTTTACCGTCCGGATTCATGTAGCCCTCGCTCTCGCTATGCTGCTGTTTTTCTTTCTGGGGGTTTCCAATAGCTTGTTGGATTCTCCGGCAAACAGCGTTTTGCAGGAAGAGGCAAAAGGCTCGATGCGCGGACGCGTGTACGGTATGCTCACGGCAGCTGTGGGCGGAGTCGGCATTTTACCCGTCATTATCGGCGGAGTACTGGCAGACATCCTGGGTGTCGATCGCGTGATTTTTTTGCTGGGGTTGGTAGTACTTACGTACGGCGTCTTCCGGATGAAGTATAATAAAGAATAATCTATGCATCCATTACTCATGACAATCGGCCCGTTTCATCTCTATAGTTTCAGCGTCTTTTTGGTTGTTGCGTGGCTGGTGTTTTCTTTCCTCTTTTGGCGGGCTCTGCGGGCGCAGGGTGTCGCGGAAAATCATATTTTTAATCTGACGTTTTACAGTACACTTTCTTCTTTTTTGGTTGCCAGAGTTGTGTTTGTTTTCCTTAACATGGATTTATTCCGGGAAACTCCTTTAAAGATTGCCGCACTTTGGGTTCAGCCGGGGATGTCGCTTTACGGAGGACTTATCGGGGGACTGTTGATTCTTATTCTCCTGTGCCGCACATATAAAGTGCGCGTCGGGTACGTATTGGACGCATTCGGCCCGGCATTCGGGGGCGCATTTATCGTCGGGACTATTGGAGCACTACTGGACGGCACGTACGTCGGGAGAATTACAAACCTTCCCTGGGCTGTTCGGTTTGTGGGACACCTCGGTAAACGGCATCCTGTGGAGGTCTACGAAGTCGTGGCGATGATTGGCATCCTGCTTTTTCTTGCGCTTATGGCACGCCGCGGGGCGCAAAAAAAATGGCCGTACGGACTTCTCGGATTGTGGTTTTTCTCGGTAAGTAGTGTTTTCATGTTCCTCCTTGAATTTTTTAAAGATACTCGTGTATACTTTAATACGCTGCGCGCCAATCAGTGGATTCTTATCGCGATATTTGCGGAAACGATCGGCGCGTTTTATGTTCGGGGAGGGGGACGGGAGAGAGTCCGGCCGCTCGTTAACCGACTGAAACACTATGCAAAATTTTCCAAGCGAACTGCTTGAACAACTGCGCCTTCATCTTGAAGATGAAAAAAAGAAACTTATTGCACAGATGAGTGATTTATCCGCGCAGGATCCGTTTTCCGATCCTGACCGCGCAAACGGCAATGCCGCATCCGATTCCGAAGCCAATGAAGAATCCAGTCACGACCGGTATGCCGCGATGCTGGATGAGCTGAAAGGTAAGTTGTCGGATATCGACGCGGCTCTCGCGCGTATCAGCGACGGGTCGTATGGATTCTGTACTAATTGCCGTCAGATGATTGATACGGACCGTCTTGCAATTTTACCCACCGCGACGCTTTGCCTTTCGTGTGAACAAAAGAAGAAGGGAAAATAGTTTCATGGATATCCCCATACTCTTCGAAGATGATGTGATGATCGCGATCAATAAACCACCCGGAATAGTCGTAAATCGCGCCGAGTCGGTGAAAGGGGAAACGGTGCAGGATTGGATGGGGGAGCACTATCCTTTTGATAAAACTAAGCAGACTGAAGAAACGAAAGATTTTTTTGACCGGGCCGGAATTGTGCACAGAATAGATAAGGAAACTTCGGGAATTCTACTCATTGCCAAAACTCCTATAGCATTCACCGAGCTTCAGCGGCAGTTTAAAGAACGGATTATCCATAAAACATATCTGGCTGTCGTGCACGGAGTGTTGGTTCCCGAAACCGGTGAAATTAGGGCGCCGGTTGCACGCCTTCCGTGGAACAGGGAGCGCTTTGGTATTGTGCCGGGCGGTAAAGAATCCGTGACCAAATATAAGGTGGTGCAACTGTTTGAACGAACGCAGGGAAAACAATCAGAAAAATATTCCTTCGTAGAAGTATATCCGGAAACGGGCCGCACCCATCAGATTCGTGTACATCTCAAATATGTCAATCACCCTATTGTGGGTGATTATCTCTACGCGGGCCGTAAAACCGCGAGGGACGACCGTACATGGGCGAAGCGAGTGATGTTGCATGCATGGCGTCTCACCTGTATTCATCCCACGACGGGGAAGACTCTTGCAATCGAGGCGCCGATACCGGATGATATGAATGGTATCATCCATGGACGCACATAGCTTATCACTCATTTCGACATTGCTTCTCGTATTTTCCGCTGCCATTATCGGCGGCGTGATTGCCAAAATGCTAAAAATCCCGATGCTTCTCGGGTATATTGCAGCGGGCATAGTATTCGGAAATGTATTTCCGCGTGCCACAGATGCCGTGTTTTTGAAGGGTATCGGCGACGTCGGCGTTACGCTGCTCCTGTTTACCTTAGGTGTTGAATTTTCCTTTCACAGGCTGAAAAAACTCATGGGTACTCTGCCATGGGCAGCAATCACCCAGATTGTGCTGTGTATCCTATTATTTTTATTCTTAACGATGATGCTGGGATTTCCGTTTTTGGCGGCTTTGGTGATTGCAATCGCCGGGTCGCTTTCTTCAACCGCAGTCATCGTAAAAGTACTTTCTGAGCGGGGGGAACTGGATACAGTACCGGGCGAAGTGATGACCGGATGGTCGGTACTCCAGGATTTAGCAGTTGTCCCGATTATGATTTTGTTGCCGGTTGTTATCACAAGTGCTAGTCAAGGGGACATTACGATTCCTTTATTGGTAAGTTCACTTGCCATCGGCATGCTGAAGGCAGCAGTCGCTCTTGCGCTCATTCTTGTTTTAGGCAAAACTATAATGCCCAGGGCGCTGGGGAAAGTAGCGACTCTCGGAAGCCGGGAAATATTCATGCTTGTGACGGTGGGACTGGTTTTTTTGTCCGCAATGACAACATACCTTCTCGGTCTGTCGGCTGCCCTCGGTGCGTTTGTGGCGGGACTGCTGATTTCCGAGACGAGTGAAAATCATGCGATTTTTGCGGAAGTCCGGCCGCTGCGGGATTTGTTTGTCGTCGTCTTTTTCGTTTCGATCGGTATGGGAATACCGGGGAGTTATGTCCTTCGGTCTGCAGGGACTATCCTCCTTCTTGCTATCGCCATTTTGGCTATTAAATGGTTTGTCGTCATGGGACTCATGCGCTTTATGGGATATCACCGCAAAACGTCCTTTCTTGTTGCGGTCGGTCTTACGCCCATGAGTGAATTCGGGTTTATCATTGCCAGCCAGGGGTGGTCTTTGGGAGCCCTGACCCGCGACCAATACACTCTTTTGGTTGCCCTTACGTTCGTTACTATTTTAGTGGCGACGCCGTTTTTTTCCCGGGGTCACGGGTTGTATTATGGACTTCACACGTGGCTAGATAAATATATTCCCAAGTTTTTTCATACATCGCGCGAGCCTGCAGAAGAAAAAGACGGGCTTCCGTACCGCGATCATATTATTCTCTGCGGGTACGGCAGGGTGGGGAAATATATCGGGCGCGCACTTCTGATGGCCGGGATCCCGTTCGTCGTTGTTGACTACAATAACGCAACCATTGCGGAGCTCCGGTCTAAAGGCATCCCGGTCGTGTACGGAGATCCGGCGGATAAAAACGTACTGGAGTTTGCCCGGGTCGACGTAGCACGTGCCGTCATTATTGCCATTCCGGACCTGCACACACAGGAATTGGTGATAACCCATGCACAGACCCTAAACCGCCGGATCAAAATTATCTGCCGGACGCATCACGAGGAGGATCAGAAATATCTGAAATCCTTGGGCGTCACTGCCGTCATCCAGCCGGAGTTTGAAGCGGCACTTGCAATCGTCGAGCGACTGTTGCCGTCCTTCGGTGTTGCCGGCACAGACGTCTCGGGCGAAATCTCCCGTCTCAAAATCGAACACGGAGTAGGGTAATGTTACTGAAAATTATATAGTATTGTTAAGCCTTTAAAATCGCTCGTAAATTTTGCCGATTAAGCGACTGAGTAACGTAATCGTTTGCTTCAGCCAATATAGCAGCGCGCGCATATTCCCAATCAGGACAAGCTTTTGTCAATCCAGGACGTGCTAAAATAGGGGATATGGTCAGATTTAGCTTCGAGCAGCTTCAGACAGATAAAAAAACACAGGCGAGGACGGGGATAATCCATACGTCGCACGGCGATATCCAAACCCCCGCATTTGTGCCGGTGGGGACGCAAGCGTCAGTCAAGAGCCTCACACCTGAAGAATTGGATACAATTGGTGTTCAGTTGTTTTTCGTCAATACGTATCACATGTACCTGCGGCCGGGGATTGAGGTCGTCAAAAAAGCCGACGGGCTACACAAATTTATGCATTGGAATAAGCCGCTGATGACGGATTCCGGGGGATTCCAGGTTTTTTCGCTGGCACGGAAAGCATCGCTGGTAAAAATATCCGACGATGGTGTCGAATTTCAGTCCCATTGGGACGGTACGAAACACGTTTTTACGCCGGAAAGTTCCATGAAGTGGCAGCACGCACTTGGCAGTGATATGCATATTGCGTTTGATGACTGCACGCCGTACCCGGTGACTCATGAAAAAGCAAAACAGTCGATGGAGCGGACGCACCGCTGGGCAGTTCGAAGTCTGAAAGAGCATAAAAAAATAAATAAGAAACATATGCTATTTAAAAAACCGTACCAAGCTTTGTACGGATCTATTCAGGGAAGCGTTTATAAAGATCTTCGGCAAGAATCAGCAAAATTTATCAGCGGGATGGATTTTGATGGCATTGCCATAGGTGGTGTGTCGGTGGGGGAAAGCAAAAAAGAAATGGTTCGGGTGCTGGACTGGGTGACGCCGCTTTTGCCTGAGGATAAACCCCGCCATTTGTTGGGGGTGGGGGAGATTGACGATATTTTTATGATGATCGGGCGCGGGATTGACACGTTTGACTGTGTTCAGCCCACCCGGCTGGCCCGCGTCGGAACGCTGTATGAAAAACACTCGCAGATTGATATTACAAAATCGTGTTACGCAACAGATTTTGTGCCGATAGAGACTGGCTGTGCCTGTTATACGTGTACAAATTTTACACGCGCGTACGTTCATCACCTGTTTCATGTTAAAGAACTTCTGGGGTACCGGCTGGCGACGATTCACAATCTTCATTTTATCCACCGGCTCGTTGACGATATCCGCAAAAGTATTGTCAATCATTCATTTCTTGAACTCTCGCGCGCCTGGGCTTAGAATACAAAGAGGAGGAATAAAACTATGCCGTCATTTGGAGATTATACCAACGAGAAAAAAAAGAAACTGAAAAAATCAGTGCTGGAAAAGAAGGCATTGAAACAAATGGTAGGAGCGGGCGCATGGCAAATGCCGCAGGTGGAAATTATCAAAAAGGGCAAGAAAGACTGGTAAATGATCGGGAGACGCAGAAATTCAAGATCCCTCGCGGGATTGTTTTTACTTTTTGCCATTCTTGCTTTCGCGGTCTGGATTTTTTTTCCACGGCAGGAAAATCCCTATGGCAGGGAAACATACATCATCGTCTCCGATCCGATGGTTGTTGTGTCGTGGAGTCATTCCGACGGGACACTTACCCTTATTTCAATACCTGCCGATATTGCTTCGGAAGGAACACACGGATACGGCACCTATTCGCTTGCTGCGTTTTGGCGGCTCGGGGAAATAGATAAAAAGGACGGGACGGTACTTTCCGAGTGTATCAGTGAAGCGCTCGGTATTCCCATCGATGGGTATATAGGTCCGAAAACCGGTATGTTTTCTGGCGGGGTCGACACATTTACCACCGCCAAGACGATGTTTTCATTACAACATAGCTTCGGGGTTTTCAGCGGTCAATATCGGACAAATATTCCGCTGCGGAAATTTACCGGATTAGCATGGCTTTTCCATTATTCCCGTCCTGACCGCGTGAACACGTATGATTTTACAGGGAATCAGTCCGCGGTAGCGGAAGATGTGGTACTGCCTGACGGTTCGACTCAGTGGGTGCTTGATCCCCAGCGCATCGATAGTGAACTTACGAGCGTATTTGAAGATGACTCCGTGCGGCTCGAATCGGTAACAGCTGCCGTTTACAATACGACGGATATGCCGTCACTCGGAAATAGAGTAGGCAGGCTTTTGACCAATCTCGGCGTTTCGGTTGTGACCGTTGGCAATGATACGCCCCAGGTTGATAGGTGTGAAGTGACGGGAAGTAGCAGGGCACTCAAAAGCAAAAGCGCCGGCGTTATCGTTGCAGTACTTGGATGCAAACGTGTCGTAGGGGTGGGAAGCCGCGCAGATCTCATTGTCCGAATCGGCTCCGCCTACGCCAAACGGTTCCTTCCGAATTAATGTTACGTTTCGGCAGGTTCATCAGGGGCTGCTTCGTCAGCGTCTTCGCCGGTGGGGGTCATGTCCGGCGTTTCGCGGGTTCCGGATTTTGCAAACGATACATAGCTTGTTGTACTGGTAAATGAGGGTTGCTTGGCGAACTTTTTCCCGCGCGTTAGCTCCCGCAACATCACCTTGACTGATTTTTTGTCAACTCCTTTAACAATTGCCTGGTATGTATTGCCGCCGGCCATCATTTTATTGAGTTTAAATGACATGTCATCCGGAAGCGCCGCAACATAAGTACTACTGCTGGTGCGCACCTCAATGCAATGATTTTTCGGTCTAAGAAAGACTTCCTGTCCGGCAGACAACGTCGAGAGGACATGGGTAGGCGCTACGTGGACACACTCGACGATTTTTGTTTTGCCAGGTTCCTCCAAAAAAATCATCGGCGACATAAACGTGGCTGCCTCATTGGCCATGTCTTTTTTCTTCAGCGACGTCATTTTCTTCAGATTTTTGGTTGCAATTTGATTATATTTATCTAATGCGAGTACTTTCTGGTAGGTGCGTTTTGCCGCTAAAAGTTGGCCGGTTTTGAGGTATGCAAATGCCAGGCGGCACAATGCCTCAAGGTCATTTCTGTCGGATTTCAGGATCGCAAGATTGACGCGGATAGCCTCTTTCCAATCCTGGGCAAGTGCGGCGGCAATTGCATTTTCCGCCGTCGGATGATCGGATATCATAGTGGGCAGTGTACCCATTTCTTGAGAAAAGTCAATAGAGGAAGTAGAATAGGTCCATATGAGCGGGCATTCCAAATGGTCAAAGGTGAAACATCAGAAAGCAACGACCGATGTGGTAAAAAGTTTTGCATTTACCAAAGCATCGCGCGCGATAGCGGTTGCGGTCCGCGAGGGCGGGGGAATTACGGATCCCACCATGAATTTTCATCTGCGGCTTGCAGTCGAAAAAGCTCGCGACGTGAACATGCCAAAAGAAAATATTGAGCGTGCTATTGCGAGGGGGGCAGGAGAAGGTGGATCTGCCTTAGAACAAATTATGTATGAAGGATACGGCCCCGGCGGTGTTGCCATCCTTATTGAGGCTACGACGGATAATCGGCAGCGAAGTGTTTCTCAGATAAAAAACGTTTTGGAACGTGCCGGCGGAACTCTTGCCTCACCGGGAGCGGTTCTCTTTCAATTTATACGGCGCGGAGTTCTCACTGTTCCAAAGCAGGGGATTACGTATGACGCGCTGCTCTCTGCCGCGTGTGACGCCGGGGCCCAGGATGTTGTGGAAACCACGGACTTATTTGAAATATATACGCAGGACGGGACATTGCCCGCGGTGAAACAATCGCTCGATGCATTAAAAATTCCGATTGAAAATACGGCGCGCATCATGCATCCCACAGCACCTATATCGGGGGACGACGCGCTGCACGTAAAAATAGACGACCTGGAAGCATCACTGGAAGAGTTGGACGATGTGCAAATGGTATTCACCAATCTTCTGTAACCTAAACTATGAGTACAAATAGTATGGACGCGGTAAGGCGATGGTTTATCCGTCTGGAGCGGCATTTTTCATTGACCAAACGTCAACAATTTGTCGCAGTCACGGTTTTATTAACCGTGGGTCTCCTTTTTACACAGCTGGTAACCGGAGGATCCCGCTATGTCCTCGTATTTTTATCGGGGTTGTTGACCGCCGGTTTATCCGCATTGGTATTTAGGAAGGATCTCAAAAATATGGAATGGCTTACCATTCTGACATTACCCACATTGTTTACCGCGGCCGTTGCGCTTTTTTATTTTTTGCTGCCCGTCCGATGGCTGACCCGCCTGCCTGTAGCATTTTTGTACGGCATCGGCATGTATGCTCTTCTGTTAACAGAGAATATCTACACGGTTGCTGCGGACCGTACGATCGCGCTCCTTCGAGCCGCTCACTCCGTAGGGTTCCTGTTGACGCTGCTCACGTATTTTTTACTGGTACAAACGGTATTGGCATTCCGTTTTATTGCTCCGGTGCAGACGCTTATCATAGGAGGTATCAGTTTTTTTCTCGTGGTGCAATCCGTATGGTCGATGGAATTGACGGGAATGTTGAGTAGGCGAGTGTGGCATATTAGTGTGGCAATAACCGTGTTTCTTACACAGCTGGTATGGGTTTTTTCCTTTTTGCCGACTACAACGACGCTTTTGGCACTTCTTTTCACGACGTTTTTTTACAGCGCCGTCGGGATGGCTCAGCAGTATCTGGTGGAAAAACTCTACAAGAAAACCGTCATAGAATTTATTGTTGTTGCTGTAATTGTTTTTGGTATTACACTGGTTGCAACTTCCTGGCGCGGTGGTGCTACATAGAGGCAGGGGAGGAGGGCATGATATAGTTTGATATATAGGCTTATAGTATCCTATAACAATGTGGATAATTCTTTTCACGGAATAAAGTGAGTTTATTTCACGCTCGATACGCGCCCTATGCACACCTGTGCAAGAGCACGGTGTGCTGCGCGAGTGGGCCACTGGCCCACTCGCTTGAGTACACAATGTGTGCGTATTTTTAGTGGTTTGGATTGTTACTACGCGCTATTCTACTTGAGCGTCCATAAAGATTATTATGCAATATTAGCTTCGAAAAGATAGGTTTGGAGCATATTGAAGGCCTAAAAAAACCCGAACGTCCTATACCGGCAGGCACACTTCGTGAGTGCTGATAGCCTTAAAATAGATAGATTAGCTCGTTATTACGCTCTAAATAGCGACGTATCCATATCTACGTGGGGTATAAACCAGCCTTGAAAATAGCATTATGGAGCATATTAATGAGCTAAACTGCACTCATGTTCATCCCGAGCCAACGCGAGGGATCTCGTATTTTAGCTTTGAATATTACGTTTTAGAGCATATTAATGGGCTAAATCGTGATGACCTCAACACGCGGAGGATAAGAGTTCTTGTTGTATGATATGTGTGCATTTAAGGCTGTAGATTCGTTTAAACACTATCAAGGATAGTTGATCTCTTACCCGAGGAGAGTGGTTTTCGAGGCTAGGTTGCCCCCTGTTTATAACGCGCTATGGATAATACCTTTTCGGGTGTTTGGAATGCCTATCCTTGCTGCAGGGAATCTTTACCTATGTAGTCGCACAATAATACTTTTGCGACGTGTACCAAGGCTTATGCGGGAGAGGCCTTTTCAACGGTATTTTAGATTCCGCGTTGGTTGAACAAATATATTGTTGTTTTGTGTTATAGAATTATTCTTTCGATATTCTCTCTTTTATGTTTCTTAATTCTTTTTGTCCATCTTTGGTTTGAGTGGTTTTTCCGGAATCGCGAAAATGAGAAATTTCGCGTGGTTATAACCCAAACGTTCTTACGGGTGTTGCGTATAGATGAGTAACTGGGCATGCCCATTACCATTAAGCCGTCCTGGGGCATTACAGAGGCTTCCAGCTGAGGCTAATTTGTGGCTAAGGTTATTTGGGCAAAACCCCTGCTTTTTCGAGGATTCCCCTTGCCAAAAAATAATTTTTGACGTGGTCCGTTTTTGGTTCAACCAAAATCCAAACATCGTTGCGGTTTTTGAAAAGTTTCAGGAGTTTGATCATTTCCTGTTTATTTGGAATTGCATCGCTGGTATCCAGAACCGGATTTGCAAGCGTATCATGATTATCAACGCCGTTATACGGGGCAACGACGAATGAAAGATGGATAAGGTGCGTGGCTGTGGACAGCGTTTTTGTCGTGTCGTATAAAAATCGCCAGACCTTATTGCGATCGTCCGAAATCATATTGCAGGCCGTGTGTCCGAAATCATTGGCTATGGCAAATCCGAGAGCCCCAAGATGCAACTGAACCGTTATCGGTAGTTGATAAAAAGTAACTACCTGGGTTCGGTCTCTGTTAGATCTCCAGATTGTTGTATCGCGCTGCGGAACGGTTTCCACTGTTAGCATAATTCCTCTTGAATCAGCATATGTTTTTAGTTTTGAAACATTGTCTAGAAAATTCGCAATACATATATCCGTTTTGGCAGGTTTTGATGCGACAGAAACGTTCATTGTATTAAAATTGACATTCAGCAGTATCTGCATATCAGTATGGATATTTACATAGGCAAAACGGTTTTGAGCAGCTGTGTCAATTGTGGCGCACATAAGCGCTAAAGACGGTTTTGTGATAGAAGGATCCGGGTATGCAATGTTTGTGAGTAAGCCGCTTTGAAGGGCGCCCCAATAATGTAAACCTACCTCCATCGGTTCACGCTTCAAATACGAAAATAGATTGCTGTAATCGTCCGCACGGGTTGCATCAAACCAGACTTCGGCCATTGCAGGATGGGTGGCAGCGATTTCTGAGGCGCTATTACGATTCAAACTTACTTTAATCCCGAGCTTCATTACGTAAGTATATCAGAATACTGCTTGACAATTATTGCGATGTCGCACATTCTAGTAATAGATACATGTATGAATTTAGACCAATTGGTAAAAGACTTCCTCGAATATCTTGAAATTGAGCGCAATGTTTCGCAGCTGACAATCCGTAACTATGCGCACTATTTGCACCGGTATTTGGAGTTCCTGGCGACCTATTCCCCTGCTCCCCCATCATCTTCCGGCGTGAAATCTGTGAAATATTTGACGAACAAAGATATTACAAACGAGTCAATCCGCGAATTCCGGCTCTATTTGTCCCGGTACGTCGATGCACACGGGATAAGTCTCAAGCGTGTGACGCAGAATTATCACTTGATCGCACTCCGGTCATTTTTAAAATATTGTCTGAAGCGCGATGTGGCAGTTGTAGCGCCGGAAAAAATTGATCTGCCGAAAGCCGAAAGCCGGTCCATCAAATTTTTGGAACGGGAGCAGGTCGAACGCCTGTTAAATATTGCTGGGAACCTTCGGGACCGCGCAATTTTGGAAGTACTGTTTTCAACCGGTCTTCGTGTATCGGAGCTGACAAACCTTAACCGTGATCAAATAAATCTCGATCGAAAAGAATTCGGCGTTATTGGAAAAGGTCGGCGGGCGCGGGTCGTATTTTTATCGGATACGGCAGCTGGTTGGTTGAAAAAATATCTTGATACGCGTGAAGATGATGACAAAGCGCTGTTTATACGGTCGGCAGGGAAGAAAGATGCAGCGCTTCGCCTGACGCCTCGTAGCGTCCAGCGCCTGGTTGAAAAATACGTAAAGAAAGCCCGGCTTCCGATAAAAATTACGCCGCACGGCCTGCGGCATAGTTTCGCAACGGATTTATTAATCGGCGGCGCGGATCTTCGGGCTATCCAGGAAATGCTCGGGCACAAAAACGTGTCCACGACGCAGATCTACACCCATATCACCAACCCGCAGCTGAAGGAAATCCATAATAAATTTCACAGAAAATGAAAAAACCTTCGACTATTGCAGTTGTCTATAGTCTACCCACCAAACGTGCAGCGGCTGGTGCTTACGCCGATACAGAACAGGATACCGTGGATTCGGCGAATGAGGTATATGAAGCGTTGAAAATGAAAGGTGCGCGCCCCAGCCTTGTGCCTATTTCAGAGGACACTATTGGTTCAATTGAGCGGATTCGGGCCGATTGTATCGTGAATCTTATCGACTGGACGGGATTGGATCTGCCGTTGTCCGACAGTGCGTTTACGGCCATTGAACATACGGGCATCCCGTATACCGGTGCCACGCGTGAAAATTATCTGACGACATCCGATAAAATTTTGATGAAAAAAGCACTCAACGTTCATACGTTGCCGACGGCACGGTGGCAATTGTTTGAAATAGGGACGGAACAGATCCGTAAGGATTTTCATTACCCCGTTATTGTCAAATTAGCATTTGAACACTGCAGCATAGGACTTTCCCATGATGCGGTCGTCAGCAGTGCGCATGAGTTGGGTCAGCGTGTTGCGGAACGCATGAAGACGTTTGGAGAGCCGGTTATTGCAGAAGAGTTTATCGTCGGACGGGAATTTCAGGTGACAGCGCTGGAGACAAAGCACGGTCTCAGTGTTTTGCCACCGGCGGAGATAGTTTTTGATACCCAGGGACCAGAATCACTCTTAACCTATGACAGCCGGTGGGTGGAAAATACAAAAGATTATGCCGCGTCCCATGTGACGTTACCCAAACTGCCGGATGAGTTGGCAACAAACATGACAAGTGTCGCACAGCGGACGTTTGCATCACTGGAGTTCCGTGATTACGCACGGCTCGACATACGGACACGTGAAGATACAGTATTCATTTTAGAAGCCAACAGTAATCCCGGTTTATCCGACAGTGATGAATACGGGATGACGGTTTCCTATAAAGCGGTGGGGTTGAGTTTTGCTGATTTTGTCTGGGCGATTGTTGAATCTAGTTTTCTGCGGTTTACCCGATTGAATCTTCCGGTGTGAAGATGTGACTGGTTTCGATGGTAAATTTCGGCAGATGCGCAGGGTCGCGTGCCATCACGAACAACAATTGCTGCTGCCATTTTCTGACTAGCCGGAAATGCTTTTTCCGTTTACCGATGTTTCTTCGTTTTAAATCATAGTCCATCCAGCGGGTGCGGAAATCGGCCCAATCGTACGATTTTTTCTGGGCACTTGCACTGTCTAATATTACAATTCTGCTTTTACTCGCACTGTAGGAAGATACCGCTGCCCAGTGCCCGGAATCCGCATGCGGACGGTCTTTTTCATCCAAATCATAGAGATATGAAACCAGCACCGCCCGCAGCTGATTGGGGTTATATTTCAGCGCACTCTGAAGGTGATGCAGTGTTGCATATTCTACAATAAGAACGGAAAATCCTAGTTTGTTGGCGGCACGGATCATATTTTTTGTGCTTGTTCCGTTTCTATTTGTGCCGCAAAGCTCCATGAGTGAGGAGAGCGATTTCCGTTTTCCAAACATCGAGAGCGCGTGTTTGAGCGCGGTCGGACCGCAGGTGGTATCATCCGGTTGTTGAACTGGTGTTACGTGACTTCTGCCCATAGGGGAGCTCTATTCTACCCCCGCAAGAGGTACAGGGCAAGACCTATAAAAAGGTCCTTTTTAGCTTCATTTGAGCCTAAATTATTGGATTTGGTAGCTTAACGTGACCGTGACCGTGATATCGTTGGTCCCTGTTTCGATTTGGGTCGGCACACCGGCAGGTCCGGCAATATCAGCTTTGGCGAGCATCGGCATGGGCTGCGGCGGCGAGCCAAAATCCTCTGAATAATTGATAATTTTCCCCAAGGTAAAGCCTGCAATTTTGGCTGCATTTTGTGCTTTCGTTTTAGCGTCTGCAACAGCGAGTGTGCGTGCCTCATCCTGCGCTTTGGTTTTGTCGTCCACATCAAATGTGATACCGCCTATTTGGTTGGCACCGGCCGCCGTTGCCGCGTCGATTACGGCATTCGCGTTGTCGATTGCGCGGACTTTAATCGTAAGATTTGTGGATGCCTGATACCCGGTGATCCGTGGTGTACTGGAATTATAATCATACATCGGGTTGATAGTGTAACCGGCCGTCTGGATATCTTTGACGTCGACGCCCGCGGATTTCACGGCAGATGAGACTGCGTTTATATTTTTATTCAGCTGATCCTGCACTATTTTCGTGGTAGGACCTTGGGCCTGAACGCCGGCTGAGACGATTGCAATATCTGGAGGCACGCTTATCTTTCCCTCACCGGTGACACTGAACGTATCGGTTTTGGTCGTTGAGACACTCGTTACCGTAAACGGGATTGGTCCTGCGAGTTTAATATATGCAAAGAGTGCGAGGAAAAATACAATGACAGCGCCGGCAAGATTTTTCATAAGCCTCCTTAATTTATTTCATTGTACAGGCTTTTACCAAATTCTGCATCAGGGAGGCAATGTTCAAGGGCCCCACGCCGCCGGGGGTGGGCGTATAAAAGGAAGCGGTATCGGCGACATCCGATTCCTCATAATCCCCGTGTAGCTTGCCGTCTTCGGCGCGCCAAAGACCAACGGATATAAGGATGGCGCCTGGTTTTATGGCGTCGCCGGTGACGATTCCCTTTTTGCCCACACAACTGATAATAATATTTGCTTGTTTCATTATTTCTTTAGGATTTGCTGTTTGGCTGCTGATTATAGACGTCGTACATTGTTGTTTCCGGAATGCCATTGCTATCGGTTTTCCCGCAGTCTCCCCTCTTCCGACAATAACGACTTTTTTATTTTTTACCGTACATCCTATGTGATCTAAAATCGAGAATATCGCTTTGACAATTGGTACTTCAAACGCAGAATGTACTACGAATCCGTCAACGTCTTTTTTGGGGTTTACGCTTTCGTTTATCGATACATCAAAGTGAGGAGGAAGCGGCCGTTGGACGATGACGCCGTGAACTGATGGGTCGCGGTTATACATCGCGACACGCGCTGCGACTTCCTTAGGAAGCGCGTTTTTGGGTAACTGTTCGAAAATAAATCTGCCGCCGATTTTTTCCGTTGCTTTTTGTTTTTGGCGGATGTACGACAATGATTCCGGATCATCCCCGATCAGAATGACCGCCAACGTGGGCGTAATTTTTAATCGTCTGACTTCATTTGCAAGATTCAAAAGTATCTCATCCGCAAGCGCTTTCCCATCGATTCTCATAGACTCATTTTATCACACGATGAGTGGATTCGGGGGGTAGAACGATTTCGGGAAACAACAAAGCATCAGGTGCAGAGTGTATCCAACCAATCAAAAATCCTGTACAGTTTGCTGCATCAATGAGGATATTACCGCTAAGGTATATGATTTCATCAGGTGGCGGATTCCACATCGCGTTTATCAAGCCTTTTTGACGAATGGATTTTCCTGCTTTTTCGCCGATTCCGAAGCCCGAAAGAAATGATTCTTGCATACAATAACTGATTTACTTCGTTAGGCAGGTTGCGGCGGCTATCGTATCACTTTTGTCAGCAAATCTCATTAAAATAACTCCTGAGGTGGCGCGGCCGAGGCGCGGTACGGAATTAATAGGGAGTTTTACGACTTGGCCTTTCATGGAGGTGAGAATGACGCTGTCGGTTTCAGCCGGAACGATTTGTGAGACAACCACTTTTCCGGTGCGGTCCTTGACCTCGGCAACTTTGACGCCCTGCCCTCCACGTTTCTGTTTGGGGAAATCGCGGATGGCGGTTTTTTTACCGATCCCCTTTTCCATAATAGTGAGAAAATCCGCTTTTTTGGTTTCGTCATTGATCACGTCGACGCTCACCACAAAGTCCGTGCCTTTCAGGAGTATGCCGCGGACGCCCATGGTATCGCGGGCCGTCGGACGGACCTCGGTTTCGTTAAACCGGATGGATTTGCCTTCGTGAGAGACGAGGAGTATATCGTCCGAGCCGCTGGTAATCCGCGCCCAGGTCAGTTCATCGTCTTTTTCCAGTTTAATGGCAACCAGGCCGCTGCGGCGGATATTTTCGTATTCCGTTAATTTGGATTTTTTCACCGTCCCGTGTTTGGTTGCCATCAGAATAAATTTGACACCTAATTCCTTCTGTTCGTCGCGCTTGAGACTGTAGGTCAAAACCGACGTCACGCGTTCGCCGGATTCAATATTGATTAAATTTACGACTGCCTGCCCCTTTGCCTGGCGGCTTGTTTCCGGAATATCCCACACGCGCACCTGGTATACCCGTCCGCGGTCGGTGAAGAAAAGCATATTGTCGTGGGTTTGTGCCGTGAGGATTTTATCAATAGTATCTTCTTCTTTGGTCGTCATACCGATGACACCTTTGCCGCCTCGTTCCTGCATCTTAAATGTGCCTCTGGGGAGCCGTTTGATATACCCGGACTCGCTCATGGTGATAATGACATCTTCGTTGGCAATAAGCTGTTCTTCCGAAAATTCCCCGACTTTGCTTTTGAAAACTCTCGTTTTCCGTTGGTCTCCGTATTTTTCCTTCAGTTTATTGAGTTCGTCTTTCACGACTTTAAGAATTTTGGTCGGGTGAGCCAGCAAATCCTCCAGATAGTCTATGGTTTCGCGGATCATCGCCAATTCGTCTTCGATTTTCTGGCGTTCGAGTGCCGCGAGGCGGCGCAGCTGCATGTCCAGAATCGCCGTTGTCTGGATATCGGAAAGTTTAAACTTGGTCATTAATTTCACTTTTGCTTCATCGGCGTCTTTACTCTTTTTGATAATTGCGATCACTTCATCTATATGGTCGACGGCAATTTTTAAGCCCTCCAAAATATGTTCGCGTGCTTTTGCTTCCTTGAGTTCAAAAACGCTACGGCGCCGGACAATATCATGGCGGTGTTTGATATATTCTTCCAATATAAGTTTAAGTGAACACGTCTGAGGCGTATTATCAACAAGGGCGACCATGTTCACAGGAAATGTGGTCTGGAGTGCCGTATATTTATACAAATTATTCAATACCTGCTTGGGTCTGGCATCCCGTTTGAGTTCGATGTACACGCGGATGCCGCGGCGGTCGGATTCATCACGAAGGTCGCTAATACCTTCAAGCTTTTTTTCGTGGACAAGCTCAGCTATGCGCGCTACCAAAACGGCTTTATTGACCTGATACGGAAGTTCGGTGATTGCAATTGCCGATTTTCCCTGTCCAATGTCTTCAATTTCCGCTTTGCCTCTCATGACGATTTTGCCGCGCCCCGTTGTGTAGGCCGCCTTAATTTCATTGATGTCGTAAATAGCGCCCCCGGTCGGGAAATCCGGTCCCTGAATGTGTTCCATAAGCTGGTCGGTCGTGATGTCGAAGGTAAAGTGGGTATCGGATTTCACCTCACTTACACCTTCCGTTTCCTTCGTCTTCGTCAGTTTGACGGTGTCGATCATCGCGCCGATTGCGTCCGCCACCTCCGTGAGATTATGCGGCGGGATTTTGGTCGCCATACCGACGGCGATTCCCTCACTGCCCATAAGGAGGAGGTTCGGGAGTTTCGCCGGAAGATACACCGGCTCGTTGATGGTACCGTCAAAATTCGGAATAAATTCAACTGTTTCCTTCTCGATATCCAGAAGCATTTCATCGGAAATTGCGGCGAGGCGACATTCTGTGTAGCGCATAGCGGCGGGCGGATCTCCGTCAATGGATCCGTAGTTTCCCTGCCCGTCAACAAGGCGGTACCGCATGGAAAATTCCTGCGCGAGGCGTACCAATGCTTCGTAGACAGGCGCGTCTCCGTGCGGATGATATTTTCCCAGGACTTCTCCGACGACCGATGCACTTTTTTTGTATTTACTCGTGTGGTGTAAGCCGGTCTGATGCATGGCGAATAAGATTCGCCGATGTACGGGCTTCATGCCGTCACGTACGTCCGGAAGGGCGCGCGCCACAATGACGCTCATTGCATAGTCGAGGTACGACTTTTGCATTTCATGCGTGATTTCGGACTGGTTGACTTTGCCGATATTCATTTATTTTCCAATGAACTGGATGACAAAGGGGGCGATGAGTAATGCCACGATTTGTACAATCTTCATCATTGGGTTCAAAGCAGGTCCGGATGTATCTTTTAACGGATCCCCGACCGTGTCTCCTACGACCGCGGCTTTATGCGTATCGCTGCCTTTGCCGCCGAAGTGTCCGTCCTCCACGTATTTTTTGGCGTTATCCCATGCGCCGCCGGTATTGCACATAAAGAGCGCGAGCATCAGTCCTACGACAACGACGCCTGCCAAAAATCCGCCCAACGCCTGGGCACCCAAGAGTGATGCGGCTACAGGCATAAGGACAACGATCAGGGCCGGAACAACAAGTTCTTTTTGTGCCGCCAGGGTCACGATTTCGACGGCTTTGGAATAGTCCGGCAGCCTGGTTCCTTCCATAATGCCTTTATATTCCCTGAACTGCCTACGAACCTCCTCAACGACCTGGAATGCGGCTCGGCCGACGGATCCGATCAGGCGCGAGCTGAACAAAAACGGCAATGCCCCACCCAACAGCACCCCGACAAAGACCTTGGGGTTTGCGATATCTATGGTGACAAGGCCTGTTTTTTCAAAATACGTCGCAAACAGGGAACTGGCTGCCACCGCAGCGGATCCCACGGCAAATCCCTTAGTGAGGGCTTTGGTGGTATTGCCGACGGCATCCAGGCCGCTGGTTACGACAGCAGCCCTGCCTTTTATTCCGGCCATTTCCACAAACCCCTGGGCATTATCCGCAATGGGCCCGAATGTATCCAGTGCCATAATGATGCCGGTTGTCGCAAGCATGCCCATACCGACCAGGGAAATGCCGTAGAATCCGAGCAGGGAAAATCCTGCGTAGATAGCTGCGGCCACAACCAGGACGGAAAAAAACGTGCTTTCCATGCCGATTCCGAGACCTGAAATAATGGTCGTTCCCGCGCCGGTTTTACTTGCAGTGGCGATCGCGACAACCGGTTTTTCACCTGGACCGGTATAGTATTTCGTGATCAATAAAAGGAGTAACATTGCAATAATACCAACCACTCCGGCATACCCCGCTTTTGGCTGCTGCAGCAAAAATACCGATAAACCCATGAGAATAATGACAGCCCCGATTGCTGACACCATAAAGCCGCGGATAAGCGGTTTGATAGCATCTTCATGGTCATTTTTTGCTTTGACGAAAAACGTTCCTAAAATGGATGTTAGTATTCCGCCGGCCCGCACGAGGAGCGGAAATACGACACCTTTGAGACCGAATAAATTCCCGCCCAAAATCATAGCTGCAACAATTGTGAGCGCGTAGGATTCAAATACGTCTGCGGCCATTCCCGCGCAGTCCCCGACGTTGTCCCCGACATTATCAGCAATCGTGGCTGGGTTTCTCGGATCGTCTTCCGGTATCCCCGCTTCGACTTTACCCACGAGATCCGCGCCGACATCCGCGGCTTTTGTAAATATTCCTCCGCCGACCCGCATGAAGAGCGCAATGAGTGCCGC
Source organism: Candidatus Gottesmanbacteria bacterium (assembly GCA_963714095.1). Lineage (GTDB taxonomy): Bacteria > Patescibacteriota > Microgenomatia > UBA10105 > UBA927 > XYB1-FULL-47-11. Next base: position 1,032,077 of record OY970230.1, read on the forward strand.
TCCGAACCCGTAGCCAACTAACACTTCTGTTGCATGACGGGCAACAACGTCTGCCCCCTGTGCTATAAAAGAGAAGTACGACCACATATAGATAAGGGAAACGCCCAATAGGCCGAGGCCTACCAGAAGCATGCCGTTGACAGTCCCCGCGCCGAATGCGATACGGAGCGCAGGATTAAGACCCTTCTGGGCGGCATTGGCCGTCCGCAAGTTCGCTTTGACGGCAATCCACATGCCAAAATAACCGATGATTGCGCTAAATACTGCCCCAAGTAAAAATGTGACGGCAATGCCTTTTCCGAGCGTGAAGGCAATAATAACTGCAAGAACGAGCATGAATGGAACAATAATTTTAAACTGGCGTTTGAGGTAGGACATGGCCCCGTCGGCGACTGCTTTTCCGATTGCCTTGAGTTTATCGGAACCTTCGTCTTCTTTGATGGTGCGTTTAATAAGGTAAATGCCGTAGGCGAGTGCAATAAGTGCAGTTAACGGGGCAGTAAATAGTGCAATGACTTGTATATCCATAAAAATAAATCCTTTCTGTAAAATTTTTACGCTTCGCTATTATACTAAATACTCATCATATATCCAACGTAGCACTCTTCGCGTGCGTTTGGATAAAGCGCTTCCTAGGCGGGACTTCATCCCCCATCAGCATCGAAAATACGCCGTCCACAATCGACGCATCGTCGATTGTGACTTGCCGCATGACACGGTGAGCAGGATTCATCGTCGTTTCCCAGAGTTGTTCGGGATTCATTTCTCCCAAACCTTTATAGCGCTGGATGCTCGGAATACCTTTAAATTCTTTTTCGTGCGTTTTGACGGTTGCATCCCGTTCTTCATCGGAATACGCGTAATACGTCTGTTTGCCCCAGGTAATTTTAAACAGCGGCGGCTGGGCGATATAGAGATGCCCCTTCTCTATAATGTAGGGAAGGTGCCGGTAAAAGAATGTCAAAAGGAGTGTCATGATATGTTCGCCGTCCACATCAGCATCGGTCATGATGATGACACGGTGATATCGTAGTTTTTCCGGATTAAGGCTGTCCGCAATTCCCATGCCGAGGGCTATAACCAATGCTTTTAGTTCTTCAAATTCTATGATTTTATCCAGCCTTGCGCGTTCGGTATTTAATATTTTTCCGCGAAGCGGCAGTATGGCCTGGAATTTTCGGTCGCGGCCCTGTTTGGCCGAGCCGCCGGCACTATCGCCTTCCACGATAAACAGTTCCGAGATTGTCGGGTCTTTTTCCTGGCAGTCTGCCAGTTTTCCCGGGAGTGACGCTCCCTCGAGCGCGCCTTTCCGGATGACGGCGTCTTTTGCAGCTTTGGCAGCGAGCCGTGCTTTTGCAGCCAAATACACTTTCTCCAAAATTGCGCGGCCATCGCTCGGATTTTCTTCAAAATACGTATCCAGCCCTTCCTTGACTGCGGACTGGACAAACGGCTGGACTTCGGCGTTCCCCAGTTTTTCTTTGGTTTGGCCCTCAAACTGCAGGTATTGGGAGGGCATTTTTACATACACAATGGCGGTGAGCCCCTCGCGGGTATCGTCGCCGGTTATTGAGTCGTCGCCGTTTTTGGTGGCACCGGTTTTTTTGGCGTAATCATTGATGGCGCGCGTCAGTGCCATACGGAAACCGGTCAGGTGTGTGCCCCCTTCCGGCGTATGGATGACATTGACGTAGGACTCCGTGTTTTCGGAAAACCCGTCATTGTATTGGATGGACACATCGACGTTCATTTCCCCGTCGGGGGAATTTTTGCTGATCATGATAGCCGGATGGAGTACGGTTTTATTGCGGTTCAATGCTTTAACCAGTGAGGTGATGCCGCCTTCAAAATAATAGTGCGCTTCTTCGTCGCTCCGTTCATCCTTAAGATGGAATGCAAGTCTGGCGATAAGATATGCGCGGTCCCGGATTTGTTTTTTGACCGTTTCAAAATTGAGTGCTATCCCCTCTTTAAATATCTCCGTGTCCGGCAAAAATGTTACGGTCGTGCCCGTTCCTTTTGCGGACCCGATTTTTTTCACAGGGTGGACCGCGATTCCCCGTTTGTATTCCTGCATATACGCGCTGTTGTCTCGGTGGACTTCGACGCGCATGACGCTGGATAATGCATTGACGACAGACGCTCCCACGCCGTGCAGTCCGCCGGAGACTTTATATGCTTTGCCCTCAAATTTGCCGCCGGCGTGGAGTTTTGTCATGACCAGTTCCAATGCCGACACTTTATATTTCGGGTTTTTATCAACCGGAATACCGCGGCCGTCATCGACAACCGTCACGCTGTTGTCGCGATGTATGTTTACCCAGACATTTTTTGCGTATCCGGCAAGCGCTTCGTCAATGGAGTTATCAACAATTTCGTTTAAACAGTGCTGGAGGCCCGCCGGCCCCGTCGTGCCGATGTACATGGCCGGGCGCTTGCGGACGGGCTCAAGCCCTTCCAAAACGACGATCTGCGCACCGGTATATTTATCAGAAACTTTTGCCATAAGAAGAAAAACGAGCCTAAAAAGCTCCTAAATCATTCTACAATACTTCACACGGGTTGTCTAGGGAAATCGGTACACCCGCCGATATAATGGATCTTCGGATTTTATTCAATAAATCCTGTAGCTTTTAATACTTTTTGAGCATGTAAGGATAAGTCAGTTGATAAAATTTCATACTTTTCAAACCATCGGGCCTGATCATATTTTCGTGCATCTACCGAAAGCCCGCTATAATCGCCACTGCAAATAAAAACATATCGTGTAATTGCGGCATCTATTTCTTCATCGGTTACTTGTGTTGTTTCTACTATAGATATGTATTGAAGGTTTAATTTTTCAAACGCATCTTTCATTAACGTGTCCGAAGGCGTTACTCCGGGTAAAATATCTCCTCCCATTAAATCCCATTTTCCCGGAGCATATGTTCTTTTTTGATTACGTCTTAAAAGTAAGACTTTCTGCTTGTTCTCATCTACGAAGACACCACTTATGGCTTCTCTTTTTCTCATATTTGAAGGATCGCGTTATCAACGACTAAGCGCTGGTTTACGTTGACCGCGAGTTGGGTTTGGGCGGTGAGAAGATTACGGATAAGATTGGTTAGTTGAGGTGTAGGGTGTTTCAAAAGTTCTTCCCGCGCCGCACCCAACAGTGATGTAACAAATTTTTTGGCTTCGTCGCGCGTGGCAACAAACGGTTCTAAAGTTGAAAGACGTTTCCCCGGAGACTCTTCTAATACTTTCAAAAGAATTGATGTGTCGGATTTCTGGGCAGCATCCGTAAGGCGCACGACACTCATGCGGGATAGGATAGTCGGCAGAAGCGCTTCGGGGACGCTCGTCGTCCCTATAATATATGTATGCGGCGGTGGCTCCTCGAGCGTTTTTAAGAGAGCGTTTTGTGCTTCTGGAGTCAGACGCTCAATATCGGTAAGCAAACCAACTTTAGCCGGAGAATTTCTCTGCATAAGAACGAGTTCGCGTTGAAAGTCGCGGATCATTTCGATACCGACAGTTCCTTCTTCCGGCAGACGAATAGTATCCCACGCAGAAATTTTCCACGAGCTCGTTCGGGATACTAATTCCTTCTGTATAGACTCTTTATTGCCCCCGACAATAAGAAACGCATGCATAATCCCTTGCATTATAATACAAAAACATCAATAATAAATTGTATGGCCAGCTCTGCCCAACCAATATTAAATGCACTCGTTGCCGACGGTCGTCTCTCTCAGACTCAGGCGGATGCGATCCTGACGGAGACGTTGTCTACGGGTGCATCCGTTGAAGATGTTCTTATTAAAAAGCGGTTGGTATCCGATATAGACCTTGCAAAGGCAAAAGCTAAGTCAATTAATGTTCCGTTTGTTACACTGTCAGGACGCGCTATTACTCCGGCCATTGTCAATTTTATTTCCGAACCCGTTTCCCGTAAATATACACTCATCCCGTTTGAGTTTAATAGTGTAGCAAACGAACTTTCTGTCGCCATGCTGGACCCTCTGGATTTTCAGGTTTTGGAATTTATTGAAAAGAAATCCGGGAAACGCGTCCGCCCGTTTATGGCACTCAAAGACGATATTCTTTCTGCTATTGACGAAACGTATTCGCAGAATCTCGGTGAAGATGTCACGGCGGCCTTGAAGGAAACCGTGGAGCCTGAAATCAAAACATATGAGGCGGGCCGCCTGGGTGAAGTTATCCGTGAAGCGCCTATCGCACAAATCGTTTCTGCGACCCTTGAGCAGGCTATACATCTGCGTGCATCCGATGTACATATTGAGCCTCAGTCCGGCGACACACGCGTGAGGTACCGGGTAGACGGAATTTTGCAGGAGCGGCTGGTTCTTCCCAAACGCCTGCACGATGCCGTCGTGTCCCGTATCAAAATCCTTGCGGATATGAAAATTGATGAGAAGCGTGTTCCCCAGGACGGTCGCTTTAATTTTAAAATGGGAGAGGAAGAAGTGGACCTTCGTGTATCAACACTCCCGACCGTACACGGAGAGAAAATCGTCATGCGGCTCCTGAAGAAAACCGGCGGTATTCCGACACTGCCCGAGTTGGGCCTGCGGGGTCTGGCACTCAAAAACCTGGAATCTCAAATAGCCCGTCCGCACGGCATTATTCTTGTTACCGGACCTACCGGATCCGGTAAAACGACGACTCTTTACGCAGTACTTTCTAAGCTCAATAACAGCAGGGTAAACATTATGACGCTTGAAGACCCGGTTGAGTACGAAATTCCCGGCGTGAATCAGGTTCAGATTAATCCGGGGGCAGGCCTCACATTTGCGACAGGTTTGAGATCATTTTTGCGGCAGGACCCTAATATCATTCTTGTCGGGGAAATCCGCGACCGTGAAACAACGGATTTGGCTATACAGGCAGCGCTAACCGGACATACCGTATTTTCCACCCTGCACACAAATAACGCCTCGGGTGCCATTCCGCGTCTTTTAGATTTAGGGGCAGAACCGTTCCTTATTGTCTCGAGCCTCAATGCTGTCGTGGGCCAGCGCATCGCACGTAAAATTTGCCCGACGTGTAAAGAAGAATATGATCCTGACGAAGAAGTGAAAAAAGACATCAACAACGTGCTCGGCGCGTTGGTGCCGAAAGACAGCCCGCTGAAGTTGTATCGGGGAAAAACAACGGTTAACGGGGTTGAATGTGCAGCATGCGGCGGAGCCGGGTATTTAGGCAGGATCGGTATATTTGAAGTGTTCCCTGTTTCCACAGCCGTTGCCAGATTGATTGCCATACGGGCATCGATGGAAGACATTCAACAGACTGCGGTAAAAGAAGGTATGATTACCATGAAACAGGACGGATATATGAAAGCGTTGGAAGGCGTGACGACGATTGAAGAAATCCTTCGTGTCGCGCAGGATTAGCGAAGCGTATGGATATTAAACTATTATTTTCCGAAGCGTTACGGTTGGGAGCTTCAGACCTGCATATTGTTGTCGGGTATCCGCCGATGCTGCGCGTAGCCGGGAATTTAACGCCGGTTACGGGCAGCGCGCCGCTCACACCCGCCGATACGGAATCGATCATTTTTCCGACGTTTACGGCGGAAGAAAAAGATATCTTTTTAACCAATAAAGAGATTGATTATTCCGTGGCCTTCGGGAAGAACCGGTTCCGCGCAAACGTATATTACCAGCAGGAATCCATCGCCGCGGATTTCCGTCTCATTCCGGAGACGATCAAGTCGATTGAAGCATTGGGATTGCCAGTAATCTGCCACGAATTTGTGAAACTGCGTCAGGGATTTATTTTAGTGACCGGCCCGACCGGTCAGGGCAAATCAACGACGATTGCATCGATGATTAATACCATAAACCAGACGAGGAGCGTTCACGTCGTGACCATCGAGGACCCTATTGAGTATGTGTATCCGTCGGGTCTTTCCGTTATTTCGCAGCGTGAGATGCATCAGGATACACTCTCCTGGGGTGTGGCACTCAGAAGTGTTTTGCGCGAAGACCCGGATATTGTTCTCATCGGAGAAATGCGGGATCTGGAAACTATTCAGGCAGCCATCACGATAGCGGAAACCGGTCATCTGGTTTTCGCGACACTTCATACCAATTCTGCAGCGCAGACAATCGACCGTATTGTTGATGTATTTCCTGATAGTCAGCAAGTGCAGATTCGACTTCAACTGTCCGCCGTGATAGAGGGGGTACTATCCGAGCGGCTTATCCCCGCCATTGCTGGCGGTCGTATTCCGGTGATGGAAATAATGACGGCAACACCTGCGATTAAAACGACTATCCGAGACGGCAAGTCTCATCTTATTGATAACATTATCCAAACATCAGCGGAGCTCGGGATGGTGACACTGGAAGAGGCGCTTGCCCGTGCTATCCGCGAGGGAAAGATACGTGCCGACGTTGCGCAAAGTTATGCCCTGCATCCGGAAGAATTAGCCCGTCTTTTAAAACAAGGATAATCATCATGGCCTTTTTTCAATACAAAGCACGGGGTACGGACGGAAAAATAGTAACAGGGCTCGCAGATGCTCCGTCGCAGGATGCAGCCATACGGCTACTTCACGAAAAACAACTGTTTGTTGTCAGCATCAGGGTTTCGCGTGAGAGGCTATCATTCGCCTGGGTTCAACAATATCTTAAACGGGTAACATTCAGCGACATTGTCAATTTTACGCGGCAGCTTTCAACGATGGTGACGGCAGGACTGTCACTTCCGGAATCCCTCACGATTCTGCGAACCCAAACAACAAATCCTGCATTTGCCGATATACTTGTTGACATTGAACATCAGATTGTTTCCGGCGGAACACTCGCAAATGCCCTTGCCAAGTACCCCCGGTATTTCTCGACAACCTATATTGCCCTGGTCCGCGCAGGCGAAGCATCCGGAACACTGGATCGGATTTTGGCGAGACTCTCCGAGTCTCTTGAAGACCAGCGGGATTTCCGCGGAAAGGTGTCGGGCGCCATGATCTATCCGGTTATCATTCTTATCGGCATGGTGGGTGTCATTATTGTCATGATGACGGTCGTCATGCCGAAACTTACCGGGTTATATACCGATATGAATATCCAGCTTCCGTGGAGCACGGTTCTTCTTATCTCCATATCAAATTTTTTTGTCCGTTTTTGGTGGCTCGTGCTGGTTGGTATAGGTGGCGCGGTATGGTTGTTCCAGTGGTGGCGAACAACCGAGTTCGGAGAACTCTTTATGGATCAGCTGGTTTTTAAAATACCGCTTTTTGGGGAACTTCAGAAAAAAATAATTCTTGTGGATTTTACCCGGACGCTCGGGATGCTCGTTTCCTCCGGCATCCATATCCTTGAGGGACTGCAGATTCTCCAGGGGTCTCTGGGGAATGTTCTCTTTCGCAACGCCGTAGGAGAGATTTCCAAAAAAGTCGAGAAAGGATTCCCGTTGGGAGATTCGTTTGCGCAGTATCCCGTGTTTCCGCCGATTGTCTCGCAGATGATGAAGGTCGGCGAGGAAACAGGGCAACTTGACGAAACGCTGAGTAAACTGTCGAAGTATTTCCAGACGGAATCAGAAACGCTTGTGAAGGGTCTGACTACGGCGATTGAACCGATTATTATGGTGGTTATGGGGTTGGGTGTGGGGTTTATCGTCATTTCCGTCATCACGCCCATCTATAAATTAACCAGTTCGATTCAGTAGGAAAACTGATACTTGACAAGGGTCGACGCAGCTGTTACACCTAAATAAAGGAGATTATTTATTATGAAAACTGCTCGTGGTTTTACACTTATTGAACTGCTTATTGTTATTGCGCTTTTAGGTGCGCTTGCCATAGGACTCTTGGCGACAATTGATCCGTTTGAACAGCTCAAAAAAGGCCGTGACACGTCAACCAGAAATACCGTGTCGGAATTTTATAATGCAAATTTGCGGTATTATTCCACCAAATCAGATTGGCCATGGACGTCTCTGGGTAGCGCGACACCTTTAGCCGATCCTATCATGTCTGATGCGGCGACGGGCGCGATTACGAAACTTATTAATGCCGGTGAATTAAAGGCAGGTTTTACCGGATATGTGGGAGCCGGAACGCTGTCGACCATCTATGTTTCATCGACAGGGCTGGGAGATCTGCATGTCTGTTATATGCCGGAATCCAAAGGGTTCCAGATCGACGCAAATACGATCTATGATCCAAGCGGCGGGACGAGTATAACCACCTGCAAAGCGACCGGTGGGACAGACCCCTGCTACTACTGCATTCAGTAAATGGATAATCAAGCAAGAAATCGCAAAAACAGCAGTGTTTTTGCGATTCTTGTTGGTTGTATAGCATTTGTTTCTTTCCTCCTATTTCAGGCACAGGGCATTGTGGGCGGAGACTCAGGAGATGTGGTGACGGCCGCAGTCACCTTTGGTGTGGCGCACCCCCCTGGGTATCCCCTCTATACATTTCTTGGCTGGATTGTTTCCAGATTACCAATATTTACTGCTTCATGGCGGGTGGGACTCCTCTCTTCTGTGCCGCATGCAATTGTTATCGCACTGGTCTACTGGCTTGTTTCTTCGCTCACGAAGCGCAGAGCCGTCGGATTATTCAGCGCATTGCTACTCCTTTCCAATTACCTGTTTTTTCTCTACAGCGTGACGCCGGAAGTATTCGCGCTGTTGGACTTGTTTGTTATTCTCCTTATCTGTCTTCTTATCCGCTGGCGACAGACTAAAAAAAATCGGTTTCTTGTTATCGCATCGTTTGTGTTTGGATTATCACTTGCCAATCAGCAGACTATATTGTTTTTGGTGCCGGCTTTGTTTTACTGGATTTGGCGGCAACGATTCCTTCTGCCAAAACAATCACAACGATTCCGTTTTTCTGTTGCGTTTTGGTTTTTGGTCGGGTTAGTTCCGTATGCGTACGTATTCATCGCGGCCCGCGGGCACTCAATCATCAATTGGGACAGGCCCGTGGATCTCGCCGGTTTTATCCGTCTGATGACGCGGGCGGATTACGGCACGTTTGTGTCCGGCGGGTTATTTGGTGACCTGGTGATTCAGCGCTTTTTGCAGATTCAGGCCTACGCGCAGTTTATTCTTATGGATTTTACCTGGATTGGAGTTGTCCTTATCCTGACGGGGTTTTTCTCCCTGTGGAAGCGGGATCGGCCTCTTTGTCTATTCTTTTTGGTTGCACTGCTCTTTTTGGGCCCATTCTTTTTCTTTTATGCAAGTTTTCCTTTGCTTAACCGGTTTATGCTCGGCACGTATGAGCGGTTTTTATTGCCGTCGTATGTAGTGTTTGCCATTCTTTCCGGTATCGGGCTTGCAGAGCTGGTAGAACGCCTCAGGTCAGTCTTGAGCCGGCGCATGGCCCGTCTTGTTTTTGGGATCGGGTGTATTGTCATCCTCCTGTATCCGCTCAGCCAGTTGGGGGTCACTCTGTGGCGGTTTTACGGATTACCCGCAGACAGAACTGCAGATAATCTGGGTATGGATGTGCTTTCGCCGCTGCCTTCCGGCAGCATTCTGTTATTAGGCCGCGATATGACGCTCTTTAGTACGCAATATATGCGCTATGCGCTCAATTTCCGGCCGGATGTCATTGCCATACACCAGAGCCGGTTGGCCTCCCCTGATTATCAGGTGACCCTCCACGCGATATTCCCCGATATCACATTTGCGGCAACCGGCGATGCAACGGTCAATCTCGTGACATCCCAGTACCCGAAGCGGCCGATATTTTCATATGCACCGCTCCCTGTCGGAGCAGGATGGAGCTGGGTGCCGTATGGGTTAACCTATAAATTAGTTGACCAAAAGACGGCGCCGAACGCAGGCACGATGTATAAAGAAAATCTTGCCATCTGGAAAACATTGCACGATCCTGCTACAGGAATTCTTTCACGGTACAATCACCTGATGCTTTCCGATGCCCGCGACGTATATGCGGGTGCGCATATTGCGCTTGGGAGGACGCTAGCGCTTGCCGGCATGCTGGACGAGGCATATGGCCAGTTTAGTGCGGCTGCCAAAATTGCGGGGGACGCAGAACTTGCAAATGCATATAAGGATGAGGGGGCGGTGTTGCTGCTTCAAAAAAAATGTACGGCTGCGCTCACCGCGTTTACTGCGGCACAAAACGCAAGTATCGTACCGGATAGCATCATTACGTATTATGAGGCGAGTACGTACCGCGATTGCCTCGGCGATGCAGCACACGCGAAGAAGCTTTTTGACGAATATGACGCCGAGAATAAACAAACCCAAACACCATTAGGACAATTGTGACGCCCAGGCAGATACCGCTTATCCATGCTCCATAAACAAAACTATCCGGCCAATACGTAAATTCGATTGTATGAGGCCCCCTGGGCACGAGAATGCCGATGTTTTTGATATTTACCGGAAATATCGGCACAGCTTTCGTATCGATAGTTGCGTGCCAGCCGGGATAATATGTCTGGGTCAGGACCAGAATCGCGCGCGCGTTCGGGTTTGTGACGGAAATGACATATTGCCCTTCGTCTGACGATTTCACTGCTATCGTTCCACGGGTTAAGCTCGCTGCCGGTGTTGCGTCAAATTCAACAAGGATGGTATCACCGGGTACGAACGTGTCCGAGGTAAACGCCGCGACGGCATCCTCGACGGTATGCACCGGAATCGCCCGTTTTGCAAAATAGACTGGCGGCAGCGGATCGGGATTTTCGAAGAGGCTGGTGGTATGTCCGGCAAACGATATGTGAGCCTTGAGAGACAATCCTTGCTGGGTCAGCGGCAGCGTGCTGATAACGGTTTTAACAGATAAAAGTGAAAGAAGTTTAATGCCCGTCGCGCTTATGGTGGCGTTGCTGCTGTCGAAGGTAATAGACTGGTTTAATAAATCCGTAAGCACTCCGGATCTGCGGATTGTTCGGGCTGCATCTTCCTCGATTTGAGGAACGCCCCATACCATATTCTGATCAGGCGTCAGCGAATTTCGCAGAAATAGAGCAGGATCGTTTATCCCCCGAAGATTCAACCACCCATGAGGAGCATAGAATTCATTATATGTTATTGGTGATCCGATGGTTATTGTATAGTGTGTGAGGTCGATAGAGTGGATGAGCGGCGGATTTTGTACCCATTCTGACGCAGGAACAAGTTTATGGTACGGCGACCAGATGATAAACAGCGAGACCGTATGGATGCAAATAATGATGAGTGCAGCAGCAAAAATAATCCCGGATTTTTTCCCGTATCCCATCAGCCGGTCGAATGCGTGAACGGACAGAACTATAAGTGCGATTACAAAAAGCCAGATGAAGCGGGACGGCACGCGGAACAGGTTGAAGGGCCAAAATGAATAGATAAGATAGAGCGGTGAATTGCTTCCGGTCATAAGAAGAAAGGATGCGCCCAAGACAAGGAGAAAAAAAAGTGTGGATTTGATCCGGAATTTTTTCCATACCGCAATACTGGCATACACAGCAAGGAAAATCAGAGGAAGAATGCCGATATATGCGGTATTTTCCCAAAAAATGCTTCCGGAGAACACTGAAAAATTTGGGTAGGTGCCGGTTGCGGGATTGCCAAGGGCAAACGGGTTGATAAGCGTGAGAAGATGTTTGAACGGGTATGAATAATATGCGGCCTGATCGGGAGAAAAACCCGTAGCAGTCACGAGCGTTTTTAAGTATTCCACCGACGGAAGTATTTGAGCGGCGGCGGCGGCACACCCGACCGTAATGGCAATAACGAACATGATTGTTTTTTGTTTCCAATCAACACCGGTACGCATAAGCCATATCCAGTACGCGCCGAGGAATAAGAGGGTAATAAATACGCACTGCGGGAATCCGACGAAAATGAGTTGTGAAAGAAAGAGAATAAACCATCCGACGGCACACCACGATTTTTTATTCGCCAATATCAGCGTGAGGGCGGCAAGCCAGGGAAAAAGACAATAACTCTGAACGATCGTTATGTGGGTAAGCTGGGCAATAATATAACCGGAAAGGACAGTTGTTATTGATCCGAAAACACAGGCAATGCGGCTGTAGTTCATGAGTCGCAGCCAGACATACATTCCCCACCCCATGATACAGAGAGTAAGGACCAGCGCTATATTGTATGCTGCAACCGGGTTAAGGATGCTAAATAAAATAAAATTCGGTAAGAAAAAAGTTGACATTGAGCCGAACGCATATATCGGATATCCCCCGCCGATAAGTGACGTCCACAGTGGTATGCGGTGCTCGGAAAGTTGTGTGCTATAAAAGAATTTCGTTGAAATCGCAAGGACGGCGTCACTTTGTCCGAAGTCGGGTGTCACAATAAGCTGCGGCGTAGGCCAGAATAACCGGAAGAAAAAGGCGGTTACGACGATGGTGATAAGACCGACCGCACACATATCTTTCCATGTCCATTTCATGAAGGCAAGTGTACCATACTTGACATAGTCTGGTTAAGATCCGACACTGGATAGTATGATGATTGTTTTTCTTTTTATTCTCGGACTGGCGGTCGGATCGTTTGCCAACGTATTAATTGATCGGTTACCCAAAGGAGAGAGTATTGTGTGGGGACGTTCTCATTGTGATTACTGCAAAAAACCCCTTCGGTGGTATGAACTGTTTCCCGTCGTTTCTTATGTGATACAGGCAGGCCGTTGCCGGCGGTGCAGGAAAAAGCTTTCGGTACAATATCCGATTATTGAATTTGTTACAGGGATCGGATTTGCCCTGTTGTATCCCGGGTACATAGCGTATTATGCACTGTTTATTTCTTTGCTTGTTATTTTTATCGCTGATCTCAAATATCAGATTATTCCCGACAGTATGATTGTTCTCGGATTTGCAGCGGCCATACTGTATTGGTATGAAAAAAGATTGTCCTTTGCCGGCATTTCGGAGTCTTTAGTAACAGGGTTTATTTCTTTCGCAGCTTTTTATGCACTTTGGGCACTCACACGGGGGAAAGGACTGGGGTTCGGCGACGTAAAATTTGCGCCTCTCATGGGCGTCCTGTTGGGATTTCCCGGCGTTGTTTTTGCCTTCTACGTCGCTTTCTTGACGGGCGCTTTGGCGGCTGTCATACTGATGATAGGAAGGAAAAAGACCTGGAAAAGCAAAATTGCATTCGGGCCGTTTCTGGTAGCAGGAACGGTGGCTGCACTTATATGGCAACCACAACTCATATCATTATGGAGGATGTATATATGAAAAAACGAGGGTTTACGTTGATGGAACTTCTTATCGTTATTGCCATTATGGGTATTCTTGTATCAATAGGTGTCGCCTCCTATGCCACGGCCCAAAAAAAGGGCCGGGATGCACGAAGAATTTCGGATATGAAAGCTGTGCAAAATGCTTTTGAACAATATGATGCTGTTAATAGCGGCTCATATCCGGCTACGTGTGGCGCAATAACAGCAGACCCGACATACTTGCCCGGCGGGTTTCCGACGGACCCAAAAAACTTCACGGGCTCCGATGCATCGACGACCTTTGTCTATGATTTTAGTGACCCACATTGCTCGGCTTCATCCTACTGTTTTTGCGCGCACCTTGAGTCCGGAACGGGAAATGAGAGCGCAGATCCGGGTTCTCCTGCCTGCACGTTTACATCATTAGGAACAGAACAATACTATTGTGTCGGAAATTTACAATAATCCAGCCATGAAACATGCGGTACATCCGGGGAATGGATTTACTTTAATAGAAATCTTGGTGGTAGCAACCATCATTGCCGTATTGACCGCGATCGGCGTGGTATCGTACGGGTCCATTAACTTGCGGACGCGGAATGCCAAGCGGAAAAGTGATCTGGAGCAGGTGCGAAGCGCGCTTGAGATGTATAGGATTGATAATGGGTCATATCCGGGAACGAGCACGAACTTTATCACATTATCAAGCCTTGATCCTGGTGACGGCACTGGTCCGTTGGTTACAACCTATCTGCCTTCAATTCCCAGGGATCCGGAAAGCACGGTGGCAACACCGATAGAATATTATTACCGCGTCATTGGATCCGGTCCCCCATATTATAGTTATTGTCTCTGCGGGCAGCTGGAAAGTAGTTCCGGTGACTACTGCGGTGTAGCGCATATAGCTAATTGTAATTATTATCTGAAAAATCCTTAACTATGGAGTCTTCTTCACAATCTCACGGGTTTACCTTAATTGAGATTGTTGTGAGCGTCGCAATTCTAGCGCTCCTCAGCGGTCTTTTTATTGCCAATTATAACGGGTTCAGTAATTCTCAGACTGTCCAGCAGACTGCGTCGGACGTGATTGCAAACTTGCAGTCAGCCAGGACAATGGCATCCTCCGGTTTGAAACCAGCGGGGTGCAACACGCTCGTCGGTTATATTGTAAATTTCTCTAATTCCTCCTATACAGTACAGGCGAGTTGCCAGTCAGGACTGGTCGGCGGGATAAATACGTATACGCTCCCGATGGGGGTAACGTTTGCTTCCCCCACTCCCAACCCTATTACATTCTATGCTCTTGATGGCGGAGCATCGGCAAACCAGACAATATCTCTCGTCGGGAACGGAGTTACTGCAAAAGTATCGGTATCTTCTTCGGGGGTGGTATCGGATTTTATTCCGACGCCGACTCCGACGCCGTAATAGACGGAAAAACGTATGAAAATATATGAAGTAGGTAAACGGGGGCAGACATTGGTAGAAATGATAGTCATTGTCGGTATGGTGGTACTCTTGGCTACCGGTGTAGTTGTCGGAACAACGGTTTCGCTCAGCCGTTCGGAAACGTCAAAGGTGCGCAGCAACGCTGCTGCCTATGCCCAGTCCGGGATTGAACTGGCGCGCGCCCTTCGTGATACCAGCTGGGACGCTTTTGCAGCGTTAGGGACTCCTACCGCGAATACCTATTGTGTGGGATCCGACGGATCGTTTGGTCAGGCACAAATTTCGTGTACGGCATTTAATATTGATAATACATATGTTCGATCCCTTACACTTGAATTAACCATAGTTTCCGGCGTCCCTACGGTGAAAGTCACATCAAAGGTTTCATGGGGAGACGTAAGTAATCCGGCGAATGCAATTCAGTTGATGACATATCTGACACAGTGGAAATAATCTTTATGGCGACACATTCACAAAAGGGATTTACATTGCTGGAGATGTTAGTTTCCGTCATTATTCTGGCGGTTGTCGCAATCCTTATCGTGCAGGTATTGTTTACGACGACACATGTCAATCAAAAAACCAAGGTCCTGAGTGATATAAAACAAAACGGAAATTTCACTCAGGATATTATCGGTAGAATGGTGCGTTCAGCCCAAACAATTGAAACATCCTGTGTAAACGGCGCAACGTCAGCGTCCGTAGCCCAAATTACAAATCCCGACGATAATGTGACCACTTTTACCTGTCTTACGGACGGGAACGTTGCACGTATCGCATCGGTAAGCGCTGGAGTCGTTGTTTATTTAACTGCCGGGAACGTGACGGTAAGTAGTTCGGGTGGTGCGACCTGTGACGACAGTTCGCTTACGTTTTCTTGTCCGCCGTCAAGCGGAATTCAGGATACACTCACCGTTTCATTTACGCTTGTTCCAAAGGGAGTTTCCGGCAGTGAGTATGATATGGGGAGCACAACGTTTCAAAGCACTGTAGGCTTGCGAAATTAATGTGCGGTTACTACAATATAAAGGGAGGATATGGTGTATAAAAAAGAGACACAATCAGGTCAGGTTGCATTGATGGCGCTTCTTGTGATGACGATTGCCGCGACGGTCGGGCTGTCTCTTATTGCGCGCACCACAACCGATATTTCCGTGACAAGAAACACCGAGGAATCAACACGGGCGTTTTCTGCAGCAGAAGCGGGTGTTGAAGAAACGTTAAGATCAGGTGTAGCCTCGTCCGGTACAATAGATCCGACTTATGGAGTGAGTTATACGGCCTCAATTACTCCCGTGAGCGGTACCGCGACAAGTCCATACGTATTTCCTCAAAAAACCTTGAACGAGGATACCGAAACCGTGTGGCTGGTTAGTCATTCCGCCGACGGTACGATTATAGAATCACCGACGTATACTGCAAATACTATTAATGTATGCTGGAGCAGTGAGTCAACTACACCAGCCATCGTTGTCTCTATCCTCTACAAAAAGGCAAGTGACGGATCGTACAGGGTTGCGAGAAATGCGTATGATTCGAATCGTTCCCGTGCCACAGATTTAGTCACGGGAAATAACTTTTCCGCTCCGGTAGCTGCAACCGGCTGTCCAAGTACAACCGCACTTGGTACGAAAATTACATTTTCTGATTATGGAATTGTTCCGGCCAATGACACTCTGATAGCCCTTCGAATTCGTCCGGTGTATGCCGGAGCACTTCTTGCGGTAGCGCCGGCCGCGGCAGTGCCTGCGCAGAATCTTCCTGTTCAGGGTAACAGCATTCAGTCCGTGGGTGTAACAACAAGCGGCGTGAACAGAAAAATCACCGTGTATCAGCAATACAGGGCGCCGGAATCAATTTTTGATTACGCGCTGTATAGTGAAGGGTCACTTTCACAATAATAAGATTCTGCCCATATGAATTTATCGCTCGGACTTGATATCGGATCGCACACGATTAAGCTTATTGAACTTGGGTTTGAGGGAGATTCCGTGGTACTTTCAGCGGCCGGCATCATGCCGACCCCGGAAAAAACATCCGGATCAGCGCAGTCAGCAGACGCAGAGAATATGGCTCAGGCCATTAAGATCCTTGTAAAAGATACGGGGGTCAAATCAAAGGAAGTACACATTGCGCTTCCCGAATCTAAAGTTTTTACCAGGGTGATTGAAGTACCCACGCTCTCGCAACGGGAGCTTGCGTCCGCCATTCGTTGGGAAGCAGAACAATATATTCCATTGCCTTTGGATCAGGTGAATTTAGATTTCACAATACTGCGCGACTCCAAAGCGACTGGAACCAATAAGATGGAAGTACTTTTGGTGGCGGCGCCAAAAACGCTGGTTGACAACTATCTGAGCATTCTGGAAATTGCGGAGCTGTCTCCCATAGCTGCCGAAACGGAGATTATAGCAACCTCACGGGCGCTTACGAGGTCAGTATCCAATGTTCACAGTGTCATGATCGTATCACTCGGCGCATTGACTACCGATATAGCTATAGAAAGAAATGAAGTATTGACATTTACCCGCTCATTGTCTGCAGGCGGCGATGCATTTACCCGTGCGCTTGCGCAGAGCCTTGATTTCAACTTGACGCAGGCAGAAGAATATAAACGCGCGTACGGGATACAGCAGGACAAACTTGAAGGAAAAATTGCCGCTGCCGCAAAACCCATCACCGATACAATTGTCGGCGAACTGAAACGCGCGCTTATCTTTTATCAGGAGAAATATAAAGATGAACATGTACAGCTCGTTTTACTTTCTGGGGGTACGGCGCGGTTACCCGGCCTTGTGGAGTATTTGGCGCAGGCGCTAGGCGTCGAAGTACAACTTGCAAATCCGTGGGTCGGAATTGCCCGTGCGCCCCGGTTTAACGTTCTTACGACGGAAGGGCCGAATTTTTGTGTGGCGGTAGGATTGGCCCTCCGTAGGTAAACATAGTATGGATCCCGCGAATAAAATAAATCTTATTCAAAACAGGACTGAGGTATCGCCGCAACTCGTGATGGTGATAGCACTCCTTCGCAGATTGAGTCTTTGGGTTCTGGTTATTTTTATCGTAAGCGGTATCCTCGTCGGAGGGATGTATTATTATTTCAGCATTCGCAATGAGGAGTTAGCCGCAAAACAACAGCAACTGTCTCAGGTTATCGCACAAAGTACGAGGACAGAAGGATTATTAGTTTCGGTTACCCAGCGTGCTGCGTTGACGAAAAAAATTTTAGATATCCAAAAACCTGTCGGAATGGTGTTTGATACGGTCGTCCAGTTTGTTTCTCCGGGGAAGATATCCAACATTTCGTTTGATGACACTGACACCGTTTCTCTCATGGTTCATGTGAATTCAATTCCGGAGGGTATTTTCATGACTGACGATCTTGTGAACCTGGCTGCTATGAATCTTGTACGGAAGCCACAGCTCGTTTCTTTTTCGATAGGGCCGGATGGGAGTATTGATATGGGATTGTCGTTTGTTGCAGTATTCTAATTCTTATGCAGTTAAAAAGGTTTTTTCGCCGGTATCAAGCGCTGATTATTTCAATTGTAATCCTCTTGGTGTGCGGGTTTGGTTTTGCGATGGGAATAGTTCCGCTTGCGCAAAAAATTGTAGATTTGAATAATGAATTTATCACCTCTTCTCAAGAGGTAAACGGTTTGAACAGTAAAACAGCGCTCTTGCAGGCTGTGAATGAATATACGATGAGAAGCGATTTACTAACTCTGTTATCCGCTGTTCCTTCCGATAAGTCACTCCCGACAGTATTAAGCACGCTTGACGGGTTGGCCGCCCAGACAGGTGTTTCCTTGGATACAGTATCATTGGCGAAGGGAGGCTTTCTCTCCACCGCGTCGGCAGAGCCATTAACTGCTGATGAACAGGCTATTGGAACGAACATTATACCGTTTACGGTAGGTTTTACAGGGACATTCGATCAGGTTCATGCATTTTTGACGGCAAGCACATCAGTTCGCCGGTTGTTCCGTGTTCAGACATTTGATGTTTCATTTGGTCAGGACAATACGGTAGCAGCTAACGTTTCGATGGAAGCCTTTTACTCCCCTCTTCCCACAGCAATCGGCGCTGTTGGTCAGCCGATTACCAGTTTATCGGGTACGGACGCACGCGTCATTGCATCGGTGTCTGCGATGCAACTATTGGTGCAGCCATCCTCATTGCCTCCGCCATCAGGAGGGGCCGGCAAATCCGACCCGTTCAGCTTATAGGGGTAGACAGCTAATTCTATTTTCCAAACAAATACAGCCCTTTTGATTTGAAGTATTTTTTAACCTCTTTTGTTGTGAAGAAATAGATATTGAATGCAGCTAAGCACAACCCAATAATTTTCGCGATAACATGAATTATATCTTGAGGGAAAGTAAGCATGAGGTAAACTAGGTGTAGTGAATTTAAAACTACCATTATCGGTACTAGCCACGGTTGTTTTGTTTTTAACCCCCAATAAAATGCAAAACACATTATTAATCCGGGAATCTGGAAAATAATACTGATTAAGGGAGAAGGTGTTTTGGCGGGTGATCCGAAATTTAACAAATAAATTATAGCTAAAATTAATAGCAGCAATACAATAGATGTTACGAGATAGAGATACTTCAATACGTTTACTACAGTCTTAATATTTTTTTCTGATAATTTCATAGTTATACGTATATCACGCCATTTATGGGTGAACAATAAGATCCGGGCGGAAAGTTTTGGTGCGTTTCAATGCTTCGGACTTTCTCCATTCATCAATTTTTTTATGGTTTCCGGAGAGAAGGACCGGAGGGACAACAATTCCGTTGTATTCTTGCGGCTCCGTATATTGGGGATATTCGAGGGTCGGCTCGGTAAATGATTCGTGGATGGTGGCTTCCGGTTTTGCAAGAACTCCGGGGATAAGCCTTGTCACACTATCGACCAACACCATTGTCGGGATTTCTCCGCCGGTAAGAACGTAATCGCCGATGGAAATTTCTTCATCAACAAGGCTGCGGATCCGATGATCGACGCCCTCATAGTGTCCGCAGATGAGAATAAGATGGTCCAGCATGCTGAGTTCTTTCGTTTTTGATTGTTTGTACGGAGTTCCTCCAGCATCAAGCAAAATGGTGTGGCCTTTTTTGATACTTTTCAGTGCCCTATCAACAACGTCAACCCGCAATATCATACCCACGCCGCCGCCGTATGGATGGCCGTCAACGGTTTTGTAGGTATCAGCGGCGAAATCGCGGATATTAACGAAGTCGATCATGAGGAATTTTTTATCGATTGCGCGTTTGATAATAGATTCACAGAAAGGACCCTCAAACATGTCGGGGAAAAGGGTCAGGATGGAGATATGCATGTTACTCTTCTTCCGCAAGTACAACGTCAACGTACACACCTTGCTTTGCGGCCATAAGTTTAATAAGGTCCCGAAGTGCGCGGATGATGCGTCCGCTTTTGCCGATAATCTTCCCAAAATCCTCCTGGTTTGCGTGAATTGTGAGCGTCGTTCTGTCCTCGGCAACTGTTTCGTCAACAACGATGTCATCGGGGTGTTCTACGATTCGGGAAAGTAAAAAAAGAAGCGTATCTTTCATGGTTTTTATCCCTTTAAGAGACGACTGACCGCCGGCGTCACCTGAGCGCCTTTACTTTGCCAGTACGCGATGCGTTCGCGGTCTATGACGATTGCGGGAGGCTTTACCAACGGGTTAAAATGCCCTAAATTTTCGATTGCCTTGCCGTCGCGGCGTTTACCTTCCTCGATTGCAATAATCCGGTATGTTTTACGGTTTGTGGTGCCGGTTTGGGTGAGACGAATTTTTACCATACGCTGATGATATCAGATTTTACCCATCTTCTCAAGAGCGGCAAGGGCGGCGGCTTGCTCTGCTTCCTGCTTTGATTTGCCGGATCCGCTGCCGAGGGTTGCGTCTGCCGCCCGCGCTTCGACCCAGAACGTGCGTGCGTGATCCGGTCCCTCGCTTTTCACGACATGATATGTCGGTGATACACGGGAGTTTTCCTGGATGAGCTCCTGAAGTAAGCTTTTGTAATCGATATACGATTTGGTTGCAATAATTTCTGCGGCATTGGGAAACAAGTTTGTTTCGAGAAATTTCCGTGCGGTTTCCAGCCCCTGGTCAAGATACAGCGCTCCCAGGAGCGCCTCAAATACGTCCGCCAGAAGCGATTGGTTTGTGCGTCCTCCGGAAGCCTCCTCGCCGTGGCTTAAGAATAAAAGTTCCCCCAGCCCCAGAGATTTGGAAATATCCGAAAGACTCGTCGTTTTGACAAGACTCGACCGGATATTGGTCAGTATTCCTTCCGGATACTGGGGATATGTTTTGTACAGATAGTGTGAGGTTAAAAGGGATAACACAGAATCTCCTAAAAATTCCAGACGCTCATTGGACATATGGATTTTTTTAACTTCGTTAAGATATGAACGGTGAACAAATGCAAGTTTCAGAAGTTCCGGATCCGTGAACGTAACACCGATTTTTTTCTGTAATTCTTCAAATGTCATGATATTGATTTTAGAATTGTTCCCAATACACCGTTGACGAATTGCCCGCTGTGCTCGTTCCCGTATTCCTTTGCAAGCTCGATTGCCTCATCGATAACGACTTTCGGAGGTTCCTTCTTATCGACCGTCAGTTCAAATACGGCAAGCCGCAACACCGCTAAATCAATTTTGGCAATTTTATCAACCGGCCATTCGGGGGCTGCCGCGTGTATTCGCGCATCGACATCCGGTAACGCCGCGATCATAGGTTCAATATCAACATTCACCTGATTGGAATCAAAACTATAGGAAAAAAGTTTATCCATGAGCGTTCGCCTGTGTTGGTGTCTGGGGTCGTTTGAAGTCTTCATTGGTAGGTATCAGGAGTATCAAATGTATCAAAGCTTTATTATTTTTGACACATGTGACACTTTTGATACTTAGGATTTCTTTTTTGTCTTTACAATTTTTTGTTTTACCACTTCTTTTCCGCCGTAAAAGCCGCAATATTTGCATGCCCGGTGCGGCATTCTCGGTTTGCCGCAGTTTTTGCACACGAGTATTTTGGGTAATCCCAATTTAATGGCAGCTTGTCGTTTGCCGCCCCTTCGTGTACTATGCCGTCTTTTTGGTAATGGAGCCATATATTAGTCTTTACTGACCTCCTGTATTGTACTCTTTTTGGCAATCCCCCTCAAGAGGGGAAACGCAGTAAAATCCGGATCCTTGTCAGATATTTTTTTGAGAGCCTCCTGAGTTTCATTCATTGTTTTCATATCCGTAAATGTTGCGATTTTCAAATGCGGCATGCCGTGCTGTCGCGTGCCGAATACTTCGCCGGGGCCACGAAGTCGTAAATCAACCTCAGAAAGTTCCGGTCCGCTGTGGATCATCTCGAGTGCTTTCAGGCGGGTGAGCGATTTTTCGTCGGTTGATTCAGTGAACAGGAGGCAGTAGGATTGCAGGCTCCCCCGCCCCACCCGGCCGCGCAGCTGATGCAGTTGTCCCAGACCAAAGCGGTCGGCTCCTTCCACGACCATCATGGAAGCGTTGGCGATATCAATCCCTACTTCCACAACCGGGGTGGCGACAAGAATCATCGTTTTTTTCTTCCGGAAATTTTCAAGTACTGCGGTTTTTTCTGCCGGCTTCAGTCGGCCGTGTAATAGCCCTACGGCCACTCTCGGAAATATTTTCTTTACTTTTTCGTATTCGCTTTTAACGGCTTTCACATCGATAAGTGTTTCAGAATCCTCGATTAAGGGACAAATGATAAATACCTGGCCCCCGGTTTCAGTGATTTGTTTTTGAATCCATTGATACGCTCCGGCGCGTTTTGCCGTCGGCACAACCCATGTTTTAATGATCCGGCGGCCTTTGGGCATTTGGGATAAGACTGAAATTTCCGTATTTCCTAATAACGTTTTGGCAATTGTCCGAGGAATAGGAGTTGCGGTCATGGTGAGAAAATGTGGTGACTGACTGCCGCCAGGCAGGCGTGTGTTTTCAACGGTAAGAAGCGCACGCTGCGCGACACCAAATCTATGTTGTTCATCAATAACAACAAGACCGAGTTTTTTAAACATGGTTTGTTTTGTGAGCAGGGCATGGGTTCCAACGAGGATGTCACCGGTTTCTTTTGAATCACTTGTGACTAATCCGATTTGTATTCCGAGCGGTTTTAAAAGCTTTGAAATTGTTTCATAATGTTGTTGGGCTAAAATGACTGTTGGTGCCATCAGAATCGATTGCAGGCCATGTGCGGCCGCAGCATACATCGCTGTTGCTGCCACGACTGTTTTCCCGCTTCCCACGTCGCCAACCAGTAGTCTGTTCATCGGTACGGATTTTTGTACATCTTCAAGAATTTCGGCAATTGCACGATTTTGATCATCTGTCAGTTTAAACGGGAGTGACGGAATATTTATCGGAGGAATTTTTATTGCTTTTTGAGTTTTTTGCCACATTCGTTTCTGTTCGTATGCCGTCAGTTGTAATAAAAACACTTCATCAAATGCAATCCGGCGTCGGCCGCGTTCAATCGCCTCTTTGTTTTCAGGAAAGTGGACCGCGCGGAGGGCTTCCGATAAACCCATAAGCCGGTAGTCAGTTCTTGTCTCGTTCGGCAAAAAATCCTCCATTGTCGGCAGTATTGTTTCCAGTAGAAATGCAATCCTGGTGCGGAGCCATTTACTTGACACCCCTTCGGTTTCCGGGTAAACCGGTACGAGTCTTCCGGTGTGCAGGGACACATTGCTCGCTCCGGAAGTTATTTCGTATTGCGGACTTGTCATGACGAGTTTATTCCCAAACCACCCTATTTCGCCGGACAGATGAACCGTATCGCCGGGATGAAGTATCTTTACAAGATACGTCTGATTAAACCAAATGATCGTTAATTTCCCCGTTTCATCAGAGACAGTTGCCTCCTGGATTTTTTTACCTGTTTTGGTAAAAAAGTTTTTTATGCTTTGGATAGTCGCGTTGATTGTGACGGTATCTCCTGGCCGGACACTTGAAATTGGTAAAACAACGGAAAAATCATCGTAGCGGAACGGCACGTGATACAGAAGATCACGGACGGTATAAATTTCTAAATTTGACAGCCTATCCGCCATCACCGGTCCGATATGAGGAACGTAGCGTACGGGACTATCTAGAGTCAATTCCATGGGTATATTATACCGCGAAGTTTACCTGAGCGAGAGAAGCGGTAAAAAAGAACTCGCGATAAGGCCGAGTGACGCCACAACAATAACTACTTTCCAAAATGTTTCGTGTTTCCGAAAAAAGTTCATATTATTTTGCTATTTTAACAGCTTTTCGGCCGACTTGAAATATCCCTCCGACTTTTGGTGAAACCGGTTCTTTTGGATTGGTTATTTTAACACCATTTATACTGACGGAACCCTGCGAAATTTGTCGTCGTGCTTCAGAATTGCTTGAGGCAAGATTCAGTGCTGTTAAATAGTCGATTGTACCAGCTGTAGATGGTAGGGTTGAAATTGATACGGTAGGCAATTTTGCCTGCGTGAGATCGCCGGTCTGGAACCGCGTGCCGAAATCTTTTTGGGCGGCATCAGCACTTGCTGAGCTATGAAGCTCAGCGACCATCCGGTGAGCAAGTTCGATTTTAACGGTCATCGGATTCTCTTTTGCCGTGAGGCGTTTTTGCACGGCATCTACTTCTTCCATACTCGCGTTTGTTGCCAGCGTAAAATATTGCACGATAAGTTCATCCCGCAGGGACATGACTTTCCCGAACATATCTCCCGGACCGTCAGTAAGCCATATAGCATTATTCCAGGTTTTACTCATTTTGCGGCCGTCGGTTCCCTCCAAAAATCCGTTGGCGATAATAAAGGATTCTTTTTTCCTCAAATCTTTTTGCAGAGTCCGGCCGGCCTGCATATTAAACGTCTGGTCCGTGCCGCCCAGCTGGATATCCGTATTCATAAACCAGCTGTCAAACCCCTGCATCACAGGGTAGAGAACTTCATGGAGTCCAACCTTTTTACCTTCCGTAAGACGTTTTTTGATAAGTTCCCGCCCGACAAAATCCCCGGCGGAAAAATGCTGGCAAAGTTTTACGATATCCGCAAATTTTAAATCCTTCAGCCATTCACTGTTGAAACGGACGTGTATTTTGGAAAAATCCAGCACCTTTTCCGCCTGTTTTTTGTAGGTTTCAAAATTATTTTTAATTTGTTCGCTTGTTAAGACCGGCCGTTCGCTGTCTTTATCGGATGTATCCCCGATAAGCGCCGTAAAATCACCGATAAGGAAGGTCACGTTATGGCCGAGTCTAGCAAATGCGTTGAGTTTTCGCAGCGGCACTGCGTGCCCGATGTGGATTTGGGTGGCCGTGGGATCAATTCCGAGATATACATTGAGCTTTTTCCCACTCGCCAGGAGCGCCCGCAGTTTTTCTTTATTCGGGATGATATTCTCGACACCTCTGGTTAATAATTCCTCGATTTCGTCCATAAATTTATTTTATCACACATTTCGTGTCATTTCGCGAACGGTTGCATGCGCAAGAATATCCATTGTGTCATGGACAGTAATTCCCTGGATATTCGGAAATAGTATTTGTAAATCCGTACACGCTAACAAAATATCCTGAATGTTTTTTCGAAGAAACGATTCGGCAATTACAGTGAGGCCTTTTTTCGTTTTTTCGACATCTTTTTGATTGAGAATATTGTGAATTGCGAGATTAATAGATTGTTGTTCATCATTGGTCGGGAGAATGGTTTTGATACCAAAACTTCGTAATTTTTTTGCATGTAATTGTTGTTTTCGGGATATGTCCGTTCCGATAAGCCCGATAGACGTAACATCGTTCGTTTTCAGCGACAAAGCCGTTTCGTCGAGAATGCTGAGTACCGGAATAGAGACTGCACGTCGTATGTCATGAATAAATACATGAAGCGTATTGCAGGGCATGACAAGAAAATCCGCTCCGGCATTTTCCAATAGTTTAGCCGCTGAAATAAGGAAAGGGAGAAATTTATTCATACTTTCCCCTTTCAATATCAGATCATTCTCGATTTGAACGGGGATTGGTGTGTTCCACATTAATATCGCAGGCCTCGTGCGTTGTTTTTGTGCAGCACAGAGTTCAACTATTTTTAGCTGAAATGCCGCGGTCGTTTCCGGACCGAATCCACCGATAATTCCCACAGTTTTCATATTGTTATTGCTCTGTAAGCTTAACCTCCTGAATAAATTCGTCGACATTCGGTAAATTTGGACTCGTCAGGCGCAGTTTTTCTACGTGTTTCTCTATAGAAACAAGATCGCCGAATGCAGTTTTAAATCCTTCATCTACGAGCGCAGAAAGCTCTTCTCGGGTTTTCGTAAAACCTAAGGTAAGCAAATCAGTAAGCAGCGGCTCCCGTTTTCCGTTTAACTGTCTGGGCATGTAATGAGGCCCGGGGCACCGGTCAGTAAATAGGTCCAGGTGATCACCGTGCACAACAAGTTCCGGTAATTGATTTTCAACGATAGGCATGAGCTTTTTCCGTACTGATTGAAACGTCTCTTCCGATGTAGAAAAGCAATTGATTGTTATCGCCTTTGTTGGTGCAGGGAAAAACTTTTCCGGATCCCATGCGTCATGCCAACCGAAAATATGATGGGGCGTATAGATTTTTGCGCTTTCTTTATTTCCCCGCTTTTCTGCGGCGTTAAATGCTTTTTCCCACATTGGTGCGAGGGTCGGATCATGAAGACTCAGCAATTCGTCGGAAAGGCGTGATAGAAGGCTGATTGCGTTATTTGTTATCGGTTTATCGACATCGAGAAACCAGGAAATAGATGGGTGAAAGATTTCTTCAAATTTTTGAATAAAGAAAACACCCTGCCGGACCGTATCTTCTCCATCAGTGTGAGCGATGCCGTTTGCATGTTCCGATAAGTGCAATGGTACGAATACCCGAAGTTCAGGTGACACTGTTTTTTTCTCGGCGATTGCCTCGGCCAGCGAGAACGCAGGTGCAAATCCCGCCAAAAACCGCGCCGGCAGACCCAGGTCACTTATTCCAAAAACGACATTGATACCGACACTATTTTGTGCCCATGACGAATTTTCGATCTGAGATAATGACCGACGTAGTCCTGTTTTGAATTCTGGTTGTAAGGCCTCAATTTTATTCATAGTTTTATACCTTTGTGCTGAGGCCAGGATTTGAACCTGGGTAGCCCGTCAGGGCGACAGATTTACAGTCTGTTGCGATTGACCGCTCCGCCATCTCAGCGATTTTCGTGCCCAGTGGGAGGTGGTTCCTTTCCTCCGTTCGGGCATGAAACATTAGTACGAATTCATTCCCCAGACTCTTTTGTCCCTAAAATCATCACATTGGAATGCTGCGGTAAAATCTGCTAAACAACGACCCTCTATACTTCTTTTTGGTTGTGTTTCATCTCCTATAAATTTTTCCTCCACCGCGCAAAATTTAGGTATATGCGTTTCAATATCATTACCGTGATTTTTCCATCCCTCTATTTTTTTAAGGGCTAAACATTTTCCGTCTGAAAAGTGTTCACATCGGTTCATACTATTCACCTCCTTTCAAATTATTTTTTACTTATCTCACCTCCAGAAAGTAAAATCACTGAACCTGCGGCCATACCTGCACAATCTTCCGCGAAACGCCGACGGGCATTTTGATCCGGCGGTATTTGGTTTAGCTCTGTTGATAACCTATCTCTAAATTCATTTAGAACCCTTTCTTCTTCAGCCGAATTTATTGCGCCGTCGACGTGGTCGGAGCAAACGAGAGAACCAGGGACGCCTGTAAAATTACAATCTTCATGGATATGAAATTCGTTTGTTAATTCAGTAGTTATAGATTGTCGTTGCTGCGTTTCCTGACTACTATTGTTTGTGCGTACGGCATCCACAGCCGATCCCACGGTTGTCAAAAGTCCACCGATCATTAATACGTTGCCTAATGTTTCTCGAATGTTTTTCATATGTATCACCTTCGATCTCGTGTGCTAGGGGAGGACTCGAACCTCTCCCGCGGATCGGTATTTTCGATCGGCGGTTCCATCAGTACCCCAGCATTTTCCACTAAAAAACCTCGCCTCTATCCCCGAATTTGATCAGGGACAAGGGCGAGGTCAGTTAGGCCACGCGGTACCACCTTGTTTTGCCAAAGAAAAACCGACACGAGGTCGGTTCTACCTTAGCCTCAACGAACTTTGCTTTTGGCAACATTCGTTTCACGCTGTTACGGGCGTACCCGGTTCATGCTCCAGAGTGTATTTCGGTCGCTTATCGTTTTTTTAATAAGCGATCTACTAGGGTCTCCTTCAACGCATTTCTATTCAATTGTTCACCTATTATACCACAATTTGCCTGTTTTTGCAACTGCGCGTAAAATAGCTATATGTCTCTCTATGACCGTTTTCGTAATCGGCAATTTCGTCGTCGGAGTTTTCGGATGACACGCAGTAATCTCCAGTTCATTACGACCATCGCCGTTGTCGGATTTTTTGTTGCAGTGGCAGCGGTTCTCTTTGTTGTTATTCTTTTTGCCTGGTATGCCAGGGATTTGCCCAGTCCCGATAAAGTGCAGCGGACAAGCGGATTATCCACGGTGATTTTAGACCGCAACGGCGAAAGCCTGTATGACATTTACCAGAACGCAAACCGTATTCCGGTGCAGCTTTCGGATATCCCGAAATACTGCCAGGACGGGACGATTGCCGTTGAAGATAAAACATTTTATACGCACCCCGGCATTTCGACAACCGGCATCATCCGCGCACTTATCTCGACCGTAGTCTTTCATAACGTCGAGGGAGGCTCGACCCTCACGCAGCAGCTGGTGAAAAATGTACTGTTGACCAATGAACAGACATTGCCACGGAAAATTAAGGAAGCAATCCTCGCCATACAAATCGAGCGCAAATATACCAAAGACCAGATTTTGCAGATGTATTTAAACGAAGCGCCGTACGGCGGCACATCGGTGGGCATGGAAAGCGCCTCCCAGCTCTACTTCGGCACGTCTGTAAAAGATTTAAATTTAACCCAATGTGCGATTTTGGCAGGGCTTCCCCAGGATCCCAGTAATTATTCCCCGTTTATCGGGACTCCGAAAGCATACGTGGGGCGGACCGAGATCGTTCTGCGGGCGATGCGTGACAACGGATATATCAGTGCGTCTCAGGAATCGGCGGCTGAAAAAGAAATTGCAGGGGTAACGTTTGCCTCCGACACGGGCGGGCTTCGTGCCCCCCATTTTGTCGCCTATGTGAAAGATCAGCTGGTGACAAAGTTCGGGGCTGCCACGGTGGACGGCGGGGGGCTCAAGGTGACCACAACATTGGACTGGAAACTGCAGCAACAGGCACAAACCATTGTGAAGGAGGAAGTGGACAAAGCCAAATACTTGAGCGTGTCAAACGGGGCCGCGGTTGTCATTGATCCGGCAACCGGTGAAATTCTTGCCATGGTGGGGAGTAAAGATTACTCGGCTACGGACTCAAGTGGCTACAAGTTTAATGTGGTGACCCAGGGGCTCCGGCAGCCGGGATCATCGATTAAACCATTTACCTACGCGACGGCATTTAAAAAAGGCTATACTGCCGCAACACTTTTGATGGATGTGGACACGAAATACCCATCCGGAGATCCGACGAAGCCGGAGTATGAACCGAAAAATTATGACGGAAAATTCCGCGGCCCCATGCAGCTGCGGTATGCACTGGGTAACTCAATTAATACAATTGCAGTAAAAGTAAGTGCCTTGGTAGGAGTTAAAGATGTATTAACAACCGCTAATGATATGGGCATTTCTTCTCTTGCGCCGACTGATGACAATCTCAAACGGTTGGGATTATCCATGACTTTAGGCGGCGGTGAAGTAACACTCCTGGACCTTACGAGTGCCTACGGAGTCTTTGCAACAGAAGGCATGCGTATGGCCCCGGTATCAATACTCAAGGTTGAAGATAGGAACGGAAAAGTTTTGTATCAGTACAATCCCCCGACACCCGTGCGGGTAATTGCAGCGGATGTTTCATACATGATTTCCGATATACTTTCGGATAATGATGCACGGAAAGACGAATTCGGCTCAAATTCATACCTGTATGTTCCGGGTTTTACGGTTGCTGCTAAAACCGGCACGACGGACGACAAGCGCGATAATTGGACAATCGGTTACACGCCGTCGGTTGTCGTTGGCGCGTGGGTGGGTAATAACGACAATTCCCCGATGAACCAGGCGCTGGCATCCGGCATTACCGGCGCGGCGCCCATCTGGAACCGCATCATGCGCGCAGCCCTTAGTGGCAAAAAAGACGAACCGTTCGTCAGGCCAAGTGACATCATCGAAATGGATATTGATGCTTACGGCGGCGGCACGCCGGTCTCCGGGGAACCAACGCGGAAGGAGCGCTTTATCAAAGGCACGGAGCCTACAGGCCCTTCTCCTATCTATCAGAATATAAAAATATCGCGTCATGACAGCATAAAGCTTGCTAACCCCGTGGAGATTACCAACGGGCAATATGACCTGAAGCCGTATATCGTTTTTTCGGAGCAGGACCCGGTGTCCTCGGACGGCAAAAACCGCTGGCAGGACGCCATTAACGCATGGATTGCGACTCAGGGGGATCCGAAATTCCACCCGCCGACCGACACCTACCAAGGGACGGATCAGATCGGTATGAACGTGCAGAGCCCGAAAGATATGACACGGGTAAATAGTAATTCCGTCAACGTGCAGGTTGCGGTGACGACGCTCAACGGCCTGGATCGTGTGGAAATTTCCCTCGACGGGTCGATAGTGCAGACCGTGCATGATAACAATGTGAACGTAACGATTACGGTGCCGAATGGCTCCCACATCATTCATCTGGAAGTTGTTGATTCAAAAGGAAATCATGCAAGTAATGATCTGCATGTGGGAATTAATCAGGATTATTCGGCGCCGACGCCGACCGCTACGCCTACCCCTACTTCGCCTTAGGCAGTTACCACCGTTGCCCCGAATTTTTCGCCTGCGTACTCGATGAGTTTTTGGCGGATCGGTGCGATATCCATTCCCGTCAGATTTTTTGTCGGGTCGTTATACATCACACGGAACGTCCGTTTATTTTCGTACGCACCCAAAAACGTAATTGATTCGATGAGTTTATGCACCTGCGAAAGCACATCGATAAGCGGCCCCACCTGAAATCCTTCCGGAACGATAAAAGATAAATCTTCAATAATCGGCGGATATTTGGATATGGGTCTATAAGTCCGTACCGGATTTGCATGCTTCACGAGTTCAGAAATATCCAAATAGACCCGTGTTACGGGCGTATGAATATTCATTTTTGCCAGTAATTCGGGGTTCACGACACCGAGGGACCCGAATATGCCTAAAGAGAGGTGTTGGTCTGTATATATTTTGAGACCGTGTTTATCTGTCTCACTACTGGCGGGCACCGGAATACCAAAAAGTCGGAACAGGGTTTCCGCAAGTCCTTTCGCCTCCCTGAATTTCCTCACTGGTCCATACAACAATAAGCGATGGCGTTTCCTGCGGCAGATCGTTCGGGCGGAAGCGGTAACTCATACTCAACTCAAAAAGTTTTAGGGTATTTGAAAAATGAAGATTTTGTTCAACTGCTGCCAGAACTGACGGAAAGAGGTGCGGCCGCATGTACAGCCATTCTTCGGATAAGGGATTGGTGATTTTATACGCCTTTTTAGTATCGAGATTAAAAATATCCATCAGTTTTTTCGAAATCATGGAATATGTATAGAGTTCCGTAAACCCAAAATCGCGAAGACGGATTTTGATTTCCTGTTCCCATGCGAGTTCTGGATCCATAAGAACGACCGGCACTTCGCCTTCCGGAAGTTTCGTCGGGATATTGTGGTACCCGAAGATGCGCGCAATTTCTTCGATGACATCGACATCGAGCGTTACATCAGTGCGAAAACTCGGAACCGTGACGGTAATGTCTTTCTTCGTACTCGCCGGAGTGAATCCCAGAGGAGCAAGTATTTTTTTTATTTCGGAATCGCTCTGGGGTACCCCGATATACGCAGTTATTTTTTCTTTCGTTACGGAAACCGTATACGGTTTGTATGGTTTGGGATACATATCGTACAGCCTGCTTGTAATTTTTCCGCCCGTAAGTTTTTCTATGAGTTCCGTGCCGCGGATAAGCGCGGGTAAGGTGAGTTCACTATCCGGTCCTTTTTCAAAAAGAGACGATGCTTCGCTGCGGGCAGCCAGTGCCATGGAAGTTCTGCGGATATTTGCGGGATTATACGTTTGAGTAAACAAAAGGACAGTAGTTGTAGTCGGCTTAATGCTGGAATTTTCGGCGCCCATGATGCCGCAAAGGTCGATAATCCTGCCCATCCCATCTTCAATAATGATATCGCCACCGGGTAAAATATGGGTTTTTCCGTCTAACGTGATTATCTTTTCACCTTTCCGGCTTTCGCGGAGCGTCATTTTTCCGTTCTTGATTTCGTCGTAGTCGAATGCGTGTGCCGGTTGCCCGTATGCGCGCATCAGATAATTCGTGGTGTCGATGACAGTATTAATACTCCTCACCCCTGTCGTTTCCAATTGTTGTTTGAGCCAGAGCGGTGATGGTCCCACCCGTACGCCGGTAAGTACGATGGATGTCCACCGCGGGTTCAGGCGCTGGTCGGTTTTTATCGTGAGGTTTTTTATTCCGTCCTTTTTATGTGCGCTGACAAACGGTTTTGTCTGCATCGCATACGGATCTCCGGTGAGTTTGGCGGGAATTCCGAAACGCGGCAAAATCGCAGCCGCTTCGCGCGCAACACCGACCACGGACATCGCATCCGGACGGTTGGTCGTAATTTCTATGTCGTAGACAAAATCGTCTCCGATTTTGGTCAGTCGTTCGACCGACGGACCGCATAAAGAAAGATATTCTTTGATTTGCGCGGGTGTCGCCTTCGTTTTTAGAAATTCCCTCAGCCATGAGTCAGGTAGTAAGATATTCATAATTAAAACTGCTCCAAAAAGCGCACATCATTGCTGTATAGTAATCGGATATCATCAAGGCGTGTTCCG
Source organism: Candidatus Gottesmanbacteria bacterium (assembly GCA_963714095.1). Classification (GTDB taxonomy): domain Bacteria; phylum Patescibacteriota; class Microgenomatia; order UBA10105; family UBA927; genus XYB1-FULL-47-11. The sequence continues at coordinate 1,064,766 of OY970230.1, forward strand.
GCTTTCATCATAAAACAGCGCTCCACTCCCCACCCGAAGGCAAAGCCGTTATACACATTCGTGTCAACGCCGCCGTTTTTCAAAACGTTTGGATGTACCATACCGGCGCCGCCCAGCTCCAGCCAGCCTTCCTTACATAACTTGCACCCTTTCCCAAGACAAACTCCGCAGGTGACATCAACCTCAAATGACGGTTCGGTAAACTGAAAGTGAAACGGCCGGATACGGGTTTTCCGTTCGGGCCCAAAAAATTGTTTTGCAAAATAATCCAGCACGCCTTTGAGGTGATCGATCGAAACATTGCGGTCAATATAGAGTCCCTCAAACTGGTGGAACATCGGGGTGTGTGATACGTCGATTTGCCGTCGGTAGCATTTGGCAATGTTGATCATACGGATCGGGAATTTTCCTTTTTCCATTTCGCGCACCTGGCCGTTTGAGGTGTGCGGGGTGAGAACCATCCGCTGTTTATGAGGGTCGCTGCCGGGTTTGCCCGGATAGTCGATGAAAAACGTTTCCCATTCATCGCGCGCAGGGTGACTCTCCGGCATGTTCAGTGCGCCGAATGCATACCAGTCCCAGTCAACTTCGGGGTGCCGGACGCGCGTAAAACCGATGCGTTCAAAAATCCGCGTAATCTCATCAATCGCCTGGGTCACGATATGGAGGTGGCCTGCGGGAGGCTCGACTCCGGGCATGGTTGGGTCAAATGAAAGGGTGGTTTTGGGGCTCTGTGACGTACCACGGGCGGCCAGCGCCTGAAGGATAGTCTGTTTGACCTGATTGACCACGGTGCCTGCCTGAGCGCGGTCCACAGCCGGCACGAGCCTAATCTGCTTGGTCAGTTTGCCAAGCTCGCTTTTGCTGCCCAAAAGCTCGAGGCGCAGCTGCTCCACCGGTTTTTCCCCGTCGGCAATGGCGTCGAGGGCGTCCTGCTGGCACTCCAACAACATCCCGATAAAATTTGGTGTTGCAATGGGTTCATTCATATAACTTCGTATCTATTGTACAACAAAAACCCCCTTCCGGGGGTCATTTTTTGTCTCACAAAAAAATACCCCGGTTAGGAGGTGGCAAAAAATCCAAAAAATAAAACACTATGTTTCATATTTAATTTACCGTCTTAACTTTGTCAACAATTTCTTCGAAGATCTCCGGATCCTGGGTGACCAGGTTTGCCAGAATTTTCCGGTCAATATCTATATTTGCGGCTTTGAGCTTGCTCATAAAAACGCTGTAGGACAGGCCGTTCTGCTTGGAAGCTTCCGAGATACGGGTAATCCACAGCTGCCGGAAATCGCGTTTGCGGTTTTTGCGTCCTGAGTGGGCATATTCTCCGGCATGGAGGTATGCCTGTGTGGCCGTGCGGATAAGCCGGCGTTTGGTCATCCGATAGCCCTTGTTTGCGGTCAGTATTTTATGATGTTTCGCTCCTGCGTGAACTCCCCGTTTTACTCTCATAGAATCTCCTTTTTATGTATTTAAAAACCGTTTGACCATCCGTGAATACCGGACTGTTGTAATCTCCTGCGGCGCATCTTGCCGCCTTTGATGGGATTTGGTCTTGACGCTCCTCAGATGCCTGGCCCCCTGCATCCGGTGCATGACCTTGCCCGTTTTGGTTATCTTAAACCGTTTCCGTACAATTTTTTTTGTTTTCATTTTCGGCATAATTACCTATTCTTTCTCTTTCTTTTTATCCGGTACGACCATAGCGCCCAATACTTTTCCTTCAAGATGCGGCTCGCGCACTACGCGCACGCTCTCAAGTCCTGCAATAAACCGTTTCATTACCTCAAACCCGAATTCTTTCCGCGTTATTTCCCTCCCCCGGAAAAAAAGCGACAATTTAACCTGGTTTCCGTCTTCCAAAAATTCTTTCGCCTTCTTGAGACGGGTGTCAAAATCATGCTGTCCGATAAACGGCCGGAGGCGGATTTCCTTGACTCCTACATTTTTCTGGCTTTTCCGGTTTTCCTGCTCCTTTTTGGCTTCCTGGTACTTAAACTTTTTAAAATCAATGAGCTTTGCAACCGGCGGCTTGGCCTGCGACGCGATTTCAACAACATCAAGATCGAGCTCCTTTGCCTTCTGGAGCGCTTCCAGCTTGGTGACAATGCCGATCTGCTTGCCCTCTTCATCCAACAGACGGACTGTAGGACTTACAATTTGGTAATTCAGCCGGTAGTGTTTAAACAGTATGCTCAATCTCTTTTTGTAGCAAAGATAAAAAATTCTCAAGGCTCATCGCTTTGAGATCTTCACCCTTGCGAGTCCGCACAGATATCATTGCACCTGTGACTTCTTTATCCCCTATTATACCCATGAACGGCACTTTTTGCAATGTGGCAGACCTAATTTTGGCGCCCATGGGCTCGCTTTTGTCGTCCACTTCGACCCGGATATTCCGGTTTTTCAGCGTTTCTGCCATTTTTACAGCGGACTGGACGTGCCGCTCTGCAATCGGAATCAGTGTTACCTGGACAGGCGCCAGCCACACAGGGAACGCGCCGGCGTATTTCTCGATGAGAAATGCCATCGTCCGCTCAAAAGCGCCCAAGGATGACCGGTGGATGACGATCGGCTGTTTGGCGCTGCCGTCCGGCGCCGTATACGTAAGATCAAACCGTTTCGGCATCACAAAATCATACTGCACGGTGAACGCCGTTTCCTCATGTCCGGCAATATTTTTTATCTGCACATCGATCTTCGGTCCGTAAAAGGCGGCTTCGTTCGGTGCTTCATAAAAAGGCGCCTCAGTTTCTTCTAATACCTCGCGGAGTATCTGTTCCGCATGATCCCACGCTTTGTCGTCTTTGTAATATTTTTTATTGTCTTTCCTGCTGCCGAGGGACAAACGGAACCGGTACTCATCACCTTTCACCATGCCGAACTTGTGATTGACGAAGTCAATAAGGTCGAGGACCGCTTTGATTTCGGCTTTTGCGTTTTCCGGCTGCGTGATAATGTGGGCGTCGGCCAGCGTAAACATTCGGACGCGCATGAGCCCCGACAGTTCCCCGCTTTTTTCGTAGCGGAATTGGTCGGCCAGCTCCGCAAATCGGACCGGAAGCTCGCGCCAACTGCGCGGAACCGATTTATACAGCATAAAATGATGGGGGCATGTCATCGGCCGCAGAATAAGTTCATCCTCATCTACTTTCATCGGCGGATACATGGTTTCCTTATAGTATGGGTAGTGGCCGCTTGTCCGATATAAATCTACCTTTGCAAGAGGCGGCGTGACGACATGCTGGTACCCCCGCTTGAGTTCCTCATCAACGATAAAACGCTCTAAAATTCTCCGCATGGTGGCGCCTTTGGGTGTGAGCATCGGGAGTCCCGCCCCGATAAGATCCGAAAATGCAAATAATCCCAACTCCTTGCCGATTTTCCGGTGATCGCGTTTTTTGGCTTCTTCCTGCCGCGTCAGATAATCATCAAGCTCCGCGCGCGACGGAAAACATGTGCCGTAAATGCGTGTTAACATTTTATTTTTTTCCGAACCCCGCCAATACGCGCCGGCGACGGAGAGCAAATCAAAAAATTTCAGTTCGCGGTCCGGGTGCTGGCAGTGGCCGCCGCGGCATAAATCCACGTAATTGCCCGATTGAAAGAGCGTTAATGTTTGTCCTTCTTTGGAAAACTCGTCGATCAGTTCCTTTTTATATTCGTTATCTTTAAAAAATTTGAGCGCCTCCGCTTTCGTGACCTCTTTCCGCTCAAACCCTTTCCACGTGTGGACCAGTTCTAGCATTTTCGCCTCGATTTTGGGAAAATCCGCTTCGGATACCTTTACGTCTCCGAAATCGAAGTCATAATAAAACCCGTTTTCAATCGACGGACCTATTGTCCGCTTCGTTTTGGGCCACAGTTCCATGACCGCCGCTGCCAGTAAATGCGCGCATGAGTGGCGAAGATGTTCAAGTTGTTCCTGTTCCATAGTTCCTCCTACAAAAAAAGTCACCCGTTCTTGTTGGAGCTCCTTTCGGGGCGGTTCCATCCAACTTTGGTGACTCAATTCGCATCTTTACGCGGATGCAGCGCTTCTCTTTGAGAGTGGTTGGGTCTCATGCAAACGAGAAGTTTTTAATTTGATCCGTCGATCATACTATAAAAGTATACCCGATTATAGCACTATGTCAAGCAAGCGAGTTTTTACATTTTCCACCACGGTGGCACCTGGGATTCGCTACCGGGTAGCGGTTTAAAAGCCGCACGTATTAATGCCCACCCCGTTTTACACACTATAGCTGCACCCACAAGAGTCCCAATCACTTTAAAACTCGCAATGAGTTCGTCTTCAAAAGTTTTAAGATCTTTCTTATCTTTTGCAAGCTTCCACTTCATATAATCGACATATGAATGAAAACCGGTAAATTGTGGATTGTCAGACTCTGACAAAGACTGCGGTACAGCTGTAGCAGTGGGAATTGTGACTTGTGTTGTGACCTGTGTTGCTTCAGCGCTGGATGTTCCACTGTTTTGAGCTATGAAATCCCTCACTACCTGAACAGCATCTTTTTTTGAACCATCAGATGTGATCACCTGGCCGTTTGCATCGATATCGGGCCGTGTGCTTACTCCATTTGCATCAGTTATAAGATAAGGGCCCTGAGTTCCATGCCCTACCCAACAATCCTTAGGCGGGTAAGCTCCCTTGTTCAAATCATCAAATGGCCCACACAAATCATCTATTGTTATTTCTGCACCGGTCGCGTTGTCATATTTTCCACCGGTCACTGAATGAGTAATTCCTATTCCGTTAACTGCGGTTCTGTATCCCGGATATCTCTTGTTAATACCCCCATTCATAAACAGTGAGGCTGATAAGCCCATTGGATGAACGTCAATAGGCACAGGAGTGTAATGTGTTGGATTTGAGGTGCTTTTTAGCCACGCAGCTATGCCCACATCGACAGGTTGAGCTAGGGGGCTAAGGTGGTCCCCAGGGTCCACAGCTGAGAGTATTCGAGGCTGAATTTCTACAAGCATGGTTTGCATATTATAAGATATATTGGCAGGATGTCATCTGACGACCGTATCCATCTCCAGATGCCCAAAGTCCACGGGTTTGGGGGCGTGTTTCACCCGCACCCGCTTCCGTTGCTTCTTTTCCATCCATTTTGAGGCGGGATTGTGGTACACATGCCTCCCTTTGAAGAAAAACAAATTGTTCCGTTTGATCACCTTGCCAATGGTCGATGTTGCAATCAAAGGAAGATCGAGCCTCCGACATTCTGCGTCCACAAACGGCTTGAGCTTCTCTTTACTCCTGCGGGGATATTGTTCCCGTTGAGAACGAATGAATGTAACAATGCGGGGATCCACCCGCATGGTTCGGAGGGTCTTTGGTGTGGTGGACGTTGGGGTGAGAACGACCAAATGATCGTGTCCACGATCTAACCGTTTTCTCCACACCCAGATAGTCTTACGGGACACACCAAAGGCTTCCATCGTTGCGTGTTCTCCGAACCGCTCGTAAAAAGAGAGGATTTTCATCCGCTCCTTGGCTACCTCCTCAGTATCAAATTTATTTATTGTTTAGTACGATACATTACAGATCCGGAAGACAAGATACGGAAAACGTAGATGTGATTGACGCGGTCCTGTCGGATGATTTTCCAGCCGGGGAAGATAAAACTGTTGGAGACGATAATCGTGCCGGGTTTCAATTCCTTCTTTAACATATCCGCTAGACGTTTCATTTTCCAGGGCAAAAGATACACAAAAACCGCGTCAGCATCGTGGATGTCTGCCTGCCAGAAGTTTTTCCAGTGCGTTTCTGTCCCGCGCACTTTTGAAAAAAGAACCAGCAGCGGATTGATTTCAAACCCCACTGCATTTGCGCCCTTTTTGGCGGCTAAAAGAAGGAGTTTGCCGTTACCCGACCCTAAGTCGTACACTTTATCGCCTTTGGTGATATGTGCCAGCCGGATCATCGCGTCGGCGGAAGTATTTTTCGTCGGCACGAAGGGCGCGCCGGTGAAAAACGCCAGGCACATATAGAAAAAGAAAATGACAAACCCAAGCTGCAGAAGGAGAAATAACAACGAAAGGGCGATCATGCAGTCATTATAACAGGAATGTCTGAACAGCCCGAAGCCTTGCCTGCCAGTTAAGGTTGTTGGAAAGTACGAATGTAAAGAGTTTTTTATCGCGTGAAGCGCGGTAGAGAACATATTGAGGAACCAGCAGCAGAAGGATCAGAAGTGCCAGAAGTATGTTGGCATTATCCGCGGCGGCACGCGTGGTTGTCCCCAACACCTGAACCTTTGTCGGTATTGATCCTGAGACCACCATTGGGCCTGATCCGGTATCCGATGATGCGCCAAGTACAGATCCTGATACGATAAACGCGCTGTCCGAGAAGCTGCTTATACTGTCATTACTGGGCCCTACATTCCCCGATACCATTGCCCGTGCGGTATACACTCCGCCCGGTGTCATTTTGGACAGCACAAATCCGGTGGTTACATTGTATCCGTGCCCGGGGTCTATAGTGCCCAGCGGAAATGTTTGCCCGCCGACATCTTTGCCGTCTTTTAACAAATGAAGGTACAGGCTTGCGTTATAGACGTGTCCCGTACCCGGATTTTTAATATTGACAAAAAATGTTACCGTGTCTCCGGGATTTACAAAAGCCCCGACGTTGTTGCTGTTGGTGACAGAAAGTTGCCCGCCGGAGTCCTGGGCACCTGCGTTTGTACTCACCATCGATGCCTGCGCGATCTCCGGGTCTGCGGGCGGATCACTGCTAGCCGCGGCAAGTGAGGCAGCGTCCCCGACGTTGCCGTTCCAGGTACCGAATATATTAATAAATCCGAAAAATGCCGTCGTGCGGTACAGGACGGTATTGACGAGATTGGTAAGCGATACGGCGCTTACCGCATTTCCGGTTGTAATCGTACCGCCCTGAAAACCAGCTCCGTTATTCTGGTTGAACGGGTATCGGCAAGTCACATTGTGAAAGGCGATATTATTAGTTTTGAAACCAAAAGCAGTGCTTCCGTGACTCACCGGGTCTATGAAATTCAAAATAATAACAACACGTTAACTTTTATTACAAAAGGTGATGCTAATAACATCCCGGATATTGATCCGGTCTCTGTAGAGCAGATCAAAGGTAAAGTAATTTTTATTATTCCCTATATCGGATATCTTTATCTTTGGATTAAACAACCTATCGGATTTTTACTTCTCATAATTACTCCGGCGCTGTATATCATCGTGAGTGAAATTATCGTTGCAAAGAAACTTATCGAACGGGAGGCGATAAAAAAATACAATAAACAACATCCGGTTACACCGCACCTCATTATCATAGGTTTGTTGTCAATCGCCTTGAGTTTTCTCAGTGCCAAAAAAACTATTTCATATTTTTCATCCGGTCTTGTCTTGTCGGGCAACATTTTCTCGACAGGCAAGTGGTCTACCGATGATCCTCCTGCTGCTGATGATCCGACCGCCATACTTACAATTTCCTCCGACGGGCATACGGCAACATTTACGGTCACAAATACGTCGTCATTTGACCAAATTTCCTACACGTTGACATACGATACCGATACCAAAACGCAGGGTCTCATGGGAACCATAGCAATAAACGGCAACAATATCATAACCAAAGACGGACTGACGCTCGGAACGTGTTCAACAGGTGGTACGTGTACGTATGACACCGGTGTTAATAACGTTACGCTTAGTGTAGCCCTCACCAATAGTAAAGGTGAGACAAAAAATTTAACTGCACATCCATGAAAAGAACACACAAAATGATACTGATGCTCTTCATAATATTCCCGTTCATGTCGGCAGGGTACGTCTATGCATCCGACTACGACCGATTGGTTACCTGTTCTACAAAAACCTGTACGATTTCTTCAAACGATCCTTTATTTACGGAATTCAATTGGTCGCAGGGAGCAAGCGTTACAAAAACAATCCGCGTAAAAAATATGCAAGCGACATCACTCCTTATTTATATCAGCGCCGACAAAAATAATTCCTCTTCAAATTTAGGAGATGTCATCGGAATGAAAATCATTGAGCAAAAAAATAGCATTGTGCGGCTGGATACAACGCTAACGCATTTTTTCAACACAGGATCAGTTGAACTAGGGGGTATAAATGGAAACGGGCAGGATGATTATAAATTTATCGCCGCGTTAGAAAATAATGCCGGTAATACATACCAAAATAAAAAAGTTGTATTTTCTCTTGCACTTAACTTTAGCGGTATTCCCGTCAATACACCGATGCCTACGCCGACACCGACGCCCAAACCACCTCCACCCCTTCGACCGAACTTTAACTTTTGGTGGCTTCAGTATCTTCTGGAAAGACTTCGGGGACTCCGAAGATAATTTTAAAATTTGCTGTGGGTGCGCGCGCATGGATTCGGACCAAGGACCTTTGCAATGTGAATGCAACGCTCTACCAGCTGAGCTACGCGCGCCAAAAAGACGCACTACGATTATATCCTAAGAAACAGGGAAAACAAAACGAAAGATTATCCCGCCGATGTTGCCAGCGAGCGCTCGTTGGAGAGACCGAAGGTCGTGCCGTGTTTTTTGAACATGCCCCAGTACCCCATTTTCTTTTTCCTCGACTGGTGCATGGTAAGCCAACTGCGGCTGTCGTCGATTTGTTCGCGAAGCATTTTAAGAACGGCGAGCAATTTCTCATAGAAATTGACATGATACACGCCGGGGTCAACGGGAGTTTCTATAACAGCCTTTTTTATTTCACTGTTTAACGCCTGCATGGATTTGGACAGGGCTTTCAGTTCCATGCGCAGCGCTTCGATTTGCTGCTTCGTCTGCGGGTCTTCATGAAAAACAACTTTTTCCGCCGGTCTCACCTCGGGGCGATGCATCATCGGTCGCGGTTGGCGTTCCACCGGAAAACTGATGCTTTCGTTCGGACGCATTTCCCCTTGTTTTATCGGCGTGCCAAAAAGTGAGGCGAGGGCATCCGATGCAACCTTGCCCGCGACATCGTGCGCGACTGTTCTCCCCACGCCTCCGCTCAAGTCCCGGATGGCCTCCAGAATGCTGTCATTCGTGTAGGCTGCGGGCCTCTTTTGGGGTTTGGACTGTGTGAACGCTGAATTGTTCATGGATGGATTATACTACAGGATAGCAAGTAGTACAATATATGTCCGTAGTATTATATTGAAGCTAAAAAGTCAAGGGTCTTTTGGCGCCGGAGTACCGATGCCAAATAGTAACGTTGGGCTTCAAGTGTCTTTTTTTCCTCGTCCGTTTTGCCGGTTTTAATGACGGCATCGATGTCGTCATCAGAGACAAGAATTCCCTCTTTATCCGCAATTTCTTCAAGAGCGAATTCGAGAGTCAGCGTGCGCTTTGCCTGCTCCTCGTATTCTTTGCGGATGCTTTCCCTGCTGCGGCCCGTGGAAGCAAGATATTGTTCAACCGTGAGTCCGAGTTTTTTGGTCTGGTCGATAAGCTCGGAAAGCAGGCGGTTGACCTCGTGTTCGGTAAGAATCGGCGGCAGTGTCGTTTTGATGCAGCCATAAAGTGTCAGCAACAGTTCATCGAGCGTCGGTTTAGTATCTTTATCCTTATCTTCTGCAGGATCCCCCGGCTTCCAGATTTTTTTGCCTTTGGAAGCTTTGAGATCCGTAATTGCCTTTTTATACTCCCCTACCGTGATAGCCGGTTTTTCGCAGGTATGGGCGATAAATACCCAATCTTTATTTTCGGTTGCGTCCTTGAGTTCTATTTTTGGGCTGACGATGGGTTTGACTTTCTGCTCGGTAACCGCTGCGTTGTAGGAGTCGGGAATCAATGTTTTAAGTGCTTCCTCATAGACTTTGGTTTTATCCAGATTTTTTTCAACGAGATCGCGAGGCGCGTGACCGATACGGAAGCCGGGAAGTTCCGCGTGAGCGACCATTGCCGCGACGGTTTTTTCGTAGGTGGCTGCCACATCCGCCCACGGGATGGTGATAGTGATGGCTATAGATCCGTCCGGTGTCCTGGTAATCGTTGAAGTCATGTCATGCATTGTATCATGAAATTATCGGGGTTCAAAATCCCAGCGGCAGGGTAAGTACCGGCGGCGTCAGTGTCTGATCCTGGGTGGAGTTGGCCGTAACGGCTGCAGAAAGGGAGGCGACTGAGGATGAAAACTGCAGAAATGCGCTTTGGGTCGCAAGCGGCGAAAGCAGCTGTATGGGTGTGGGCGTCGGCTGAACCGGAGTGGGTGTCGGAACGGGCAGGGCGGGCGCGACGCGCGGTTTCATCATCAATAGACCGATGAGGCCAAGAAGGACAAGGACGCCTGCAATAAGCCCCCAGAGAAGTGTGGGCGGCATCACGGATTTTTGCGCGGGCGCGGGCGGAGGAGCTGCTGCGGGTCCCGTCGTTGGCGGCGGCGGTGATCCCGTCATCAGGGGTGGCGTCGGTGCTGGTCCCGTCATCGGAGGCGGATTGATTGGTACGTTTTGTTCGTCCATAGGTTTATTTGTACTGGAGTGCCGTGACTAATTCTCCGAGAAACCCGATGAGCTGGGTAAGGAGTTGTTGGGCATCCGTACATTGTTTATTGATATCGGCTGTTTTTTGGTCGAGTTCATAGATGGAGGTGACCGGGGCAAGCCCGGTTGCGGAAGCCGTAGCAGCCGCGTCTATTTTCTGCTGGTAAAGACTTCGTGTATTCTGGATTTGTATGAGCCATTGATTGATCGTGGCGGTTTTTTCCGGTGGCAAAAGTGCGGCGTTGCTACTGATAATCCCCTGTGCCGTTTGGAGGTTCTGATCGAATGTGTGGGCGAGGGCCTCCAGCTTTCCGATAGTGACACCGATAATCGTCTGAGAAATAGTTATCTGAAGAGCGACATAATGATTTTCCAAAATGCTGGAGCTGCGTGTTGCATCATCCAGAGACGTAATCCCCGCGATGTTCTGGTTTTGTGTGTCCAGAAACGCGATTTCCTTTTGCAAATTTGCCTGGTATTGCCCTTTTGTGCCCGTATCGAGCCCCTGGTCCTCATTCAGTTTTTCATTGAGAAACGAAAGATAACTCCGCAGGAGCAAATCCCGCTGTGTCATCATCGTCTGGGTTGCAGTCATGGCTGCGGTTTGGCTTGTGAGATTTTGGTATTTGAGATAGGAGTCGCGCGCCAGCTGGAAGCTTGAATACGATTGGCGGTACGTGTCGAACTGATTGAGGTAGTCGCTATACGCCTGCTGGCTCGTGGCGAGTACCCGACCTACTAAAAACGCCGGAAGAACGAGCAGGAAAAGAATAATAACCCCGGGCAGACATTTCTTCACACATCCATCGTAGCAGAAGGGCGTGAAAGCGGTCAAGGGAAGCCGAATTATTTTGGTTTCCAGATTGCCGAAAAGTGGTCACGATCTGTCATTAAACAATCAAATTTTCCGCGAAACCAGGGTTCTCCCTCTATATCATAATTATCACCGACAGTAAAAAGATATTTCCCGACGTGTGAAGATAACAATGAAATGTTTAATTCATTAAACCCATGGAGTCTGCCCGCGTAACTCATAAGAACGATATCGGCGCAGGGAATACTTTTTTTTGATAATGTTTCCGGTAACCATCCTTTGTGAAATGTTACCCGGGGATGATTGACAGCATCGGGAACCAATACTTTATGGATGTCAATTGCATGAATTTGAGCATTCGGAAAACAGAGTATTGAACCAAGAGTTAATGTTCCGTTTCCGCAATAGAGGTCCAGGACTGTTTTAACCGTATCAAACTGGAGCCCAACTTGTTCGAAAGAACGGTGAAGGAAGAATTCATACGCATCAGCTTGCTTTAGACCAACATCACCAAAAGAGTGTTGAGGTCGCGGAGATTCCCGTTCTTCATTACCCATAGTGTGCTCCCGGGAGGACTTGAACCTCCAAGCCTTTCGGCACAGGTTCCTAAAACCTGCGCGTATACCAGTTCCGCCACGGGAGCGATATGCATGTATTATATCGCTCTTAGATGGATACCGGTAGCTGGGCGACGTGGGTAGGCTGGAATGCTTCCATCTGGTCGATAAAGTACCGCACGTGCGTGGCCCACGAATTCCCGTTGGCGGCATATATCCAGCCGATGTCGTAGATGTCTTTTGATCCGCGATTGATATAATTTTGGCGTAAGCCCTCGGATACCTGGGTTATTCCGTCTGCCCAGCTGGTAAAGTGGACGCCGTCAGTCGCGCCGGTCGGTATGCCCCACCCCCAGCAGTTATACGAGCCGGCAGGGATCTCCTTGCCGAACGTAGATTCCACGCCTGCAATGGCGGCAACAAGTTTCCAGTCCAGGTTGTTCTTATCAGCTTCAGCCACGAACGTTTCCGCCTCATCTGCCAGAGGGGAATTATACGATGCAAGGTAATCGTGCAGCCGCGCAACACGTGTATCGGGAGCGGTATCAGGCTGGTTGAGAGCAATTGTGGCGGCAGATCCCGCTTCCGATACGGCAAAAACGCTGGCCGTGGGGAAGCTGGCTAAGGCAAGAATGAGCATGATTGTGACAAACAGCTTGTTTTTCATAACCATCAAAAAATCCTAAAGCAAACTGTTTAACGAGCTTACTTTAGGATCTAGGCGGCAGTATAGCCTAAATAGGGGTATTTGTCAAGTCTATGGGCTATTTCTGCCCTGGGTTAGAAGATGCTGTTTTCGAAGTGTTCTACGCAGTTGGCCCATGAGCCGCCGTTGGCAGCTGAAGGCGGTGCCCAAATTTCACCGATATCGTGCAGTGAGGTAATGCCCTGGGCATAGTAGCGGTCATGGATGTAGCTACTTACCCACTCGATGGCTCCCTGCCAGCTGTCAAAATTTTTACCCTCCTGTGTTCCGGTGAATACAGCGATACCAAACGGGTTAAATCCTGCTTTGAGAGGCACTTTTTTTCCTAAATTCGATTCGCACATGGCAATTGCCGGAAGCAGCCGGAAATCGTATCCGTATTTGTCCGCCTCTTCCACAATGAGATTTGCATACGGCTCCATGGGGGAATCATTTTTTTTGAAAAATGATTCCAACAGGAGTGTCCGCGCATCCCCTGCTATCACGTTGGCGGACAGGACTTCCGACGTGCCGCTTGAGGCCGTCACGTTATTATCATCAGGCGCACTGTTGGACAGCGGGAGTGCCGGATGGCCCCAATTCGTTGACGAAACCAGGATGGCCAGGTTGATAATAAGGAGCATTAATGTCAGCGGGAACCACAGCAATACCAACAAGGTTTTCCTTCGCATATTCCCATGGTGCCATAGATGCTACCGGCCGTCAAGCGTGGTGAATAATCAGCGCTTCCTTCTGCGCTTTTGACATTTTTTTGATCGCGTGCTCGCGTTTGAGAGCGCTGCTGCGGGTCTCGGTTGTTTCCGTATAAACGAGTTTTACCGGCCGACGCAATTTCGTATACGCCGCCCCCCGTATTATTTCTCCATTGTGTTCACGCAGCCGGCGGATAATATCGGTCGTGATGCCTGTATAGAGTGTCGAATCCGCGCACCGGACGATATAGATATGCCACATACTTTATTATTTAAGTAATTTTCCGCTGGTTGATAAAGAGATACGTGCCGAACAGAAGGACCACGACAGCACTTATCCGCATTGCCATCTGGCTGCCCAGGTGTTCTGCAGCAAATCCTATCTCCAGACTCCCCAGCGGGCTCAGTCCCATAAATACAAGGGTATAAAGGCTCATCACACGTCCCCGCATACTGTCATCAACCTGGTGCTGGATAACGGTGTTGATCATGGCAAATTGTGAGACGATCCCGGTTCCTACGGCAAACAGGAGAATAAGTGCAAGAGGGATATTTGAGACAAACGTAAAAAGAATAAGCGCAAGAGCGAAAACGAGCGTTCCGGTCAAAATGATGCGTATCGGGTTGATTTTATGCGAATAGGCAGAGATCAAAAATGTGCCGGTGAGTGCTCCGAGACCTGCCGCGGCGTACAGATACCCCAGTCCCGCGGCTGAGAGGTGAAACGTTTGGGTTGCAATCACCGGCATGAGGGTCGAGTAGGACCAGCCAAAAATCGATACGACGCCCGAGAGGATAATGAGCGTCCGGATAACCGTATGGTTGTATGCATAGTGTAGCCCTTCTTTGATTGCCGCAATCGGATTTGCGTGGCGGTGCACGATTGTAAGCGGTGTTGAAATAAAGTAGAGCGCGATGATGACGGCAATATAGCTGAGGCCGTTTAAAATAAATGCCATGCCGGTGCCCACCGCGGCAATAAGAAGCCCGGCAATACTGGGCCCGATAACACGTGCGGCATTAAACATTCCGGAATTTAAGGCAATCGCCGAGGCAAGTGAACTTTTATTGTCGATAAGCTCCGTTACATATGCCTGACGCGCAGGAGAATCGATGGCGTTGACGATGCCCAGTCCGAATGCCAGGGCAATAATTTCCCAGACTGTTACCACATGGGTGACGGCAAGGAGGCCCAGGGTAAATGCGAGGACCATGGAGGCTGACTGTGTACAGATAAGAATTATTTTTTTGGGATACCGGTCCACAATGACGCCGCCGATAAGGGATAAAAAGAGAGACGGAATAGTAGCGGCAGCCGCGTCCAGCCCTACGAAAAATGCGGAATGCGTGAGCGTCCAGACCAACCAGCCTTCTGCAACGATCTGCAGCCATGTACCGACGAGCGAAATAAGCTGGCCCATGAAGTACAACCGGTAGTTTCTGCTTTTAAATGCTGGAAACGAGCTGACGATTTTATCCGTCCATCCGACCCCCTCCCCGACCGTCAGTTCGGGACATTCTTCCTCGATAAATTGTGGCTCTGAAGTTTCAATATCCATAGGATACACGTGTGAGCGCGGCGGGAATCGGACCCACAACCGTCTCCTTAAGAGGGAGATGCTCTACCAGTTGAGCTACGCGCCCGGCGCGCCTAGGAGGAATCGAACCCCCATTAGCAGTTCCGAAGACTGCTGCTTTATCCGTTAAGCTATAGGCGCACGCTTACGTATTATACCAAACACGGCCGGCAAATACGTAAATTCACTCTTGCATCAAACGCGCAAAAACGTTATAAGAATTACTATGAATCGACCTGATGTTAACAAACTGGGCCAAACACCGGACAATGCGAAAGATTTTTCTTCAGAAATGCACGTCTACACTCCGGATGATTTTTACCGTACAAAGGATGGTAAAAATCATTTGGACGTTGATATCGCAGGAGTATCCGTAACCCTGCCGGTTATCAATGTCGGGAAAGAAGGAGAGACCCCGGTATGGGTTGCTTATGCACACGTTAAGGAAAATCCTGAATTGGCCGCAGCAGCGCGAAAGGGTCTGTATGATAAACTTGTTACGTATTTGGAACCGATCTGCGAGTCATTGGCCCCAGGGGAATACGTCACGCTTATGAGTCCGCCGTCCCTCAAAACACAGGAATTATTTGAAGAGTTATCTCATGATTTAAAAGAGGTCTTTGGGGAAAAATTACGGTATGTGCAGCTTATCGGCGGGACGGATGAAAAAGAAGTAGCAGGAAGGGCGACCTCAGGAATCGTTCGTCCGTGTGATTCCGTTATTACGAAAGCTCAAGGGAAACATAAGTTTATCGGCGCGACGAAAGAACATGCGGAGACGCTCAAAAACAGCACGGTTGTGATCGGGGTTGATGATGTCGCAAACACAATGGAGACGACATGTGAGATGAGTGCTGTTGCAGATATGGCGGGTTTCGGAAATGCTGCATCTATCCAATATTTTGTTATTGGTACCGAGGCACAGTGGGATCCGCAGGGGCTGCATTATCCGAAAAAATTTCCGCCGGACATCAAAGCGTTTTTTCAAATTCCTGAAGTTATCGGTGATTTGCCTCCCATCAGAGAGTCTACCCCCGTTGATATAGGCAGGCTTTAACGGAGCTTTGGCTTATTTATACGCCCTATTATGGTATAATTTCCGGGTGACCAGTATACAGGAAATAGGCATTTCACCGATATCACAGCGAACAGATTTTTTGCGAATACTCGATACCGTTTCGTTTTCGCAACTTACCGGAGAGGATATCGAAGAAATTATTCCATGGAACCTTGATAAATATACGGTACGGGATTTCCGAACCTACCTGGGAAAAATAGTTTCGACATTCGGACAGGGCTGGGGTGTTTTTTCAAATAATTTTACGGCTTTGGATATTTGCTGCGGCGGCTGTGGATATAAGAGTGAAGGATTTTATCCATGGTGGCCTGCAATTCTTTCCCAACTCGGTGCTGATGTTACAGGAATCGATATCGGCGATCAGCCGAAGGAACTCACCGGTATGTATACCCACATACAGTATGATGTAACGGACCTTTCGGTTGGGTTAACAGAGATACCGGAAATTGCTGAAAATAAATTTCATCTTATTACCTGCCTCAATACAATAAATCCGTATATATCGTCAGACGTCATGGTGGAAACCGCCTGGAATAAACGGAAAAATACATTTGACATGCAACATATATTGTTCCGCGATATAGATAAGCTTCTCGTAAACGGTGGTCTGGCATTTGTCGACTCTCATGAAGCCTGGCAGCAAATGTTTAGGAAAACACGTGAAGGATTGATACAGTTGGATTAACTGACGATTTATACAATTTCGTCTTTTTTCGTGCGGATGAAGCGGATCCACTCTTCCACTACCTCGAAGATTATCTTCAGCGGCGCTTCGAGGACGAAGTCAAAAATAAAAATGAATATGTTGAGGCGTGCTATTTCCTTGGATAAAAACTGCCCAGCCTGCAATACCGGCATAAGGAAGAAGTCCATAAACGGTTCCAGGAATCCCTGTCGCTCGATCATTTCATATTCCTTTGCCGAATGGCGGATCCGGTAGGCAAAGAACGAAACAAGCGCCACGAAGAATACGAAAATAATCTTACTCGGAATACTGAATTGCAATGCAGAAAGCGCGATGTTAATGAGTCCGAATGTAATGGCAAATGTAGCAAAGTAGAAGAATGAAAACGCAACGGTGAGAATCGGCCGGTTGTCCTTTTGCCGTTCGATAAACGTATCTTTTTCCTTCGCAACCGCGTCAAAATTATACAGGAGTTTATGGATGCGGTCGATGAGCCTCCGTGTATTATCTGCGCCTGGCACACTAAAGAGCCCCGCGACCAGAAAGAGCATGAGAGGAGGAAATAGTGTATTGATGATAAGAGGAATGGGAGCCAATTTTTTCATGATATAGATGTCATACGGTGCTTCCAGGGCAAATGCGAAGACCATTTTGGTGAGGAATATATAGATAAAACTGCGCACCATGGCACGACGCACTTTTCGCCCCGTTTCGTTATAGCGGTTAATGGCAATCTGCGTCAGTTTTTCGTCAAGCTTTTTCGGGTCGTCGATATAACTTCGTACTTCCGGGCCGGTTTCGATAAAAAAATCTTTCAGTAAGAGAAACGGGGGCACCTGCCGCCGTAAATAGCGGAATACCGGAGCAGTTAAGGGATGTGTCAGCGTCGCGCGGATCGACCGTGTTGCACTTAAGAATTGTGTAACGGTTGATGGCCCGGCTTCCTTCGTGTTGTTTAGCCAGTCCGGCAACAGGAGTGTTGTGAGGTGATAGGCGATAAGGGCATCATCTGACTGCATATATGCACGCTCCGAAGCGACGAGCGTAATAAGATTTGTCTCCTGTTCGGAAACACCCGTAAGTGATATCTTCGGGCGGTTTGCCTGGTAGAAAAAGTACAGCAGCGCCTGCCGCTTTCTGGCCGGGACAATAGATTCTTCTATTTCGCTTGATGCGATGCCCAAGACGTAGTCCCAGGGGACTGCGGCGTGACCGGCTGAGATTGCCTGTTTGATCGTCAGGTATTTGTCAATAATCAGGGTGATTTCAGTAATTTTGTCTTCATCTATGAACGAACTGTCAATATACTTTGCCCATAAAAGTTCAGTCACCAGATTTTCGGCAATTGATCCTGCGGCTCCGTTTAACAGAATACGCCGCTTGAGAATCCGTTCAATTGCCGCCCGGCGGATAAGATGTTCGGCGCGGAATTCTACGGCATTCCGTATTTTTTCAAAGACAACGGCAAGAGCGGAAACGGTGCGGCTTACGTTGTACCCCACGCCGCTTTTTCCCATAACTACTCCCTCAGAGTAGGTATTGATAAGATCCACTACGATCGGGGCGAGTTTTGGCTTCGTCATAGTCCGGCCGGTTACCTCAATTGCATCATTGTCGTTCATGGGACCTTTCTGGTAATAATTTCACTGTACACGTATAAGTATATCAGATTTTATGGTTTCTGGTCCTATTTGAACGCAGGCAATAGTTTTGCGGTAGAAGCTATGTGGTACAATTACATCCGAATTACATATATTTTTGTATGCATACACATGACTAAAATAATTGTTGTGATGCCGGCATATAATGCACAGCGGACATTAAAGCGGACTGTTGACGATATTCCCAAAGGGCTGGTGAGTGAAATCATTCTCGTTGATGATAAGAGCAGGGATTATACTGTTGATGAAGCAAAAAAATTAGGCTTAACGGTCTATAAACACCGTCGGAACCGGGGGTATGGCGGTAACCAAAAAACGTGTTACAAAAAAGCATTGGAACATAATGCCGACATTGTTGTTATGCTCCATCCGGATTACCAGTATGACAGCAGTCTGATAGGAGAACTTATTCGGCCGATTGTTCAGAAACGTGCAGATGTGATGTTCGGCAGTAGAGTCAGCAGCCGGGCGAAAGCTCTTGCAGGGGGAATGCCACGAACCAAATATTTTCTGAACCGTTTGTTTTGTATCCTCGAGAATGGTATTTTAGGCGTTAACTTTTCCGAACACTTCAGCGGACTGCGTGCGTATAGCAAATCTGTTTTAAAAACTCTTCCCATAGAAAATTTTTCAGACGATTTCGTATTTGACCAGGAGTTTATGATTTCCGCCATAGCCTACGGGTATCACATAGGCGAAATATCCATTCCTATACGGTACTTTTCTGAAGCGTCATCGATTCACTTTCTGAAGGGAACAACATTTTTATTAGGAACCATTCGGACACTTTCTGCATATCTTTTATATAGAACAAAAATGTACACGTCACCGGTATTTTTGTATCGAACGGATCGGACAAAAAAGGAGCATAACGCGCGGTTGCGCAATGACCATCATACAAGATAACGTGATATGCTAATACTCAAATCCGATGAATACACGGACACGTTTCATTTTCTGGCGTAGCGCAGCAGTAGCGGTATGTCTGGTTTTTGTGTTTTTCCCGTGGCTCTATCTTCTTGCCGCCATCAATTCACACCTGCTTCTGTTCCGCAGTGCGGTATTTAATTATCTTCTTATTATCATCTCTGCAATCGCTGCTGGTTTGTGCGCCAGCCGTATCCGGCATACGCTGACCCCGCACACCAAAAAGCTGATTCCTATCATCCTTGGGGCAGCGGTTATTCTGTACGGATGTGCAATGTTCATCATTACGATGTACTGCTATACGCACTATATTTTTGAATCCGTTGATCTATCCCAGTATCATTTATCCCTCTGGCAGCTTTCCCAGTTTAAGCTGCCGTATATCTGGGACATGCCCACAACACCTATCTGGCAGCAGCATTTTGAGCCGATTTTGTTTTTTATCGTCCCGATCTATTGGGTTATAAAAGACGCCGGGGTGCTGGTGGCAGTGCAGGCACTTGCGGTTTTAAGCGGTGCGTTGCCCCTGTATATGACTGCCCATTATCTGTGGAAGTCCAAGTACGCAGCCCTCGCGATCTCGTATGCGTATCTTGCGTTCGGCGGACTGCAGGTAGGGTTTGCCTACGGATTTCATCCCATTATGTTTTTTCCGCCTCTCTTTTTTTGGCTGTATTACTGGTATTGCCGTCGAAATACATACCTGTATTTTCTGTTTGTCGTTTTGTGTCTCTTTGTGAAGGAAGAAATATCATTCATCATGATTTTTTGGGGAATGTATGTACTGCTGTTTAAAAAAGAAAAATTTTTAGGAGCAGTGACGGTTGCCATGGGATTTCTGTGGTACATCCTCTGTTTTCACATAATCTTCCCCTACTTCAGTCCCAAAGCAGGATTTGTGTATTGGGGCCAATATAATCAGGAGTACGGGACGGGCCTTGCGGGCATCCTCAAATTTGCCTTCCTTAACCCGCGGCAGTTTGTTACTACCCTTGTCACACCGTCGTATAAAATCGAGACATTCCTCTGTATTTTTGGCGCATTCGCTTTTCTCCCCTTCGTGTACCCTCCGAGTCTTCTTATAGTTCTGCCGTCGATTCTGGAAAAACTTCTGAGTTCCGGAATTGTGGCGTTAAACGGTACCCATTATTCGGCGGCGGTTTGGGGAGCAACCGTCATCGCATCACTTGAAGCGCTGCATTTCGTACGCGGTAAATCACGGGGCACGCTGCTCGGTAACACTGCTTTTTTGGGCACGTTTCTTTTCTACGTGGCGTTATTTTCCAATGTCCTCTATGGGTGCTCGACGTTTGCATTTTTTCCTCAGGGGAACATTATTCCCCCGCCGCAGGAAAATATACAATTGTTAAACGATGTTATCCGGCTCATTCCGGCCAATGCAACGGTCGGCGCGCAGTACCTCATTGCACCGCACATCCATAAACCATTCGGACAGTTGACCCCGTGGCCGAACTATCTCAATGAACCGGATATTGTTATGTGGGACACGAAGCTGCCGCCCGTATTAGTGGAATGGACAACTGTCACAAAAAATCTTCTGGCGCTGTCAAAAAATCCTGCGTATCAGTTAGTGGTTAACACGGACGGGATCATCGTTTTTGAAAAAATCCACCGCTGAAGTGTCTTTCCGAATTATTGGGTGAACCCGGCGTATACGAAACAGACGCCGATAATGAAAAATACGACCAATGCAGTTGTCCCGAGATTTTTATTTTTTCTGATCTTGGCAACGACGCCGGTCATGCGGTCCGCACAAAACAGGTTGACCACTCCGAGCACCAGAATCAACCAGCAAAAGAGAGACGTGGCGATATCCAAACTTGTCGTCCAGCTGTTGTGAAACAGCAGAAGCACAATACCCAAAAGGACGTTTACGACGCCCTTAAACAAGATGGGCATCGTGTGCTCATACTGCCGGAGAACAGAGCTGAAGTTTTTCCTGTTAACGAGGAGTGCTGATGTCACGATAATAAGAATGAAACCTAAGAGTTTTGCAAGAACCGCTGAAGATATCATATGTGTTTCCTCCCCTATTTTCAGTGTTTCACAATGTGAGGAAGATGGCAAGTTGCTTGAATCTATGCACGACCCCCATTTTGTGTTATAGGATATTTTTGATATAATAGCCCCCTATGATACGAAGAGAAATAGATGCTGTATCTTCAGCACGAAACATAGACGAGTTCGTACGGTCTATGCCAACTGTTGACACTGATTTATTGCGCGCTGGCATGAATATTCAAAATGTTACGCGTCAACTCGGTTTCGGCAATGACTGGAGCAGACTTGCGGGTTTATCTATACTGGATCTGGGTTGTGGTTCCCGGCTCACCCCACGGTATTTGAATCCGGATGGTTGGCCTCCGTTTTTTTGTTTGCTCGCATCGAATTTAGGCGCGCATGTGACCGGCATAGATCTTCATGCGGCGGATAAACAGGATGCAAAGGTATATACCCATATACGCGCAGATTTAGTTGCAGCGGTCCACACGGATAGTCTGGAGAATATAGGACTTCCGACTGGTTCATTCCATGTTGTTCACGCGGGATTGCTGACAAGTACCGATCCGCCTTCGGGAGATTTTATAGCGGCTCTTGAAAAACATCATCTTTCTGAACAACAATTTAAAGATGAATTGCTTGGGTCGTTATCGCGCCTTCTTGTCCCGGGCGGTGTGTGGGTAGAAAACGGTGACTATAAGCAAATGAAGTAAGGCGCGTTCAATGCACTCGGCAATTCGGCCAGATACTGCTTGCGCCGATTGAATACACGTAGGCGGCGGTCTGCGCCGCGTCTTCTGCATTCCATCTCAAAGCACTGCTCGGGTCTTTTCCCATGAGATTTCGATATATTTGCCAGGTACGCGTATCAAACTGGAATAGGCCTGCGTAGGGGCCGTTTGTCGCGTCTGGGTTAAATCCGGATTCACACAATGCCGTGTGCCTCAGAGCATTCGGGTCAACGCCGTATTGGCCGGAATATTTGTCTATAAACCCGTTTATCTGTTGAGAACTTGCGGTTGGGATCGTTTCCGGGATCGGTGAAGGTGTTGGTGTCGCGGTAGCGGTCGGATATATCGTCGGTGTTGGGGTCGCGGTCGCTTCTGCGGTCGGAGTCGCCGAAGGCGACGGCATGGGCGTTCGTGTGGGTGTGAGGGCGGGATGATCGACAGACTCTGCCCGAACGTTCGTCCGAGCGCTCACTGCGGCAAAAATCAGAAGCGTACTCACTCCCATCACCAAGCCTAGAAAAAAGAATACGAAAATTCTCACGCGGTTAGTATATCAAACCGGACAGCCAATCGGTTGAGGGTTATTGAACAGTGATAGCAAGGGGTCCTGACCAGGAAACAAGAACGCCGTCTTTTTTGGCAACCAACGCCACATAGTACGTTGTTCCCGGCACCAGCGCTCCGATCGTAAAGGTGTTGCTCAGATTTTCCTGATGCGGCATATTCAATACACCATATTGATAGAGCGCCGGGGATGTACCGTAGACAATGTCATATTGATTTGCTGAATCGTTATCAAACCAATTTACGTCAATGGTATGGGGAGTTTTTCCGTAGGCAAGAGCAAACAAATAGGGCATTTCAAAATTTTTACTTGCAGAATAATATGTTGGGGCATTTGCGGTTGTATTCGTTATGGCTGCCTGTGCAACAACCGGGCCGGATTCAACCATTGCCCCGCCATTCTGAACACCGAATAATTTTATAAAGTATGTTTGCCCTGTGGAGAGATCCTGTATGGTAAATTGATTTATTTGATCCGGTAGACGGGTAATATGTACGACGCCGTATGCCGATGAATCAGGTGTCGTTCCATAGAGAATATTATAATAATCCCCGTTTCCGCCCGTGTCTTTCCAGGTGACTTGAATACTTCCGGAGGTTGCCCCTGCTACGGCTGTGAGGTCATATGGCTCAACCGGACCTGCACTGACAGCATATACCCAGGTCACAGGGAAAAGGCAGAGAAGAAAAAAGATAAAAGGAATTACAACTATTTTCATAGGAATTAAAATCTACTTCACAGCCAACTGAGCAATTATAATATTCGATGCTTCGCCGGATGGCAAGCGTACTTGCCAGACATTCCAGCCAAACATAGATAAACGGTCATCAAAATTTGGAATGCCGTAAATACCTCTTTGTTGGGTGCCTCGAAATATTGCTCCTGCTTTAGCTATTCTGGTCATTTCCTTAACGCTTTGATCCGTATTTCCGTATCGTGCTATTCCCTGATCGGAAATAAACG